>NZ_CAWNZA010000047.1:0-114570 GCF_963878885.1 Pseudomonas sp. R9.37 | reverse complement strand
TGCTCGCGAATGCGGCGTGTCAGGCAACAACTTTGGCACTGATAAACCGCTTTCGCGGGCAAGCCCGCTCCCACCTTTGATCAGCGTCGTTTTGGAGATTGGGGAAGGGTCACCGATGGCGGTCCGCTCCTGGCGGGCTACTGCGTAGTCACTGGTTAACACGATCCAAACTGTGGGAGCTGGCTTGCTCGCGAATGCGGCGTGTCAGGCAACAACTTTGGCACTGATCAACCGCTTTCGCGGGCAAGCCTGCTCCCACCTTTGATCAGCGTCGTTTTGGAGATTGGGGAAGGGTCACCGATGGCGGTCCGCTCCTGGCGGGCTACTGCGTAGTCACTGGTTAACACGATCCAAACTGTGGGAGCTGGCTTGCCTGCGAAGGCGGCGTGTCAGGCAACAACTTTGGCACTGATAGACCGCTTTCGCGGGCAAGCCCGCTCCCACATTGGAGTGGTGTCGTTATGGAAATTGGGAAGGGTCACTGATGGCGATCCGATTGGGTCGATCCGCTCCCGGCGGGCTACTGCGTAATCGCCGGGTTAATGCAACTCAACCTGTGGGAGCGGGCTTGCCCGCGAAGGCGGCGTGTCAGGCAACAACTTTGGCACTGATAAACCGCTTTCGCGGGCAAGCCCGCTCCCACCTTTGATCAGCGTCGTTTTGGAGATTGGGGAAAGTCACCGATGGCGGTCCGCTCCTGGCAGGCTACTGCGTAGTCACTGGTTAACACGATCCAAACTGTGGGAGCTGGCTTGCCTGCGAAGGCGGCGTGTCAGGCAACAACTTTGGCACTGATAGACCGCTTTCGCGAGCAAGCCCGCTCCCACATTGGAGTGGTGTCGTTTTGGAAATTGGGAAGGAGCGATGAAATGGAGTCGATCCGCTCCTGGCGGGCTACTGCGTAGTCACCCGGTTAATACAACTCAAACTGTGGGAGCGGGCTTGCCCGCGAAGGCGGCGTGTCCGGCAACCACGCTGGCACTGAACCACCGCTTTCGCGGGCAAACCCGCTCCCACATTTGCTGTGTGGTGTTTGTGAGACTGAGTAGAGGTCAATGATGGGTGTGTTGCAATCACGTCGCCTGCGCTACGGCATGGGCGCGATCGGGTTGGTATTTGCGTTGCTGGCGGCTCTGCGGCTGGTGTTTTTGATCAGCTTTTCCGGTCTGGATTTAAACACTCCGGCGCTGGCGGAGACCCTGGGCATCGGCCTGCGTTTCGACCTGCGCCTGGCCGTGTTGATCATGTTGCCACTGGCCGTGCTGGCCTGGCTTCCCCGCTGGAACCTCACCACCCTGCCCGCCCTGCGCTGGCTGGCGCGCGGCTATCTGGTCGTAGCCCTGGCCGTGGTCGGCCTGGTGTACATCATCGACTTCGGCCACTACGCCTACCTCGGCGTGCGCATCAACGCGACCGTGTTGCGCTATCTGCAAGACGCACAGATTTCGCAACAGATGGTGTGGGAAACCTACCCGGTGCTGTGGATAACCGCCTGCTGGCTGGCCGCCGTGGCGCTGTGGGTATGGGCGTTGGTGTGTCTGGAGCGATTGACCCTGGATCGCGAACCCACAGTCATCAGCAAATGGGCCGTGGCTTGTGTGGCCGTCGTCGGCGTTGTCGCCGTGCTGCTGGCGCTGCTTGGCCGCGTGGCCAACCTCAACCTGGAAAACCCGGTGCCGCTGCGCTGGAGCGATGCGTTTTTTTCCGGCAACAGCCAGGTTGCCGCCGTGGGCCTGAACCCGGTGCTGTTTTTGTACGACACGCTCAAGGTCGGCCAGGCGCAATTCGATGAAGCCACAGTGCGCGAACATTATTCGCAGGTTGCCAAGTATCTGGGCGTTGACCAGCCCGATCCCCAACAACTGAATTTCACCCGCGAACAAGGCGTGCAACCCTACCGTCTGCAAGGCGAGCGCCCGCCCAATGTGATTTTCGTGATGCTCGAATCCCTCGGCACCAGCGCCGTCGGTGCCTACGGCAACCCGCTGAACCCCACACCGAACTTGGACACGTTGGCAACGCAAAGCTGGTTCTTCAAACACTTCTATGTGCCCGTCACCGGCACCGCCAAAACCGTGTGGGCGAGCATCACCGGCGTGCCCGATGTGACCCGCCAGGAGACCGCCACGCGTAACCCGCTGATCACGCGGCAGCACACGTTGATCAACGCGTTCGAGGGCTACCAGAAGTTCTACATGATCAACGGCAACGCTGGCTGGGCGAATATCAATGCGCTGATCCGCCAGAGCATCGATGGCGTGCAGCTGTTTGACGAAAGCTACTGGCGCTCACCGCGGGTGGACGTATGGGGCATCTCTGACCTGGACCTGTTCAAGGAGGGCGACCAACTGCTGCGCGCCGTGCCCAAGGACAGGCCGTTCTTCGCTTACGTGCAAACCTCCGGCAACCATCGCCCGTTCACCATTCCCAAGCAGAACGACGGCTTCCAGGTCAGAGACGTGACCCTGGAACAGGCCCAGGCCGCTGGCTCGCGCAGCGTCGAGCAGTACAACGCAGTGCGTTTGCTGGACTTCAACATCGGCCGCCTGATGGACATCGCCAAGGCCGGCGGCTGGTACGACAACAGCATTTTTGTGTTCTTCGGCGACCACAACACCCGCATCAGCCAGATCCCGCACATGGCCCCGGCCTTCGAGCAACTGGGTCTTGAAAGCAACAACGTACCGTTGCTGATCCACGCGCCGGGCCTGCAACCACGGGTGATTGAAGAGGCGGTGGGCCTTGCGGATTTGTTGCCGACAGTCGCCGGCATGGCAGGCATCCCCTTTCGCACTGGCGCGATGGGCCGCGACATCCAGCAGCCGGCCCCGGAAGGCGAACGTGTGGTGCCACTGGTGTTGCACGAGGGCACGGTCCCGATTATCGGCGGCGTGACCCAGGACTTCCTGTTGCAGATGCAACACGATGGCAGTTCACCAACCCTGCATGACCTGGCGTCGCAAACACCTCGCGAAGACGTGGCCAAGCAGCACCCTGAAGAGTTTCAACGCCTGCAGGGCCTGACGCGCGGGCTGCATGAAAGTGCGCGGTTGATGCTGTTCAGGAACGTGCGCGAGTGATCATTTGGGCTGGAAGGTTTCGAGGTAGGCCAGGATGTCTTCGATCTTTTGCGGGTCGCTGATGCCCCAGAAGATCATGCGCGTGCCGCTGACGACTTTTTTTGGCGCCTCGATATAGGCGGCGAGTTTGTCGCGGGTCCAGACCACGCCCGAGTTTTTCATCGCGTCGGAGTACTGGTAGTCCGTGGTGGTGCCGGCAGGGCGGCCGATGATGCCGTTAAGCTGCGGACCGAAGCCGCCGCGCGCGCCTTCGCCGATGCTGTGGCAACCGCCGCAGGTCTTGCTGAAAAGCTTACCGCCCGCCTCCGCATCGCCTGCCGCTAAAGCCGGGCCAGTGGTGAGAATCAGGGCGAGGGTCAATAAGGCGTGCTTCATGAAGGCTCCACATCAGGCAACGGTGGGGCGATTATGCCTGCAAGCGACGTATGCCGCTGCGGGCAACGCCTTCCTGACCGCTCTAAAACGACCATCCATCGCCCGGAATATATCCAATCGAACCTATTCACGCCCGCCCCACTCCACCTTACTGAACCCTGATGGTGGAGTAAGGATCATGGCTCAGCCATCGATTTTAGTGCTGGAAGACGACGAGATCATTCGCTCGTTAATGGTGGATGTACTGGAGGATTTCGGGGCGCACGTCACGTCATTTCCTTCGGCGGATGAAGGGATGATTTACCTGGAGCGCGGCGACGACCCCGTGGATTTGATTGTCAGTGATATCCAGATGCCCGGTTTGCTCAATGGTTATGACTTGAGCAAGGTGGTGGCGCATCGCTGGCCGTCTGTGCCCGTGGTGCTGACCTCCGGCAATATCAAGCTGGCGGCGCAGTTGGGCGGCTCCGTGCGTTTTTTACCCAAGCCGTGGAGCGCCGAACACCTGGTTGAGTGCGTACAAACGGCGCTGAACCAACAGGGTATGTCCCTGCACTGATATCGCCGCGATATCACCGAAAGCGAACTTGAGGTGCTTTTCCGTGGTCATTAATCACGCAAGGAGTGACTTTTCTGATCCGCCGGTCAGCCTTTTCGCCTAGTGCGCACAGGTGATGGCAATGAGTTGTGTAGAATCGTCGCCCATTTACAGCGTCATTCATGGCCGAAAGGCCCACAGTTCGAGCTCATTGAATGCATTCACAGGCCCCTGACGTCAGTGCGCCCTCATTGCTGGAAGCGTTACGTTCAGGCACTGGCTTGCTGCATGTGGCGCTGGAAAAACGCCTGCCGTTTTTTTCCAAGCGTCTGGATGCCGACTGGTACCGACGATTGCTTCAGGCGTACTACGGTTTTTATGAGCCGATGGAAGCCGCGCTGTATCACAGTGGCTTGATCCCCGATGGATTCGATACGTCATTGCGTGTGAAAACGCCCACACTCCTGCACGATCTTTACGCCCTTGGGTTGACTGACGACGCCATCACCGCCCTGCCCCGTTGTTCCAGCCTCCCCCTGTTCGAGACCCCTGCTGCCTGCCTCGGTGCCCTCTATGTACTGGAAGGCGCAACCCTGGGTGGCCAAGTGCTGCGCCGGGAAATGGCCCAGCGCCTGGGCATCGACGCCGAACGCGGCGGCGCGTTTCTCAATGTATACGGCGCCGAGACCGGTCGACGCTGGAAAGACTTTCTCGATTACCTGAGCCGCCAACCCCTGGATGCGCACGCCAAACAGCGCGCAGTGCAGGCAGCTTGTTCGACATTCAGCGGCTTCGAGCATTGGCTCGTCAGCCAGGAGGTACTGCTATGAAACCCGAAGATTTTGAAGAACTGCTTGCCAACTGTGCCGACGAACCCATCCGCACCCCCGGCGCGATACAGCCCCATGGCGTGCTGTTGACGTTGTCGGAGCCGGGCCTGCGCATCATTCAGGTCAGCGCCAACGTTGGCAGCCTGTTCGGTCACACGCCCGAGTCGCTGCTGGGTCAGCCGCTGCACACGCTGATGGGCGCAGAACATGCTCAAGCCGTGCAGACCATGGCTGAACACAACACGTTTTCCGACGGCCCAGCGCTGCATGTCACCTTCAACGGCGCGCAATTCGAAGGCCTGCTGCACCGCCATCAAGAGGTGCTGGTGCTCGAATTCGAACCGCGCCTGGAAGATTTCAAACCGCGAGCCCTGAAGGGTCGCACCAGCGATCTGGGCAAGATGCTGCAACGTCTGCAGTCAGCGAAAACCCTGCAAGCGCTGTACGAAATCAGCGTGCATGAAATCCAGGCCATCACCGGCTATGACCGGGTGCTGATCTACCGCTTCGAAGAGGAAGGCCATGGCCAGGTGATCGCCGAAGCCTCGGCGCCGTCCATGGAGCTGTTCAACGGGCTGTTCTTTCCGGCGTCCGACATCCCCGAGCAGGCCCGCGAGCTGTACCGCACCAACTGGCTGCGCATCATCCCGAATGCCGCCTATGAGCCCGTGCCGTTGCTGCCCAAGCTGCGCCCGGACACCGGCCAACCGCTGGACCTGAGCTTTGCGACCCTGCGCAGCGTGTCGCCGATTCACTGCCAATACATGCAGAACATGGGCGTGCTGTCGTCCATGAGCATCTCCTTGATGGCAGGCGACAAGCTCTGGGGCCTGATCAGTTGCGGTAATCGCGAGCCACTGCTGGTGCCCAATGACCTGCGCCTGGCCTGCCAAACCATCGGCCAGGTGCTGTCGTTGCAGATCAGCGCCATGGAAGCCCTGGACCTGAGCCGCCAACGCGACGAAAAAGTCGAGGCCCTGGCCCTGCTTGATCGCGCGATGAAAGCATCCGAACAAAACGTGTTCGACGGCCTGGCCCAGCAGCCGCAAGTCCTGATGGACCTGACCCTGTCGGGCGGCGTGGCAATCATCGAGGACAAACAGTTGCACCGTTACGGCAACTGCCCGCAGCCCGAGCAGATTCGCGCGCTGCACGCATGGCTGCAAGCCAGCGGCGAACCGGTGTTTTCCACCCACAACCTGACTTCGGTGTACCCGCCGGCCGCCGAGTTCCAGCACGTGGCCAGTGGCGTATTGGCCATGAGCCTGCCAAAGCCTGTGGATAACGGCGTGCTGTGGTTTCGCCCGGAAGTCAAAGAGAACATCAACTGGAGCGGCAACCCGGACAAGCCGTTGAATCTGGAAGAGTCAGACGCTGGCTTGCGCCTTCGCCCACGGACCTCGTTTGAAATCTGGAAAGTGGAAATGGCCGGCATCTCCACCAAATGGAGCCATGGTGACCGGTTTGCTGCCAACGACCTGCGCCGTTCAGCCCTGGAAAATGATCTCGCCCGCCAAGTGTTACGCGAACAACAAGCCGTACGCGCGCGCGATGACCTGGTGGCCGTGGTGTCCCACGATCTGCGTAACCCGATGACCGTTATCTCGATGCTCTGCGGCATGATGCAAAAGGCGTTCAGCTCCGAAGGCCCGCACACTTCGCGACGTATTTCTTCGGCGATCGACACCATGCAACAGGCCGCAGGGCGCATGAACGTGCTGCTGGAAGACTTGCTCGACACCTCGAAGATCGAGGCGGGCCGTTATGTGGTCAAGCCGGTGGTGCTGGACGTCAGCCAGATGTTTGAAGAAGCCTATGCCCTGCTCGCGCCGCTGGCGATGGAGAAAGGCATCGAGCTGTCGTTCAACGCGGAACCGGGGTTGCAGATCAACGGGGACCCTGAGCGCCTGTTCCAGGTGTTGTCGAACCTGATCGGCAACGCCATCAAGTTCACCCCGCGCCAGGGAAACATCGGCGTGAGCGCCATGAGCAATGACGAAGAGATCGTGTTTTCGGTGCGCGATTCCGGCGAAGGCATTGCGCCTGAACAGTTACCGCATGTGTTTGATCGCTACTGGACCCAGACCGAAAACAACCCGACCGGCAGTGGTTTGGGGCTGTACATCACTCAGGGCATCGTCCAGGCCCATGGCGGCCAAATCGACGCGCACAGTGAGGTCGGCCGGGGCAGCGAGTTTCGCTTTACGGTGCCCAGGGGAACTGAGGGGGCACACCCCTGACAGCGGCAAGTGCACTTGATGTGGCGAGCGGGCTTGCTCTCCACATCAGGCCGGCTGGCGATACCGGCAACACACCACCCCGGCGCTGGGCGTCTCGCCCGCCACGGATTGGTGGCCGGTAGCCTTGTCACGTTTTGACCCAACGCGTGTATAGCCGCGCCAGCCAAGGCTTTGTAAGTTCTGTGCGCGTTCGCAACGTAACAACACTTTCCTGGCCTTACCGAGCACACCCCAATGGATTTTTTTCTCAGCGCTAATCTGAACTACATCAACACTATCCAGCTGACCAACGCCACGCCGCCCCCACAACCGCCGAAGCCAAGCTCCGATCAGGCGGCAGCCACAGGCCTGAGCGGCGCAAATGCCCCAGACAAGGACAACCGCTCAGGCAACCTGGAAAGCCTGGGCAAGGGCAATCTGCTCTAGCCTATGCAAGGCGGGGCAAGCCATCCCGCCCCCGCCATCCCTTAACAAAACACTGACATGCGCTGGGTTAACCTGCCGGCCTTTCCTGCACAGAGTTCTCACCCCTATGCTTGAAGCAGGCACACTGCCCGCCGTTCTTTCCGGGCCGCTGTTACGGCGGCTGGAGCCTCGCCGCCTGGTGTTGTGGTTAGTGGCAAGCCGTGAGCTGTCGCCGACCTTGAGGCTGCACGTTGCCGAACACAGCCGCGATATCCGCCTGGATCAAGGCCAATGCCAAGTCGTGCCGGTGGGGCGCCACGCTTTCATTCACCTGCTCGACGTGGCGCTGGACGACGCCCTGCCGTTGGACGTGGTCATCGGCTATGACCTGCTGATCGACAACCTGGGCATCGCCGAGTGGGCGCCGCACCTGCTGTATGCCGACGCCCGGCAGCCGAACTTCGTGCTGCACAGCCGTATCCACCAGTTGGTACACGGTTCCTGCCGCAAACCGCACCACCGAGCCGACGACGGCCTGCTGTGCGTCGACCGCCTGCTGGCCGACGCACACACGCCGGCCGAACGCCCGGCCTTGCTGATGATGAGCGGTGACCAGATCTACGCCGACGATGTCGCCGGCCCGATGCTACGCGCGATTCATGCGCTGATCGCGCGACTGGGCCTGTTTGACGAATACCTGGAGGGTGCGGTGGTGACTGACAGCGCCAGCCTCTACGGGCACCGCGCCAGCTATTACCATCGCGCCGACCTGCTCCCGGCGCTGGACAGCAACGAGACCCTGCGCGAGCGGTTTTTTGGTGGCGTCAAGAAGCCGATTTTCACCAGCAGCACGGCCGACAATCACCTGGTGAGCTTTGCCGAGGTGATTGCAATGTACTTGCTGGCCTGGTCGCCCACGCCCTGGCAATTGATCACGCCACAACCACCGCAACTGAGCGCCGAGGAGCAGCAGCGTTATGCCCGCGAACAGGTGCCCATTGATCAATTCCGACACGGGTTGCCGGGCGCCGCACGGGTCTTGGCTCACTTGTCGACGCTGATGATCTTCGACGATCACGACATCACCGACGACTGGAACCTCAGTGCCCAATGGGAGGAAACCGCCTACGGCCACCCGTTTTCCAGGCGCATTATCGGCAATGCCCTGCTCGCCTACGTGTTGTGCCAGGGTTGGGGCAACCAGCCGGATGTATTTGCTGAGCTGCTGAGCCAAACCCAGGCACTGGCCAACCAGGTTAAAGGCAACCATCTGGACGCCGCCCTGCAAGATGGCCTGCTGGCAGCGCTGCTGAAATTCCAGCACTGGCATTACGTGCTGCCCACCACACCGGCCCTGGTGGTGCTCGACACCCGTACCCGCCGCTGGCGCAGCGAGTTCACGCTCAAGCAGCCCTCCGGCCTGCTGGACTGGGAAGCTTTGAGCGAGCTGCAACAGGAACTGCTGGACCACCCCTGCGCCATCATCGTCTCGCCCGCGCCGATCTTTGGCGTCAAGCTGATCGAAACCGTGCAGAAGGTGTTCAGTTGGTGCGGCTACCCGCTGCTGGTAGACGCCGAAAACTGGATGGCCCATCGCGGTGCCGCCCAGGTAATCCTCAACATCTTCCGCCACTCGCGCACGCCGGGTAACTACGTGATCCTCTCGGGCGACGTGCATTACTCGTTCGTCTACGAAGTGCTCATCCGCCACCGCAACGGCGGGCCGAGAATCTGGCAGATCACCAGCAGCGGCATCAAGAACGAGTTCCCCCCATGCCTGCTGGAATGGTTCGACCGCCTGAACCGCTGGCTCTACTCACCACGCTCACCGCTCAACTGGTTCACACGCCGCCGTACCATGCAGGTGGTGCCCCATATTCCGGAACATGCCGAAGCGGGCGAACGGCTGTGGAACTCGGCGGGCATCGGTCAGGTGTTTTTCAACGACCACGGCCAACCGGAGGCGATTTACCAGCACAACGCCGATGGAAAGCCTCGGACGAGGATGCTGGCGCCGAATTAATGGCTCATAGCCATACATCTAAAGCAGCACAGCCGCCCTATTCAAACCGCGCAAGTCCCGATGTACAGTAGCGCCAGCCACGGAGTATCGGCGTCAACGAAGACTGGCCTTATAAACCAGCACACGCAGGGAAGCGCAAAGATGGACGATACCTCCGGCAATAACCCGCTGCGCAATGACTTTTCCGAACTCAACGCCGACATGTTGCATGCCGTCATGGAACTGGTCAGCGATGGCATCTGGGACTGGAACGCCAATACCGGCTTCGTCTACCGCAACCCCGGTTGGTACGAAATGCTGGGTTACCCCCGCCACTCCCTGGAAAACACTGTGTTCACCTGGGAGAGTGTGATCCACGCCGAGGATTACCCCCGCGTGATGGCCGTGTTTGATGACTACATCAATCAGCGCGCCCCCCATTACCAGGCCGAGTACCGCTGCCGAAAAGAAGACGGCAGCTACCTGTGGATCGAAGACCGGGGCTACGTCATTGCACGTAACCCTGACGGCTCGGTAGCCCGCATGGTCGGCGCCCACCGCGATATTCACACCCGCAAGAACTCCATCGAACAGTTGCAAAAGCGTAATCAATCGCTGGAGGCTCTGGTGGCCGAACGCACCCGTGAATTGTCTCGGGTCAATCAGCAACTGCAATTGCAGCTGGATGAGAACCGCTCCCTGGCCGAACAGGACGCCCTGACGCGTATCGCCAACCGGTATCGCCTGGAAAAAGTGCTGCTGGAGGAATGTGAGCGCGCCGAGCGCTTCCGCGTGCCATTGGCATTGGTGGCCATGGATATCGATGACTTCAAGCCGATCAATGACCAACACGGCCATGGCGTCGGCGACAGGACCTTGATTCGGGTAGTGGAGAACCTGGAAGCCTGTGTGCGGCCCGGTGATTTGCTGGCGCGCTGGGGCGGTGACGAGTTTATGGTGGTGCTGCCCAAAAGCACCCTCGATTCGGCCAAGCAACTGGCCGAAAGCGTGCGGCAGAAAATCACCGAAATACCTGCCGTGGGCGATTTCAAAGTGACCCTGAGCCTGGGTGTGGTCGAGCGTCGTATGGGTGAGGCCCCTGCCGCCTTGATGGCACGCGCCGATCAAGCGCTGTATCGATCCAAGGCGGCGGGAAAGGACGTGGTGTCGGAGTAAATACAGCGGCCACACCGGCTTGGCGTGATCAGCGCACCGGCGGCGCGTACTGGATGCCGCCGTTGCTCCACAAGGCATTGAGCCCACGCTTGATCTTCAACACGCTGCCCTGGCCGATATTGCGCTCGAACACTTCGTCATAGTTCCCCACTTGCTTGACGATCTGCACCACCCAGTCCTTGCGCAGTTTCAAGTCTTTGCCGTAATCGCCGTCGGCACCCAGCAGCCGCGCAACGTCGGGGTTCTTGCTGGATTTGGCCTGCGCTTCGACGTTCTGCGAGGTGATGCCCATTTCCTCGGCATTGAGCATGGCGAACAGCGTCCATTTGACGATGCTGAACCACTCGTCATCGCCCTTGCGCACCAGCGGCCCCAGTGGCTCCTTGGAGATCACTTCCGGCAACACCACGAACTCATCCGGGTGAGCCATCTTGATGCGCTGCGCGTAAAGGCCCGACTGGTCGGTGGTCAACACATCGCAGCGCCCGGCTTCGAGACCCTTGGCGCTTTCGTCGGCGGTGTCGAAGGTGATTGGCGTGTACTTCATGCCGTTGGTGCGAAAGTAATCCGAGACATTGAGCTCGGTGGTGGTACCGGCCTGGATGCAGATAGTCGCGCCGTCGAGTTGCTTGGCGCCGGTCACCCCCAGCTTGTTGTTAACCAGAAAACCGATGCCGTCGTAATAGGTGACGCCGGTGAACACCAGGCCCATGCCCGAGTCACGGGAACTGGTCCAGGTGGTGTTGCGTGAGATCAAGTCGATTTCGCCTGACTGCAGCGCGGTAAAGCGCTCTTTGGCCGTCAACTGGCTGAACTTCACTTTTGAGGCGTCGCCGAACACCGCCGCGGCGACGGCGTGACACACGTCTACATCGATGCCGGTCATTTTGCCGGTGGCGTCCGGCACGCCGAAGCCCGGCAAACCGTCACTGACGCCGCACTGGATAAAGCCTTTTTTCTGGATTGCGTCGAGGGTCACGCCGGCGTGGGCACTGCCCGCCAGGCCTACGACCGCGGCAGCGGTGAGTGCGGCCAAGGTGGTCTTGAGGTTGTTCATGCGAGGCACTCCCTGTCGATCTTTATTATTCGGCGCCGCACAGCCCGCGCCGGTTTATAGTGTGGCCGCGCAGTATCGACGGCTTTACGCCCCTGTCACAAACGACCTTTAGGCAAAGGCTCCTTCCGATTTGGAATGAACTGCATGATCTCTAAACGCTTGACCCCTTCGATGACCGCCCTGCAGTGCTTCGAAGCCGCCGCCCGCCATCTGAGTTTCACCCGCGCCGCCCAAGAGCTGCACCTGACCCAAAGTGCCGTGAGCAAGCAGGTCGCGCAGCTCGAAGAGATGCTCTGCCACAACCTGTTCGAGCGCGTGCGCCAGCGTCTGTACCTGTCGCCAGCGGGCTCGTTGTACCTCGCCGAGGTCCACAAGATTTTGACTCAGGTGGACATTTCCAGCCGCTACATCCTCACCTACGGCGGCGAGACCGAAGTGCTGCGCATCGCCACCCAGCCGACCTTCGGCGACCGCTGGCTGGTGCCCAAGCTCAAGGATTTTGCGGCCAGATATCCGAACATCCACCTGGATGTGCGCAACGAGCTGGAGCCCTTCGACGTGTTGCAGGCCAAGGCCGATATTGCGTTTTTCTTCGGCCAGGGCTCTTGGCCGGGGGCGACGTGCATCGAGCTGTTTCGCGAGGCCGTGGTGCCGGTCTGCGCACCGGGGTTTGTCGCCGAAGGCAGCGATGCCTCCTCGCGCCACACCTTGCTGCAATGCACGTCACGCCCACAAGCCTGGCATGAGTGGTTTTTGGAGCAGGGCCTGCATTCGCAGAACAGCTATCACGGGCCGCGTTTCGACACGTTCTACATGTGCATTCGCGCAGCGCAGTCGGGCTACGGCGTGGCGTTGGTGCCGCAGTACCTGGTGGCCGAAGAGTTGGCCAGTGGCAGCCTGATGACACCCTGGGATTACACAATGCCCAGCGCCGGCGCGCACTTTATCGCGCATGCCGAACACGCCGGCGAGGTCCCTAAGGTAAAAGCATTCTTGAACTGGATGGTGGACTACTTAAAAGCACATCCCGACTTTTAATAATGACACGGCGACTTTATTTCGTTTGCGGCAAGGCCGGGCGCGCGGCTTAGATAAAAAGACGCCCGCCATTGCCGAGTCCGAGATTCATGAGCCACGAAACCATCAGCCAGTCGATTTCCACCGTCCACCCCATCATTCTCAGCCACGGCAAGAACGCCGAGGTCTGGGACACCGCGGGCAAACGCTACATCGATTTTGTCGGCGGCATCGGCGTGCTCAACCTCGGGCATTGCCACCCAGGCGTGGTCGAGGCGATTCGGCAGCAGGCAACCAAACTGACCCACTACGCGTTCAACGCCGCACCTCACGCGCCCTACATCGAATTGATGGACCGTCTTACCGCGTTTATCCCGGTGGATTACCCGGTAAGCGGCATGCTCACCAACAGCGGTGCGGAAGCAGCGGAAAACGCGTTGAAGATTGTGCGCGGCGCCACTGGCCGCACGGCGGTGATCGCGTTTGACGGTGCCTTTCACGGCCGCACCCTGGCCACACTCAACCTCAATGGCAAGGTAGCGCCCTACAAGCAAAAGGTCGGTGTATTGCCTGGGCCGGTGTACCACCTGCCCTACCCCAGCGTTGATAACGGCGTGAGTTGTGCCGAAGCACTCAAGGCCATGGACCGCCTGTTCAGCGTGGAAATCGACGTTGAGGACGTGGCCTGTTTCATCATCGAGCCGGTACAGGGCGAAGGCGGTTTCCTGGCCCTGGACGTCGAATTCGCCCAGGCCTTGCGACGTTTCTGTGATGAGAAAAACATCCTGCTGATCGCCGACGAAATCCAGTCCGGCTTCGGCCGCACCGGCCAGCGCTTCGCCTTCTCGCGCCTTGGAATTGAACCGGACTTGATCCTGCTCGGCAAAAGCATCGCCGGCGGCGTGCCATTGGGCGCGGTGGTCGGGCGCAAAGCCTTGCTCGACACCTTGCCCAAAGGCGGCCTGGGCGGCACCTACTCCGGCAACCCGATTGCGTGCGCGGCCGCATTGGCCACGCTGGACGCGATGACGGATGAACACCTGAAAACCTGGGGTTCACACCAGGCCGAAGCCATCGTCAGCCGTTATGAACAATGGCGTGCGCAAGGTGTGCCCTATCTGGGCCGCCTGACCGGCGTCGGTGCCATGCGCGGCATCGAGCTGGCCAATGCCGACGGCTCGCCCGCGTCCAGGCAACTGAGCCAACTGCTGGGCCTGGCGCGGGATGCCGGTTTGCTGCTAATGCCCAGCGGCAAGTCGCGACACATCATCCGTCTGCTGGCACCGCTGACCACCGAGCCTGCGGTGCTGGAGGAAGGCCTGGATATCCTTGAGGCCTGTCTCAAGCAGCTGACTCAGTAGCGCGCATCGGCGGGCTTGCCGCCGTTGGGCCAGTCTTTGACCTTGTCCGGAAAATCCGGGCGCGGTTGGCCGGAGAAATACGCCGCGACGTCCACGGCTTCCTGGTCCGACAAACCACCCTGCCCCAACGGGAATTTCTCGTGGAACCCAATCGGCATGTTGCGTTTGACGAACGCCGCCGCCGTGTACGGCCGCGCCATGCCGGCGCCGATGTTGAACGACTGCTCGCCCCACAACGGCGGGTACACTTGCTCGCCGTCGGCACGCGCCAGGCCTTGGCCGTTGTCGCCGTGGCACACCGCGCATTGCTTGGCGTACACCTGCTGGCCGTTTTCCGGGTCTGGCTTGATTGAAGGGTCGATCTTGCCCACACCGCGCCCGGCGACTTTGTCTTCGGGGCGGGTGTTGTTTTTCATCCAGTCGAAGTACGCGACCATCGCCTGCATATCCGCCGATTGTGGCGGCAGCAGTTTGCCATTCATCGAGCGACGAAAGCAACCGTTGATGCGCTCCTCCAGGGTCACCACCTTGCCGGCACGCGGCGCATAGCTGGGGAAGAACGCCGACACGCCCACAAACGGCGAGCCGTCCGCCACGGTGCCAGCGTTGAGATGGCAACTGGTGCAGTTGAGCGCATTGCCGACGTTCTCCGGCAGCAGCGCCTGGGTCTGCAGGTGCAGGCGCATGCCGCGAACCACTTGGTCAGCATTCGGTGCGGCGAGCAAGTCGGCCAGACGCGGGGTTTCGAAGGCCGATGAATCGCTGGTGGCGGGGTTGAGTTGGTCACGCAGCGTTTTCACTTGGGCGGCGCTGATCGGCGTGCCCTCGTTGCCCCAGCGGGTGCGCACGAAGCTCAGGATCTCGGCGATTTCCGAGTCCGCCAGCCGGCTGAAACCGGGCATGGTGTAGACCCGTGGGTGGGTGGCGGTTTGTGCGGTCTTCCAGCCGGTCAGGGTGATGTGCAGCAGCGAGGTCGGGTCGTTGGCAGCGATGCTCGGGTTACCGGCCAATGGTGGAAACAGGCCTTTCACGCCGCCGCCGTCGCTGCGGTGGCAGTCGCTGCAAAACTGCAGGTAACCCAAGCCGCCACGGCTGGTAAACAAGTCGGCCGGCGGCGCGGCGGGTGCACGGGCCACCGACGGCATTGGCAGATCGTCTTCGCCTGGCGGCAGGGATTTGAGGTAGCTGGCGATGGCCGTGAGGTCGTAGTCACTGAAGTGCTGAGTACTGTGGTGAATCACATCGGCCATGTTGCCGGCCACGGTGGCGAAGCGGTTCTGCCCGGTCTTGAGCAGTTGCACGGTGTCTTCCACGGTCCACAGGTTGCGCAGGCTCAGGGCCCGCCAGTGCTCGACGGTTTCGCCAGCCAGGTAATGCCGGCCACTGCGGCCCTCATCGCTCATGGCTTTTTCCTGGAAGGCGATGCCGCGCGGGGTATGGCAGGAGCCGCAATGGCCCAGGCCCTGGACCAGATAGGCGCCACGGTTGAGCACCTCGTTGCGGCTCGGGTCCGGCTGGAACGGCTGCGTGTCGAGAAAGGCAACGTTCCACAGTGCCAGGCCCCAGCGCTGATTGAACGGGAAGCCCATGTCCGCCTCAAGGTTGGCCTGTTGCACCGGCTCAACGCCCTGCATCAGGTAAGCGTACAAGGCGCGCATGTCCTCTTCGCTCATTTTGGCGTAGGACGGATAGGGCATTGCCGGGTAAAGATTCACGCCTGCAGGCGTCACGCCTTCGCGCATCACCTTGTCGAACTGTTCGAAGGTGTAGCTGCCGATGCCGGACTCACGGTCGGGTGTGATGTTGCTCGAATAGATCGTGCCCATCGGCGTGCTCAGGGCCAGCCCGCCGGCCATCACCTTGCCTTGCTTGGCCGTATGGCAGGCGATGCAGTCGCCCAGTTGCGCAACGTATTTGCCGTGTTCGATTTCGGTGGAGGCGGCGTGCAGGGGTAGCGCCAGACAGAGCGTCGCCCCCAGCAAGGCCAGGCGCGACAGGGAAAAGGCCATGGCATTAATCCTTTAATAACCTGGCCTGGAGCGGTCTCCTCGGCGCAGGTAGGTCATCGTTTTTATGGGTTCATCAGGCTTGTGTGTTGTAACGGCTTTTGTCGCGCACGGTGTTGATGTGGGTCAGGGCCAAATTGATGGACAACCCCCTGACGCCTCAACGACTATCCGCCACCTACCCACACCGCACGGAAGCGCCCCATGCTCGATATCCTTCAAGGCACGCCCCTTTGGGTGTACGCCGTTTACCTGTGGATTTGTTACTACGGCATCAAGGCCTGCCTGGGCGGGCGCGAGAATCGTCGCGCGCTGATAATCCTGCCGGTGGTGCTGGTGGTGTGGTCACTGACGTCGCTGACGCCGTCGATGCTGTCGAGCAGCGCCTGGGTCGGCGGCGCGTTGATGGGCAGCCTGCTGGGCATGTTGCTGTTCAACGCAGAAGGCGCAAGGCTCGACGCCGATGGCGACACCCTGGTGCTGCCAGGCACGTGGAAAACCTTGCTGATCTCGCAGTTGTTCTTTGCAGCGAAGTATTGCTTCGGCTACCAGCAGGCGGTGCATCCGCTGTTTTTGAGCACGCCAGCGATGCTGGTGGCGGTGGGCGGTGTCTCGGGGTTTACCGTTGGTCTGTTCTGTGGACGCGCCCTGCGGCTGCAGCGGGCGCTGACGGCGTTGCGCCGCGACAAGGGCATTGTGCTGCCTTGACCTGATCCCCCTCCCCGCTGAAAATGCGCGACGCTTTTTTGTCCCGTTTACTGAAGTAGTGAAATTTCAATGTCCGATTCTTACACCGAACACTCCACCGAAGAATCCGTAACAGCCCTGCAGTCCAAAGCTGAATACGAAAACGCCATCAATCTTTCACAGCATGTGCCTGCGGCCAAGATCATCAGTGAGATGGTGCTGGACGCATTCCACACTTCCAAGGAAAGCGACCAGATCCGCGAATTGCGCGTGGCCATCCGCCAGGCCCACGACGCCTTCGACGACGACAAGGCCTACGACCTGATGGGCCAGCTCAAGCAACTGAAAGACGCCGAGGCCGCCGACAACATCGCCCTGGAGGACCTCAGCAGCAAGTTCTCGATCAGCCGCATTCTGTCCAGCTTCAAGGACGACCCCGAGTTCCAGGAACTGGTCTATGGCCTGGCCCTGAAGGTGCTGAACCAGTCTCACCAGGCCATCAGCAACCCCAGCGCCGGCAAGAGCAAGGCAGCACGCGCGAAGAAGGAAGCCGAAGTGTTTGTGATCAGCAAGGATGGCATCAGTGTCACCCTGCCACTGCGTACACCTCGCTCCAAGCTGAACGTTGACCGTGAGGCGTTGGAATTCCTGGGCTTTACGTTCGTGGGTGAAGGCAACGAGGCGGAACTGGAAAGTGAAACCTTTGTGGACAACAGCGGCGTAGAACAGCCGGTCACGCGCAAAAGCATCGTGACCGCGCTGCAACAACAAAGCGCCTTTGACGGTTACGCCATCACTGCGCAATAAGTGCGCGCAAGGTCACCAGGGCCTGCTCAACCTGGGCCTGGGTGACATGCCGGCCCACCGAGGCGCGCACGAAATGCGTCGCGCCGAGGTCCTTCAACAGCAGCGGCGTATGGGCGGCAGTGCCCGCCCACAGGTTGAGCCCCAGCTCGCGGGCCTGGCCGACAAACGCCTTGGCCGACAGGTTGTGCGGCACGAACGAGACAATCCCGGTCTGCTGAAACTGATCACACAGCAGCGTCAACTGCGGCAGGCGCCGTAGCTCCTGTGCCAGCAGCGCGTAGGGCTCGGTGCTCACCTTTGCTGCCACCTGCGTGTATTCACTCAACGCGGTGTGCAACCCCACCAACGCTGAAAAGCTCTTTTCTGCAATCTCCAGCACCCGAGCCCCGGACACCTCGATCCGATTGACCTGGCCATCCGTGCTGGCCGCGTGCAAGTCAGCGAAATTCAACGTCAACTGGCTGAGCAGGCGTGGCGACACGTAGGCGATCCCACTGCCGCGTGGCCCACAGAGAAACTTGCGGCCCGCGCCGGTGAGCAAATCACAATGGATATCCCGCACGTCCAGCGGCAGTTGCCCCAGCGACTGGCACGCATCCACCACATACAGCGTGTTCGACTCTTTGAGCAGCGCGCCCAGGGCTTCCACCGGGTTGATCACGCCGCAGCACGACGGCAAGTGCGACACACTGACCAGGAACACATCGTCGTCCAGATGACGTCGCACCCATTCCAGGTCCAGCGGGCTGGTGGCGGTGGTCGGGATCACTTCAACGCGAATATCGCGCGACAGCTTGAGGTAGTTGAAGAAGATCAGGTTCGCGGCGTACTCCGAGGTCGACACCCACACGCGCTTACCACGGGGAAATTTCAGTTTGCCGAGGATGCTGGTCCAGGCTTCGGTGGCACTGCTGAAAAAACCGATGTCCGTGGGCTGTGCATTCAAGAGCCCGGCTGCCGCCCGATACAGGTCGACGTTGAGCAACTCGTCGTAGGCCAGCTCGGTCTCATAACTGCCCATCTGGGCCTCGATGGCCGTGAAGCGCTGGATCGCGTTCAGGGTGGCCGATGACATCAGGCCGGCACCGGCAGTGTTCAAATGCACGATATTCATTTCACGCTTCCTTGTTCCACAAAAGTGTCGAGCTTTTCATCACGCCCACCGCCACCGCGAACAGCAGCAATACGGTGCCGGCCAGCAGCCACGGCGAAGGCAAGGACGGCTGGGACACCAACATAAACGCCAGCGACGGGGTGATCATGACCCCGATGTTGACGCCCGCCGAGTAGTAACCGAGGTTGCGGTCCACGGTATGGCGACTGGAAATGCTGCTGACGTAGTGGGTGATGCCGGGAAACACGATCATTTCGCCCAGGCTCCAGAGCACAGTGGCCACCAGCAGCAACGCGCCGATGTGACTGAACCCCATCAAGAAAAACCCCACGCCGGCCACCAGGAAACCGGCCACCAACGAGCGGCTGCTCGACAGGTGCGACATACGTTGGTTGATCGGTACCTCGAACAGAATCACCAACAATGCATTGATAAAGAAAATGATGCCGACGTAGTAAGCCGGCAACTCGGTGTAATTGATGATGTAGGCCGACAGGAAAGTCGGCGGCAGCGCGTAGGCGATGTGCACCGGCAATGCCGCCAACAGGATCACCAGCAACCGCGACCGCTCATGCGGCGCGCTCTCCGGCAACCCATTGCCCTTGCCGGCGAGCGTGGTCACCGGTGCCACCGGAACCGCGCGTCCAAACCGCAGGCAGGCGACGAACGACACCAACGACAAGGCGGCATTGAGGTAGAACACTGCGTCGGCGTTGCTGAGGAAAATCAGACTGCCCAACAGTGGCCCGATGGCCATGCCGATGTTGATGGCCAGACGGTTGCAGGAGAACGCCACTTTGCGCGTCTCACTGCTGCTGTGGGTGACGGTTTCGGAGAACGTCGCCGGCGTGAACGCCTCGTAACAGGCGCCCCACAGAAACGACAACACAAACAGCGCGGCCGTGTTGTCCACTGAAGGAATGATCAGCAACAGCACGGCATTGAGCAGCAACGAACCGAGGATCACCCGGTTGGCGGAAAAGCGCTTGATCACCGCGCCGATGATCAAGTCCACAAACAGCGCACCCGCGCCGTACACCCCGACCAGCAAGCCAGCCGTGCCCGCCGACACGGCGTGCTGATGAATCAGGTACGCCGCATAGAAAGGGAACGCCATGGTGCCCATGCGGAACACCAGGGTAATCAGGAACAGCGACTGCAACCGACCGTTGAGCCCGCGTAACGCGCGATAGGTGCCCATCATCAGCGGATCACGTACACGTTGTCTTTGTACTGGCGGATCTGCTCGTAGTCCTTGTCGATATCGCGCTGGTTTTCCGATACCAGGAACACGCGCAGCGGGCTGCTGAGCAGGTCCACGGTCTTTTTCATCAACTTGCCAGCCTTGTATTTGACACTCAGTTTATGCACCGAGGGCAATGCCTCGATCAGGTGGATGGCGGCGTCGTTGAACCCGGTGACCTCACCTTGAAGCGTGGTATCGGTGTTGATCACACAGGCTTCCTTGAGCTTGTGGTAGCGCTTGCCGGCATAACCGGCTTTGAACGCCTCACCGTCGCAGTACGCCAGATAGGTGAGCTGCGCCTGGTTGCCGCCCAGGCTGATGTCATGGAACCTGGGTTCCATGTTGCCGTTCAAGCGTGCGCCGACTTCCACCAGCGCAGGGCCGGCCTCGGTGAGGATCACTTCCGAATGGGCCGGGCCGTTATTGATCCCCAGCGCCTTGAGCACTTGCACGATGTAGTCCACCAGCACGTTGGCCTCGGCGCTGTCCGGAGCAATCAGCACGTCGCGGTCGTAGATGTTCTTGCCACCGCTGATCTCGCGCTTCACGTAGCGCCAGATACCGCAGACATAGGTCTGCCCGTCACGGCTGACCGTATCGACGATGTACTCCGGGCCCTTGAGGTAGGACTGACAAAGAATTTCGGTATTGGCCAGGCCGAAGATATCCAGGTTGGACACCACTTCCTCGCAGGCGCGTTTCACGTCGTCGACGTTGTGGCAGATCGACACGCCGTCGGTTGAGGCCGAGCTCAGCGGCTTGATCACGCATGGGAACACTTGGCCGTCCTGCACCCAGGCCAGCAGCTCGGCCGGGTCGGCGGACTTGATCTGCCGCGCGGTCAGCAGGCCGGCGGCGGCCACTTTGCTGATCATCTCGAACTTGTCGCGACGTGCCCGGGAACCGGCACTGCCGTTGGAGGAAGGCAGTTGCAGCTGTTCGCTCAAGTAGTCCGCGAACGGCACGCCGGGTTCCTGGCCGGCGATCACCGCGATCACGTTGAACTCACGCAGGCGACGCACGACGTCTTCGGGGTTGCCGTTGAAAATCAGGTTGTGTTCGAACTCCGAAAGGTTCGGCCCCAGCATGCTCGGCATCAGTTCCGGCGTGCTCTGCACATGGATCAGGCCGATGCCCGCCTCATGGAAGAACTGCGGCAAAAAGTTACCGCTCGAATAGACATCTACCAACGCGACGTACTGCTTCATGAGAATGTCCTTTTCAGTAGTGATTGGCGGTTTCGGAAGGCCGTGGCGAGACCACGTCATCCAGCGCCAGAAAAATATTCTGTGGGAACTCGGCCACGCGGTGCAGCAGGTGCAGGTACCAGTTGGTGCCGTAGACCGCTGAAACACGCGTCTTGACCTGGTCTTGGTCCTTGACCGCCTTGATCAGCTCGGGGCGCACGCCGTGCAGCATCTCCAACTCGCCTCGGCTGGCAATTCCGCTGGCGAGAATCTCCTTCACCAGCAGCGGGTCCTGGGTGGCGAACGCGTAGTTCGAGCTGGCGCCGTTGATGCGGTCCAATAGCCCCAGGTAACGCTCGTTCAGTTGCGCACCGCGCGGCAAGGCAATCGCAGCAGGCTCAGCATAGACGCCCTTGACCAGGCGCACTTTGCAGCCCGTTGCGAGCACTTGCGCCAGGTCATCGGGCGTACGGTTCAACTGCGCCTGCAGGGTGATACCCAAGTTGGCAAAACGTGCACTCAGGTGCATGAAGATATCCAGGATCGAGTCGGTCCACTGGGACCGCTCCATGCTGAGGATCACACCGACCTCCTTGTCGGCTGCATGGGCAAGGATCTTCGAGCAGTTCTCGATCGCCAGTTCACGGGAAATGATCGTGCCGACGTTGGACAGGTCAAAACCCAGCTGTGGCGGCTCGGCCAGTGTGGGGTGCAGCGCCATCAGGTCGATCAGCTTCAGGTATTCGTCGGTGGCCGTGGTCACCTCGGCCAGGGTGGTGGCCTCTTCACCGACGTATTCGACGCCGGTGCGATAGCCTTTGCCTTGCAGGGCGGCCAGCTTGTCGAGCATCTCCAGGCGGTCTTCGGAAATGATGTAGCGCAGGGCGGCCGGGCGCAGGAAGTCGCGCAGCGTGTCACTGGCCAGGAACAGGTCGCGGTACGTCTTGTTCGCCGCCAGTTTCTTCAGCGCCAGGGTTGCCAGCAGGCTGTTGTCGATGTCATTCATGGCGTTAAACCCCGTAGGCCTGGTTCAGCATCCGACGTGCGAAGCTCGAATCATCGGTGTGGTTGGCAATCTTGTGCGCGCGAAACTTGGCCGCGTAACTGAGCATGGTTTCCTTGTGGCGGCCATGGCGGTCACGGGTAAAGATCCCCGCCCACAGGTTGTCCCAACGCGCGTACTCCGGGTGCGACATCAGCAGCTCATGAGCCTTGCGCATGTTCCAGTGAGGAATGGCCGGGTGCAGGTGGTGCACGAGGTGGTAGTTGTCGTCATGGCGGCCGAAGAAGAAGTTCTCCAGGGCGTTGCCCTTGCGATTGCGGGTGAGCAGCAGCTTCTCGGTCTCAGCAGCCGGCAATGGGTAATGCTCGGCCAACTCGATGATCCAGCCCACGGCCACGGCGGTGGTGAACAGCGGCACCAGCCAGAACAGCAACAGCTGCGCGACCACCCCGAACCCGGCGGCGACGGCGAAGATTACCGCCCAGTAAGCCCACAGCATGATGCGTTCGTTGCGGATGGTTTTATCCGCACCCTGGGCTTTGACGCGGTCTTTGATGATGTACCGGATGTACTGCACGGTCCGGTAGCCGGACAGCGCCAGCAAGACGTTCTTGAGGAAGAACTCACGTTCACTTTGCTGGACGTCGTACAGGCCGCACTGCAAGTGGAAGGCGTAGTCAGGGTCTTTTTCCGGATCGCCCAGGTGCACGTGGTGGTTCTTGATGTGCGACGTGCTGTAGGACTGATGCAGGTGGAAGATCAGGTAGCCTGAGAGAAACGTGCCGGAGACCCAATTGATAACGCGGTTCTTGGCCAGCATCTTGTGCGCTGACTCGTGCAGCACATTCGCCAGGGCGCGTTGCGTGGTGCCGATCAGAAACAGCGAAACCGGGTAGAACCAGTAGCTGATGCCCAAGGAGAGGTAGATGGCAAAGGCAATGATTGCGTAATCCTTACCCAACGCGATGGCCCAGTGATAGTTATCTTTTTTGCACAGGTGCTTGAGCATTCCAAAGGTTTCACGGGAAATGCCCGCGGCGTATTCGCCAGCAGGTTCTTTGTTTTTATCGACCAGCATAATCACTCCATAATTAAGCGGCACGCTGCAACACCCGTCTCATTGCTGGGCAAAGGAATTTTTTCAGGTGGTGCGGCTATTGTTTTTTTTGCCTGAGCTAGACTCATCGGCTGCAAAAAAAACTAAAGCACCGCTCGATGGCGAACAAGCTGCCCTTTTAGACAGGTAGGCTGCGACGAGACGCACGCGTAGACTCGCCGCTGAAAAATCACCGGCGAGCGTAGCGTTTATAAGGTGGGAAGCCTCTAGATCAGGCCTGTTCGCGGATGTACCCCAGGTTCAGGGCCTTGCGAATCGCCGATTTGCCGTTGGTGACGTCCAGCTTGCTGAAGATATTCTTCATATGAAACTTGACGGTACGCGGGCTCATTGAGGTCAGGAGGGCTATCTCGTTGTAGGTCTTGCCCAGGCTGGTCCAGGACAACACTTCGGTTTCTCGTGGGGTCAGTACCGTTTCCTGTATCGGCGCAGGCGTGACCGTGGCGCAGCTTTCGAGGGCCTCGTCGTAGACCGAGACCAGCAGCATCTGCAGTTCACTTTTGTTGGCTAACACCGTGTCGCGAAACTGCTGGTCTTCGCCGAAGCTGCACAGGTTGAGGATCGAGTAAAAACCGCGGTTGCCATGCACGATAAAGCTTGCGCCCTCGCCCACCGGTGCACAGGGCCCAGGCACCGGCACCGCTTCCGCGGCAGGCGCGAGGATGTTTTCATCGCTCCAGAAAAAAGGTTTGACCCGCTCCTTGGACAAGGACAGCAGTTGGCCACGCTGGTAAAAATCGTCCGCCGAGTCGGAGCGGTCCAGCGCGTCGGGGTAGTTGGTGATGATCTCTGCTTCATCCAGTGTCGGCCCACACTGATACACCTCGAAGTGCCCCAGGCCGCGCCGGGTCAGTTCGGCATCGAGCAATTGGCGCACATCGGCGGGCTGTATGGACATGGTGTTGCTGGATTGGCCATCGCTTCGCATGAATATCGTCCCTGATAAGTGACAACGTATGAGGCTAATGCTCTGACGGGAACGCTTCAATCCCGAAGCCTCTGGTCAGAGTCGACCCATACTGTAGGAAATATCTCTACACAAAGACAAGAATGAAACATGCCGTACAGGGCTTGTCCAGTGCTTCCTGGACCGAGCCGACCATCAGCACGCAATGGCCATTTGCGCTGCCGAGCGCCCTGGCTCAGGCCACCTGCGCCGCAAACACTTCGCGAAACCGCTGCATCTCGTGCTGATTGCCCACCGTCACCCGTACCCATTGCGGCCAGTCTTTCCAGACCCGCCCGATCAACACGTTGTGTGCTGCGAGCTTTTCGATGACCTGCTGGGCCGGTTGTTTCACGTCGATCATGAAGCAGTTGCTGTGCGACGCGGTGCAGGCAAACCCCCGCGCCTTCAGCCACGCCACGGTCTCATCCCGCAACCGAGCGTTGAGCGCCTTACGATGGGGCAGCAGCTTGACGTCTTCCAGGCTCGCCCGGGCGCCGAGCAAGGTGGAGGCTGCTGGCACGTTGTCGCCGCCGAACACCGCCAGCCGTTCCAGCAGCGCCGGGTGGCCAATCGCCAAGCCCAGGCGCGCGCCGGCCATGCCGTAGAGTTTCGAGAAGGTGCGCAGCACCAGCAAATCGTCATGGTCCTTGACCCAACTCACACAGCTTGGGGCATCAGAGAAGTCGATGTACGCCTCGTCCACCACCAGCACGCTGCCTTTGGGCTTGTTCGCCAACGCCTGGCGGATCGCCTCGGTTGGCGTCAGGGTGCCGGTAGGGTTGTTGGGGTTGCACAGGTAGAGCATGCCCGCCTGCGGATCGGCGGCAAGCATGGCGGGCACGTCGTGCGCATGCTCGGCATTGAGGCTCACTTCGCGCACCGGCGCTTTCCATGAGTCGGCGGCCTGGCGCGGTACTTCGTAGGACGGCGTGGCCATCACCAGCCCGCGTGTCTGGCTGGTAAACGCCAGCACGGCGTAGCGCAGCGCTGCCATGGAGCCGGCAAACACGGCGACCTGTTCTTCGGCGATGCCTTGCTGCTGGGCAAACAGCCCAGCCAAGGCGTACATGTGGCCATAGGGATACAGCCCGGAGATGGCCACCCCGCGCTGCATCGCCTCACGGGCAGCGGCTGAGGGGCCGTAGGGGCTTTCGTTGTAATTGAGCCGCACCTTGTCAGCGGGTGCCGGCGGCGGGCTGGCCACCGCCCAATCCAGGCGCCCCAGCACCGGCAAGGCCGCGCCAATGGCGAGAAGGGACCGACGACTTACGCTGACCATGGACTACTCCTTGTAGGCGGGTGTTGGATTCGCACAACACGTACAGAGGAGTATGACGAGGCGGGTGTGGGCTGATTTAGTTCAGCTGCAACTTCTGCTTGAGGCTGTGCATCACATCGGCCTTGTTCTGCAGGTAGTCATTCAGGCCGCGAGCCCGCAAGTTGCAGGCATCACAGTTACCGCAACCGCTGCCGAGGATGCCGTTGTAGCAGGTCAGGGTCTGGTGCTGAACCAGGTCCAACTGGTTATGGTAATCCGCCAGGGCCCAGGTTTCGGCCTTGTTCAGCCACATCAGCGGCGTGTCCAGGCGCAGCGTGTACTCCATGCCCAGTTCAAGCGCCTTGTTCAGCGCTTTGACGAACTCATCGCGGCAATCGGGATAGCCTGAGAAGTCGGTTTCGCACACCCCAGTAATGACGGTTTGCGCCTTTACCTGATAGGCGTAGATCGACGCCAGGGTCAGAAACAGAATATTGCGCCCCGGCACAAAGGTGCTGGGCAGGCTGTCGCCTGAACTGTTCACGGTCGGCACCGGGATGTTGTCCCGAGTCAGGCTGCTGATGGCCAACTCGTTGAGCAGGGACACGTCCATGACTTTGTGAACGGTAGCGCCCAACTGCTTGGCAAGCTTCTGGGCGACCTCGATTTCTGCCACATGGCGCTGGCCATAGTCGAAGGTAATGCAGTGCACTTCGTCATACAGCGGCAGTGCCTGGATCAGACAGGTCGTAGAGTCCTGCCCGCCACTGAATACGATAACGGCTTTTTTACTCATCGGTTTGCTTCCTGCATTCGTAGAATTCGGGAATAGTTTAAAGGCCACTCCATAAAAAACCCCGCGCTTCTTGCGAAGGCGGGGTTTTTTACTGCTCGATGACTCAGTGTGCGTAGGTCAGCAACAGCTCTTTCGGTACCTGGAAGTCCAGGGACATCATCACGCTGAGCGCGGTGATGGTGAAGATCGAGAACACGAACAGCTTGCGCGCCCAGACGGTGTCATCCACCGCCTTGTAGCCGGTCCAGGCCATGTACAACCAGTACATGCCCATGGCGGCAGCGACGGCGAGATAGCTCATGCCGGCATAGCCACTGAAGGTCAACATCAAGGTCGCCACGAGGAAGGCCAGGATGTAGAGCAGGATGTGTTTCTTGGCTACCTGGATGCCACGCTTGACCGGCAGAACCGGGATCGAAGCAGCCAGGTAGTCATTGAAGCGGAAAATCGCGATGGCATAAGAGTGCGGCATCTGCCACAGGCTGAACATCACCAGCAGCACCAGCGCGGCCATGTCGAAGCTATTGGTCACAGCCACATAACCAATCACCGGCGGCATCGCCCCCGACAGACTGCCCACCAGCGTGCCGTGAACCGACTTGCGCTTGAGGTACAGGCTGTAAAGGCCGACGTAGATGACAAAGCCGATCACGGCAAACAGCGCCGCCAACGGGTTGGCCACCTTGTACAACAACACGACGCCGGCAACACCCAGGACGGTCGCGAACAGCAGTGCCAGTTTCAGGGAGATAAGGCCCTGGACCAGCACGCGGTTCTTGGTGCGTTCCATCTTGATATCGATGTCGCGGTCAATGCAGTTGTTGAATACACAACCGGAAGCTACCACCAGGGAGGTGCCGATCATTGCAGCCAGGAAGATGGCCAGATCGACATGTCCCTTGGAGGCCAGGAAGAAACCGCCTGCCACAGAAAGCACGTTACCGAAAATGATCCCCGGTTTGGTGATTTGGATAAAGTGCTTAAGCGACATCGGGTCTTACCTCACTTCGCCATCATGAACGTGTGGATGCTGAACATGATCCATATCGACAGACCAACCAGCAGCAGGATCACAAGGCCTGCGAACACAAACGCAATTACGTTATCGCGCTGCTCTTTGGAACGATCCAGGTGCAGGAAGTACACCAGGTGAACCAGAACCTGAATCACCGCGAATGCCAGAACGATCATCAACGTGATGGACTTCGGCAGGGTCGGGTACATCACCAGACCAAACGGGATGAGCGTCAGGATTACCGACAGGATGAAGCCGATGGCGTACGACTTAACGCTGCCGTGGCTCGCATCATGGCTGTCATGGTCATGGGAGTGTGCATTAGCCATTACAGAGTCCCCATCAGGTAAACAACGGTGAAGACGCAGATCCAGACCACGTCCAGGAAGTGCCAGAACAGGCTCAGGCAGCTCAGGCGAGTCTTGTTGGTGTTGGTCAGGCCGTGTTTATTGACCTGATACATCATCACCGCCATCCACAGCAGGCCGGCAGATACGTGCAGACCGTGGGTGCCTACCAGCGTGAAGAACGCGGACAGGAAGCCGGAACGGTGCGGGCCGTAGCCTTCGGAGATCAGCAGGTGGAACTCGTTGACCTCCATACCGATAAAGCCCAGGCCGAACAGGAAGGTCAGTGCCAACCAGCTCAGTACGCCCTTCTTGCTGCCCTTGTAGAAGGCCAGCATGGCGAAGCCGTAGGTGATCGAACTGAACAACAGCAAGGCGGTTTCGCCGAGCACGTAAGGCAGTTCGAAGATGTCGTGGCCCGATGGGCCACCCGCTACGTTGTTTACCAGTACCGCGTACACCGCGAAGATCGACGCAAACAAGATGCAGTCGGTCATCAGGTAGAGCCAGAAACCGAATACGGTCATTGGCCCCGAGTCGTGGTGATGGTCATCGTGCCCATGGTCATCGACATGGGCGTGTCCAGCATTGGTCACTAAGTTCGACATGGTTTAAGCCTGTTCCAACGAGGTTTCTACACGGTTGGCCGGGATTTTCTTCTCGGCTACCAGGCGAGCGTGTTGCTCGGCTTCGATGCGCTCGATCGTTTCGACCGGCACCATGTAGCCTTGATCATCACGGGCAGCGTGAATGATGAAGTAACCGATGGTGCCTACCAGGCCCACGATTGCCAGCCACCAGATGTGCCAGATCATCGCGAAACCGAACACGGTCAACAGCGCGCCCATCACCACGCCAGTGGCGGTGTTGTTCGGCATGTGGATCGGCTCGTAATGCTTGGGTTGCTGGTACGCAGTACCGTCTTCCTTCGCTTCGGTGAACGCATCGATCGTGTTCGCAGTAGGAATCACAGCGAAGTTGTAGAACGGCGGTGGCGACGAAGTCGACCATTCCAGGGTGTGGCCATTCCATGGGTCGCCGGATTCGCAAGCGTTCTGCTTACGGTCACGGATACTCACGTACAGCTGGATCAGCTGGCAGGCGATACCGGCAGCGATCATCAACGCACCGAACATGGCAACGTACAGGTACGGCACCCACTCAGGGTTGGTGGTAGCGTTCAGACGACGGGTCATGCCCATGAAGCCCAGCGCATAGAGCGGCATGAACGCGACGAAGAAGCCCGAGATCCAGAACCAGAATGCAGCCTTGCCCCAACCTTCGTGCAGCTTGAAGCCGAACGCTTTCGGGAAGTAGAAGCTGAAACCAGCGATGTAACCGAATACAGCACCACCGATGATCACGTTGTGGAAGTGAGCGATCACGAACAGGCTGTTGTGCAGTACGAAGTCAGCACCCGGGATGGCCAGCAGTACGCCGGTCATGCCGCCGATTGCGAAGGTCACCATGAAGCCCAGGGTCCACAGAACCTGGCTGGTGATACGCAGACGGCCGTGGTAGATGGTGAATAGCCAGTTGAATAGCTTCACCCCCGTCGGGATGGAAATCAGCATCGTCGCCAGGCCGAAGAAGGCGTTGACGCTGGCCCCCGAGCCCATGGTGAAGAAGTGGTGCAGCCACACCATGAAGCCCAGTACAGAGATCGCGCCCGATGCGTAAACCATCGAGTGGTGACCGAACAGGCGCTTGCCGGTAAAGGTCGAGATCACTTCAGAGAAGATACCGAACGCTGGCAGGATCAGGATGTACACCTCAGGGTGACCCCATGCCCAGAACAGGTTCACGTACATCATCGGATTGCCACCAAGTTCATTGGTGAAAATGTGGAAATCCAGGTAACGGTCAAGCGACAGCAGCGCCATGGTAGCGGCCAGGATCGGGAACGAAGCCACGATCAGGACGTTGGCCCAGGTGCAGGTCCAGGTGAAGATCGGCATGTCCATCAGTTTCATGCCAGGGGCGCGCATTTTCAGGACGGTGGCCAGGAAGTTGACCCCCGTCAGTGTCGTCCCGAGTCCTGATAACTGTAGCGCCCAGATGTAGTAGTCCACACCCACGCCCGGACTGTACTGAATGCCCGACAGCGGTGGATACGCAACCCAACCGGTCTTGGCGAATTCGCCGACGCCCAGGGACAGGTTGATCAGCACCACGCCGGAAACCAGCAGCCAGAAGCTCAAGGAGTTCAGGAACGGATAGGCAACGTCACGCGCACCGATCTGCAGCGGCAAGGCAAGGTTCATCAAGCCGGTGAAGAATGGCATCGCCATGAAGATGATCATGATCACACCGTGAGCGGTGAAGATCTGGTCATAGTGTTCAGGCGGCAGGTAGCCAGGCGAACCCTCGGTGGCCATGGCCAACTGGGTACGCATCATGATGGCGTCGGCAAAACCACGCAGCAGCATGACCATGGCAACGATGACGTACATGACACCGATTTTTTTGTGGTCGACAGAGGTCAACCACTCGGTCCACAGGTAGGTCCACTTCTTGAAATACGTGATTGCAGCAAACAGTGCCAGACCACCCAGCGCGATCATGGCGATAGTCACCATCACGATCGGCTCGTGGAACGGGACCGCATCCCAACTTAATTTACCAAACATCGTTTACTCCTCTGCCCCAGCAGTTGAATGCGAGCCCGTGTCAGAACCTTCAACCACGGCCACTTCTTTCTTCTCGTGCTTGACCGGCTTGCCTGGCTTCATACCTTCGTACTTGTCGACGATTTTCTGAAACAGGTCCGGCGTGTACGCGGAGTACAGAGTGGCTGGGTTGTTCTGGCTTGGTTTGGCAAGAGCATCGTATTCAGCTTGATCAAGCTGTTTAGGTGCGGCCTTGACTTTGGCTACCCAGGCGTCGAAATCTTCCTGGCTCGTCGAGATCGCTTTGAATTTCATGCCGGTGAAGCCAGCGCCGCTATAGTTGGCGGAGATGCCTTCCATTTCAGCTTTCTGGTTGGCGATCAGGTGCAGCTTGGTCTGCATGCCTGCCATCGCGTAGATCTGGCCGCCCAGAGCAGGGATGAAGAACGAGTTCATCACAGCATCGGAGGTGATCTTGAAGTTCAGCGGAGTGTGCTCCGGGAACTGGATTTCGTTAACAGTGGCGATACCCAGGTCCGGGTAGATGAACAGCCACTTCCAGTCCAGCGCGACGACTTCGATGTTGATCGGCTTGACGTCGGATTCCAGCGGACGGTACGGGTCCAGCGCGTGGGTGGACTTGTAGGTCACATAACCCAGGGCAATGATGATGAGGATCGGCACCAGCCACACTGCGATTTCGATCTTGGTGGAGTGCGACCACTTCGGCGCGTAGGTAGCGCTGGTGTTCGACGCGCGGTATTTCCAGGCGAAGGCGAAGGTCATGATGATCACGGGGACCACGACCAGCAGCATCAGCAGGGTGGCGGTGATGATCAGGTTTCGTTCATCCAGACCGACCTGTCCTTTTGGGTCGAGCAAGGTCCACTTGCAGCCTCCCAGCATTAACAACATGCCAAGCAGCGGCAAAAAGCCTAGTAATCGGGGGTACCTGTTTTTACTCATCTCACGACCTCTAAAGCAGCTTGCGCAATGCAGTTGGGTTTTGATCGCCAACACTTCACCCTGCCAAGGGTTGGCATTTCTCTTCGATTGAATAAGAGCCTGCCCGGCACGCCATACATGGACGTTGCACGGACCTGCGGTGAGTTCTTATTCGATTTCGTGGCTAAAGGCCTTGTTACAGACCAATTCCATTTGGTGCGGATAGTTGAAAGGCTGCCGGAACCTGGGGTCGCACAGAGCCATCCATCTGCCCCTCGACCGCTCCAATGCTCAAAGATTGAACAGCACCGGACATTCAGTGCGGGCGATTGTAGTTAGCTAGCGATGTATAAACCATGTCTTATAAAGAAATAATTTTTATCGATTCCAGCAACAATCCTTCACCAATCTTGCAAAGGTTCGGGATCTTATCGTGTTCGATTCTCAACAAAAACCACAAAAATTGCCGTGTTATTGCGTGACAGCGCCCTTCCCTTACACCTTGTAAGGGCATGCAAAACGTATCCAAGTCCCCATAAAACAAGGCATTCGGACATCACTGAATGAGGCAACCGGTGCGACGTTCGCGGTACCGTTCAATCGATGAACTGACAGCACATCTTGGCCGTTTTATGCAAATTTATGGGCCGGCGTGGCGCGTCAGAAACGTCCTGCGACCGCGTCCGTGTGACAACATGTCGCACGCTGCGCGCACCTCAAGTTGCCCTTCGTCACGTCCCTTTCACAAAACCCTACATACAAAAACGCCCCGTCCTTCCATTAAGCCAGAACAGGGCGTTTCAGTGGGCCGCTTCAGGCCGTGCGTTGGCGATTCCGATAGATGCCCAGCGGAACCAGGATCACCGTCAGCACAAACGCTACCAGCGCCCACTGTGCCAGGGACAGGCCAAGGATCGGCGGGTACGGCGTGCTGCAGAAGCCATCGACCTGGAAGCCCAGGGGAAAGACTTTGGCCAGCGGCAAGTCATCGACAATCGGCTGCAGGACATCGATGCCACAGCTGACCGCAGGGAAAAACTGCGTGTACACATGATGGCCGGCCGCAGCCACGCCGCCCAAGGCGCTGAGGACCACCAACCCTTCAAAGAAGGTGACCGCGCCTTTGCGGCGCATGGCGGCACCGATGAACGCAAACACCGCGATCAACAGCAAGGCGTAGCGCTGCAGGATGCACAGCGGGCATGGCGCTTCGCCCAGTACCACCTGCATGTACAACGCACCGCCGATCAGCGCCAGGCAGATGATGCCCAGCAACACCAGAAAGCGCCGCTCCCTGCCTAAACGCAATTCGTCACTCATCCCCGTTTCCCTTTGCCTGATTATGGTTGTGCCTGATGGCCGCAAGTTTACACACAGGGGATGGTTAAAACAGAAAGGGGTTAACGGCGGATTAATCGGGAGGCATGCAAAGCCAATTGTGGGAGCGGGCTTGCTCGCGAAGGCGGTGGATCAGCCACTTATAAGTCGACTGACACTGAGCCTTCGCGAGCGAGCCCGCTCCCACAGGTTGAACAGTGCTGTGCCTGGAAACCTTATTCCAGGGCCGCGGCCGGGCCGAAGAACTCGTAGCGCGCCTGTTTGTCCGGCACACCGAGGGCTTTAAGGTGGCGCTTGACCGCCGCCATGAAGCCTTTAGGGCCCAGGAAGTAGGCGTCGAGGTCACGCTGTTCGGGCAACCACGCCGCCAATTGCTCCTGGCTCAGCATCCCGACTTTGTCTGCGGCCGGGCTCACGCCATCGTCTTCTGCGTAGCAATAGAAGCGCTTGAGTTGCGGGTGCTTGGCCGCCAGGGCGTCGACCCAGTCACGGAACGCATGCACCCCGCCGTTTCGCGCGCAGTGGATAAAGTGCACCGGGCGCTCGGTGGCCAGGGCTGCTTCGAGCATCGGCAGCGTCGGTGTGATGCCCACCCCGCCGCTGATCAGCACCAGCGGTTTGTCGCTGGCAACCAGGGTAAATTCGCCCGATGGCGGGAACAGGTCGAGGGTCGCGCCGACGTGCATCTGGTCATGCAGGTAGTTGGACACCCGCCCACCAGCCTCGCGCTTGACGCTGATGCGGTACAAACCCGCATCGCTCAGGGCCGACAAGGAATAATTGCGGCGCACTTCTTCGCCATCGATCATCAGCTTCATGCCGAGGTACTGGCCCGGCGCGGCCGCCAGGATCGGGCCGTTATCCACCGGGGCAAAATAGAACGAAATGATTTCGTTGCTCTCCTCCACGCGCTTGACCAACTGGAACGGCCGTGCACCGCGCCAGCCGCCCGGGGCCTGGGCTTTTTCGTCGTAGATGGCGGCTTCGGCGCCAATCAGGATATCGGCCAACTGACCATAGGCGGCGCCCCAGGCGCTCAGCACCTCGGGCGTGGCAATCTCGCTGCCCAGCACCTCGGCAATGGCCCGCAGCAGGCACGTGCCCACAATCGGGTAGTGCTCCGGCAGGATCTGCAGGGCCACGTGCTTGTTGATGATCTTTGCGACCAGATCGCCCAGTTGGTCCAACTGGTCGATATGCCGCGCATACATCAGCACGCCATTGGCCAAGGCGCGGGGCTGGTCGCCGTTGGCCTGATTGGCCTGGTTGAACAGCGGGCGAACGTCCGGGTACTCGCTGAGCATCATGCGGTAGAAGTGCGTGATCAGCGCTTCGCCGCCGCTTTCCAGCAGGGGCACGGTGGATTTGACGATGGCACGGTCTTGGGCACTAAGCATGGCAGACTCCTGGGTCTTTTTACTGATTGCCCTTACGTACTCAGTATTCGTGCCAACTTATAAACCGTTATTTTTCAATTGGTTAAATACAAAGTAGTCAATATGACTTCCTACACTTTATAGTCATAAGGACTACAAGGAGTCATTATGACTGCACAATCGCTGCTCACTACCCTGCTGCCTCTGGTTGCCGACTTGTCGCGCGAACTGCCCGAAGGCGAGCGCTACCGACGCCTGTTGCAAGCCATGCGCGCGCTGCTGCCGTGCGATGCCGCCGCGCTGTTGCGCCTGGACGGTGAATGGCTGGTGCCGTTGGCGGTGGACGGTTTAAGCACCGACACCCTCGGCCGACGCTTCAAGGTCAGCGAGCACCCACGCTTTGCGGTGCTGCTGAGCAGCCCCGGACCGACCCGCTTTGACACCGACAGCGAACTGCCGGACCCCTACGATGGTTTGGTCGATGGCCTGCACGGCCACCTGCAAGTGCACGACTGCATGGGCTGCCCGCTGTTTATCGACGACAAACCCTGGGGCCTGCTGACCCTCGACGCGCTGGACACCGAGCGCTTCGAGCGTGTTGAACTCGACGCCCTGCAGGCCTTCGCCAGCCTGGCAGCGGCTACCGTCAACGTCGCCGAACGTATCGAGCGCTTGGCCTTGCGCGCCGAAGATGAGCACCAGCGCGCCGAGATCTACCGCCAGGCCAGCGGCCAGCAGCACAAGGAAATGATTGGCCAGAGCAAGGCCCACAAGCACCTGGTCGAGGAAATCAAGCTGGTGGGCGGCAGCGACCTGACCGTGTTGATTACCGGCGAAACCGGCGTTGGCAAGGAACTGGTCGCCCAGGCCATCCACGCCGCGTCGCCGCGCGCAGACAAACCCCTGATCAGCCTCAACTGCGCTGCACTCCCGGAAACCCTGGTGGAAAGCGAGCTGTTCGGCCATGTGCGCGGCGCCTTTACCGGCGCGCTGAACGAGCGCCGCGGCAAATTCGAACTGGCCAATGGCGGCACGCTGTTTCTGGATGAAGTGGGCGAGCTGTCGCTGACCGTGCAGGCCAAACTGTTGCGCGTGCTGCAAAGCGGCCAACTGCAGCGCCTGGGCTCGGACAAGGAGCATCAAGTGGACGTGCGCCTGATCGCCGCCACCAACCGCGACCTGGCCGAAGAGGTGCGCAACGGCCGCTACCGTGCCGACTTTTATCACCGCCTGAGCGTGTACCCGCTGCAAGTGCCGGCGCTGCGTGAACGTGGCCGTGATGTGCTGCTGCTGGCGGGCTTCTTCCTCGAGCAGAACCGTTCACGCATGGGCCTGGGCAGTCTGCGCCTGACCAGCGACGCTCAAGCGGCGCTGCTGGCGTACAACTGGCCGGGCAATGTGCGCGAGCTGGAACATTTGATCGGACGCAGCGCGCTAAAAGCCCTGGGAAACTGTCGCGAACGTCCGAAGATCCTGAGCCTGAGTGCCCACGACCTGGACCTGCCCGATGTCAGCGCGCCGCTGGCAATCGAAGCACCGGCCGATGTGGCCCCTGTGGTCACCGGCGACCTGCGCCAGGCCACCGAGCATTACCAGCGCCAAGTCATCAGCGCCTGCCTGGAGCGCCACCAGCACAACTGGGCCAGCGCCGCCCGCGAACTGGGCCTCGACCGCGCCAACCTCGGCCGCATGGCCAGGCGTCTGGGTCTCAAATAGAACGAGCACCCCAGCCTGAACGCAGAAACAACTCGCTCCAAGGTGGGAGCTGGCTTGCCGGCGATAGCGGTGTACCTGCCGGCTCATCCACTTACCGCCATCGCCTGCAAGCCAGCGCCCCCATCAGATTTGCTTTACCTTGAGCATCGGGTTCACAGGCTGGCTCGGTTTAACCTTACGAAACACCAACACATTCCCCAGCATCACCAGCACCAGCCCCATCAACGCCGGCGCCGTCCACTGATACCCCTCGGCAAACGCCGACACATTCAGCGCCACCACCGGAAACAGCACCGTGCAATACGCCGCGCGCTCCGGGCCCATACGGCCCACCAACGTGAGGTAGGCGGTAAAACCAATCACCGAGCCCGGAATCACCAGGTACCACAGCGCTCCGACATAACGCGCACTCCAATCCATGTCGAACGGTATCCCGCGCGCCGCGCAATAGGTCGCGAGCATCACCGAACCGTAGGCCATGCCCCAGGCATTGGTGGTCAACGGCTTGAGCCCGGCCTTCTGCTGCAGGCTCGACAGCAGGTTGCCGGCCGAAAAACACATCGTCCCCAACAACGCCAAGCCCAAGCCCAGCAACGTCTGGGGGCTGGCGGTGTGCCCGACCAGCTCCGGCCAGAACAGAAAACCCAACCCCATTAATCCAAGCGCGCCGCCCATCAATACGTTGCGCGCCACCCGCTGACCGAAAAACACCCGCGCATTGAGGGCATTCCACAGCGTGGCCGTGGAAAACACCACCGCCACCAGGCCGCTGGGAATCCATTGGCTGGCTGTCAGAAAGCACATGAAGTTCACGCAAAACAGGCACACGCCCTGGGCGAGGCAAATCAGGTGCCCGCGCCGGTTCATCACCTGCAATTTGCGGCTGAGCAGCAACAGCGCAAACAGCACCAGCGCCGCCAGGCCAAAGCGATAGACGATCGACACAGGAATCGCCACGACACCCAATTGCCACTTGAGGGCAATCCAGGTAGTGCCCCAGATCAGCACGGTAAGTAAGTAAAGGAAAAGGTTCATAGCGGGCTCCGTCGATTGAGCCACAGTGTTGCCCGCAGACCGGCCCGCGCTCTTGCACATTCTTGCGCTTTTGTCGGGCGGCGGGATCACAGCGCCCGCGCTGCGGAGTAGGATGCAAGGCGTCGGAGAGAACAACCATGCCAGAGCTGGAATCCCTGCAAGTCTTTCAAGCCCTTAACCGCTCGCCCAACGCACGCCTCGAAGCCTGCGCCGAGCTCGGTGACGGCCTGTCTGCGGCGTTGTGGAGCAACCATCACGATGCTCAGGACTACCAGGCGCCCACCCACCACACTTTGTCCTGCTACATCGGCGGCGGCACCGGGACTTTTCGCCGTGATCAGCCCGGCACCAAAGGTGGCCCTGACAAACTCTGCATCCTGCCGGCCGAGCATCAGTCAGCCTGGGTGATCAATGGTGAAATCCGCCTGGCCCATGTGTACTTCAGCCCCGAGCAATTTGCCCTCGGCTGCGTCACCCTGCTGGACCGCGAACCGCGCGCATTGCAATTGCGCGAAAGCACCTTTCTTGAAGACGCCAGCCAGGCCCGGCGCTTTCATCAGTTGATCGCGCTCAACTGGCACGAACCCGCCGAACGCCTGCTGACCAGCAGCCTGGCCCATGAAATGCTCAGCCACACCTTGCTCAGCCAGGTTGGCGCGCGCGACGGTCTGCGTTTGAAAGGCGGATTGGCCGCGCATCAGCGCCGGCGGTTGGTGGACTACATCGACCATCACCTCGACGACCCGATCAGCCTGGGGCAATTGGCCGGGATGTGTGCGCTGTCGGAATACCATTTCGCGCGGATGTTCCGCCAAAGCTTCGGCCTGCCGCCCCATCAATACCTGTTGGCGCGACGCTTGGCCCGCGCGCAAAGCCTGCTGCGTGCCAGCACGCTCCCCCTGGGCGACATTGCCTGGATGTGCGGATTCTCCAGCGCCAGCCACTTCACACACCGCTTTCGCCAAGCCATGGGCGCCACACCCGGCGAATACCGCCAAGCCTTCCACGGCTAAACACAACCCTCCAGCACACCCGCACACCCACACCCGTGGCGAGCGGGCTTGCCCCGCGTCGGGCTGCGCAGCAGCCCCAAAAACAGGCGCCGCGCTCCACGAGGAAAATCTCAATATCCTACAGGGCCGCTGCGCAGCCCAACGCGGGGCAAGCCCGCTCGCCACGAGAGCATGAGACGGCATTCAAACCCTATGGATGATCCCGCTGCCTACGCCATCAACCCCAATGTCTTGGCTTTCGCCACCGCCTGCGTGCGCCGCTCCACGCCGAGCTTGCTGTGGATACGCCGCGCGTGGGTCTTGACGGTGTGCAACGAGATAAACAGCCGGTCGGCGATTTCCAGGTTGGAGTTGCCCAGGGCGATCAATTGCAGCACTTGCAGCTCGCGCTGGCTCAGGGGGTTTTCCGCCACGCCGCTGGGCGCCGCCTGCGCCTCCAGGCCCAGTTCACTCAGTAACCCTGGCGAGCGCAACCGCAGTTCGCGAATCGCCTGCTGCACCTGGCAGCGCCCGGCCAGCGCCAGCCCAGCCTCCAGGGCCCGACGAGCCATCAGCGGATCACCGAGCTGCCAGGCCACCTCGCCCAGCACCAGTTGCAACTCGGTTTCCAGGCACAGCATGCCGCGCTGCCGAGTGGTGTCGAGCAAATCGTTGAGCCGTGCAATCGGCTGCTCGGCACCGCCCAGCTTCACTTCGGCCAGCACCAGCAAATACTCCAGGCGCGGGATCAATTCCAGCGTGGCCGGCGGCGCCTGCTTGGCATCGGGCCCGCGAAAGTGGCGCAGCACCCGGCGCACCGCTTCCAGCGTCAATTCGGCGCGGCCCTGCTGCAACCAGAAATGCCCGCTGACCAACAGCAGCACCGCGCGATACACCGTGTCCGGTACCTGGCGCTGCTGCATCAAGCGCTCGGCCTCACGCAGCTGGATAAACGCCTGGGCGTAATCGCCTCGGTTCGCTGCCAGCAGTGCCAGGCCGAGAAAGCCGTACAGCACGCGCTTGTCCTGGCTGTGCAGGCACATCGTCAAACCGGCCTCGAAACACTCAGTGGCCAGCGCATCCTGGCCTTGTCGCAGCGCAAGATGCCCGCGCCGCAAGGCAATCCGCCCCACCAACGGGCCGGCCTTGAGCCGCTGCCCCACCAGCATTGCCTGCACATGCTCCAACAGGCTCTGCGCCCGATAGGGTGCGCCGCGTTGTTCCAGCAGTTGCGCGTGATCCAGCTCCAGCAATGCCTCCAGCACCAACGAACCCTGTGCACGCGCCAGGCACAGGGCTTCGCGGTTCAAGGCCTGGCCCACGTCCAGTTCACCGCGCAGCAAAGCTTGCTGGGTCAGGCCCGAAAGGCACATCAGGCGCGAGGTCCAGGCGCTGTCGGGCAAGGCTTGCAGCGCCTCGAGAAAATGCTCGCGGGAGCGCTGGGCATCGCCGCTCAAGTGCAACAGCCAGCCCCATTGCGCCTGCCAGCGGGCCAACAGATAACGCTGTTGCGCCGCGGTCGGTTGCGGGGCGAACCGCGCCAATTGATCGATACACAAGGCTGCCTGGTCGAAGCGTCCGGCAAACAGCAACGCCGCCGTGACCAGCCCCACCAGTTGCGCCGAGCCGAGCATCAATTCATCGCCATGCTGCTCATGCAGGCGCAACAGCAGCACTGCGTTCTGTTGACGGAACAAGTCTTCAAAACTGAAGTGCTGCAACAGGCTCACCGCCACTTCGTAGGCTTCGGCCAGCAGCGCCTGTTCAAAGGCGGCCTGCCAGTCCTGCTGTGCGGTGAACCATTGGCAGGCGCGACGGTGCCAGGAACGCTTGGCCGGCCAGGGCTCATCGCGGATCAGTTGCGCCAATGGCGCAAAAATTTGCAGCCAATCAGTGGTGTCCTCCCACGGCTGGATAAATGCGCCCAGCGCTTGCAGGTCGCGCAGGTAGTGATCGCCGTCACCAAAGCCGAACAAGTGCTCACACAAGCCCGGGTTGAAGCGCGGCATATGCGCCAACACACGCCAGGCCTCCGCCAGCTCGGCGGGCAAGGTGCCGAAAAGTTCGTGTTGCAGGTAGTCGAGCAAGGTTCTGTCCGGGTGCCCGTCACCGAGCAAGGCGATGCGCACGCCGGCGCACCAGCCGCCGCTGAACTGCATCACGCTGTCGACGGTGTGCGTGGGCCCGAGCAGTTGCTGGATTTCCGCAGGGTTGAACATCAACTCACTGCATTCCAGCAGCTCATCGTCGAGCAGCAGACGCGGCCAGTTGCACAGCGGGCGCCGCCGGGCGCCCAGCCACCAAGTCAGCGCCGGGCTGGCGGCGCTCAGCAAACGGTCGAGCAAGGCGTCCAGTTCGGGGGCCGGCAGGCGGCAGAAATCGTCGAGAAATATCCACGCCGGGCTGTGCCAGCGGCTGAGGTCGAGCAACAAGGTGGCTTCGTCGACAAACGACAAACCGAGGTGTTGCGCCAGCCGCGCGCCAAAATCATCGGGGCTGAGCGCGGCGCCATTGAGCGCCAGCCAATACACCTGACACTCCGGCGGCGCCTGCAACGCACACTCGGCGAGCAACGCGCTCTTGCCACTGCCACCCGGCGCGCAGAGCAGCTTCACCCTGACCGGCGCCGCCAGCAAAGGCCCGGCCAGGCGCGGGCGCAACAGATGGTGGGCGGACAGCCGTGGCATGAATCCAGGACGGTCCAGGCAGCGTGTCATGGCGGTCATTGCTGCATCCTGCTTTTTATTGTTATGCAACCTGGCGCCTACCCTAGTCCTGTGGTCGGCGGTTGTTGAAGAAGTATTCAGCGGGGTGATTTATAGCCATGCACAAAACCCAATGTGGGAGCGGGCTTGCTCGCGAAGGCGGTGTATCAGTCCAGGCATTCGGTGACTGACACTGCGCTTTCGCGAGCAAGCCCGCTCCCACATTTTGATCCCAGTTTGATCCCGGATCAGCGCACGCCCTCAGACCTCAACGCTGCCGGTGTGTAATCCGCCGCCTTGGCCGCAAAGCCGAACACGAAGCTGCTCTTCTCCTCGTTTTTCATCCCCAGCGCGATGTAGCGCCCAGCGATGATGTCGTACAGCGTTTCCACGGTGTAGACCGGCACCTGATGGTCGTAGTAAAACTGCGCGTGGCCCTCGGCAACCCGCCACAGTTGGCCACGGCCGTCGTAGTGATCAACCAGCGCGACCTGCCAGCTGTCTTCGTCGATGTACATGTGGCGCTTGGCGTAGATGTGCCGTTCGCTCGGCTTGACGGTGCCGATCACTTCCCACACGCGGTGCAGTTCGTAGCGGGTCAGGTCCTGGTTGATGTGCCCGGCCTTGATGATGTCGTCGTACTTGAGGGTCGGCGAATCGAGCTTGTAGCTGTTGTAGGGGATGTAGACCTCTTTTTTGCCGACCAGCTTCCAGTCGTAGCGGTCGGGCGCGCCAGAGAACATGTCGAAGTTGTCGGTGGTGCGCAGGCCGTCGGAAGCGGTGCCCGGGCCGTCGTAGGAGACTTGCGGCGCGCGGCGAACCCGGCGCTGGCCGGCGTTGTAGATCCAGGCCAGGCGCGGTTCCTTCACTTGGTCGAGGGTTTCGTGCACCAACAGCACGTTGCCCGCCAGACGTGCCGGGGCGGTCACCGATTGCTTGAAGAAGCTCAGCACGTTGGCCGCCTTGGCCTGGTCGATGTCCGGGATGGCTTGCGGCACTGCCACTTCTTCCTCGAAACGGATCGGCGTGTAGCTGCCATTCGTTTGCGGAGTCGCCTGGGTGATGATGCGTTTGAGGTTACCGCCGTGGTAGCGGGTGATGTGGTTCCACAGCACTTCCACGCCATTTTTCGGAATCGGGAACGCGTAGTAGCGGTTGCCGGTGAAATTCTCCAGGCCATTGCCGTCGTTGATCGCATGCACGTTGAGCGCGCTGCGCTTGATCGACTCGTAGATGTCCGGCGGCAGGTTGACCGTACGGTGGGTTGGGTACACCGGGATCTTGTAGGTTTCGGGGTAGCGCTTAAACATCGCCACCTGGCCGTCGGAGAGCTTGTCTTTGTACTTGTCGACCGTGGCGGCGGTAATCACGAACAGCGGTTTTTCATTGGCAAATGGGTCGGCCAGAAAACCCTTGCTGTCCACCGCGCCGGCGTTTTTGGGGATGCCGCCGGTCCAGGCCGGGATCGAGCCGTCGGCGTTGCCGGCTTTTTCAGCGCCGACCGGCGTCAGGGTGGTGCCAAGCTTGGCGGCCTCTTCGGGCGATACCGCCGCCATCACGTGGGCGGCCAGCAGACTCAGGGCCATCACTGCAAATATCTTACGCATAGGTTGTTGTCCTTCCTTAAAGCAGATCAGAAGTTCACGCCGAAGCTGAGGGCGATAAAGTCGCGGTCGGTGAGGGTGTTGTAGTCGCCGCCAAAAAAGTCGGTGTAGCTCAGGCTGGCGGTGTAGGTGTTGCGGTAATCCGCGTCCACACCGACGCTGATCGCCTTGGCGCCTTCGTTGAATATCCCGTTCGGCCCATAGCCGCTGACGTCATGGGACCAGGACAGGTTGGGCTTGAGGTTCACCCCGGCAAACACGTTGTTGTAATCCAGGATTGCGCGGGCGCGATAACCCCAGGAATTGGCGGTGACGAAGCCGTCGGTATCGCCGCCGAAACCATAGGCGCCATACACCGAGTCGCGGCCGTAGCGCAGTTTGGTTTTGGCCTCCAGGCCGCCGACGTGCACATAGGCCGCCTCGCCCACCAATGTCAGGCGTTCGGCGCCCAGCACCTGATCGAAGAACTGGGTCATGGTGCTTTGGATCTGGGTGATTTCCTTGCGGCGGTAGCCTGAGTTATCCGAGCCGAACGAGCTGCGGATCGGCGAGGCGGTTTGGCCGGCAATCGGGTTGACCAACGCCAGCGTCAAGTCGGTGGTGTTGAGCTGCACCGGCGCATTCGGGCGGTAGCTGATCTCGCCGGTCCACGCCGTGCCGGTGGGCAAGGTGGTGGAGAAACTGGCGCCGTACAGACGGATGTCTTCCGGGTAGTCGAGGTAGTACTGACCACGACCGAGCAGGGTGCTCTGGGCCAGGCCCGAGCCGCTGCCGGGCGCGATGGCGTTGGCGGTGGCCGCGATACGCCCGATGGTGGCCAGGTTGGTGTTGGCGGTGATCGTGCCCACGGTGGGTGTGCGGCTGTGGTAATTCATGAAGTACAGGCCGTACTCGGTGTCATCGCCAAGCCAGCGCAAGGCCGCCCCGAACTGCCCGCCATCGCGGGCTTCGCGGTCTTTGGCACGCTGCACCACCACGCCTTCGCGCGTGACTTGAAAGCCCTGGCCGAACGCGGCCGCCACCGGCTGCAGCGGCGCAATCGCCGGGCTGCCGACGGTGTAGTTGTTGTTGCAGCCGTGAGCAACCACGTCGTTGCCGAAGAAGGTGCCGCAGTTGTCCACCACGGTGTTTTCCCAGTTCAACTGGTAGAAACCTTCCACCGACAGCTGGTTGGTGAGGCTCTGGGACGCGAACAGCATGTTCACCGGGATCAGGCCTTCCTTGATTTCGGCACCGGGTCGACGAAAGGCCGACACGTCGATGGGGTTGATGCTGTTGATCGAGTTACCGATGAACGTACTTTCGCCCCAGCTGACGACCTGCTTGCCGACGCGCACGTTGCCGGGCAGGTCGCCAATCGAATAGTTGTGATAGACGAAGGCATCCAGCAGCTCATAGCCGGACGACCGCGCGCCTTCGTCGCGATGGTGATTGCTGATCTGCTTGAACTCGCGGTCTTCGTCCTGCAGTTCGAAGTCGTACCAGTACTTACCGCGCACAAACACGCCGCTGTCGCCGTACTTGAGCTCCAGGTCGTGAATGCCTTTGAAGATCTTGGAGAAGGTTTCGCCCTTCTTGAAGTTCAGCCGCCCGTCATCCCCGGTGGACGCTTGACCCGTGCCGCCATTGGGAATGCCCACCAGCTTTTTGTCGGCATCGCGCATGCCCCAGCTGGCGCCGACCGACAGCGAAGAATCGAATTGCCCTTCGATCTCGCCAATGTTGAACGAAACAGCCTGTGCCTGGGCGCAGCAGCCCAGTGCAACCGCCGCGGCGAGCGCCTGTGGCGTGAAGATGGCGCGCATTGTTGTTTTTGTCATGCGTCTTCCCCGGTGAGTGACAGAAGGCCCCACCCTACTGCCGCCCGCGAGGAGCGATAAGCGCACCAAAGGGGTATTCGCAGTGTCGCTCGAAAGGATTAGCAGCCGCTCTGGCCGGGGTTTTGACCGGGCCATGACTGGGGTAGATAGCGCGTTATCAGGGGAATGGATGGCCTGGAGCGCGACTGTTGCCAATTTGGTAACAGTCCTTGTCTTGAACCGCTATTACTCAATTTGTTACAACCGACTATTCTTACCTCGCTCTCAGGGCAAACGGCCCGCTCCCAACCTGGGGAGAACAGCTGAATTTCGATGGATTGGCTAATTTATTCAATCTGTTACCCGTGTTCACTGACGTTGATTTGTCGCTCCTTGATCCAACGTCTTACTTCGGCCGCTGCCTTTGCAGCGGCCTTTTTTATGCCTGAACGAAAACGGGGCGCCATCAGCGCCCCGCAGTATTCGATAGTGTTCGAGCAACGATCAGAGGCTGAATTTCTGCAAGTTGGCCATCATCTCCTTCAATGCCTCGATATTGTCCTTGGGGTGCGCGGCGCCTTCGAAGTCGCAGATCTGCGCCCAATGCGCAGCCACATCATCGGGTGAAAACCCGGCTTCGGGGTCAAACCCTACACCCAGGCTGCGCTCCCAGCGGGTCTTGCCGATCCAGCCGCCGCCCACTTCAAACAGGCCCGAGGTTTCCTGGCACGCCTCGCTGCCCAGGTACACCACCAACGGGCTGACCAGCTCCGGCTTGAGGCGGTCGAACACTTGCGGCGGGATCAGGCCTTCGGTCATGCGCGTGCCGCCGGTGGGGGCGATGGCGTTGACCAGAATATTGTTCTTGCGCCCTTCCAGCGCCAGGGTGCGGGTCAAGCCGTACAAGCCCAGCTTGGCCATGCCGTAGTTGGATTGGCCGAAGTTGCCATAGATGCCCGAAGTGGACGCGGTGAAGATCACCCGGCCATAACCTTGCTCACGCAAATGCGGCCAGGCAGCGCGGGTCACTTTGTAGGCACCCTCGACATGCACCCGATACACCAGGTCCCAGTCGCCGTCGTCCATTTTGTGGAAGGTCTTGTCGCGCAGGATGCCGGCGTTGTTCACCACCACATCGATGCGGCCGAATGCATCGAGCGCGTTCTGCACGATTTTGTCACCGTCGGTGACGGAGTCATGGTTGGCTTCGGCAATGCCGCCCGCTTCGCGGATTTCGGCGACCACGCGATCGGCGGCCGAGGCGTTGGCGCCCTCGCCTTGAGTGGAACCGCCGAGGTCATTGACCAGCACCCTGGCCCCGTATCGGGCGAACAGCAGCGCATGCGCCCGGCCCAACCCGCCGCCGGCACCGGTGACGATCACGACCTTATCCTGGAACTGCACTGACTCACTCATACCGAACTCCGCTGGCGACAATGGCAATGGCGTGAGTGTCAGGCACACAGCCTCCGGTCACAATAAAGTCGGCCGAGGCTGAATGGTGCTCGATAAGGCAGCGGGATGATTGTGCGTCTCAGGCTTTCGCAGGGCGTCGCCTTCTCAGTGGCGAGCGCGCGTGCTGTGGTAAGCAGGCTTGCTGAGCAGCAGGCCTCTTGTGGCGAGCGGGCTGTTGTGGCGAGCGGGCTTGCCCCGCGTTGGGTGGCGAAGCCGCCCCGATAAGGTTACTGCACAGTGTCTGGTGTACCGCGGTGGCAGGTTTCAGGGCCGCTTCGCGCCCCAACGCGGGGCAAGCCCGCTCGCCACAACAAGCCCGCTCGCTAATGTAAACCTGGCGCAGCCACAACAAGCTCATTCGCCACAACGGGTGGCTCAGGAATAGGCCACCCGTGGCGCGGGCTGGCCGAGGTGCTCGCGAAACGCCAGGTAATGCTTGAGCACCAGCACCGGCGCTTCTATCTGCGGGTAGTGACCGATATTGGCCAGCAACACCGTGTCGGCGTGCGGCACCAACTGGTGATAACGCTCCACCATATGCACACCTGAGATCGGGTCGACTTCGCCGTCGATCACGCGCAACGGCACCTCGCTGCGCTGCAACGCGTCCACCCAGCGCTCCCGCAAGCGGCGGCGCTGGGGAATGTAGGCAATCAGTTTGTGCAGGATGCGCGTGCCGTCATTGCAATTGATCAGGCTCCAGAAATCATCCAGCGCGCTTTCACTGGGCCGCGTATTCGGGCCAAAAATCTGGCTGAAGCTGTTCGACAAGGCATTGCGCCCGAAGGCACGGCCGATCATCCAGCCAAGCGGGCTGAGCAGCAGTTTTTGCACCAGCGCCGGGCGATGGGTTTCCGGGAACAGCCCGCCGTTGAGGAATACGCAACTGGCCATCTGAAAACGGCCTTCGTAATGACGGGCGAGTAATTCCTGGGCGACGCTGTCGCCGTAGTCGTGGGCCAACACATGCACCGGTTGCTCCACGCGCAGGTGGTCGAGCAACGCCTGCTGCAGGTCGGCCTGCTCCAACAGGCAATAGTCGTGATCCACCGGCTTGTCCGAGTCGCCGAACCCCAGCATGTCGCAGGCAATCACCAGGTTGCGCTGGGCCAGCGGCTGCCACAGGTAGTGCCAGTCCCAACTGGCCGTGGGGAAGCCATGAATCAACAGCAGTGGCTCGCCCTGCCCGGCCACCCAGTAACGGATCGTACGACCACGGAAGACGAATTCCTGAGCGCGTTTGCGCCAGGCTCTGAGCGGGATTTCGGCGAGTGGCATCAGCTTTTATACCCGGGATCTTGCAGGTCCAGTTTACGCAGCAGCGCGGGCCAGGCCAGCGCGCCGCCCATACCCTGAGCGCTCTTGGTGACCGCTGCCACCATGGCCCTGGACCCGGCAAGAATCTGCGGCTCGATGACAATCAACTCAGCCGCGCCGTTTTGCGCCAGCACCTGGATATCGCAGGCGCGTTGAAAGATAAACATCATCAGGAACGTGTCAGCGATGGTACCGCCGCAGGTCAGCAGGCCATGGTTGTGCAGCATCAGGAAATTGTTGTCGCCCAGGTCTGCCTGCAAGCGCGCCTTTTCTTCATGGTTGAGCGCCACACCTTCGTAGGCGTGATACGCCAGGCTTGCGAGCACGAACAACGATTGCTGGCTGATCGGCAACACGCCCTGCTTCTGCGCCGAAACAGCAACACCGGCGGGCGTGTGGGTGTGTATCACGCATGCCACGTCGTGGCGCACGTCATGGATGGCGCTGTGGATCGTGTAGCCCGCGGGGTTGATCTCGTAGGGGCTGTCCATCAGCTTGTTGCCGGCCTGGTCGACCTTGACCAGGCTCGACGCCGTGATCTCGTGAAACATCAGCCCGTAGGGGTTGATCAGAAAATCATCGGTGCCCGGCACCTTGGCCGAAATATGCGTGAAGATCAGGTCATCCCAGCCATGCAGCGCGACCAGGCGATAACAGGCGGCCAGGTCGACACGGGCTTGCCATTCGGCAGCGCTGACCTGGTCTTTGACATTCTGTGGCGATAGAACGGGGGCTAGGCTCACGGCAACGACCTCCTTGGCACATTTTCTTATTGTTTTTTTGAGTGAAGGGCCAGTCTAGTCAGACGCCATCGCGCAAGTAGTCGCCTTCGCAGCCAGCTTGATGACCGAACGAGTCAGCAACAAGAATAGTTGAAGTCAGCGGGCGCCGCGTCAGAGAAGCGCCGCCAATAAAGGCACGGCGAACAGGTTGAGCAAGCCCGTCAACACCATCACCAGGCCCGCGACCGAGCCCTCTTCACCGCCCACTTCCTGCGCCCGGCTGACGCCCGCACCATGAGCGCCCACACCAAACAACGCGCCACGCGCCAGGGGCGTGCGCAACGGCAACCACTTGAGCAGCACGCCGCCGAGCATGGCGCCGAACACGCCGGTGAACATCACAAACACAGCGGTCAGTTCCGGTACACCGCCCAGGTCAGAGGAAACCGGCATGGCAAACGGCGTGGTGATCGAGCGCGGCAACAGCGACATCGTCACCGAGCTGTTCAATGCCAGCGCCTTGGCCAGCCCGAACGAAGTGCCGATGGAGGCCGCGCTGCCGGCGACCATGCCCAGCAGCAACGCCGACCAATGACGCGCCAGCAAGCGGCGTTGTTGCCAGATCGGCACCGCAAACGCCACGGTGACCGGGCCCAGCACCAGCATCAGCCAGTGGGTGTCGGCGGCATATTCGGCGTACGCCGTGTGCATCGGCGCGGCCACCGCCAACAGCAGCGCCGGCACGAGGATCAAGGGCGACAGCAAATAGCGCCCGGTGCGGCGATAGATCCAGCGGCTGAAGACATAGGCGCCCAGGGTCAGGGCGAGCCAGAACACCGGCATCAACTCAAGCTTCACGGCGCATGCTCCAGCGGCAGACCATCTCTACGGTGAATGCCGTCACCAGCATCACCGACAGTGTGCTGAAACCGATCACCAGCAGGATGCGCCAGCCGTCATTGCGCACCAGGCCGCCGTAATCAAGCAGGCTCATCAGTGCAGGAATAAAAAACAGCAGCATCTCTGCCATCAACACCCCGGCGCCCAGTTGCAGGGCGGCCGGCTTGACCAGGCCGGTGGCGAATGTCGCCAGCAACAGGCCCAAGCCCACCACGCCACCGGGTATGGGCCAAGCCAACCACACGGCAAGCTGGGTGCCCAGAAAATAGATAGCCAGCAGCACAACCAGCTCAAGCGGCAGGCGGGCGATATGTTTGAAGCTGAAACGGTTCATAAGCGTTTGATCCTCACAGGCGCTCAGTTTAAAGACGCCTCCCCCATCCCCACAGCGAATTGTTAGACTGCCAACTATTCCAAACTGGAATCAAGCATATGGAATTCAAACAGCTGCGCAGTTTTGTCGAAGTGATCCGTCGAGGCGGCTTTACCCAGGCCGGTAAAACCTTGCACATCAGCCAATCGGCCGTCAGCAAGCAAGTGGCACAGTTGGAGCAGAGCCTCGGCACGCCGCTGCTGGAACGCACGGGCTCGCACATTCGCCTGACGGCCGCCGGCGAGGTGGTGTTGCAGCGCGCCGAAGCCATGTTGCGCCTGCAAACAGAACTGCTCAGTGAGCTCGATGATATGCAGCAACTGGCCCGTGGCGAGCTGCGCCTGGGCTTGCCGCTGTTGGCGGGCGACACGCTGTTTGCCGGGCTGTTTGCCGAGTACCGCAGGCGCTACCCCAAGGTCACCATCCAATTGCTCGAAGGCGGCAGCCGCACGATCGAGCAGGCGATTCTCAGTGGTGAGCTGGACGTGGGTGGCACGCTGATGCCCAGTGATCCGGCCTTTGCCTGGCAACCCTTTTGCGACGAGCCGCTGGATGCCTTGCTGCCGATGGATCACCCATTGGCTGAGAATGCCCAGGTGCGCCTGGAGGAACTGGCGGACACGCCCTTCCTGATGTACCAACGCAGTTTTGTGCTCAATGACCGACTGATGCAGGCTTGTCAGCAATTGGGCTTTACGCCGAAGGAGATCGGCCGCAGCGGCCAGGCGGACTTTCTCGTCGCCCTGGTCGCGGCCGGTCAGGGCGTGGTGCTGTTGCCCAGTGTGGTCGCCCGCGGGTTGGTGCGACCGGGCGTGGTGCGCCTGACACTCAAGGCGCCCGACTTCCTGCGCTGGGACATTGCCTTTATCTGGCGTGAGGGCGCTTATCTGTCCAAAGCCGCCCAGGCCTGGCTGGCGCTGCTGCGTGAATTCCCGGTCAACCGCGCAGTGCAGTGACCAGCTCGGCCAGCCAAGGTTCTGCATCGGCTTCCGGGGTGACGCTTTCGCTGGCGTCCAGGCGCAGCATCGGCAGCACTTCGCGCACGCCCAACTCGCCGAACAGCTCGCGCATTTGCTCGCCGCCGCCGCAGAAGGTGTCGCCGTAGCTGGCGTCGCCCAGCCCGATGACGGCACCGGGCAGCCCGCGCCAGGCGGCGGGGAGCTGGTCACGGATGCTCGAATACAGCGGTTGCAGGTTGTCAGGCAGCTCGCCCATGCCGGTGGTGGACGTCACCGCCAGGAGGGCCTCAGGAGCAAAGGCCTGCACATCGGCCAAGGTGGCGCGCGGGTTGTGCCAGGCTTCAAAACCGGCCGCGTTGAGCATGCCGGCGGCGTGGCGAGCGACTTCTTCAGCGGTGCCGTAGACCGAGCCGGAAAGGATGGCGACTTTCATCAATCTGATCCTGTAGTTGAGCCAAAGCGTGGGATGTTAGCAGCTGGCGCAAATATTTCGGCGCAGGCCGCGCAAGATTCAGGGCATGCCATACACTGCAGGCTCTAAAAACAAGCCATGGACCGCTCAATGATTAACGCCAAACTGATGCAGCTGGTCATCAACGCCTCCAACGACGGCATCGTCGTCGCCGAACGCGAAGGCAAAGACAAGCCGCTGATCTACGTTAACCCGGCCTTCGAGCGCATGACCGGCTATGCACTGGACGACATCCTGTATCAGGATTGCCGCTTCCTGCAGGCGGGCGACCGCGACCAGCCAGCCTTGATGGCGATTCGTGAAGCCCTCGACAGCGGCGGTTCGTGCCGGGAGATCCTGCGCAACTACCGCAAGGACGGCGCGCCTTTCTGGAACGAGCTATCGCTGTCGACGGTTTACAACGAAGCCGACAAGCAGACCTATTTTGTGGGCGTGCAAAAAGACGTCAGCGCGCAGGTGAAAGCACAACTACGCGTGGCCCAGCTGGAAGCACAGGTGGCCGAGCTTAAAGGCGAGTTGGCGGCGCTCAAAGCGACGAGCGGAATTAACAAAGTGTAAAAAACACGGTCTTTAGAGCGATAATGGCTTTTTAATGTCTCATCGTTGAGCTCCATCAATGCACCGCGACGCGCTTTTGACGCAGGACGAACTGGATTTTATCCAGGACATGCAGCACAACCCGCAGCTCAACCTGCGGGATGCGTGGTCGAGCCTGACGGTCAACGGCGGTGCACAGATTCGTGATTTGCTCACGCGCTTGGCCGCTCACGACCACGTTACCATCCAGGCGCAGTTCGACAACCAGCAACTCACGTTCCCGCTGCACCTGGTAGAAGACGAGTTTCACGCAGTTCATCTGCGCCTGGGCGTGCCGAGCATTTTTGAAGACGGGCCGATGATCCGGCCGTGGCGTCTGGCCCTTGAAGCACCGGTGGCACTGGAAAACGTCAAGGGCAACCCTGCCGCGTTATGGGTTCACGAGGTGTCATTCAAAGGCGTGCTGGTTGAGATTCGTGGCCGGGTCAAACCGCCGAAAACCTTTTCCCTGTGGTTCAGCCCGTCCGGCTACGAACGCATTGCCTTGCGCGGCGCGCTGGAGCGGGAAACGGCCCGCGGCTTATTCGCTTACCGCCTGAGCCAAAGCGATGCGGATGAAATCGAGCGGCTGCGCCAGTTCATCCTGCACCAGCATCGCCTGGTTCATCCGCACGTACACGCCTGACTTCAGGTATCCAGCTGCCCACTCAGAAACTGTTGCAAGCGGCGCTGCATCACAAGCCCATCGCTGCCCAGGCAGCCGACCGAGGAACCTGCCAGGTCTTTTTCGGCGAAGTCAGACGCGGCGCCCGCCAGAAACAGTGGGCAATCGAGCGTCATCGCCAAGCGACTCAGGCGCTCGGCCAGCTCATGGTTGTGTGAATGGTTGGAGAAGATGACGAGCGCCTGGGGCCGGATTTTTTCACAGACCAATGTCAGTTCGTCCAGGGGCTGACCCACTTCCAGCACCTTCATGGGCAGATCCTGCCGACCGACCAATAGCGCCGCCACCAGCAATTCCAACTTACGGCATTCGCCGGGCAACGCCGCCAGCAAGACCCGGGACCCGGGCGAGCCGCTGCCCTGTTGCAAGCGCAGCCAGGCTTGCTCACGCAGGAAAGCATCGAAAAATAACCACTCGCTGGCTTGGCCGAAGCGGCCTTGATGACGCAGCAAGTCGCTCCAAAGGGGCATGAGGATGTCTTGAAACGCCACACTTGGCGGGTAGGTCGCTGACAACTGGCTGTAGAGGTGTTCAAGGGCGCGATCATCGAAAGCACTGATGGCCTGCCTCAACCGCGTTTGCCATTGCGTGTCCTCGATCGAGTCTCGCTCGGCGCGAACCACATCGGCTTGCTGATCATCGCGGGCGAGGATCTTGCCGACTTTGCTTACCGCAACGCCGCGCTCAATCCAATCGAGAATCCTGTTGACGGTCTCAATATCGGTCCTGGAGTAGAGGCGATGCCCACTTTCGGTGCGCGCGGGCTGGATCAGGCCATACCGTCGCTCCCAGGCTCGCAAGGTGACCGGATTGACACCTGTCAATCTCGAGACTTCACGAATCGGAAAAAGCTCGCTGGAATCGGCAAGGCTGCCGTGGGCGATTTCGTGAACAGGAGCAGTAATTTCGGGCATCGGGGATCAAAAACGTCCGTGTAGATTTGGATCCCATTTAACGCCTTTCCACTTGTCCTTTTCAAGGCCCGCACCCTTCTGACCAATGTCACTGGCGTATTTTTGCAAAACAGGAATAATCCTTGCCTGTTTTTCAGGTGATGGCCTACCCGGCCGCCACCTTTGTGCGCCGTCTACCCGGCTCAGCGCACCTGATTATCTGGAGATACACAATGTCTACCTCCCCTGTCACCTTGATGGTTGCGCGCCGCGTGGCCAAAGGGCGTTATGAAGAATTGATGGCCTGGCTGCGTGAAGGCGAGCAATTGGCCACTGACTTCCCCGGTTACCTGGGTTCCGGTGTACTGGCTCCGCCGCCCCATGACGACGAGTTTCAAATCATCTTCCGCTTTGCCGACGAAAAAACCCTGCACGCCTGGGAGTTTTCCGCCTCGCGCAGTGCCTGGTTGAGCCGTGGCAGCGAGCTGTTCGCCGACCCGTCCGAGCATCGCGTCAGTGGCATCGATGGCTGGTTCGGCGCCGTGGGTGCACGGCCGCCGCGCTGGAAACAGGCTGTGGCGATCTGGCTGGCGTTTTTCCCGGTGTCGCTGCTGTTCAACTTCGTCCTGGGGCCGCTGCTCAACGAATTGGACCTGGCCCCACGCGTGCTGGTCAGCACTTTGGCGCTCACGCCCTTGATGGTTTTCTGGTTCATTCCCCTGTCGACGCACCTGCTGGCGAACTGGCTGCACCCCACACCGCCGACGCGCAAGGTCGCCGAAGCTGCCGCTTGAGTACAGGGGCGGCCGGTCGCTGGTATAGTTTCAGCCTGCCAGCGACTTGAGCCTCCCATGACTGCAACGAACGCCCCGATCCTGATCACCGGTGCCGGCCAGCGTGTCGGCCTGCATTGCGCCGAGCGCCTGCTGGACGAGGGCCAGCCGGTTATTTTCAGCTACCGCAGCGAGCGTCCAGGCGTTGAGGCCTTGCGTGAGCGTGGCGCGGTCGGCGTGTTTGCCGACTTCTCCAGTGAAGCCGGGATTCTGGCCTTCATCGCCCAACTGCAAACCCACACCAACAGCCTGCGCGCGATCATCCATAACGCATCGGCGTGGGTCGCGGAAACGCCCGGCGACGAAAGCCGCGCGTTTACCGACATGTTCAGCGTGCACATGCTTGCGCCGTACCTGATCAACCTGCATTGTTCACCCTTGCTGCAACGCTCTTCACCTGCCGATATCGTGCATATCAGCGACGACGTGGTGCGCAAAGGCAGCCGCCAGCATATTGCCTATTGCGCCACCAAGGCCGGGCTCGACAGCCTCACGTTGTCGTTTGCTGCGCAGTTCGCGCCGCTGATCAAGGTTAATGGCATTGCGCCGGCGATGGTGATGTTCAACGAGGGCGACGACGCGGCCTACCGCGCCAACGTCCTGGCCAAATCGGCACTGGGCATCGAACCCGGGCCCGAGGTGATCTACCAGAGCGTGCGTTACCTGCTGGACAACCCTTATGTCACCGGTACCACCCTGACCGTCAACGGCGGGCGGCATATCAAGTAAGCCGTTTGTGAGGATGTTGTATGACCTTGTCCCTGCCCCAACACTACCGCGAAATTCTCAAAGGCCTGGGCGAAGACCCGGAACGCGAAGGCTTGCTCGACACCCCCAAGCGCGCTGCCAAGGCCATGCAGTACCTGTGTCACGGCTACGAGCAGAACCTGGACGAAATCGTCAACGGTGCGCTGTTCGCGTCCGACAATGACGAAATGGTGATCCTTAAGGACATCGAGCTGTATTCGCTGTGCGAGCACCATTTGCTGCCCTTTATCGGCAAGGCCCATGTGGCCTATATTCCGACCGGCAAGGTGCTCGGGCTGTCGAAGCTGGCGCGCATTGTCGACATGTACGCGCGACGCCTGCAGATCCAGGAAAACCTCACGCGGCAAATTGCCGACGCGATTCAGCAGGTCACCCAGGCCGCCGGCGTGGCAGTGGTGATCGAAGCCAAGCACATGTGCATGATGATGCGCGGCGTGGAAAAACAGAATTCAACCATGAACACCTCGGTGATGCTCGGCGCGTTCCGCGAGTCGAACACCACCCGCATGGAGTTCCTGCAACTGATTGGACGGAGCAAGTAGCAATGCCACAACTTCAACCAGGCATGGCGCGCATCCGGGTCAAGGACCTGTGCCTGCGCACCTTTATCGGCATCAACGAGGACGAGATCCTCAACAAGCAGGACGTGCTGATCAACCTGACCATCCTGTACGCCGCCCAGGAAGCCGTGCGCGACAACGACATCGATCACGCGCTGAACTACCGCACCATCACCAAGGCCATCATCGCCCACGTCGAAGGCAACCGCTTCGCCCTGCTCGAGCGCCTGACCCAGGAGCTGCTGGACCTGGTGATGAGCAACGAGTCGGTGCTGTACGCCGAAGTCGAAGTGGACAAGCCTCACGCGCTGCGCTTTGCCGAGTCGGTCTCGATAACGCTAGCTGCAAGCCGCTAGCTGCAAGCCGCTAGCTGCAAGCGATAAGCTAAAGGCCGACCACACTCCAACTTGCAGCTTGAAGCTTGCCCGCTTGAAGCTGTCTCAAAGAGACCACCATGAACGATCAACAACGCCTCGAACTTGAAGCCGCCGCCTTCCGCCGGCTGGTGGCACACCTGGACAGCCGCAAGGATGTACAGAACATCGACCTGATGAACCTCTCGGGCTTCTGCCGTAACTGCTTGTCCAAGTGGTACAAGGCCGAGGCCGATGAGCGCCACATCGAGCTGAGCCTCGATGACGCCCGTGAAGTGGTGTACGGCATGCCGTACGCCGAGTGGAAAGCCCAATACCAGAAAGAAGCCAATGCCGAACAACAGGCGGCGTTTGCCAAAGGAAAAACCCATGACTGATTTGAAGACCCTGCGCGCCAGCCTCAACAGCGGCGAACATGCCTTTGCTGACACCTTGGCTTTTGTAGCCGCGGGTTACGACTACCAGCCGCAAGCCTTCACCAATGGCAACGTGGAAAACGCCGCCGGGCAGAACGAGGGGTCGTGCAAGACCCTGGGCCTGGCGTTGCTGGAAGGCTTGAGCGATCAGGAAGCGCTGCTGGCGTTTGGCGAGCATTACCGCTCGGTGGTGGCTACGCCTGAAGGCAGCGATCACGGCAACATTCGTGCGCTGATCGAGCATGGGTTGGCGGGTGTGAAGTTCGCCGCACAGCCACTGACCCGCAAATCCTGAGTCAGGCATAGATCAAAATGGGGGAGCGGATTTGCTCGCGAATGCAGAGTGTCAGTCAATACGTCTGGTGACTGATACACCGCATTCGCGAGCAAGCCCGCTCCCACATTTGAACGGCGGTGTTGCATAAATCGCAGACATAAAAAACCGGCCTCGCAGCCGGTTTTTTCATTTCAACGGGTTTAGAACGAAGCGTCCTTCAAACCGTCGAGGTAACGCTCGGCGTCCAGAGCCGCCATGCAGCCGGCGCCGGCCGAGGTGATGGCCTGGCGATAGACGTGGTCAGCCACGTCACCGGCGGCAAAGATGCCTTCGATGTTGGTGGCGGTGGCATTGCCTTCACGGCCGCCTTGCACCACCAGGTAACCGTCTTTGGCTTCCAGCACGCCTTCGAACAGCGAGGTGTTCGGGGTGTGGCCGATCGCGATGAACACGCCGTCGACTTTTAGCTCGTCAAAGCTGCCGTCGTTGTTTTTCAGGCGAGCGCCGGTCACGCCCATGTTGTCGCCCAGGACTTCGTCGAGGGTGGCGTTGAGCTTGAGGATGATCTTGCCTTCAGCGACACGGGCGTGCAGCTTGTCGATCAGAATCTTCTCGGCGCGGAAGGTCTCGCGGCGGTGAACCAGGGTCACGGTGCTGGCGATGTTGGCCAGGTACAGCGCCTCTTCCACGGCGGTGTTGCCACCACCCACCACGGCAACAGGCTTGTTGCGGTAGAAGAAACCGTCGCAGGTCGCGCAGGCGGATACGCCTTTGCCCATGAATGCTTCTTCCGACGGCAGGCCCAGGTAACGGGCGCTGGCGCCAGTGGCGATGATCAGCGCGTCACAGGTGTACACGCCGCTGTCGCCAGTCAGGCTGTAAGGCTTTTTCGAGAAGTCGACCTGGTTGATGTGGTCGAAAACAATCTCGGTTTCAAAGCGCTCGGCGTGTTCTTTCATCCGCTCCATCAGCACCGGACCGGTCAGGCCATGGACGTCGCCCGGCCAGTTGTCGACTTCAGTGGTGGTGGTCAACTGACCGCCCGCCTGCATGCCGGTGATCAGCAACGGCTTGAGGTTGGCCCGGGCAGCGTAAACGGCAGCGCTGTAACCGGCAGGGCCGGAACCGAGAATAATCACTCGCGAATGACGGGTATCAGACATGACTCACTCCTATCGACCGTCCGGACTACAGAACGGCTGGAATAAAAAAGGACCGCGAAGCACTTGGGGAAGGCTTGAACTCGCAGATCCTGAAAATAATGGGTGCAGCGTATAGAGGGGGGCAAGATTAAGGAAATACGGAATAACAATCCAGCTCATAGGTGGTCTCTATCCCTGGTACCCGATTAATCGACGCCATTGTGCTTAGATGTTACCGCTGATGTCGCTGCTTTCGCCCAGGATGCAAAGGCGGTAAGGTCGGCGCGTTTGTCATCCTGCTCGGAGTTCTCCAATGCCCGCCCCTGCTCTTTCCGGCCCGCAGTACCTGCGCGAAGGCCTCAAACTGGTATTGAGCCCAGGCCTGCGCCTGTTTGTAGTGCTGCCGCTGGCGATCAACCTGGTGCTGTTCGTCGGTTTGATCTACTTCGCCGGCCATCAGTTCAGCCTGTGGGTCGACACCTTGATGCCGACGCTGCCGGGCTGGTTGAGTTTCCTCAGTTACATCCTGTGGCCGCTGTTTGTGGTGCTGGTGGTGCTGATGGTGTTTTTCACCTTCACCATGCTGGCGAATATCATCGCGGCGCCCTTCAACGGCTTTCTCGCCGAGAAAGTTGAAGTGGTGGTGCGCGGCACCGACGACTTCCCGCCGTTCAGCTGGGGCGAACTGGTGGCGATGGTGCCCCGCACGCTGGCGCGGGAAATGCGCAAGCTGGGCTACTTCCTGCCACGCGCCATCGGCCTGTTCATCCTGTCGTTCATTCCGGTGGTCAACCTGATCGCCGCGCCGTTGTGGCTGCTGTTCGGCGTGTGGATGATGGCGATCCAATACATTGACTACCCGGCAGACAACCACAAGCTGGGCTGGAACGAGATGCTCGCCTGGCTGCGCCAGAAGCGCTGGCAGAGCATGAGCTTCGGCGGCATCGTCTACCTGGTGCTGCTGGTGCCGGTGGTCAACCTGCTGATGATGCCGGCGGCGGTGGCCGGAGCCACGCTGTTCTGGGTGCGCGAGCAAGGCGCCGAGGCCATGGCGATGCAGAAAGTGACCCGGTCATAAATCCATCATGCCAATGACACAATGACGACATGGCCCACGGTGAAACTGTGGGTCATGACGACAGCTTCGCTTCACATCACCCTGATCACCGAAACCTTCCCGCCAGAGATCAACGGGGTGGCCAATACCCTTGGCCGCCTGTGTGAAGGTTTGCGCGCGCGCGGCCATCAGGTCGAGTTAGTGCGTCCACGCCAGGGCAGCGATCAGAGCCGCCCCAGCGATGACGCGCTGCTGCTGTGCCGCGGCTGGCCGCTGCCAGGCTACCCCGGCCTGCAATGGGGCCAGTCGTCGATGCATAAGTTACTGCGCCGCTGGACCCGTCAGCGCCCCGACGTGCTCTACATCGCCACCGAAGGGCCGTTGGGCTTGTCGGCGTTGCGCGCGGCACGGCGCCTGGGCATCAGCGTAGTCAGTGGCTTTCACACCAACTTCCAGCAGTACTCGAACCAATATGGTTTGAGCCTGCTCAGCCGCATGGTCACGCACTATTTGCGCTGGTTCCCTAACCGTTCGACGCTGACGCTGGTCCCCAGCACCAGTCAGCGCCTGGAGCTGGAGCGGCGCAATTTCGAGCGTCTGGGAATGTTGGCGCGCGGGGTCGACAGCCAGTTGTTCCACCCGGCGAAACGCGACTACGCCTTGCGTGAAAGTTGGGCATTGAACGCTGAGCAGATCGCCGTGCTGCACGTAGGTCGACTGGCGCAGGAGAAAAACCTGGGGTTGCTCAAGCGCTGCTTTGAAACCTTGCAAGACACCTATCCGTTGCGCCAGATGAAACTGATCATCGTCGGCGATGGCCCCCAACGCACGATGCTGGAAAAGGAACTGCCAGAGGCGATTTTCTGCGGCACCCTGCGCGGTGAAGAACTGGCCCGGCATTACGCTTCCGGCGATGTGTTCCTGTTCCCCAGCCTGACCGAAACCTTCGGCAACGTGGTGCTGGAAGCCATGGCCTCGGGATTGGGGGTGGTGGCCTACGATCAGGCGGCCGCAACCCAGCATATCCGCCATGGCTACAACGGCGTGCTGGCGATGCCGGGGGATGAGGCTGCGTTTTGCGATGCCGCCAATTGGTTGCTGGAAGATGCAGAGAGCCTGCGCCGTATGCGCCTGAACGCTCGCCAACATGCGAGCCGCCAGGGCTGGCCGGCGATTATCGAACAGTTCGAACGTCAGTTACGCGGCGTGTGCAAGGACGGACACCCGGTGCCCGCCCTTTCGCCTCTTACACCAGGGTCGTCAACGCCTCACGACTGAACGGCAGGATGTCGCCCTCACGCCCCTCGCGCACCTTCACCGCCCAATCCGGATCCACCAGCAAGGCACGGCCCACGGCGACCAGGTCGAACTCGTCTTTATTGAGGCGCTCCAGCAGCTTTTCCAGGCTGGCCGGCTGCGCGACCTTGTCGGTGTTGACCATGAACTGCAGGAACTCGCCGTCCAGGCCGACGCTGCCAACGGTGATGGTCGGCTTGCCGGTGAGCTGGCGCGTCCAACCGGCCAGGTTGAGGTCGGAACCTTCGAATTCCGGCTCCCAGAAACGACGGGTTGAGCAGTGGAAAATATCCACACCCGCGTCGGACAACGGCTTGAGGAACTCACCCAGCGCCTCGGGTGTTTGCACCAGGCGCGCAGTGTAGTCCTGCTGCTTCCACTGCGAGAAACGCAGGATGATCGGGAAGTCCGGGCCTACGGCGGCGCGGGTGGCCTGGATCAGTTCGATGGCAAAACGCGAACGGTTGGCCAGACTGCCACCATATTCGTCGGTGCGCTGGTTGCTGCCTTCCCAGAAGAACTGGTCGACCAGGTAACCGTGGGCGCCGTGGATCTCCACGCCGTCCATGCCGATGCGCTGGGCATCCTTGGCGGCTTGGGCGAAGGCATTGATCACGTCCTGGATGTCCTGGGTGGTCATGCCGTGGACGACCACATTGCCGTCCTTGAGTTTTTCCATCGGGCCGTAGGCCGGGACGCTGGCGTCAGGCTCGGTGCCGATACGGCGCACGCTGCCCACGTGCCACAGTTGCGGCACGATCTTGCCGCCTTCGGCGTGTACGGCGTCGACCACTTTCTTCCAGCCAGCCAGCGCGGCCTCACCGTAAAAATGCGGAACGTTCGGGTAACCGTTGGAGGCCTGATGACCGACCACGGTACCTTCGGTGATGATCAGGCCCACGCCGGCGGCGGCGCGGCGGCGGTAGTATTCGATGACCTTGGCATTGGGCACGCCACCCGGCGAAAACGAACGCGTCATGGGCGCCATGACCACGCGGGTCGACAGTTGCAGTGCACCGAGCTGGAAAGGTTTGAACAAGGCTTGGACAGGCATGGGAGCACTCCGCGGAAGAGGTATTTATGATGCGGATAATATGAGCAGTGTGCAGCGCCTGAAAGCACTATTGATCTGGGTGATTAAGGGGTAAAAGTCAGGAAGTGAATCACCAAAGAACCCGTGGCGAGCGGGGCAAGCCCGCTCGCCACAACAAGCGCGCTTGTCACAGAAGCGCACTCGCCGATAAAAACCTTTGGTGGCGTTCAGCTCAGGGCTTTTTCGATGGCCTGCACGATTGTCGGATCATCCGGCGCGGTACGCGGCGAGAATCGAGCCAGCACTCGCCCGTCCTTGCCGAGCAGGAACTTCTCGAAGTTCCAGGTGATATCCCCAGGAAACTCGGCGCCCTCGCCCGCCAGTAAACGGTACAGCTGGTGGCGATCGTGGCCGTTGACGTCGAGCTTGCTGCCCAACGGGAAGGTCACACCGTAGTTCACGTTGCAGAACGCCTGGATTTCTTCCTCGGTGCCCGGTTCCTGGCCCGCAAACTGGTTGCACGGCAGGCCCAATACGGTAAACCCCTGGCCCTTGTACTGCTGATAGAGGTTTTCCAACGCCGCGTATTGCGGGGTCAAGCCACATTTGGAGGCCACATTCACCACCAGCACAACTTGCCCCTTGAAGGGCGCCAGCGGTAGCTCTTGACCGTCCAAAGCTTTGAGTTTCAGGTCGTGGAAAGCACTCATGACGAACTCCAGATATCCCATGTTCTTCGCATTGCGGCCGTTCGAGATTACAGACTGCAAGCCTGCAATCATAGACGCCGATTACAAAACTCGCCTGTCGGCTACTGAGCGGTCGGCCACGGCAAAATCGGAATCGCCGTGACTGCGTTTTGCGGGCTGCCTTCGATCAAACGGTCGCTGTAAACCAGGTAAACCAGGGTATTGCGCTTCTTGTCGAGGAAGCGCACCACCTGCATGGTCTTGAACACCAGCGAGGTGCGTTCCTTGAACACTTCGTCGCCATCCTTGAGTTCACCCTTGAAGTGAATAGGGCCAACCTGGCGGCAGGCGATCGAGGCTTCGGCGCGGTCCTCGGCCAGGCCCAGGCCGCCTTTGACGCCGCCCGTCTTGGCGCGCGACAGGTAGCAGGTCACGCCATCAACCTTGGGATCATCAAACGCCTCGACCACGATCCGGTCGTTGGGCCCGACAAACTTGAACACCGTCGACACCTGGCCAATTTCTTCAGCCGAGGCCAGCAGCGGCAGAGCCAGCAACAGGCCGAGTACTCCGTTCATGACGCGCATCGTGTATTCCCTTTATTTAGACCAGGATCAGGTTATCGCGGTGAACCAGCTCCGGTTCGGCCATGTACCCTAATAGTCCGACAATCGCGTCAGACGATTGTCCAATGATTTTCTGCGCTTCAAGGGCGCTGTAGTTGGCCAGGCCACGGGCGATCTCACGACCGTCGGGCGCAACGCACACCACCATCTCGCCACGGCGGAAGCTGCCCTGCACCAGCTTGACACCCACTGGCAGCAGGCTCTTGTTGCCTTGGGACAGCGCCGACACGGCGCCATCGTCCAGCACCAGCGTGCCACGGGTTTGCAGGTGCCCGGCCAGCCACTGCTTGCGCGCCGCCAGCATGCCGCGTTCCGGCGACAGTAACGTGCCAATACGCTCACCGGCCTTGAGACGGTCCAGCACACGCTCCAGGCGCCCGCCGACGATGATGGTGTGCGCGCCGGAACGCGCGGCCAGGCGTGCAGCACGCAGCTTGGTCTGCATGCCGCCACGGCCCAGCGCGCCGCCGACGCTGCCGGCCACGGCATCCAGCGCCGGGTCATCGGCGCGGGCTTCGTAGATCAGTTGGGCATTGGGGTTGTTGCGCGGGTCGGCGTCGAACATGCCGTCGCGGTCGGTGAGGATCACCAGCAGGTCGGCTTCCACCAGGTTGGCCACCAGCGCGGCCAGGGTGTCGTTGTCGCCGAAGCGGATTTCGTCGGTGACCACTGTGTCATTCTCGTTGATCACCGGGATCACTTTGAGCTCGACCAGCGCGCGCAGTGTGCTGCGGGCGTTGAGGTAACGCTTGCGGTCGGACAGGTCGTCGTGGGTCAGCAGGATCTGCGCCGTGTGGCGGCCATGTTCGGCAAAGCTGGATTCCCAGGCTTGCACCAGGCCCATCTGGCCGATGGCAGCGGCGGCTTGCAGCTCGTGCATCGCGCTGGGTCGCGCGGTCCAGCCGAGGCGGCTCATGCCGGCGGCAACGGCCCCGGACGACACCAGCACCAACTCGACACCGGCCTCATGCAAGGCCACCATCTGCTCGACCCAGACGCTCATGGCTGCGCGATCCAGACCTTTGCCATCCGCCGTCAGCAGCGCACTTCCGATCTTTACGACCCAGCGCTGCGCACCTGTCACTTTGCTCCGCATCATCTTCAACCTTAGATTGAGGGCTGCGCGACCCAGCGCGGCCCATAACGTTATTCGTGACTACTTTAGTGACTACCCGTATACCCAGATACCAAAACGCCGCTCGAGTGAGCGGCGCTTAAGTTTACTGCAACGAATCAGTCGCGCACGTAAATGATTTCCGGACCGTCTTCATCATCCACGTCTTCTTCGTCCCAATCATCGTCGCCGATGTCATGGACCGACTTCACGCCGCTGCGGCGCAGGGCACGCTGGTCATCCAGGGCTTGCAGCTGGGCACGGGCTTCGTCTTCGATCTGTTGATCGAGCTCGGCGAGTTCGGCCTTGAACACCGGGTCGGCCGCCAGTCGGTCGGCGCGGTCTTCCAGGTAGCGCATGATGTCGCGGGTCAGGCGCTCGGTGCCTTCTTTGGCGATGGCCGAGATCACGTAGACCGGACCTTCCCACTCCAGGCGATCGACGATTTCCTTGACGCGCTCTTCGTGCTCTTCTTCCAGGATCTGGTCGCACTTGTTGAGCACCAACCAGCGATCGCGCTCGGCCAGGGCCGGGCTGAACTTGGTCAGTTCGCTGACGATCACTTCGGCGGCGTCCGGTGCGCTGGTGTCATCCAGCGGCGCCATGTCGACGAGGTGCAGCAGCAAACGGGTACGCGACAAGTGCTTGAGGAAGCGAATCCCCAGGCCGGCGCCATCGGAAGCACCTTCGATCAAGCCCGGAATGTCGGCGATCACGAAGCTTTTCCAGCGGTCCACGCTGACCACGCCCAGGTTTGGCACCAGGGTGGTGAACGGGTAGTCGGCGACTTTCGGCTTGGCGGCCGAGACCGAGCGGATGAAGGTACTTTTGCCGGCATTCGGCAGGCCCAAGAGGCCGACGTCTGCCAGTACTTTCATTTCCAGCTTGAGGTCACGCTGCTCGCCCGGCTTGCCCGGCGTGGTCTGGCGTGGTGCACGGTTGGTACTGGACTTGAATCGGGTGTTACCCAGACCGTGCCAGCCGCCCTGCACAACCATCAGTTTCTGGCCGGCCTTGGTCAGGTCGCCAATCACTTCCTGGGTGGCCGAGTCGATGATCGTGGTGCCGACCGGTACGCGCAGCACCAGGTCTTCGCCTTTTTTACCGGTGCAGTCGGTGCTGCCGCCGTTGGAGCCACGCTCGGCATCGAAGTGCCGGGTGTAACGGTAGTCGACCAGGGTGTTGAGGTTTTCGTCGGCCATCATGTAGATGGAACCGCCGTCACCGCCATCACCCCCGTTGGGGCCACCGTTTTCGATGAATTTTTCGCGACGGAAACTCATGCAACCGTTACCGCCGTCGCCTGCTTTTACTCGGATGGAAACTTCATCAACGAACTTCATAACAAAACGCCTCTCGTCGCATGGACGAGCTTAAGAAACCAAGACATAAGACTCTTGCAAAAATGAGCGCAGCGACCTCAAACAATGACCGCCTATCCAGCGCCTGAGCTCATTACAAACAGCTTTGCAAGAGACTCACTCCACAAACGAAAAAGCCCCGTCGCGAGACAGGGCTTTTCCAGCGATCGCGCAATTAAGCGGCGACAACGCTCACGTAACGGCGGTTGAAAGCGCCTTTTACTTCAAACTTGATCACGCCTTCGATTTTAGCGAAGAGGGTGTGATCTTTACCCATGCCAACACCGTAACCGGCGTGGAATTGGGTGCCGCGCTGACGCACGATGATGTTGCCCGGAATGATTTTCTGGCCGCCATACATCTTCACGCCAAGGCGTTTGGCTTCTGAGTCGCGACCGTTACGGGTACTACCACCAGCTTTTTTGTGTGCCATGAGTCAATTCTCCTAGTGAGGAATTAGGCTGAAATTAAGCCTGAATACCGGTGATTTTGATCTCGGTGTACCACTGGCGGTGGCCCATGCGCTTCATGTGGTGCTTACGACGACGGAACTTGATGATGCGGACTTTATCGTGACGACCTTGGGAGATCACTTCAGCCACAACGGTAGCGCCAGCAACAACTGGAGCGCCGATGTTCACGTCATCGCCATTGGCGACCAACAGAACGCGATCAAAGGTAACGGATTCGCCAGTGGCGACTTCCAGTTTTTCGATCTTCAGGTATTCACCTGGGGCGACCTTGTATTGCTTGCCACCAGTAACAATTACTGCGTACGACATGGTATTTCTCCGATAATCCTGCTCACCCAGCGCTTTATAAGAAGAGGTATTGGCTGGCATGGCTGCATGGGATGGACGTCCCGAATGCAATTGCGTAAGGCAGGTGCTGCCCAGGAAGTTCAGGGTGCGCGATTGTACGCAAGGCAACGGAGCGTTGCAAGAGGCCGTCTATCGCGCCTTGACACCCGGGGGTGAGGGTCCTAGCATGCCGCGCAACCCTTCTGGAGCGACTGTCGCTGATGCAACCCCAAGCTTTCTACCGCGCGGTCGCGGACGATTTTAGCGCCGTCGACGGCATCATCAAGCAGCAGCTGACTTCTAAAGTGCCGCTGGTCTCCAAAATTGGCGACTACATTACGTCGGCGGGCGGCAAACGCCTGCGTCCTTTATTAGTGTTGCTGTGTGGCAAGGCCCTGGGCCGCGAAGGCGATGACCTGCGCCTGCTGGCCGCCACTATCGAATTCCTGCACACCGCCACCCTGCTGCATGACGACGTGGTCGACATGTCCGGCATGCGTCGTGGCCGTGAGACCGCCAATGCCATGTGGGGCAACGCCCCCAGCGTGTTGGTCGGCGACTTTCTGTACTCGCGCTCGTTCGAAATGATGGTCGAACTGGGCTCGATGCCGGTGATGAAGATTCTTTCACAAGCCACGCGCATCATCGCCGAAGGTGAAGTGTTGCAGCTGTCGAAGGTCCGCGACGCCAGCACCACCGAAGAAACCTACATGGAAGTGATCCGCGGCAAAACCGCGATGCTCTTCGAAGCCTCCACTCACAGTGCTGCCGCCCTGTGCGGCGCCACTGCCGAACAGGCCGAAGCCCTGCGCACCTTTGGTGATCACCTGGGCGTGGCGTTCCAGTTGGTGGACGACCTGCTCGACTACAAGGGCGACGCCGAGACCCTGGGCAAGAACGTCGGTGACGACCTGGCCGAGGGCAAGCCGACCTTGCCGCTGATCTACACCATGCGCGAAGGTACGCCAGAACAGGCCGCCCTGGTGCGCAAGGCGATCCAGAAAGGCGGGATCGAAAACCTGGAGGCCATCCGCGAAGCCGTTGAAGCTTCGGGCTCTCTGGAGTACACCGCGCAACTGGCGCGTGACTACGTCGCCCGCGCCATCAAGTGCCTTGAAGCCCTGCCTGCCAGCGAATACCGGGACGCCCTGGTCGAACTGAGTGAGTTCGCGGTCGCGCGTACGCACTGAAGACGATTGATGGAGTGGGCTTGTGTGGGAGCGGGCTTGCTCGCGAAAACCGTGGATCAGTGAGAAATATCCAGCTGATCCACCACCTTCGCGAGTAAGCCCGCTCCCACATCCAGATCCCACTGCCAACCCACTCCCCCGCTCGCGCCTCAAATCCCTATATAATGTGCGACTTTAGCCATTCCTGACTTTCAAGGAGCTTTAGTGAGCACGTTGCCACCCTGCCCAAAATGCAATTCCGAATACACCTACGAAGATGGGGCCCAGCTGATCTGCCCGGAATGCGCCCATGAGTGGTCCGCCAATGGCGAGGCCGAAGCAGCCGGTGATGAAACCGTGAAGAAAGACTCTGTAGGCAACGTCCTGCAAGACGGCGACACCATTACCGTGATCAAAGACCTCAAGGTCAAGGGCACGTCGCTGGTGGTCAAGGTCGGCACCAAGGTCAAGAATATCCGTCTGTGCGACGGCGACCACGATATCGACTGCAAGATCGACGGCATCGGCCCGATGAAACTCAAGTCCGAGTTCGTCCGTAAAGTCTGAATCTGCTGCATCCATCCCGCGCCCGCCGCGGGATGGCGTTTCGCCCTCAGCGTTGATCACGCGCAATATCCACACAGAAAAACCAGGAAACCGCCAATAGGCACTTGCTATTCTACGAATAAGAATTATTCTCATTGAAACCCATCAAGGAGAATGACTCATGACTTATTTGATAGATGCCTGGCTGGACCGCCCACACCCCTACCTGCGAATCCTGCATCGGGAAACCGGAGAAGTCTGTGCAGTGCTGGAAGAAGAAGCACTGAATGAACTGCAGGACCAGGGCGACCTGGACGTGAATGGCCTGAGTTCCAGTGAACCTGGGGTGCTGAAGGAAGTGGTGCGTAATCTGTTTCTGTTCTGCTATGCCCGAGCGTTGCGCCCGGCGACGGAGCTCAATGGCAAGTTCCATCCATGAGCGAGCCAACACACAGGCCCTATGTGGGAGCTGGCTTGCCTGCGATGGCCTCAACTCGGTAAGACGTCAGACCGAGTCGTCGCATGGCGGGCAAGCCCGGCTCCCACATAAAGCCAATGCCAGTGCTATCAGGTCTTACAGAACGTCGAGCAGCTCGACGTCGAACACCAGAACGCTGTGCGGCGGGATGCTGCCAACGCCTTGAGCGCCGTAAGCCAGTTCGCTCGGCACGTACAGACGCCATTTGCTGCCGGCATTCATCAATTGCAGGGCTTCGGTCCAGCCGGCGATCACGCCGCCAACCGGGAATTCTGCAGGCTGGCCGCGCTCGTAAGAGCTGTCGAACACAGTGCCGTCGATCAGCGTGCCGTGGTAGTGAGTACGCACTTGGTCTTCACGGGTCGGCTTGGCGCCTGTACCGGCAGTCAGCACTTCAAATTGCAGGCCGGAAGCCAGGGTAGTGATGCCATCACGCTTGGCGTTTTCAGCCAGGAACGCCAGGCCAGCGCCAGCCGCGGCTTCAGCCTTGGCAGCCGCTTCGGCTTGCATGATTTCACGGATAACTTTGAAGCTGGCCGCCATTTGCTCTTGGTCAACGCGGCTTGGTTTGCCTGCGAACGCGTCGGTCAGGCCTGCCAGGATGGCGTCGATGCTCACGCCCGGTGGCGGGTTGTCGCGCAGTTGGTCGCCCAACTGACGGCCGATACCGTAGCTGACGCGGGTTTCGTCGGTGGACAGATTAACTTCGGACATGAAGAGGCTCCGCTGTAGGGCCATTACGAAAAACGCTGTTTTGCGTGGCGGCCCTGAACTAAAAGGGCCAGCAGACTAGCACACAAGACCGGCCGATGATGAGCCCCCCATCCCCGGCCTCTGAGGCCCGGCAGGGAATGGATTGCTCAGCGGCGATGGCGACACTTCGTCGCACCCAGATTAAAAACATTTCAGAATCCCCCGCCTTCGCCGATACAGCCCTACACACTTTGGCTGGCTCAAACAAAAAACACCGTCCAGCAGACACACATCATTCTTGCGGAGCATTCGATGAATAGCTGGTTCGGCAACATCAGCGTCAACCTCAAACTCGGCCTGGGCTTCGGCCTGGTGCTGGTCCTCACGTCGATCCTGGCATTGACCGGCTGGACCAGCCTGGGCAGCCTGATCGACCGCAGCAACTGGATGAGCGACATCACCCAGCTCAATGCCTCGTTGACCAAGCTGCGCATCGTGCGCCTGCAATACATGCTGGCCAACGGCGACGAAGCCGTGGCACAGAACGTACAGACCAGTCTCGACGCCTTCGCCGCACAGCAACAGAAACTGCTGGACAGCTTCAAGAGCCCGGAAAACCTCAAGCTGCTCACCGAGCAGAAGGCCGTCATCACCGCGTATCAGCAGTCCCTGAACAAAATGCGTGAGGCCTACCGCAATGGCAACACCGCGCGCCAGGTCATGGGCGACAAAGCCGACATCGCCAACGCACAGATCGATGCGCTGGATACCAGCGTGCAGCAGATGCCCGACAGCCCGGAGCGCTTCACCCAGTACCAGGCCGTGACTCACGCCAAGGAAGAGTTCCAGTTGGCCCGTTACGAGGTGCGCGGCTACACCAACACCGTCAATGCCGAGACCGAAGCTCGCGCCGCTGCGCAAATCGAGAAAGCCATCGGCGGTTTGAAAGGCCTCAGCGCGGCGTTCGGCACCAGCCAGCAAAGCGCATTGACCTCGCTGGAAGCCGCCCTGGGCGCCTATCGCAGCGCCGTGCAGAGCTACAAGGCGGCCAACGCCAACATCGTCAGCGCCCGCGCCGAAATGACCACTCAAGGCGCCGATATCGTCACCATCAGCGACAAACTGTATGACATTCAACTGGACCGTCGTGACGCCGAAAGTACCCAGGCCCGCAGCCTGCAACTGATCAGCACGTTGCTTGCCCTGCTGGTCGGCATCATTGCTGCAGTGGTGATCACCCGCCAAATCACTCGCCCGATCCAGGACACCCTGGCCGTAGTGGAGCGCATCGCCTCCGGCGACCTGAGCCACAATATCCAGGTGACCCGTCGTGACGAGCTCGGCGTGTTGCAACAAGGCATCCAGCGCATGGGCACCACCCTGCGTGAATTGATCAGCGGTATTCGCGATGGCGTGACCCAGATCGCCAGCGCCGCCGAAGAACTGTCGGCCGTAACCGAGCAGACCAGTGCCGGCGTCAACAGCCAGAAGATCGAGACCGATCAAGTCGCCACGGCGATGCACGAAATGACGGCCACCGTGCAGGAAGTCGCACGCAACGCCGAGCAAGCGTCCCTGGCCGCCGCCGATGCCGATGGTCAAGCCCGCGCAGGCGACAAAGTGGTGGCCGAGGCCATCGCCCAGATCGAACGCCTGGCGGCTGAAGTGGCGCGCTCCACCGACGCCATGACGCACCTGCAGCAAGAGAGCAACAAGATCGGCAGCGTGATGGACGTGATCAAGGCCGTGGCCGAGCAAACCAACCTGCTGGCACTCAACGCCGCGATTGAAGCGGCGCGTGCCGGTGAAGCCGGTCGTGGGTTCGCCGTGGTCGCCGACGAAGTGCGTGGCCTGGCCCAGCGCACACAGAAATCCACCGAAGAAATCGAAGGCCTGGTCGCCGGCCTGCAGAACGGCACTCAGCAAGTGGCCACCGTGATGAACAACAGCCGCAGCCTCACCGACAGCAGCGTTGAGCTGACGCGCAAGGCCGGCGTGTCGCTGGAAAACATCACCCGCACCGTGTCGAACATCCAATCGATGAACCAGCAGATTGCAGCCGCGGCCGAACAGCAGAGTGCCGTAGCCGAAGAGATCAGCCGCAGCATTGTGAACGTGCGTGATGTGTCCGAGCAGACCGCAACGGCGAGCGACGAGACGGCCAAGTCGAGCGTGGAACTGGCGCGTCTGGGCAGCCAATTGCAGCAGATGGTCAGTCACTTCCGGGTTTAAAAAACCAAAAAACCGCCTCGGCCGAAACCGAGGCGGCTCCACTTCTCAGACCTTAAAGGTCATCGAAGCTGTCCCGCAGGAATGTCCACACGTGATAAACACGCAGGGCACTCACTACGAGGTTCCACGTACGTCGTGCAAACTTAGACATACTCGGCCCTCCAAGCGTTGAGCCTTACCTCCAGCGCACTTACCGGAACACGTGAGCCTTTGGACGCGGGTCAATGCGTCCTTTGAGGTGGCCGGGCTAGTGGTCCTTCCGCATCAATCCGGCACGGATTACTAGCCCGTGGCGGTCGGTCCAGAATTCGCGCGCATACCCGGCTCACCTGAAAAGCGACAAACGCAGAACGAGGAAGAGCCTAACCAACATTCCTGCCGGAGGTGTGTCCAACAGTGGTCAAACATCCAGCATTTATCGATAGATTCATTGCAAGCTTTTGCGATCAAATCTGTCCAGGGATGAAGTCCGAAAAGCGCTCCCTGCCAACCATCCTTTCCGTCTTGCGTGACGATGTGACTGGCAGGTAGTATCCACCCGCGGGTCGATGCGTCCTTTGAGACAGCAACCCCAGCCACTCACTGGGTTTGCAATAAAAAACCGCCCTACTAAGGCGGTTTTTTATTGCCTGCAATTGACCGATCAGCCCTCGCCTTCCTCGACAAACACCAGCCGATTACCAAACGGATCGCCGATGCTCATCTCCCGCGAGCCCCAGGGCGTTTCTTCAACGCCAGGCTTGGCATACCGATAATCCTTGGCCAGCAATTGCTGCTGATACGCGTCCACGCCTTGCGCCTGAATCCGCACCGCTGACCCCGGCGACGCATCGCCATGATGCTCGGACAAATGCAGCACGCACTCACCCAGCGACACCTGCAGATACAACGGGAAATTCGCCTCGAAGCGATGCTGCCAGTCGACCTTGAACCCGAGGAAGTCGACGTAGAACTCCAACGCTTTGGCTTCGTCGAATATCCGCAGAATGGGGGTGACTTTTCCTAAGTGCATGACCACAGCTCCGTGTATGAAAGCGCCCACTATAGAGTCGAAAACCCACCACGCAAATCCCCACTGCGCGCCAAAAACCGCCCTGGCCGCTGACCATTGGCCTGCCCGTCGCTGTAGCTCAACACGCCGTTGATCCACACGCCATCAATGCCTTCAGCCGCGCGTTGGGGCTCCTTGAAGTCCGCCACGTCGCGCACCCGCAATGGGTCGAACAACACCAGGTCAGCCCAATACCCTTGACGAATTTCCCCACGCTCGGCCAAGCCAAAGCGCGCCGCCGACAGCCCGGTCATCTTGTGCACCGCCGTGTGCAGCGGAAACAACCCCACATCGCGGCTGAAATGCCCCAACACCCGTGGGAACGCGCCCCACAAGCGTGGATGCGGGAACGGGTCTTCCGGCAAGCCATCAGAGCCCACCATCGACAGCGGATGCGCGAGGATGCGTCGCACATCTGCTTCATCCATGCCGTAGTACACCGCACCCGCCGGTTGCAGGCGGCGTGCCGCGTCCAGCAACGAAACATCCCACTCGGCGGCGATGTCCTGCAAGTCGCGCCCGCCGACTTCCGGGTGTGGCGTCGACCAGGTAATGGTGATGCGAAATGCGTCGGTGACCTGCTTGAGGTCCAGGGTCGAAGAGCTGGCCGCATAGGGATAACAATCACAGCCCACCGGATGAGTTTTCGCCGCCAGTTCCAGCGACGCCAACAGCTGCGGACTGCGCCCCCAGTTGCCCGCACCGGCGCACTTGAGGTGGGAAATAATCACCGGTGCCTTGGCATGTCGGCCGATCAAAAACGCTTCGTCCATCGCCTCCAGCACGGGCTCGAATTCGCTGCGCAAATGCGTGGTGTACACCGCACCAAACGCCGTCAGTTCTTCACTGAGTTGCAGCACCTCATCGGTATCGGCATTAAACGCGCTGGCATAGGCCAGGCCTGTGGATAAACCCAGCGCGCCAGCCTCAAGACTTGCTCGCAGCTGCACACGCATGGCACCGATTTCATTCGGCGTGGCCGTGCGGTGCAGGTCGTCCATATGGTTGCTGCGCAGCGCCGTATGGCCGATCAACGCCGCGACATTGACCGCAGGGTGAGCACTTTCCACGGCAGCACGGTAATCGGCAAACCGCGGGTAAGCGAATGCTTCACGCGTGCCCAGCAGGTTCATCGGGTCCGGCGGATCACTGCGCAGACTCACCGGCGAGGCGCTGATGCCGCAGTTGCCGACAATCACCGTGGTCACGCCCTGGCTGAGTTTGGGCAGCATTTGCGGGTGGCGGATCACCACCGTGTCATCGTGAGTGTGTACGTCGATAAAACCGGGGGCCAAGACGCGGCCATCTGCATCAATTTCATGCTCAGCCTGGGCGTTCGACAGATCGCCGATTGTCTCGATACGCCCGTCACGCAGCCCTACATCGGCGACATAACCTGGTGTGTTGCTGCCATCAATGATCAGCGCCTGGCGTATCAGCGTGTCGTACTTCATATCAATCTCCAAGCGGCAGGCTATCGGGGCCGCCGCGATAATCGTCCAGAGCCAGCTTGATCCGACGCAGGCGTTCCTGGTTTTCGTCCGGCATGACCAGCGCCAGCTCAGTGGCGAGCAGGTCGATGGCCAACAGCATTCCGTAGCGCGCCGCGGTGGGCTTGTAGATAAAACTGGTTTCGGCCGGTTGCAGCGGCAACAACACATCCGCCAACTGCGCCAGCGGTGAATCGGCCAGGGTGATGGCGACGATGGGCGCGTCGTAATTGCGCGCCAGCCCCACCACGTCCAACAACTCGGGCGTGAGGCCGGAGAGCGAGCACACGATCAGCGCCTGTTCAGGGCCCAAGGTCGCGGCGGTGACGCGCATCATCACCGGGTCGCGGCAAGCGGCAATCGGGTAACCCAGGCGCACCAGTCGCACTTGCAACTCTTCACTGCACAGGCTCGACGGGCCGCCCATGCCGAATGCGTGAATCATCCGCGCCTTGCCCAACAGGCTGACGGCATCGACAAAACTCGCCTGGTTGAACCCCGACAGATGCTGACGCAAGGTCAATTCGATATCGCCGAGAATCTGTCGATGAAACGCCGACTGTTCCGGCAACCCCGCCGGGTCCAGGAAGCGGCTGCCCACCCCGCTGGCCTGGGCCAGTTGCAAGCGTAAATCGCGCAAGTCGCGGCAGCCGACGCTGCGGGCAAACCGCGACAAGGTCGCCGTGCTGACCTCGGCGCGCTGGGACAACTCCTCCAGACTGGCCGACGCGGCAAAGCCCACGTCATCGAGCATCAGCTTGGCGATACGGCCTTCGCCGGCGCTGAAGGAATCCTGGCGGGCGCGGATCTGGTAGAGGATGTCCATCGGGGCTCCGGGTTACACAATAAGGCTCATAGAACCAGAGACAGGCCGTAAGTTAGACCGAACGCGACCACCGAGATCAACGTCTCCAGCACGGTCCAGGTCTTGAAGGTCTGGATCACCGTCATATTGAAGTATTCCTTGATCAGCCAGAAGCCGCCGTCGTTGACATGGGAAAAGATCACCGAACCCGCGCCGGTGGCCAACACCAATAATTCAGGGTGTGGATAACCCAGCCCCATGGCCACGGGCGCGACCACACCGGAGGCGGTGGTCATGGCCACCGTGGCCGAACCGGTGGCGATGCGCATCAGCGCAGCAAACAACCAGCCCATCACCAGCGGCGACAGATGGAAGGCGTGGGCCAGGCCGAGAATTTCGTTGGTGACGCCCGCGTCCACCAAAATGCGATTCAAGCCGCCGCCCGCGCCCACCAGCAAGGTGATGCTGGCGGTCGGTGCCAGGCATTCATTGGTGAACTTGAGTATCGCCTCGCGGTTGAAACCCTGGGCCAGGCCCAAGGTCCAGAAGCTCACCAAGGTCGCTACCAACAGCGCAATCACCGAGTTGCCGATAAACAGCAGGAATTGGTTAAAGCCTGTGCCGGGGGTGGAAATCACATTGGCCCAGCCGCCGATCATCATCAGCACCACCGGCAACAGGATGGTGCCCATGGTCAACGTAAAGCTCGGCAGACGGGTGCGCGGCTCGCGCTCGATAAACTGGCGTTCCAGTGGGTTCTGCGCCGGCAAGTGAATGCGCGGCACGATGAACTTCGCGTACAGCGGGCCGGCGATGATGGCCGTGGGAATACCGATCAAAATTGCGTACAGCACGGTCTGCCCAACCGAGGCGTTATACGCCAGCACCGCCATCATCGCCGCCGGGTGTGGCGGCACCAGCGCATGCACCACCGACAAACCGGCGACCATCGGCAAGCCGACCATCAGGATCGACACCCCAACGCGCCGCGCCACGGTAAAGGCGATCGGCACCAGCAACACAAAACCGACCTCGAAAAACAGCGGCAGCCCCACCAGGAACGCGATGCACACCATCGCCCAATGCGCATTGCGCTCGCCGAAGCGGTTGATCAGCGTGCGCGCCACCTGCTCGGCGCCGCCGGACTCGGCCATCATCTTGCCGAGCATGGTGCCCAGCGCCACCACCAGGGCAATGTGCCCCAGGGTTTTACCCACGCCCGCCTCGTACGAGCCCATGATCGTGTCTGCCGGCATGCCGGCCATCAGCGCCAGGCCGATGGACACCAAGGTGATGACGATAAACGGGTTGAGTCGGTAACGTGCGATCAGCACGATCAATGCAATGATGGCGATGGCAGCGTATGCCAGCAGCCCCAAGCCCAGTGGTGCGGCCATGCGGTACTCCTTGGAAAGGGTCACGTCGAATTGGTTGTGAAACTCATAAATCATTCCTCGATTAAATTTTCAATTTTTATGAAAGTAATTTTCGCCCACGGATAAGTGCTGTCGCTTGGGGACATGCCCAGCGCCAGCCGATGAAAATCCGAGGGGTGTTCTTACATGAAGTTTTTGCCGCGCCGAAACTCAACCATAAGGGCCGAGTCTGAGAGGGCAGCCCTACCGTCGATCAGGAATCCCGACAATGAATCGCAAGACCCTGCTTGTTCCTTTCGCCGCCAGCGCGCTGTTGCTGGCGTTCTGCACCAGCGCCTCGGCCGCCGAGAATGCGGCGCTGAAAAAATGCATGGACAGCGCCAACACCACCGTCGACATGGTCAATTGCAACGTCAAGGAAACCAAGGTTCAGGACGATCGCCTGAACAAAGCCTATAAAACCGCCCTGGCCGCCCAGGAAGGCGACCGCAAGCAGAAGCTGCAGGACGTGCAGCGCCTGTGGCTCAAATACCGTGACGCCAATTGCGCCTTCGCCGGCAGTGCCACGGGCGGCACCATCGACCAGGTCAACGGCTCCGGCTGCGTGCTGGACATGACCCAGACCCGCGCGCAGGAGCTCGAAGACCTGGTCGGGCCGTGATCAGTTACTCATGATGAACGCGCGCACGCTTTAACAGCTTCTTGCAGCGCTCGGACAAATGCAGCACCCGCAGATGTTTGCCGGCCTTGCGGTAGCGTTCTCGCAAGGTCATCAGCGCGGCAATCGCCGAGTAGTCGACAACGCTCAGGTGACGACAATCCAGCGTCACCTGAGCCGGATCGTTGGCCGGGTCGAACTGGTTCAGAAACGGCGTGGTCGAGGCAAAGAACAACGTGCCATGCAGGCGGTACAGCTTGCTGCCGTCGGCTTCCAGATGCTCATCGGCATACAGCTCGCGCGCCTGTTGCCAGGCGAAGTTCAGCGCCGCAATCACAATGCCGCACAGCACGGCCGTGGCCAGGTCGGTAAACACCGTAATCACCGTCACCGCCAGAATCACCAGCACATCATTGACCGGCACTTTGTTGATCACCCGCAACGACGCCCAGGCAAAGGTCTGCTGCGACACCACAAACATCACGCCCACCAGCGCCGCCAGCGGAATCCGCTCGATCAGCGGCGACAGAAACAAAATGAACAACAGGATCATCACCCCGGCAAACACCCCGGAGAAACGCCCGCGCCCGCCGGAGCTCAAGTTGATCACGGTTTGCCCGATCATCGCGCAACCGCCCATGCCGCCGAACAGGCCCGAGACCATATTCGCCGCGCCCAGGGCCACGCTTTCGCGGTCAGGGTAGCCACGGGTCTCGGTGATTTCGTCGGTGAGGTTCAAGGTCAGCAGGGTTTCCAGCAGGCCGACCATCGCCATCAGGAACGCATAGGGCGCGATGATGCCGAGGGTTTCCAGGGTCCAGGGAATTTGCGGCAGCGCGAAGGTCGGCAGGCCACCGGCGATGTGGGCCATATCGCCCAGGGTGCGCGTCGGCAAGCCGAGCAGGTACACCGCCAAACCGACGCCGAGGATCGCCACCAGCGCGGGCGGCACAGCGCGCGTCAGGCGCGGCAGCAAGTAGACAATCGCCATGGTCACCGCCACCAGGCCGATCATTACGTATAACGGCTCGCCGCTGAGCCAGCTTTCGCCGCTTTTGAAATGTTCCAATTGCGCCAGCGCGATGATGATCGCCAGGCCGTTGACGAAACCGAGCATCACCGGGTGCGGCACCATGCGCACCAGCTTGCCCAGGCGCAACAGACCGAATGCGACCATGATCAGCCCGCCCAGCAACACCGTCGCCAGCAAATACTCCACGCCGTGCTGCACCACCAGCGCGACGATCACCACCGCCATCGACCCCGCGGCGCCCGAAACCATACCGGGGCGGCCACCGAATAACGCGGTGAGGGTGCAAATGATGAAGGCACCGTAGAGCCCCATCAGCGGGTTGAGGTGGGCGACCAGGGCAAAGGCGATGCATTCGGGCAGCAGCGCAAAAGACGTGGTGAGGCCGGCCAGGGCATCGGCGCGCAGACGGGTGAGGTTCATGAGGTACCAGGGCGTTGCGGGGGATAAGGCGGGGAATGGTACGGAATTGGGCGAGGTGAGGCCAGCGCTGGGTAAACCAGATAAACCGAGTAGCCCCTTTCGCGAGCAAGCCCGCTCCCACACTTGACCGCGTTCCAACAGTGGAATGCAGTCAAATGTGGGAGCGGGCTTGCTCGCGAAGGCAGCACCGGGGTGCTAAGCGAACATCACACCATTTCGTTGCGAATCCACTCCACCACCGACGTACGCTTCGGCGCCCAGCCCAGCAACTCACGGGCATGCTTGCCACGTACGCGGCTGTTGGAGCCCAGGCCATAGTTGGCCATTTCATAGCCCCACTCGGCTTCAGCCTCGGCCAATGGCCAATCCTGCGGCTTGCCCAGCTTCAGCGCTTCGGCGATGGCGGTGGTCATGTCGACAAACGCCGCTTCACCGCTTTCCACAAAGTAGAAGGTGCCCGGCACATTCTTCTCAAGCGCCAGCAAGTACAGCGCCACCACGTCTTCGATGTGCACGTTGGACCAGATGTTCTGCCCGGTGCCCACATGGCGCACCATGCCACTTTTGCGCGCCTGCTTGACCAGTCGCGGCAATTGTACGCTGTCACGCTTCACGCCCAGGCTGTGGCCGTAAATCAGGGTGTTGCAGATCACCGCCGAATTCACGCCGTCTTTGGCCGCCGCCAGAATCAGGTTGTCGATGGCCACGCGCGCAGCCTTGTCGACGGTCGGCGCCGGCAGCGTGTCCTCGAAATAGATGACATCGCTGGCCTTACCGCCCGACGCATCGCCAACGATGCTCGAACCGCTGGTGTGCAGGAAGGGCTTGTTCGAACCTTTCAAGGCGGCCAGCAAGGTTTCCACGGCAGCGCGATGGTCGCTGCTGGCGGCGTTGATGACCGCATCGGCCTTCGAGGCCTGCTCGGTCAGCATGCCAGCGTCATCCAGGGTGCCAATCACCGGGGTGATGCCCAGGGCGGTCATTTCAGCGGCTTGCTCGGCGCTACGCACCAAGCCGGTAACGGTGTGGCCAGCCTTGACCAGGCCAGTGGCGATGGAGCCGCCGATAAAACCTGCTGCGCCCGTAACGAATACATTCATGGAGTGTGCTCCTGACTGGGTAAGTGATGGGTCCAGTATCGAGGACTCATCCCTGTCGAATAAGACCCTATTGCCCAATTCAATCTTGCGCACAGGTCACGAATCAGCAGGCATACCGCGCCAGCTTGGTCTGAATGAAGTCCAGGAAACACTGGATGCGCAACGCCAATTGCGAGTTGCGATAGAACACTGCGTGGATCGGTTGGCGATAACCACTGTTAAACGCCTCCAGCACCGGCACCAGCCGCCCGGCATTGATGTCTTCGACCGTCATGAAGTTCGACAGGCAGCAAATGCCCTGCCCTTCCAGCGCCAACTGGCGCAGGGTTTCGCCACTGGAGGCGGCGATGCTCGGCTGGATCAGCCAACGGTCGCCTTCCACATGGCGCAACGGCCAATGGTTAAGGGTTTCGGTCTGGGTGAAACCCAGCAATGTATGGTCCGCCAACTCGGCCACCGTCGTGGGCGTGCCGTGTTGCTTGAGGTAGTCGGGGCTGGCGAGGATATGCAGCGGCGTACAGCCCAACGAACGGGCATGCAGCGTGGAGTCGGCCAGGGCGCCGATACGGATGGCAATGTCGGTGCTCTGTTCCAGCAGGTCGATGATCAAGTCATCGCTGTTCAGCTCCAGCTGGATTTCCGGGTAGAGGCTGCGAAACTCGGCGATGTAAGGCACGATCCCGTGCAGCATGAAAGGCACGGCGGCGTTGATGCGCAGCCGCCCGGCCGGGTTTTTCTGGCGCGACGACAGGCGCTCTTCCAGATCATCCATCTGCGCCAGGATCACCTTGGCCTGCTCGAAGAAGTACTTACCCTCTTCGGTCAGGTCCATGCGCCGCGTGGTGCGGTTGATCAGCGTGGTGTCGAGCTTGGCTTCCAGGCGCGACAGGGTGCGGCTGACCGCCGACGGCGTCTGCCCAACCTGCTCCGCCGCGGCGGAAATCGAACCGCACTCAATCACGCTGACGAAGATCTGTAACTCATCGGATCGGGCTTTCACAGGCTGTCCTTCTTGATCGGTGGGTAGCAGCTTACACCGACAGGTTAAACACCTGCGCCAGATGCTGCTCGTAGCGCGCCACGTCCGCCTCGATGGCCGGGCGTTTCATCACGTCCACGCACAGAAAGGTCGGCAGGCCGGTCATGCCGAGGAACTCGTTGGCTTTGTGGAACGGGAAGTACACCGCGTCCACGCCCTTGGCTTCGAAGAAATCGGTCGGGTCGTCGAAGGCTTGCTGCGGCGCGTTCCAGGTCAGCGACAACATGTACTGCTTGCCCTGGATCAGGCCGCCGCTGCCGTATTTTTGCGACGAGTCGGAACGGGTGCGGCCATCGCTGGCGTAGAGGCTGCCGTGGCCTTCGGTGAAGACTTCGTCGATGTACTTTTTGACGATCCACGGCGCGCCCATCCACCAGCCGGGCATCTGGTAAATGATCACATCGGCCCAGAGGAATTTGGCCACTTCTTCGGCCACGTCGTAGCCTTCGTCGATGTGGGTGACGTTGACGTCGATACCGCCGCGGTCCAGCACCGCCACGGCGGCTTCATGCAGGGTGGCGTTATAGCGGCCGTCGGAATGGGCGAATTTCTTGCCGCCGTTGAGCAGGAGTACTTTTTTCATGGGAGCGAATCCAAAGGGTTAGAAATGTCTGCCGGCAGGCTATCGACATTCAACCCTCGGAATAAGCAGCCGTGCGGCAAAATACATTTGATCAAAACGCACGAATAACGCCGTACTCTTGATTTAACCGCTGATCAGCAAATGGCCGCCCAGCAGCGCCATGCCGATAAAAAATACCCGTTTGAACAGCACCGCACTGATGCGCTGACGCAGTGCCTGGCCCAGCCACATGCCCAACAGCGCAGGCACCAGCGCCAGTATTGAGGCATTCATTTCGCCGCCGCCGAGGGTGCCACGCCACGCCAGCCCCGCCGCCAGCGCCAACGTGGAAACGGTGAACGACAGCCCCAGCGCCTGCACCAACTGATCACGGTTCAAGCCCAAGGCTTGCAGATACGGCACCGCGGGAATCACGAACACGCCGGTGGCCGAGGTGATGATGCCGGTGATCAGCCCGCACAGAGTTCCCAGCCAGCGCTCGGTGTGAGGCTGCACCTTGAACGTGGGCAGGAACAACCCACTCAACGCATACACCAGCAACGCGCCACCCAACGCGCGAACGACCCAATGGCCGCCGTCCATGCCCAGCCACAGCGTGCCGAGCCCGGTGCCGAGGAAAATCAGCAGCAGCATCGGCCACAGGCGTTTGAGCAACGCGCTCAAGTGGCCGCCGAATGCCAGTTGCCACAGGTTGGTGACCGTCGACGGAATAATCAGCAATGCCGCAGCCTGCGCCGGAAGCATAGCCAGGCCGAGCATGCCCATGGCCACGGTCGGCAGGCCCAGGCCAATCACGCCCTTGACGGTGCCGGCCAGCAGGAAGGTGCCGATGACCAATAGGGTCAGGGCGGGGCCGAGGTTTTGGTAAAACGCCAGGAAGGTAGTCATGCCAGGATTGTGGTGTATTTCGATGAGGTCGCAAATTCGCCATATACTGAGGCAGCCTCTTGTTTTGTGTGAGGCTGAAGGCCTCTTCGCGAGCAAGCCCGCTCCCACCTTTGGAATGCGTTTCAACTGTGGGAGCGGGCTTGCTCGCGAAGGCGCCAGCCCAGTCACCGAAGAGCTTCAGCCATGCACTTTGACCTGATCGACCTGCGCCTCTACTTGCACATTCTCGACACCGGCAACATCACCGCCGGCGCGGCGCGCAGCCATTTATCCCTGGCTGCCGCCAGTGCGCGCATCCGTGCGATGGAAGCGTCGTTGGGCATCGAATTTCTTGAGCGCGGCCGCCGTGGCGTCACACCGACGCCAGCGGGCAAAGCCCTGGCCCGCCACGCGCGCTTGCTGCTGCAACAAGCCGAACACCTGCAACAAGACCTCGCCGAATACGCCAACGGCGTCAAAGGCCAGGTGCGCCTGCTGTGCAACACCACCGCCCTGAGTGAATACCTGCCCGAATTGCTTGCCGATTTTCTGCGCGAACACCCCAACCTCGATATCGACCTGCAAGAACTGCCGAGCCTGCGCATCACCCAAGCCTTGCGTCAAGGCACCGCGGATTTGGGCATCATTTCCGACGCAGTGGACACCCACGGCCTGCAAACCCTGCCCTTTCGCGATGACCCGCTGGTACTGATCATGCCCCTCGACCACCCGCTGACGACAGCGAGTTTCATCGACAGCCTGCAATACGACTACGTCGGCCTGGCCGCCAACAGCGCGCTGGCGGTGTATTTGGAGGAACAAGCGCTGCACGCCGGCTTTCGCCTGCAAACCCGTATCCGCGCCGATGGTTTTGATGGGTTGATTCGCATGGTCGCGGGCGGCGCCGGCCTGGGCATCGTGCCCCAAGCGGCACTGGAGCGCTGGCCGCTGCAGCGCCGCTTCAAAGCCCAACCGCTGCACGAAGAGTGGGCCCGCCGCACGCTGCTGTTATGCGCGCGCTCCTTCGAACAATTGCCCGGTTACGCCAAGGCTTTGTTCGATGCCCTCGCCCTGCCCTTGCGGAAAAACCCGTAATACACCGCCGACAGCATCAGCAGGAACGGCACGCCAAACACCAGCGTCATCTTGAACGCCTCGGTGAAATACGTGGTGATCATCACCGCGCCCATCAGCACCAGGCCCAGCAGCGTGCTGTAGGGAAACAGGCGCAGTTGGAACGACAGCTTCGCCCCGCCATGGCGCTTGCGGTAGCGGCGGAAAAACAGGTGCGTGAGGAAGATCATGAACCAGGTGAAGATCGCGCCAAACATCGAGATCGCCATCATCAGTGTGAACGAGCTTTGCGGGTACACCACGTTCAGCAAGGTCGCCAGGGCAATGCCGGAACTGGACAGCAGCAAGGCGTTCAGCGGAATGCCGCTCTTGCTCAAGGCGCCCATCGACCTGGGCGCAAAGCCTGCCCGCGACAAGCTGAACATCATGCGCGTGGTGATGTAGAGCTGGCTGTTCATCGCCGACAGCGCCGCGATCAGAATCACAAAATTCATCACCCCGGTGGCGCCGGGAATGCCGATGGTCTGCATCACCGTGACGAACGGGCTCTGGGTCTGACCGGCCTGGTTCCACGGCACGATGGCCAGCATCAGCGCCAGGGTCAGCAGGTAGAACACCACCAGCCGCACGATGGTCGCGCGAAAGGCTTTCTTCACTGCCTGTTCCGGGTCGGCGGCTTCACCGGCGGCCACCGCGATCATCTCCACGCTCAGGTAACTGAAGATCGACACGATCACCGCGATCCACATGCCGCTCAAGCCATGCGGGAAAAAGCCGTCGTGGGCGGTGTAGTTCTGCGCGCCGTACTGCGGGTTGCCGGAGCCGAACACCACGTACACCGCCAGGATGATGAAGCCGACGATGGCGCTGATCTTGATCGTCGAAAACCAGTATTCGAAATTGCCGAAGGTCTTCACGCTGATGGCATTGAGCAGGATCAGCACACTGGAAAACGACACAATCCACACCCACTCCGGCACGTTGGCGAACCAGTACTTCATGTACATCGCCACCGCCGTGACCTCGGCGCCCACCGCCAGCACAATCGCCGCCCAGTAGGCGTAACGCACCAGAAACCCGGCCAGCGGGCTGATATAAAACTCAGCGTACGCGCCGAATGAGCCCGAGGTGGAATGCGCCACCGTCATTTCCGCCAGGCAGCCCATCAACAGCAAGGTGATCAGCGCGCCGATGGCGTAGCTCACCAGCACGCTGGGCCCGGCATAGCCGATCGCATAGGCGCTGCCCATGAACAGCCCGGTGCCGATGGCGCCACCGATGGCGATCATGCTCATCTGGCCGGAAGTGAGCTGGCGCCGCAGGCCCAGTTCGCGGTGGGTGATCTCTGCAAAACCGTTGTCGGGTGTGGTCACGTGGTGTGCCCCTTTATTATTGTGATTGCACAGTTTGGATATAGACGCAGATCCACTGTGGGAGCGGGCTTGCTCGCGAATGCGCAGTGCCAGTCACTACACGTGCTGGCTGATCCACCGCTTTCGCGAGCAAGCCCGCTCCCACATTCTTAATCGGCGTGAATCAGGTGACGCTGTTGCGAACCTTGAACTGCGGCTGGTCCCAGGTGCCGGTGTCGAGAATGTCGCCGAGTATCTCCACGGCATCCCATACCTCGGTGAAGCTTGTGTACAACGGCGTAAAACCAAAACGCATGATGCGCGGCTCGCGGTAATCACCTATCACGCCCCGAGCGATCAGCGCCTGGATCACCGCGTAACCTTCGGGGTGCTCGAAGCTCACATGGCTGCCGCGCCTGGCGTGCTCGCGCGGGGTAATCAACACCAGGCCGTGGGCGGCGCAGCGGGCTTCGACCAGCGCGATAAACAGGTCAGTCAACGCCAGGGATTTAGTCCGCAGGCTGGCCATGTCGGTCTGGGCAAAAATCTCCAGGCCGCATTCAACCATGGCCAGCGAAGTGATCGGCTGCGTGCCGCACAGATAGCGCGCGATGCCGGCGCTCGGCGCGTATTGAGCTTCCATCGCAAACTGCCGGGTATGCCCGAACCAGCCCGACAACGGCTGGCGCACCAGGTCCACCAGCAGCGGAGTGACCCACACAAACGCCTGGGAACCCGGCCCGCCATTGAGGTATTTGTAGGTGCAGCCAATCGCATAATCGGCCCGCGCCTTGTGCAGGTCGATGGGCACCGCGCCCGCCGAATGCGCCAGGTCCCAAATGCTCAGCGCGCCACATTCGTGGCTCAAGGCGGTGAGCGCCTGCATGTCGTACATGTAGCCGGTTTTGTAGTTGACGTGGGTGAGCATCACCACCGCCACGTCCTGGTCGATAGCCTGCGGCAGTTCATCGGGGCTGTTCACCAGTCGCAACGAATAACCCTGCTGCAGCAACTCGGCCAGGCCTTCGGCGATGTACAGGTCGGTGGGAAAATTGCTCGCCTCGCTGACGATCACCTTACGGCCCGGCTGGCGTTGGCGCTGCACGCTCAACGCGGCGCTGAGGACCTTGAACAGGTTGATGGAGGTGGTATCGGTGATCACCACTTCGCCGTCGCGCGCGCCAATCAAGGGCGCCAGGCGGTTGCCCAGGCGCTGGGACAGATCTGCCCAGCCGGCGCTGTTCCAGCTGCGAATCAAGCCATTGCCCCACTCTTGGGCGATCACCTGCTGCGCCCGCGCCAACGCCGCCACCGGGCGCGCACCGAGGGAGTTGCCGTCGAGGTAGATCACGCCCTCAGGCAAGGCGAACTGACGACGCAGTGGCGCCAACGGGTCCTGAGCGTCGAGGGCTTGGCAGTGGCTTCGGGTGGTCATGGGCTGTCCTGGTTTTTATAAGTGAAGATGCAGCAAATAATGAACGAAGCTTTAGAGAATTTTCGTGCAAAGTGGTGGGTAACAGGCTAATTAAGCTGTAGGAAATTCGAATTTAACCCCAAAACACGCGGATTTATTCTAAGCATGATTCTCGACGCCACCGACCTGCGCCTCCTGCATTTTCTGCAACAGGATGGCCGCATCAGCAACCAGGAACTGGCCGAAAAAGTCGCCCTGTCGCCCTCCGCCTGCCTGCGCCGTTTGCGCCTGCTGGAGAGCGAAGGAATCATCAGCGGCTACCGCGCGGTGCTGAATGCCGAGCAGCTGGGAATCGAGCTGGAAGCCATCGTGCACCTGTCCTTGCGCCAGGACGTGGAGGATTGGCACGAGACGTTCATCAAAAAGGTGCAAGGCTGGCCGGAGGTGGCCAGCGCGTACGTGATTACCGGCGCGAGCAATTATGTGCTGCGGGTGCAGGCGCGAAATTTAAAGCACTTTTCGGACTTTATTGTGAACCACCTGAACCGCACGGCGGGGGTGATGGATATTCGCTCGGAGATTGTGTTGCAGAAGATCAAGGATCGGGATGAGGTGTTGGACTTGGTCCTGCGCAAATAGCCGCAACGCCTCCATTCAAATGTGGGAGCTGGCTTGCCTGCGATGCAGACACCTCGGTGCAACAGTTACACCGAGTTGATGCCATCGCAGGCAAGCCAGCTCCCACATTTTTTAACCGTGTTTAGTCTTCGAGGGCGCGCACGCGTTGCATGCGTTTTTGCTCTACCGGCGCATCAGCCCGTTGCAGCTCAAAGTCAAAATCAATCTGCGCAAAGCGCCCTTGCACCCCAAACTCCCGCGCCAGCTGTTGATCGTCACTGAAGCGAATCTCAGCAATCAATTCATCGCGTGTCGCATAGGCAAAGTCATCGTGCAGGTACGGGTCGTCCGACAGGTTGATCTGCGTGGTCAAATGCCGATGCCCCGGCGCCGAGATAAAGAAGTGAATGTGCGCCGGCCGCTGCCCATGGCGACCCAGTTGGTCGAGCAGCTGTTGAGTCGGCCCTGTCGGCGGGCAGCCGTAGCCGGATGGCACGATGCTGCGAAAACGGTAGTTGCCCTGGGCATCGGTCTCGATGCGCCGGCGCAGGTTGAACTCCGACTGCGTCGGGTCAAACCACGAATAGGTGCCACCGGTATTGGCCTGCCACACATCCACAATGGCACCCGCCAATGGCTCGCCGTCGGTGCCGCGCACTTGCCCGCGCATAAACAGCGGCACCGCGTCGTCCTTGCCATCGTCCAGCCGCGCTTCGTATTGGCTCAGCGGCGCCCCGGCCACATACAGCGGGCCTTCGATGGTGCGCGGCGTGCCGCCGGATTTGCCGGCTTCTTCGTCGGCGGCGTCCATCAGCAAATCCAGGTAATGCTCCAGGCCCAAGCCGGCAGCGAGTAAACCGGCCTCCTGATGTTTGCCCAGCTCGTTGAGGTAGTTGACCGTTTTCCAGAACTCTTGCGGGGTCACTTCCAGGTCTTCGATGATGTTCACCGTGTCGCGCAGGATCCGGTAAATCAGCGCCTTGGCGCGCGGGTTGCCAGCGTCATTGTGGTTGCCGCTGGCTTCTTCGAGAAACGCTTGGGCGTGGGCAGTCTGGGAAAGTCGGATGGACATGGTGCAATCCTCATCTTGTCATTATTGGGTGCAAAACAGGCTCAGCGGTCGTCCTCATGAATCGACGAAGGGTGGCGGCACAAGGCATTCACTTCGATGGCCATGTAAGGAAAAAGCGGCAGCTGCATCAGCAGGTCGTGCAGCTCTTGCACACTGCCGACGTCGAACACGCTGTAGTTGGCGTAATGCCCGGCGATGCGCCACAGGTGGCGCCATTTGCCCTCTTGCTGCAGGCGCTGCGCCAGGGCTTTTTCTTCGGCTTTCAGGCCAGCCGCGCGCTCAGGGTTCATGTCCAGGGGCAGGTTCACGGTCATTTTTACGTGGAACAACATGGCAGGCGCCTCTTAGTGGTTGTCACGACGGAAGAACGCCAGACGCTCTTCATCGATAGCCAGGCCAAGGCCCGGTGCAGTGGAAACATGCAGCGCAAAATCGCGGTACACCGGCGGCTCGGTGAGGATGTCTTCGGTGAGCAGCAGCGGGCCGAACAGTTCGGTGTCCCACGCCAGTTTGTTCAAGGTCAGGAAGGCATGCGCCGAGGCCAGGGTGCCGATGCCGCCTTCAAGCATGGTGCCGCCGTACAGGCCAATACCGGCGGCTTCGGCGATGGCGGCGGTGCGCAACACGGCGCGCGGGCCGCCGTTCTTGGCGATCTTCAGCGCGAACACCGAGGCTGCGCCTTCGCGGGCCAGGTTGAAGGCATCCTCCACGCACTCGATGGACTCGTCGGCCATGATCGGCACCGGGCTCGATAGATTCAGCCGAGCCATGCCGCTGCGGTTGTTGCGCGAAATCGGTTGTTCGATCAGGTCGATGCCGTTGTCGCCGAGCACCTTGCACGCACGCAGGGCCACGGCTTCGTCCCACGCCTGGTTGACGTCAACGCGCACACTGGCGCGCTCGCCCAGGGCTTTTTTGATCGCGATCACGTGGGCCAGGTCGCGGCCAACTTCACCGGCGCCGATCTTCAATTTGAAGATGCGGTGACGGCGCAGGTCGAGCATCTTTTCCGCTTCGGCAATGTCTTGTTCGGTGTTGCCGCTGGCCAGGGTCCAGGCCACCGGCAAGGCATCCCGCACCCGCCCACCGAGCAGCTCGCTGACGGGCAAGTCAAGCCGTTTGCCCAGCGCATCGAGCAACGCGCTTTCGATGCCGGACTTGGCAAAGGTGTTGCCACGAATGCTGCGCTCCAGGCGCAACATCGCCGCATTGATATTACTCGCGTCCTGGCCAATCAACAGCGGCGCGAAATGGCGGTCGATGTTGACCTTGATGCTGTCAGGGCTTTCGTTGCCGTAGCTCAGGCCGCCGATGGTGGTGGCCTCACCGATGCCCTCGATGCCGTCGGCGCAGCGCAGGCGGATGATCACCAGCGTCTGGTTTTGCATCGTGTGCATGGCCAGCTTGTGCGGGCGCAGGGTGGGGAGGTCGACGATGACCGTTTCAATCGACTCGATGGCGCAAATCGGCATGGCTATACCCGTGGGGTTCTTTATAGGTTTGAGCCGATTCTGTGCCGTATTTTTCGTGGCTTCCAATATAGAATGGGTCTCGCACAATACCCTCAAGGTATGAAAGGAGCCGCCATGGAACTGCGTCATCTGCGCTATTTCCAGGTGCTGGGTGAAACGCTGAACTTCACCCGCGCCGCCGAACGCCTGCACATCGCCCAGCCGCCGCTGAGTCGGCAGATCCAGCAATTGGAAGACGAACTGGGGGTGATTCTGCTCGAGCGTGGCCGACCGCTGCGGCTGACCGCAGCCGGGCGGTTTTTCTATGAACACGCCAATGTGCTGCTCGAGCAACTGGGCAAGGTGTGCGACACCACGCGCCGCATTGGCCAGGGCGAAAAGACCTGGCTGGGCATCGGCTTTGCGCCGTCGACCTTGTACGGCGTGCTGCCTGAGTTGATTCGGCGGCTGCGCAACCACGCGGTGCTGGAGCTGGAATTGGGTTTGTCGGAGATGACCACCTTGCAGCAGGTCGACGCGCTGAAAGCCGGCCGCATTGACGTGGGCTTCGGGCGCATTCGCATCGACGACCCGGCCATCGTCCAGCGTGTGCTGGTGGAGGATCGACTGGTCGCCGTACTGCCCGCCGGCCATCCGCTGCTCGGTGCGCCCGCGACCCTCGCCCAATTGGCCGCCGAGCCGTTTGTGCTTTACCCCGGCAACCCGCGCCCCAGCTATGCCGACCATGTGATCGCACTGTTCGACGCCCACGGCCTGAGCCTCAAGGTGGCGCAGTGGACCAACGAATTGCAGACCGCCATCGGCCTGGTCGGTGCCGGTATGGGCGTGACGCTGGTGCCGGCCTCGGTGCAGGTGCTGCACCGTGCGGATATCGGCTACACGCCGATTGTGGAAACCACCGCGACCTCGCCGATCATTCTCAGCCGGCGGGTGAATGATCAGTCGCCGGGGCTCAGTCATTGTTTGCAGTTGGTGGAAGAGTTGATCTGAGATCTCCCAAACGACACAAATCCCCTGTGGGAGCTGGCTTGCCTGCGATGGCGGTGGAACATTCACCACCGCTATCGCAGGCAAGCCAGCTCCCACATTCTGGTCTTCATCAGGTTTAGAGACTGCGCAGGCGCTTGCGCTGCAGGGTCTGGCTGGGCGATTCATCAAACAGCTTGCGGTACTCCGCCGAAAACCGCCCTAAATGGGTAAAGCCCCAACCCAGGGCAATCTCGGAAATGGTCCGAGTAGAGCCCTGCTCAAGGATTTCCTGACGCACCGCGCCCAGCCGGTACTTCTTCAAGTACGCCATGGGCGACAGCGCAAAGTACTTGCGAAACGCATCAAACAGCTTGAACCGCGACACGCCCGCAGCCGCTTCCAGGTCTTCCAGATGCACCGCTTCGCGGGCGTTGTCGTGGATGTACTGCCGGGCACGAATCAGGTAGTGCGGCAGCTTCACGCCCAGCACGTCGCGCAGCTCTTCTGAATAGTTATTCGGCTGGGCGAGGATCAAGCCTTTGATCAACGAGCTTTCCAAGTCACGCGTAAAGGCCGCCTGCTCATACAACTCGCTGCTGCGCTCAAGCTCGGCAATGAAATACCGCGCCATGCGCCACCACGACGCTGAAGCCCCCTCCACCGCGTCCATCACCGACTCAAAGCGCAGCGGTGCCTCAATCGGCCGTTGCAGCAAGCCCTCCAGGGATTCACTCATCGCCGCGCGGGTGATCACCACCTGCAACTTGCGGCAATCACCGGAGATCGCCAGCACCTGATGCTCGTTGGGCGACAGGATCACGCCCTGGTCGCGATTGGAACTCAGCCGCTCGCCGTTCTTGCTCAATTCCTGCTCGCCCACCAATGGCAGGCTCAGGCTGTAGCTGCTGAAGTGCTCGGCGTCTTCGATGCCGATGGTCACGTCCGTGCCGTACTCGATCACGCCCAAGGTGGTAGCGCGGGACTTGAACACATTGGCGCTGTGGTGAAAGCGCAGGCGCTCGGGCGTCGACGTCGCCAGGCGGTGTGGCCCACAGATGCCGGACATCCAGCTGCAGGCGCCTTCGAGGTCGAAGCGTTGAATATGGATTTCGCGTGTATGGCTACTCATCAGGGTGCACCCACGGCGGTTAGGCGGTTGCGCGCTCTGGCGGCGCGTCGTTGACAATCGACAGCAAGTTCTACGCCACGCGCGCCGTAATGCAACGGGGTGGATAGCAACGATCGACTATGTGGATAAGCCGCAGGTTTTTGCGACTTTCCCTTGGTATGACAGTAGCGCATCGCGTCACCTCGCTGCACCGAACTGGGTATTTGCTGCCCAATGACGCGCGCCAACTATGCGGCCCAACTATGCGGCCCATCTCTGCCCATTAAGCGGATAGCCCGCACCCTGCCGCGCTGCCTCTAATGAACCACCGATTAGCCCCTATCAAAAAGGTGCCTCCCATGAGTGGTGCAAAAAGCGTCGAGCAGTGGAAAACGTTTATCGAAAGCTGCCTGGATTTTCGCCCGGCGGACGCTGTGTTCCGCATCGCCCGGGACATGTTCACCGAGCCGGAGCTGTTTGACCTGGAGATGGAACTGATCTTCGAAAAAAACTGGATCTACGCCTGCCACGAAAGCGAACTGGCCCATAACCACGACTTCGTGACGATGCGCGCCGGGCGCCAGCCGATGATCATCACCCGCGATGGCGAGGGCCAACTGAATGCGCTGATCAACGCCTGCCAGCACCGCGGCACCACGCTGACGCGCGTCGGCAAAGGCAACCAATCCACCTTTACTTGCCCGTTCCATGCCTGGTGCTACAAGAGCGATGGCCGGCTGGTGAAGGTCAAGGCGCCGGGGGAATACCCGGAAGGCTTCGACAAAGCCACGCGCGGCCTGAAAAAAGCCCGCATCGAAAGCTACAAGGGTTTTGTGTTTATCAGCCTGGACGTGAATGGCAGCGACAGCCTGGAGGACTTCCTCGGCGACGCCAAAGTGTTCTTCGACATGATGGTCGCGCAGTCCGCCACCGGTGAGCTGGAAGTGCTGCCGGGCAAATCCGCCTACACCTACGACGGCAACTGGAAACTGCAGAACGAAAACGGCCTGGACGGTTATCACGTCAGCACCGTGCACTACAACTACGTGGCCACGGTGCAGCATCGCCAGCAGGTGAATACCGAAAACGGCAGCGGCTCTGCCAGCACGCTGGATTACAGCAAACTCGGCGCCGGCGACGCCAACACCGACGACGGTTGGTTCGCCTTCAAGAATGGCCACAGCCTGTTGTTCAGCGACATGCCCAACCCAAGCGTGCGCTCCGGCTACGCCACCATCATGCCGCGCCTGGTAAAAGAACACGGCCAGCAAAAGGCCGAGTGGATGATGCACCGCCTGCGCAACCTGAACATCTACCCGAGCCTGTTCTTCCTCGACCAGATCAGCTCGCAGCTGCGCATTATTCGCCCGGTGGCGTGGAACAAGACCGAAATTATCAGCCAGTGCCTGGGGGTGAAAAACGAGTCCGACGCCGACCGCGAAAACCGCATTCGCCAGTTCGAGGATTTCTTCAACGTGTCGGGCATGGGCACACCCGATGACCTGGTGGAATTTCGCGAAGCCCAGCGCGGTTTCCAGGGCCGCCTGGAACGCTGGAGCGATATCTCACGCGGCAGCCATCGCTGGGAGACCGGGCCTACGCCGAACAGCGAAGCCATCGGCATCCAACCGGCGATGACCGGCACCGAGTTCACCCACGAAGGCCTGTACGTCAACCAGCACCGCAACTGGCAGCACTTCCTGCTTAACGGCCTGGACCAACACGCGCTGAAGCTGCGGGAGGTGAAGTGATGAATGCGCAATTGCAGTACCAGATCGAGCAGTTTTTCTACCGTAAATCCGAGCTGTGCGACGCCCAGGACTGGGACGCTTATGTGCAGTTGTTCGACCCGCAGAGTGAGTTCCACCTGCCGCAATGGGACTCGGAACACGTCTACACCCGCGATCCCAAGCGCGAGATGTCGTTGATCTATTACGCCAACCGTTCGGGCCTGGAAGACCGCGTGTTCCGCCTGCGCACCGGCAAGGCGGCGTCGGCCACGCCAATGCCGCGCACCTTGCACCTGATCAGTAACGTGCGGATTGCCGAGCAACCCGGCGGGCTGTTGGAAGTGAAGTTGAACTGGCACACGCTGTTCTATCGGCTGGCCATGTCGGAGCAGTTCTATGGCAGCGCCACCTACAGCCTGAAAGCCCATGGCGACAGCTGGCTGATCACCCGCAAGCACGCCCTGCTGCTCAACGACACCATCAATTCGGTGCTGGATTTTTATCACCTTTGACCATGCCTGGCGTGGCGACCGGGCCGGTTGTGGCGAGAAGGCTTGTTGTGGCGAGCGGGCTTGCCCCGCGTTGGGGCGCGAAGCGGCCCCTGGCCCAGCCACTGCGGTTTGACTGCAGAAATGCGGTGGCTTTAATTGGGGCCGCTTCGCAGCCCAACGCGGGGCAAGCCCGCTCGCCACAACAGGCCGCTCGCCACAAAAGCTCACTCGTCAGCCATCCAATCAAATACGCGGAGTTATGCGGATGAATCACAAAGTGGCCTTCAGCTTTGCCGACGGCAAAACCCTGTTTTTCCCGGTGGGCGCCAACGAAATCCTGCTGGACGCGGCCTTGCGCAACGGCATCAAGATCCCGCTGGATTGCCGTGAAGGTGTGTGCGGCACCTGCCAGGGCCGTTGCGAGTCGGGCGACTACAGCCAGGATTATGTCGACGAGGAAGCGCTCTCCAGCCTCGACCTGCAGCAACGTAAAATGCTCAGCTGCCAGACGCGGGTCAAATCCGATGCCACGTTTTACTTCGATTTCGATTCGAGCCTGTGCAATGCGCCGGGGCCGGTGCAGGTGCGCGGATTGGTGAGTGCGGTGCAGTTGGTCTCGGCCAGCACGGCCATTTTGCACGTGCAATTGGAGGCGCCGCTGGACTTCCTGCCCGGCCAATACGCGCGCCTGTCGGTGCCCGGCACCGACAGCTGGCGCTCGTATTCCTTCGCCAACCGGCCAGGCAATCAGTTGCAGTTTCTGGTGCGCCTGCTGCCCGATGGCGTCATGAGCAACTACCTGCGCGAGCGTTGCCGGGTCGGTGATGAAGTGTTGATGGAAGCACCGTTGGGCGCGTTTTACCTGCGGCATGTCACCCAACCGCTGGTGCTGGTGGCGGGCGGCACCGGGTTGTCGGCGTTGCTGGGCATGCTCGATGAGCTGGCGGCCAACGGTTGCGAGCAGCCGGTGCATCTGTACTACGGTGTACGGGGCGCCGAGGACTTGTGCGAAGCAGTGCGCATTGAAGCCTACGCGTCGAAAATCTCGGGTTTTCGCTACACCCAAGTGCTGAGTGACCCATCGCCCGAGTGGCCCGGCAAGCGCGGTTACCTCACCGAGCATTTCGACCTGGCCGAATTGCGGGACCAATCGGCGGATATGTACGTGTGCGGCCCCCCTCCGATGGTCGAATCCATCCAACAATGGCTGCTGGATCAGGCACTTGTTGGCGTTCAGCTGTATTACGAAAAGTTTACGCAGAGTAATATCTGACCCCTCAGTACTTTTGAGGGGCGGGTGCGGCGTGCAATCAACCCTGAGAAAAACAAGTAGAAGGGAATGTTAATGGCGGATGACATGGTTAACCCGGTAGGCCTCAAGCGTGGCCTGAAGAACCGGCATATTCAGCTGATTGCCTTGGGAGGGGCGATTGGCACGGGGTTGTTCCTCGGCTCGGCCGGGGTGCTCAAATCGGCGGGCCCGTCGATGATCCTGGGGTACGCGATTGCCGGTTTCATCGCGTTCCTGATCATGCGCCAGCTCGGCGAGATGATCGTCGAAGAGCCGGTGGCCGGCTCCTTCAGCCACTTCGCCCACAAATACTGGGGCGGCTACGCAGGCTTTCTGGCGGGCTGGAACTACTGGGTGCTCTACGTGCTGGTGGGCATGGCCGAACTGACCGCCGTGGGCAAGTACATCCAGTTCTGGTGGCCGGAAATTCCGACCTGGGTCAGCGCGCTGGTGTTCTTCGTGGCGGTCAACCTGATCAACACGCTGAACGTGAAGTTCTTCGGTGAGGCCGAATTCTGGTTCGCGATCATCAAGGTAGTCGCGATTGTCGGCATGATCGTGCTCGGCTGCTACCTGCTGTTCAGCGGCACCGGCGGCCCGCAAGCCGCGGTTAGCAACCTGTGGAGCCACGGCGGGTTCTTCCCCAATGGCGGCATGGGGCTGCTGATGTCGATGGCCTTTATCATGTTCTCGTTTGGTGGCCTGGAGCTGGTGGGCATCACCGCTGCCGAGGCCAGCGAGCCGCGCAAAGTGATCCCCAAAGCCATCAACCAGGTGGTCTACCGGATTCTGATTTTCTACGTCGGCGCACTGACCGTATTGCTGTCGCTGTACCCGTGGGACCAACTGCTGCAAACCCTCGGCGCGTCGGGCGATCCCTACAGCGGCAGCCCGTTTGTGCAGATCTTCTCGCTGATCGGTAACGACACCGCCGCGCACATCCTCAACTTCGTGGTGCTGACCGCGGCGCTGTCGGTGTACAACAGCGGCGTGTACTGCAACAGCCGCATGCTGTTCGGCCTGGCCGAGCAAGGCGATGCGCCCAAAGCGCTGATGAAGCTGAACAAGCAAGGCGTGCCGCTGCGCGCCCTGGCGATTTCGGCACTGGTGACGATGCTGTGCGTGGTGGTCAACTACGTCGCGCCCAAGAGCGCCCTGGAGTTGTTGTTCGCATTGGTGGTTGCCTCGCTGATGATCAACTGGGCGCTGATCAGCATCACTCACATCAAGTTCCGCAAGGCCATGGGCGAGCAAGGCGTGACGCCGTCGTTCAAGACCTTCTGGTTCCCGTTCAGCAACTACCTGTGCCTGGCGTTCATGGCGATGATTGTCAGCGTGATGCTGGCGATCGATGGCATTCGTGAGTCGGTGTATGCGATGCCGGTTTGGGTGGGGATTATCTACATGGCCTACCGGATGCGGGTTAGAAACGCGAAAGTTGTAGTGACGCAGTGATCCTTGTGGGAGCCGGGCTTGCCCGCGATGGCGGTGGGTCAGACACCGGATGCGGTGGCTGACACGCTGCCATCGCGGGCAAGCCCCCTCCCACATTTGATTGGATTGCTCATGAAAAAGCCCCGGGATTCCGGGGCTTTTTTTATAGCGTGGAACGCACTCGCCACAACTCGGGGAACAGCACCGTGTCGAGCATCTTGCGCAAATACCCCACGCCCTCGGTGCCGCCCGTACCAGGTTGAAAGCCGATGATCCGCTCAACCGTGGTCACATGCCTGAAGCGCCACTGGCGGAATGAATCCTCCAGGTCGATAAACTTCTCGGCCAACTGATACAAATCCCAATACCGATTCGGGTCGCGATACACCTCACGCCAGGCCGCTTCCACCGACTCATCGTGAACCGTGGCCGCTGTCGGGTCGCGCTCGGCGCGTTTGGGGTCAATCGCCAACCCGGCTTTCGCCATCAGGTTGACCGCCTCGTCATACAGCGACGGCGTGGCAATCGCCACTTTCAACTCGTTCAACAACTGCGGCCGGTGCGCGTGAGGCCGCAACAGCGCCGCGCTTTTATTGCCGAGGATAAATTCGATCTCGCGGTACTGGAACGACTGAAACCCCGACGATTGCCCCAGGAACGGGCGAATGGCCTTGTATTCCGACGGCGTCATGGTGGCCAGCACCGCCCAGGCGTGCACCAGTTGATCGAAGATCCGCGACACCCGCGCCAGCATCTTGAACGCCGGCGGCAGCTCGCCCAGGCGCACGTGTTCGCGGGCAGCCTTGAGTTCGTGGAGCATCAGTTTCATCCACAGCTCGGACGTCTGGTGCTGGATGATAAAGAGCATTTCGTTGTGGTCGGGCGACAGCGGGTGCTGGGCGCTCAGGACCTTGCCCAGGTCCAGGTAGTCGCCGTAGCTCATGGACTCGGAAAAATTCAGCTCGGCGTTATGCCATTCTTCCGGGGGCTGGTAATCAGGTGAGAACGGGCATTGGCTCATCGCGTGGGCTCCTTGAGCGGGCGGAGGATGGCGCGGACCGGGCTCGCGTCCAGGTTGGCAAAGCGCAGCGGCAGCGCGATCAATTCATAGTCGCCCTCCGGCACGTCATCAAGCACGATGCCTTCGAGAATCGCCATGCCATGGCGGGCGACGGCATTGTGCGAATCCATGGTCTTGGACTGTTGCGGGTCCAGGGACGGCGTGTCGATACCGATCAGGCGCACGCCCAGGCTGGCGAGCAGCTCGATGGTTTGCGGCGCGATGGCGGTGAAGTTCGAATCCCATTCGGTCAGGGGCGCTTGTGGATAAGTGCGCAGCAACACGCGCTCGGGCAAGTTATCCACACGGCCTTCCAACTGATGCGGCTGCACCAGCGCGCCACTGCCCAGGCAATGCAACACCCGGCACGGGCCCATGTACACGTCCAGCGACACTTCGCCGATCGGCGCGCCGTCAGCGCTGTAATGCAGCGGGGCATCTACATGCGCGCCGGTGTGCGGCGAGAACGTCACGCGGCCCACATTCACCGGGCACTCGGGGCCGAACTGCCACACGCGCTCTTCCTGAAACGGCGTATCGCCCGGCCAGGTCGGGGTCGCCGTGCTCAAGGGTGGGCTGATATCCCACCACGTTTTTATTGGGTTCATTTCAAGGCTCTCACTCGTTCTGGGGTGAATGATACGAGGGCCGGCCGTGCATTTTCTTGCTAATTCCAGCGCCAGGCGGGAATTCTTTCGCAGTTACTGCGAGGAAATGCCGGATTGGCGCCCGAATATTTTGTCTGACCAAAGCCGCTCAAACACTGGAGATCCAATGTGGGAGCGGGCTTGCTCGCGAAGGCGGTGTGCCAGTCAAGACATGTGCGGGCTGAGCCACCGCTTTCGCGAGCAAGCCCGTTCCCACAGGGACTGCATGGGTGTCAGAGCAATCGCATTCGCCTGCGCTTCTGGGCATCCCGATGTCGAGTTCAGACCACTGGCACAATGCCCAAGGCCTTAGGGTTGCTCTTTCTATTCCCTGCCTCGGAGCCACCATGTCCAAGCCCATCACCGTACTGCGCGACACCCACCCACTGCCGGTCCTGGATGCCTGCAAATGGGAAAAACTCGAAGGCGACCCGCACACCGTCAACCTCAACGCCTACACCAGCGAAGACGGCAGCAAGATCATGGGCACCTGGATCTGCACACCGGGCAAGTGGTACGTGGAATACGTGAAATGGGAATACTGCCATTTCCAGGAAGGCTATTGCGTGATCACCCCGGAAGGCCTGGAGCCGATCCACCTGCGGGCTGGGGATATCTTTGTGGTGGAGCCGGGGATGAAGGGCACGTGGGAAGTGGTCGAGACGGTGCGTAAGTATTTTGTGTTTGCCTGAGCAACCTAACTCGGACTACTTCCTTGTGGCGAGCGGGCTTGCCCGCGTTGGGCTGCGTAGCGGCCCCTGGTCCAGGCACCGCGGTTTGGCTGGGAAGATGCGTTGACTTTATTGGGGCTGCTGCGCAGCCCAACGCGGGGCAAGCCCGCTCGCCACAACAAGTCCGGCAGCCAAAAAAAGCCCATTTGCAAGCCCGCTTGCTACGGCAAGCGGGCTCGGCACTCTACTGGGGCTTGCGATAGCTATTGATGATCGCCGAGAAATCCTTACCGCCTTCCCCGCGCTGGCTCATCGATTGATACAACTGCTGGGCCACAGCGCCCAGAATTACGGGTTGCTTGGCCTGGCGCGCAGCCTCGGTGGCCAGGCCCAGGTCCTTGAGCATCAGGTCGGCGCCGAAACCACCGGTGTAGCCTCGCGATGACGGCGCGGTCTCAATCACGCCCGGCCAGGGGTTGTAGGTGTCGGAACTCCAGCAGCGCCCGGTGGAGCTGTTGATAATGCCGGCCAGCACTTGGGTGTCGATGCCCAGCGCATCGCCCAACGCCATGGCTTCGCTGACGCCGACCATGCTGATGCCGAGCAGCAGGTTGTTGCAGATCTTGGCGATCTGGCCGGTGCCGACGTCGCCGCAGTGCACGATATTACGGCCCATCTGCGCCAGCACCGGTTGCAGGGTGGCGAACAGCTCCGGGGTGGCGCCGACCATAAAGGTCAGCGTCCCAGCCTGTGCGCCGCCGGTGCCACCGGAGACCGGCGCGTCAGCCACTGCAACACCTTGCTTGGACGCCGCCGCAGAGACATCGCGGATGGTTTGTGGGTCGATGGTGCTGCAATCCACCGCGGGCACGCCCTTTCCAATTCCAGCAAGTACGCCGTCTTCATTCAGCCACACGCTGCGCACATGGGCGGCGGCCGGCAGCATGGTAATCACCAGCTCAGCGTCCTTCGAGGCATCGCGTGGTGAGTCGCTGACGGTGCCGCCCAGTTCGGCGAGTTCCTTGAGCACGGCCTGGTTCAGGTCGAACAGGTTCAGCGCGTGCCCGGCCTTGATCAGGTTGCGGGCCATGGGCGCGCCCATGTTGCCCAAGCCGATAAATGCAATCTTCATGGTCGTCTCCCGAATCAGCGCAGGTTGATGGTGGTGTTGACGCCATCATTGACCGTGTCGTCATCGAACCAGCGGCTCGTGACGGTTTTGGTCTGGGTGTAGAACTGCACCACTTGCTTGCCGTAGGGGCCGAGGTCGCCGAGCTTGGAACCGCGCGAACCGGTGAAGCTGAAGAACGGCACTGGCACCGGAATCGGAATGTTGATGCCGACCTGGCCTACATCGATTTCGCTCTGGAACTTACGCGCCGCCGCACCACTTTGGGTGAACAGGCCGGTGCCGTTGCCGAATGGGTTGGCGTTGACCAGCGCGATGGCCTCATCGAGGGTCGCAACTTCCAGCACCACCAGCACCGGGCCGAAAATTTCCTGGGTGTAGATTTGCATGTCCGTGGTCACGCCCGAGAACAGGGTCGGGCCGACGAAGTTGCCTTGCTCGAAGCCCGGCACCTTGATGTCGCGACCGTCCAGCTCCAGCTTGGCGCCTTCTTTCACGCCGCTTTCGATCAGCTCCAGGATGCGCGCCTTGGCGCGTTTGGAAATCACCGGGCCGACATCCGTACCGGCTTCGCTGCCGGCATTCACCTTGAGTTTTTGCGCCAGCGCTTTCAGATCCGGCAGCCATTGCTTGGCCGCGCCCACCAGCACCACCACCGAGGTGGCCATGCAACGCTGGCCCGCCGCGCCGAAACCGGCACCGACCAAGGCATTCAGCGTGTGTTCGCGGTTGGCGTCCGGCAGCACCACGGCGTGGTTCTTGGCGCCCATCATCGACTGCACGCGCTTGCCGTGTTTACCGGCCAGGTCGTACACATGAGTGCCCACGGCGGTTGAGCCGACGAAGGACACCGCCTTGATGTCTTTGTGGGTGCACAGCGCATCCACCACATCCTTGCCGCCGTGCACCACGTTGAGCACGCCGGCCGGCACACCGGCTTCCAGCGCCAGCTCAACCAGCAACAGGGTCGACAGCGGGTCTTGCTCGGACGGCTTGAGTACGAAGGTGTTACCGCAGGCAATCGCCATCGGGAACATCCACAGCGGAATCATCGCCGGGAAGTTGAACGGGGTAATACCGGCGCACACACCGATAGGTTGGCGCAGGGTGTAGGTGTCGACGCCACCGGCGACGTTTTCGGCGAATTCGCCCATCTGCAACGTGCCGATGGAGCACGCGTGTTCGACCACTTCCAGGCCACGGAAAATATCGCCTTCGGCATCGGCAATGGTCTTACCCTGCTCGGCACTGAGGACTACAGCGATGCGTTTGGAATGTTCACGGATCAAGGCTTGCAGCTTGAGCATGATGCGCATGCGCGCGCCGATCGGCGTCAGCTTCCAGGTTTGGAAGGCTTGATGGGCAGCGTCGATGGCCGCGTTGACTTCATCGGCGGTGGCGAAAGGGACTTTGGCCAGCACTTGCTGGGTGGCCGGGTTAACGATGTCTTGCCAATGGGTGGTCTTGGACTCGACCCATTCACCGTTGATCAGCAACTTGACCTGTTGCACGGAAATGTCGGCAGAAGCGTTCATGTGGTCTCCAATCTTGTAGTTATGCAGAGACAAGGCGCGTGAATCGCCTTGGGAATGAGGCGTTCGGACTGTTTTTGGAGTATAGATGTGCAAATCTCTAATAAGAACGCACATAAAAGCCGGTCCAATATGCAAAAAAACATCACGTCCTTGGGCTCCCTGAACTGGGATGACCTGAAGTTTTTCCTCGAAGTGGCCCGCACCCGCAAGGCCAGCGTCGCCGCCAAGCGCCTGGCGGTGGACTACACCACTGTGTCGCGGCGCATCAGCTCGTTGGAAGTGTCGCTTGGCACGCTGCTGTTCGAAAAATCCCGGACCAACGGCTTCGTGCTCACCGCCGAAGGCCAGCGTTTGCTGGGTTACGCGGAGTCCATCGAAAGCACGCTGCACATGGCGTGCGAGCAGGTGTCCGGCTCCGGCGTGGCGCTGTCCGGCCACGTGCGCATGGGCTGCACCGAAGGCTTCGGCAGTTTTTTTGTCACGCCGCAGCTCAGCCATTTTGTCGACACGTACCCGGCGATTTCGGTGGATATTCTGCCCCTGCCCCACTTCATCAGCCTGTCCAAGCGCGAAGCCGACATCGTCATCGCCCTGGAACGCCCGGAGCACGGGCCCTATGTGTGCTGCAAGCTGTGCGACTACAAACTGCAGCTGTACGCGACCCAGGAGTACCTCGACCAACACCCGCCCATCCAACGCCCGGCGGATTTGGCTGAGCATCCGTTTATCAGTTATGTGGATGACTTGGCGTTCAGCTCGGAGCTGTTGTACCTGGCGAATGTAGTGCCCGGCGCCAGCGCGAGTTTGCGCAGCACCAGCGTGATCGCGCAGTACGTGGCGGCGCAGCAGGGCCGGTCGATGGCGATATTGCCGTGCTTTTTGGCGGCGCAGGATCCGCGGTTGTTGCCGGTGTTGGGAGAGCAGATTTCGATCACGCGGCAGTTCTGGATGTATTGCCGGGAGGATTTGCGCAAGTTGAAGCGGATTACGTTGTTGTGGGATTACATCCGAGAGGTGACAGAGCAGAACACCGGGTTGTTGATGGGGGAAACGCGGGAGATAACGTTCGCGGATTAAAGGGCCATCAATGACGATTCGCTTTAATTTTCAGGACGTTTCCTAGAGACTCCCTACCCCATTGCGCCTTACCGTTTGGGTCACTAGCCTCCCTGGGTCGCTGTACATCAGCGATCGGGTTTAGCGATCCGGGTTTCAGGCGTGACATTGCCCCAATAGCATTAGCTGGCGCTCGCCAGCTTTTAGCGTTTTATGGCGGCTGTGTGCGGGAGACTTCCGAGTCTACCCGGGATGCGCTCTGGCCCGGATCGCTAACCTGCACACAGCTGCCACCCTCTTCATGTTTAGCGATGTGATGTGGCGGCTCTACTTCAGCAGAGAGCAATCGTCATGAGCAAAGTCGTCCCCGATCCACCGCTTTCCTCCATCACCACCCTCGGCGTCGTCACGTTCGGCGACTACGGCGAAAACCAACAACCCCTGTTCCGCGTCAACGCCGGCATGCCGATTGAGCAAGCCCTGGAACACGCCTCCACCCTGCTTTTTTACTCCAAGAAACTCGCGATGGAAGCCGCCATGGACGTGCGCGGCGAGCAATACGCCTGGGCCGCGCATTACCTGTGTGAGATGGGCAAAGCCGTGGTGGATGACCTGACGCAAGCGATGACGCCGGGCAGTTAAGCGAACACTGCGGCATAAAGGTGGAAGCGGGCTTGCTCGCGAATGCGCTGGATCAGCCAATACATCATTACCTGAACGACCGCCATCGCGGGCAAGCCCACTCCCACATTTGGGCTGTGTCGGGCGGGAAATTTTGCGTCAGGCACAAATCAGTGTGGGAGCTGGCATGCCTGCAATGGTAGTGGGTCAGCCAGATTATTTGCTGCTGATACACCGCATTCGCGGGCAAGCCCGCTTCCACATTTGGGACTGTGGCGGGTGGAAATTTTGTGTCAGGCACAAATCAGTGTGGGAGCTGGCTTGCCTGCGATGGCGGTGGGTCAGCCAGATTATTTGCTGCTGATACACCGCATTCGCGAGCAAGCCCGCTCCCACATTTGGGGCTTTGGCGGGTGGAAGTTTTGCGTCAGGCACAAATCAGTGTGGGAGCGGGCTTGCCTGCGATGGCGGTGGGTCAGCCAGATTATTTGCTGCTGATACACCGCATTCGCGAGCAAGCCCGCTCCCACATTTTTGAACTGTGGCGGGTGGGAAATTTTGCGTCAGGCACAAATCAGTGTGGGAGCTGGCTTGGCTGCGATGGCGGTGGGTCAGCCAGATTATTTGCTACTGATACACCGCATTCGCGAGCAAGCCCGCTCCCACATTTGGGACTGTGGCGGGCGGGAAATTTTGCGTCAGGCACAAATCAGTGTGGGAGCTGGCTTGCCTGCGATGGCGGTGGGTCAGCTAAATTGTTTGCTGCTGATACACCGCATTCGCGAGCAAGCCCGCTCCCACATTTGGGACTGTGGCGGGTGGAAATTTTGCGTCAGGCACAAATCAGTGTGGGAGCTGGCTTGCCTGCGATGGCGGTGGGTCAGCTAAATTGTTTGCTGCTGATACACCGCATTCGCGGGCAAGCCCGCTCCCACATTTGGGGCTTTGGCGGGTGGGAAATTTTGCGTCAGGCACAAATCAGTGTGGGAGCTGGCTTGCCTGCAATGGTAGTGGGTCAGCCAGATTATTTGCTGCTGATACACCGCATTCGCGAGCAAGCCCGCTCCCACACTTTTTGAACTGTGGCGGGTGGAAATTTTGCGTCAGGCACAAATCAGTGTGGGAGCTGGCTTGCCTGCGATGGCGGTGGGTCAGCTAAATTGTTTGCTGCTGATACACCGCATTCGCGAGCAAGCCCGCTCCCACATTTGGGACTGTGGCGGGTGGAAGTTTTGCGTCAGGCACAAATCAGTGTGGGAGCTGGCTTGCCTGCAATGGCGGTAGGGCAGCCAGCTTAATTGCTGCTGATATACCGTATTCGCGGGCAAGCCCGCTCCCACATTTTTGAACTGTGGCGGGCGGGAAATTTTGCGTCAGGCGCAAATCAGTGTGGGAGCTGGCTTGCCTGCGATGGCGGTGGGTCAGCCAGATTATTTGCTGCTGATACACCGCATTCGCGGGCAAGCCCGCTCCCACAGTTTTGGGCTGTGGCGGGTGGAAATTTTGCGTCAGGCACAAATGCAGGTGGGAGCTGGCTTGCCTGCGATGGCGGTGGGTCAGTCAGATTATTTGCTGCTGATACACCGCATTCGCGAGCAAGCCCGCTCCCACAGTTTGATGGCATTTCAGATTGAGAGGGGTGAACCCGCTCAGTCCGCGATCACTACAATCGACACGCGCCGGTTTTCGGTGCGGCCCGCTACGGTGGTGTTCGGCGCCACCGGCTCGCTGCTGCCCAAACCGCGCAGCTGGATGTTTTCTTCCTTCATGCCCACACCGGTCAACACGTTGCCCACGCTTTTGGCGCGGCGCAGGGACAGTTGCTGGTTGTAGGTTTCTTTGCCCGAGGCGTCGGTGTGGCCGTCGACGCGCACGCGTTCGATGCCGGCGCCCAACAGGGCTTTGCCGATGCGTTCAACGATGTCGGTGCTGGCTTTGTTGAGGCTTTCAACGTCGCTGCCAAACAACACTTTGCCCGACAGGCCAAACGCCCAACCTTCGTCAGTCAGTTCAAAACCCTGCTGTTTGAGGACTGCAATTTGCGCCGGTGTCAGGCCTTTGGGTGGGGCCGTCTGGCACCCGCCGAGGGCAAGGAATGCCACCAGTAACGTGATAAACATGAAACGCGCGGTCGAGAACAAGGGATCAACTCCTGTGGATAACGTTTGCGGCGGTGGGCTCCGAATCCGCCGTTTGCTGGCCGCCCTGGGACAAGCGTTTGGCCTGGTACATCGCCGCATCGGCGGCATTGAGCAAGGTGCCGGGAGTGGCGCCATGATCGGGGTAGATGGCAATGCCGATACTGAGGGAGGTCAACACCTCGGTGTTGCCGGGCACCCGGATCGGCGTGTCCATGCTGGCAATGATCTTGTCGGCAATACGCTGGGCATCCTCCGCTTTATGCAATGGCGCCAGCAGCACCGCGAACTCATCACCGCCCAGGCGCGCCACCAGGTCATCTTCACGCAACTGCGCGCGCACCCGCTCGGCGACGGCCACCAGCACTGCATCGCCGGCGGCGTGGCCGAAGTTGTCATTGATGTCTTTGAAACGGTCGCTGTCGAGAAACAACACGGCGACTCGTTCATTGACCTTGGCGGCGCTGCGCAACGCGCGGATCAGCCGGCCTTCGAAATACGCGCGGTTGGGCAAGCCGGTCAGGCTGTCGTGGCTGGCCTGGTGAGCCAGGGTTTCGTTTTCACTTTGCAGGTGGCTCTGCCAGGCTTCCATCTCGCCGAGCAGGGCGTTGAAGTCGCTGCCCAGGCTGTCGAGCTCGGCGATCTGCGCCGGTGGCACGCGTCGGTCAAAGTCTCGCTCGCTACGGGCGGCGTGGGCCACCGCGGCCAGGCTTTGCAACGGTTTGGTGATGCCCTGCAGCAGGCGCCGCGCCAAGTACAACGCCACCCAGGCGCTGAGGGCGGTGCAAATCACGATGCCGGCCAGGCCGCTGAGCAGGAAGCGCAGCAGGCTACCGCCGTGGCCGACCACGTGAATGCTGCCCACGGTTTGCCCCTGGTGCAAGATCGGCTGGCTGATGGGCTGTTCGAGCAAGGCATGCGCCAGTGCCAGTTCGACCTGGGACAGCATGCCGGTTTCCGGCCGCACCCATTGCGCCAGCAGCTTGCCGCTGGCATCGAAGACTTCGGCCTGGGCCACTTCTTCGGTGGAGGCAATCAGGCTCAGTGCCTCAGTGGCGGCGGCGCTGTCGTTGAACACCACCGCCGCTTCCACGGTGTAATTGATCGACCGCGCGATCAGGTGCAGGTTGTGCTCGGCATACACGCGCAGCGCCAACACGCCGAGCAGGGTCAAGGACACACTCGCCAGGGTCACGGCCACCAACGCCAGGATCAAATGCCCACGACCGATGACCGAGCGCAAGGTCGGCCGCGCTTTCGGGGTTCTCATGACGCAGGCGCTCGACGGCGGGACAACTGCAACACGCTGGGGTGAATGCGCACGCCGCTGCGGGCGACGGAGTCCAGGTTGACCTCAAATGACACCTGCTCATCGCCCACGCGCAGGCAGAACAGGCTGCCCACGGTGCATTGGTCGCCGCCTTCGCTGATGCTCAGCACCGGGTGGCCGATCAGTGAGGTAAACAACCGCGAGCGTTCATCGGCGCTGAGTTTGCCGATGTACACGGCGTCGCAGGCACTGACGATATCAGGATGATCGGCGAGCAAACGCTGCACCACCACCGGACGGCCGGTCGCCTGGGTAGTGCCTTTGACCAGGTCATCGGTGTATTGGGTGGGCCCGACGATGCACAAGCGCAGTTGCGCAGGCTCGACCGGCCAGCGTGCATAGCTGAGGATGCCGAGCACCACTTGCGTCACCGCCTGGGCGCGCTGGTCTGCCGGGCCGGGGGCCTGGGCAAATGCTCGCGGGGCGAGCACGCACAGAAGTGCCACCAGTAACATGCGTCTCCAGCTCAAACTGCGCTCTGTGGGCGAGACAGCCACGTTCATGCAGCGATTCTCTTCAGGTTTTTCAGGGTGATGCCGCAACGATAGCACAGCGGCGGAAGGCCCCGCGAAGCCGGGCCTTCGCGGAGTCCGCTATTTTTCCAGAAAATTCAGACGACTGAATCAGAAATATTCATGACCAATCAGTCAGTTTTTCCAGCCGTTACGTCCAATTCCAGCATCAACCCACTCAAGCGCTTGACCTTACGCCGCACGGCATCTTCAAACACGCCGCCACGCGGTTCGATCAGGCTGAACCAGCGTTTGGCGCGGGTGATACCGGTGTAGATCAGTTCTTTGGTCAGCACCGGGTTCAGCGCATCCGGCAGGATCAGCGCGGTGTGGGTAAATTCCGAGCCCTGGGACTTGTGCACGGTCATGGCGTACACGGTTTCCACATCATTCAGACGGCTGGGCAGTACAAAGCGCACACCGCCCTGGCCATCGTTACGTGGGAAAGCCACGCGCAGCACGTGGGGGCCGCCATCGCTTTCGGGCAGTTTGAGCGCGATGCCGATGTCGCCGTTCATCAAGCCCAGGCCGTAATCGTTGCGGGTCATCAGCACCGGGCGGCCTTCGTACCATTGCTCGTCCCCTTCGATCAGCCGCACTTTGCGCAAGGCCGCGGTGATGCGCAGGTTCAGCCCTTCTACGCCCCACGGGCCTTTGCGCACAGCGCAGAGCAACTGGAAAGCGTCGAAAGCTTGCAGCAGTTGCTGCGCCCAGTGCGTCCAGGCGAGGTCTTCGCGCGGGGTGTCGAGGGCCGGGCGTGCGCTTTGCAGCAAGTTAAGGTAATAACGATAGCCTTGGGCGTCGCCGCCCTGCCCGTCCAATATCAGCCGCTCGAGGGCGTGGTCATGCTCGCCCTTGAGGCTGAGGCAGAACAGGTCATCGTGGCTGCGCGCGGCGAGCAGTTGGCGCGCCTCTTCGGCGTTTTGCTGGTTGACCCAACGTGCCAATTGGCCGATGCCGCTGCCTTCACCAAAACGTCGCGAATAGCGCAGCATCACCACTTGCTGGGCCAGCGGATGGCTGGCGTCGAGGTCTTCGTGAAGGCCACTGGCGCTGAGGTCTTCGCCACTGACCGCTTGCAGCCATTGGCGCGTGTCGGGGCTGTACCAGCCGGCTTCGGCGTCGCGGCATAAGTCGCCCAGTACGGCGCCGGCCTCGACCGAGGCAAGCTGGTCCTTGTCGCCCAGCAATACCAAGCGTGCGTGGGGCGGCAAGGCGTCCAGCAAGTTGGCCATCATTTCCAGGTCGATCATCGAGGCTTCGTCCACCACCAGCACGTCCAGCGGCAATGGGTTGCCCAGGTGATGGCGGAAGTGCCGCGTGCCCGGGCGACTGCCCAACAAACGGTGAACAGTGGTGACCTCTGTCGGGATTTTTTCCCGCACGCTGTCGGGCACGGTCAACGACTGCACTTGTTGGCTGATGGATTCGGTGAGGCGCGCGGCAGCTTTGCCGGTGGGCGCAGCCAGACGGATGCGCAACGGGCTGCCGGCTTCCACGGCCGGCGCCTGCAACAGCGCGAGCAGGCGCACCACGGTGGTGGTCTTGCCGGTGCCGGGGCCGCCGGTGACGATGCTGAAAGCACCGCGCGTGGCCAAGGCGCAGGCAAGCTTTTGCCAGTCGATCACGCCGTCGGGCGGCGGTTGGTTGAAGAGGCTGTCGAGGCGTTGCGGCAAATCGGCGGCGATGTCTTCCTGGGTGGCCAGGCGCAGGCGCAAGGCTGTGTCGATGCGCCGTTCGTACGTCCAGTAGCGGCGCAGGTAAAGGCGTTTGCCGGACAAGACCAATGGGCGGCTCTGCGCGGCTTCGCTGCCATCAACCGCCAGGGCGACCAATTGGCTGGCAGCCAGCGCGTGGCACCAGTGGGCGCCGTCGAGGCCGTCGAGCAGCTGCGACGGCAGCAGCATCGCACCGGTCTGCAGGTCGCCTTCGGGCGGCAACGACAGGGCGAAATCCGGCGCCTTGAGGGTTTCGAACAGGTCGAGGCACACATGGCCATGGCCCAATTGGTGGCTGGTTAAGGCCGCGGCCAGCAACACCAGAGGGTCGGCCTGCGGATCGAGTTCGTGCAGGAAGCCGACAAAAGCCTTGTCCAACGCGCGCAGCCAGCCCCGGTCAACCCAGCGTTCGAGCAGTTGCAGCAGGTCGGCGGCGCGGTTGAGCGGCATCAGCGCTTCAAGCGGTAACGGCGACAGGCTCATAGCAGCACTCCTTGTTCCCAGGCGGGCTCAACCTTGGGCGGTATGGGTTTGCCCTGGAACAACGCGTCCAAGCCTTCGATCAGTTCACGTGGCGGCCGGGTGAAATACGCGCCTTTGCTCACCGACTCCGTGCCGCGCAGGAACACGTAAAGCGCACCGCCGACGTGGCGGTCGTAGTCATAATCCGGCAGGCGCGCCTTCAGTTGGCGGTGCAGGGCCAGCAGGTAAAGCACGTATTGCAGGTCATACCGATGCTCGAGGATCGAGTGTTCCATGGCCTCTAAGGTGTAGGCCGAATCGTCAGGGCCGAGCCAATTGGATTTGTAGTCAGCCACGTAGTAGCGGCCGTCGTGTTCGAAGGTCAGGTCGATAAAGCCTTTGAACATGCCGTTGAGCAGCACCGGTTCGGCGGCGACGCGGGACACGCCGTTGTGGGTGTACTGGCACACCAGTTTATCGAGGGCCAGCACGTCGACTTTGTGGCTGGCGAACCAGAACTCCATCTCGATCTGATACTGCTGCAGGCTGCTCAGGGTGAGCTGATCGTTATCCACCGGCAGCGGCGTTTGCAGCAGGTGGCCGAGCCAAGCGCTGAGGGTGACGATCCAGCCTTCCCAATTGCGCCGGTTACAGCGCGCGCCCACGGCTTTCTCGATGGCCTCGGGGGTGACGTTGAAACCCTCTTCGCCCGCCCATTCCAACAAGCCATGAAGGAAGGTGCCGGGGTTTGGTCCGCGTGGGAAACGGTGTATGTCGCCACCAGACGCCGCCACTTCACGCGGTGCGTCAGGGTCGAGACGCTCGTCGTCAAACAGCTTCTGGGCTTGTGGGCTCTCCGGTGCTTCGAGGGGCGCGGCGCTCATGCTGTCGCCGATGCGCAATGCGCTGTAAGAGGCGATCCACCAGTTTTCGGCGGCCTTGCGCTTGGGCAGCAACGGCGCGAGCAGCGTGGCTGCGTTGCGCGGCGGGTGAAACAGCGTGTCTTGCGCATCCGGGACATGGCCGTAGTGGATCGCGGCGCAGCCTTGCTGCACATCCAGCAGCCAGCGCGTCAGGCCGGCAGACTCGCCCAGCGACGCACCGGCGCCGAGCAAATAGCCGAGCGCGGACAGGTGCAGGACCGAGCTGCTGTTATTGCCACGTTTGAGATCGGCAATGCCCAGCCAGCACGCATGTTTGGCCCGTGTGAGCGCCACGTAGAACAAACGCAGGTCTTCGGCGAGGCGCTCATCATCGGCCTGGGCAATCAAGTCGGCGGTGGGCCGCAGGCTGACTTGCGATTTGCCCTGTCCGTCGTGGTAATGCAGCGGCAGGCGGCTGCCATCCACGGGCTTGGCCGAACAGATGAACGGCAGGAAGACCAGGTCGTACTCCAGGCCTTTGGATTTATGGATGGTCACTACCTTGACCAATTGCTCATCGCTTTCCAGGCGCAGAATCTGCTCCTCACCGGCCTGACCAGAGAGGGCCAAGTGTTCGGCCAGATGACGGATCAGCGCTTGCTCGCCGTCCAGCTCTGACGCGGCCTGTTGCAGCAACTCGCTGAGGTGCAACAGGTTGGTCAGCACGCGTTCGCCATCGCTGCGGGCGATCAGGGTTTGCGGCAGTTTGAAATCATGCAGCAGGCGCCGCAGCATCGGCAGCACGCCTTGGGTGCGCCAGATCGCGCGGTAGCCACGGAACTGCATCACGCGGGTTTCCCACGCCAGTTCGTCCTGATTCAGACGCTCCAGTTCCGGCAGTGACAGGTTCAAGGTCACGCAGGCCAGCGCGGCACGCAGCGGGCGCTCGACGTCGGGCTCTGCGCAGGCCTTGAGCCAGGCGAGCAGGTCGTGGGCTTCCTGGGCGGCGAAGACCGAGTCTTTGTCCGACAGGTACACGCTGCGCACGCCCCGAGCGGCCAACTCGGCGCGCACGGCTTGGGCTTCCTTGCCGTCACGTACCAGGATGGCGATGTCTGACGGAAGGACGCCGTTGAAGCTGGCGTCCGCGTGTAGGAAACCGGCGGTACCTTGCTGCCCGCCATTGAGCAACGCGACGATTTGGGTGGCGCAGGCAGCCGCCAGTTGCTGGCGATACACCGCGTTGGAAATCGGCTGATCGGTGGGCAGGTGCCAGAGGTTCATTGCTGGCAACGTGTGACCATCGACTTGCAGTTGCTCCCTGCGGCCCTGGGACAGCACCGAGTGGAACGGCACCGGGTTGTCGCCATTCGGCTCGCGGAACAGGAAAGCCCCCCGGCCGCTTTCGGCGCGCTGGAACACGTGGTTCATCGCCTCGACCATGGCGTGGCTGGAGCGGAAGTTGGTGCCCAGTGTGTGGTGACGGCCAGTGGTGGACTGACGGGCGCGCAGGTAGGTGTAGATGTCGGCGCCGCGGAAGGCATAGATCGCCTGCTTGGGGTCGCCGATCAGGAACAGGCCGCTGTCGAGGTGGTTTTCTTCGATGCGGTAGATGCTGTCGAAGATGCTGTATTGCACCGGGTCGGTGTCCTGGAATTCGTCGATCAAGGCGACCGGGAATTGCTCGCGGATCACACTGGCAAGACGTTCGCCACCGTCGGCCTGCAGGGCGGCGTTGAGGCGGATCAGCATGTCGTCGAAGCCCATTTCGGCGCGGCGGCGTTTTTCTTCTTCGAAGCGTTTACCCACCCAGCCGGCGGCGTGTTGCAGCACAGCGGCGTCGGGTGTTGGCAAGGCATCGAGGCTGGCTTTGAGAGTGGCCATGGCGTCGATGCCGGGGTGATTGGGCGGCTCGCCCTTCCAGGCTTCGGCCATGCCGTCGGGCGTCAGGCGCGTGAAGCCGGTGCCGATGTCCAGTTGTTCGAGGGTTTCGTCAGCCGCCCAGGCACTGATTTTTTCAAACCAGGGCTCGAAGTAACGCGCCTGCATCTTGCGGCCGTCGACGGCTTTCGCGGCCACGGCTTGCAGGCAGATATCACGCAGTTCGGCGGCCCATTGTTGCCACGGCGCCTTGAGACTTACCAAGGCTTCGCGGCGCTCTTGCAGGCAAGCGTTGATCAGCTCGGCGGGCTCACGGCTTTCGCCAGTGGGCCGTTCGCTGCCGAACAGCGCACGCACGCGGGGCATCAGGGCGGCGGGGCCGCTCCAGTTTTTGCGCACCCAGTTGAGCGCGTCGTCGTGCATCGGGTAGCAAAACAGCCGCCAGTAGTCACGCAGCACTTCGCCGAGCAGGTCGCTGTGGTCGGTTTCCAGGGTTTGGATGAACAGGCTGCCACTGTCGAACGCGTGCTCGCGCAGCATGCGCTGGCACCAACTGTGGATGGTCGAGACGGCGGCTTCGTCCATCCATTGCGCGGCGATGTCCAGGCGATTGGCGCAGGCGGGCCATTGTTCGGGGAGGTATTGGTCGCGCAGGTCGGCGATCAATGCGTCCGGTTGCTCGATTTCGTCGCGGAAGAAACGTGCGGCTTCCGCCAGCCGAACGCGGATGCGTTCGCGCAGCTCTTTGGTGGCGGCATCGGTGAAGGTCACCACCAGAATTTGCGGCGGCAGTAACTCGCGGACGAAGCCGGCTTCGTCGCCGCCATGGCCAAGCACCAGGCGCAGGTACAGCGCGGAAATAGTGAAGGTTTTGCCGGTGCCGGCGCTGGCTTCGATCAGTTGGCTGCCTTTTAGCGGGAAGGCCAGGGCTAAAGGTTTACCCATCATGCGCTGGCCTCCTCACTGTTGAGCGATCGCCAGGGTGCGTTGAGCAATGGGCGATAAAGGGTTTCGGCCCAGCCTTCGAACTCTTCGCTGGCGATGAGCGTGGCGAAGTCGGGGAATTGGCGGGTGAGTGCAGGGGTTTCGCGGCGCTCACCGTCGGTGGTCAGGCCGTCGCCTTCATAGGCTTTGCTTGCGGCGGCCAGGGCTTTGGCGGGATCGGTTTGGCCGAGCCAGGCGAAGGCGGTTTTAACGGCTACCGGGAGCGGCTTGCGCATGCCGGTGTGCCAGGCCAGCAGCACGTTGCCAAGGATTTCCCGAGCATTGGATTGATCCAGCGGGGCGAGTAACAAGGTGTCGTCACTCGCCACCAAACCGGTGCTGAGTGGCAGCCCGCAGGCGCACGCCACCACATGATTGACCCAGGGGCGAATCAGACGGTGCCACTTACGCGTCTTGATCGAACCGATGCTGTTGGGGATGGTGGTCACGCTGAGCAAGCCGCCATCACTGCGTCGGTGCAGGCCGCTGATCCAGCCTTCCAACTGGATGCCTTGATGCTCAAAACTGATCGGCTCGGCGGTGGTTTGTGGTGTGGGCCAAAGTGCCAATAAGTGGCGGTAGCGTTGCAGCAAATCGGGCAGCGGCTCGATCAGTTCGTTACGCAGGCACTCGCCGAAACCCACCATGGGCAGCAGGCCGCTGCCTTGCAGGCGCAGGGCCTGGGCGTTGAGTGCTTGATCCACATGATCGGGCTGGGTCAGTGCGGCGTTCAGCAGGCTGTCGCTGAGGCTGTAGCGTTGCAGCGCGTCGAGCACGAAGGGCTCTTCATCGGCGAGCGGTACTTCGGCGGCTTCGAAGAACACTTTCAGACGTTGACTGAAGAAGTGTTTGACCGGGTTGCGCAGGAAATCCTGCAACTGGCCGAGGCTCAGGGGTTCTTCCTGTTGGTGCTCTGCCAGTTCGTGTTCTTTAACTGGAACCTCGGGTGCCTCGTGGAGCAACTGCCACTCGCGGGCGTAACTGAAGAGCGCATCGCCTTCATGGAAATAACGCGCACTGAAGGGTTGGAGCGGGTGTTCCTGGGTCATTGCTTCCAGCAATTCTTGCTGGTGTGCGTTGTGCCAGCCGCTGGCGATATGGTCACGCAGTTGGCCGATCAGTACCGAGGCCGGCCGGTCGCTGTTGTCGCGGATGCTGCGGCCGACCCAACTGATGTAGAGCTGGTCGCGGGCGGACAGCAGGGCTTCGAGCAGCAGGTAGCGATCGTCCTCGCGGCGTGAACGGTCGCCGGGGCGGTAGTCGCTGCCCATCAGGTCGAAGTCCAACGGCGGTTGCGCGCGCGGGTAGTCCCCGTCGTTCATGCCGAGCAGGCAAACGAGTTTGAACGGGATGGCGCGCATGGGCATCAGGGTGCAAAAATTGACAGCTCCGGCGAGGAAGCGCTGGGACAGACGGCCCTGGTCCAGGCCGGCCAACCAGGCCTCGCGGACTACAGTGAGGGGTAACTCGTCCTGCAGGCCGACGGACTCGCAGGTTTCCAGCCAGTCCTCTCTCAGTTGTTCGAGTTGGCCTAAGAGGTAGTCGTCGTGTTCGCTGCTGGGCAGAAAGAAGAGTTGCATCAGGCGTTGCAGGCGTTCACCCCACTCATGGGGCGCTGCCGGTTGAGACAAGGCCTGATGGGCGTCGTTGAGCGCATCGAGCAAGGAGACCAACGGGCCGATCAGGGCCGCGTCGAGGCCGCCGATTTCATCGTAGGGTTCGATGCCGTCGCAGGCGACGCCGGTGCCGACGGCGTAACCCAGCAGCATGCGGCGCAGGCCAAATCGCCAGCTGTTTTGTTCCAGCTCATGCGGCAAGCCGAGGCCGGCGCGTTGCTCGGCGTTGAGGCCCCAACGGATGCCCGCCCCCTCGATCCAGCGGTGCAACGTAGGCAGGTCACGCTCCTTGATGGCAAAACGTTCGCGCAAGGCGGGGACGTCGAGCAGGTCGAGGATTTCGCTGACCGGGAAGCGGCTGTCCGGGAGTTTGAGCAGGTGTTCCACGGCGATCAGCAGAGGGTCGCGGCCACGCTGGCCTTGGTCGGTAAGGGTGAAGGGAATGAAGCGTGGGTCGCTTCGCTCAAGTTGGCCAAACACGGCGCGAATGTGCGGCGCGTAGCTGTCAACGTCAGGGACCATGACGATGATGTCGCGCGGGCGCAGCGTCGGGTCGGCACTGAAACGTTGGAGCAATTGGTCGTGGAGAATTTCCACTTCGCGTTGGGCGCTGTGGGCGATGTGGAAGCGGATGGAGGTGTCGTTATTTAGATCGACGGCCGGCCATAGCTCGCGCGTTTCGTTGAGTGGGCGCAGTTCGAGGATGTCATCCTGCAACTGGTTGAGCAGCGTGGTGGGCTCGCTGTCACTGAACAGGTCGATGCGGCCGTCACGGAAGGCGGCGCGGTAGCTGTTGGGGTCGTCGTAACTGTCCAGCAAGCTGATGTAGTCACGGCCCTGTTTGCCCCAAGCGGCCAGCAGCGGGTGGGCGTGCTGGTGCAGGGTTTGCGGATCGATGGTGACCGGCATGCCGGCTTTGCGCGCTTGGCGTTTGTATTCATTACGCAGCAGGTCCTTGTCGGCAACGATGTCGGACCAGTGATGACGGCAAGGGTTGTGCACGCAGAGCAGGACTTGGCTGAACCTCGCTAAGCCGGCGAGCGCCTCAAGGGCTTGCGCAGGCAATGAGGAAATGCCGAAAACAATCACTCGGGATGGTAAGCCTGCGGGCGCCTGTTCAAGGGTATTGATGCGTTCAACAAAGCGCTGGTGCACACCGGCGCGGCTTTCGGCCATCCCCTCCTCACCGACGTCGATCAGCAATGCACGCCACAATTCGGCCTGCCAGCAGTTTGCGGGATTAAGGGGCTTGGATTCGCCTCGCCCGTTACGCAATTGGTGGCGGCCAGCAGCCCAGTCTTCCAGCCAGTCGGCACGGTAGACCTGGTATTGGTCGAACAGGTCGGCCAGGCGTTCAGCCAGTTGATAGCGTTTGCGCAGGTCAGTGTCGTGAGTAAGGAAGCGCTGCAACGGCTCGAAGTGCGGTTGATCGATGAGTTCAGGGAGCAGGCGCATCAGGCGCCATGTCAGAGGCGCTTTATCGAGCAGGGACTTGGGCGGGATTTCGTCACGGCCCAGGACCATGCGATAGAGCTGCCACATGAAGCTGCCGGGCAGTTGCACGTCGATTGCCGCAGCGATGCCGCAGCCCCCCATGTCGTCGTCTTCTGGGTCTTCGGCCAGGGCTAACTTGAGCCATTGGGCGATGCCATTGCTTTGTACCAGAGCGATTTCGTTTTCCAAGGGCGCGAGCGGATAGCGGCGCATCCAGCTGACCACCAGGCTGCGCAGCTCGTCCAGGCGGTTGCCGTGAACCACCATGAATCCAGCGCTGAGGGACGTCGCATCCGGCATAACGGCTTCCTTGGGAAAAGCAAAATCGAGGCAGCGACTTTAGCATTGAAGATGGCCGCAGGCTGCAAGTGAGGCAAGCCGACTGAAACGGTGGTGACCGGAATGTTTTCGACCGCCCAAAACAAAGCCCCTGTTTGCGTTAGCAAACAGGGGCTTTGGAATTTAATCTTGACGATGACCTACTCTCACATGGGGAAACCCCACACTACCATCGGCGATGCATCGTTTCACTGCTGAGTTCGGGATGGGATCAGGTGGTTCCAATGCTCTATGGTCGTCAAGAAATTCGGGTACTGAGTCGTGACCATGTGGCCTCGCTTCAGCAAATTGGGTATGTGACAGCTTTCGGTGTTTTGTGAGATTCGAACTTTCGGTTCATTTCGTCTTCACACACCGCAATCTGGTCTCTTTGCTTTTCAGCGCAGAGCATGCAAATTGCTTGGGTGTTATATGGTCAAGCCTCACGGGCAATTAGTATTGGTTAGCTCAACGCCTCACAGCGCTTACACACCCAACCTATCAACGTCGTAGTCTTCGACGGCCCTTCAGGGAACTCAA
>NZ_CAWNZA010000046.1:0-445242 GCF_963878885.1 Pseudomonas sp. R9.37 | reverse complement strand
AACCCCACCCATCTACCCCATCCCCCTGCAAACACCAGCCTACAGTGCCGATACCCCCAACCTAACTCATCACTACACCCAGCGCACAGCCAACATTAATCCATCCATTTGAGTGCCAAAACCCACCACGCCAAAGCCGCCAACCATCAAAACGCCATAATCTCTGCTATCGTCCAAAGACCTCATCTCCTCCTCGTCGCCCTCGTGCGATCTTCAGTGAGCATGCTCTGCGCCATCGGCTATCAACGTTGGCGGGCCTGAAGTTCATGGAACGCCACAGCGATGGATAAAAACCCGACCGAACGACCCCTCGAACCGCAATCGCGGGCCGAAAAAATCGTCGAATTCAAACGCCAGAAAACCCTGCTCAAGACCGGCGCCCTGCAAGACGCGATCTTCAACAGCGCGTATTTTTCAAGCATCGCCACCGACGAAAAAGGCGTGATCCAGATCTTCAACGTCGGCGCCGAACGCATGCTCGGTTACGCCGCCGACGACGTACTGAACCGCATTACCCCCGCCGACATTTCCGACCCCGCCGAACTCATCACCCGCGCCGCCGCCCTCAGCCTGGAGCTCGACACACCGATCACGCCAGGCTTCGAAGCCCTGGTGTTCAAAGCCTCGCGCGGCATCGAAGACATTTACGAGCTGACCTACATCCGCAAGGACGGCAGTCGCCTGTCGGCCATGGTCTCGGTGACGGCCCTGCGCAACCGCCACGACACCATCATCGGCTACTTGCTGATCGGCACCGACAACACCGCGCGCAAGCAGGAAGAAGCCGAGCGCAAAGGTTTCGAACGCGCCCTGGAAGAAAAGAACCTGGAACTGGAACACGCCAACCACATGAAGTCCGAGTTTCTCGCCACCATGTCCCACGAATTGCGCACGCCGCTGAACGCGGTGATCGGCTTCTCCGAGGCGCTCAAGGATGGCCTGGTCGGCGACATGAGCGAGGTGCAGCGTGAATACATCGGCGATATCTTCACCAGCGGCCAGCACTTGCTGTCGCTGATCAACGACATTCTCGACCTGTCCAAGGTCGAGGCCGGGATGATGGACCTGGAGCTTGAGGCCGTGGAGCTCGCGGGCTTGCTGGCCAACAGTCTGTTGATCGTGCGCGAAAAAGCCGCCCTGCAACGCATCCAGTTGAAGCTGGAAAGCGAGGGCGATTTCGGCACCCTGGAACTGGACCTGCGCAAGACCAAGCAGATCATCTACAACCTGCTGGCCAATGCGGTGAAGTTCAGCGAACACGGCGCCTCCGTGACCCTGGCGGTGCGCGAGGTCAGTCGCGCCCAGGTCGGGCAGATCCCTGGCGACTGGCCGACCCATGGCTTCGCCCTGCAGCCCAGCCCTCACGCGCAGTTCCTCGAACTGAGCGTCAGCGACACCGGCATCGGCATTGCCAAGGACGACATGAGCAAGCTCTTCAAGGCGTTCAGCCAGATCGACAGCAGCCTGGCGCGTAAATTTGAAGGCACGGGTTTGGGGCTGGCGATGGTCAAGCAATTGACCGACCTGCATGGCGGCAGCGTCGCCGTCGCCAGCCGCGTGGGCCTGGGCACCCGCTTTGTGGTGTGGCTGCCTCTGCATCGCGCCCCGGAGGCTGCATGGCCGAAATCCTGATCGTCGAAGACAACGAGGCGAACATGCGCCTGGCTCGGCTGTTGCTGGTCAATGCCGGTCACAGCGTGTTGTGGGCGGCGGATGCAGAAACCGGCTTGACGCTGGCGCGGGAAAAACAGCCGGCGCTGATCCTGATGGATATCCAGTTGCCGGGCATGGACGGCCTCGCCGCCACCCGACTGCTCAAGCAAGACCCCGGCACCGCGCATATTCCGGTGATCGCCCTGACCGCCATGGCCATGAAGGAAGACCGCGAAAAGACCCGACTGGCCGGCTGCGACGCCTACATCATCAAGCCGCTGCGCTACAAAGAGCTGTACCAGACCATCGACACTTTGCTGCAACCACACATCAGCCCTCTCCTGTGAGTCCTCTCCATGGCCAGCCAACCCGCAACGCTATTGATCGTTGATGATGAACCCCAGGTTCGCAAGCTGCTGGAAACCCTGCTGCAACACGAGGGCTACCAGACCCTGAGTGCCAGCAGCGGTGAGGAAGCCTTGCAGTTGGTGGCGCAGCAACCGCCCGACCTGATCCTGCTGGACATCATGATGCCGGGCATGGACGGTTACGAGGTGGCCAGCCACTTGAAGGGCGACGAAGCCACGGCGAGTATCCCGATCATCATGTTGTCGGCCCTCAGCGAGCCCAGCGCGCGCGTCAGCGGGCTGCAAACCGGCGCCGAGGAGTTCATCAGCAAACCGGTGGAGCGTGTCGAGTTGTGGCTGCGGGTGCGCAACCTGCTGCGGCTTAAGGCGCGCGGCGATCATTTGAAAGTCCACAACCTGATGCTCGAACAGCAACTGCAGCGGCAAACGGGAGAGCCGGCGGGCATGAGCGTGCACGACCTGGCGCGCCAGGACCTGGAAAACGCCCTGCGCCGGGCGGTCGAAACCAATGCGTTCAGCGTGCATTACCAACCCAAGGTCGAGCTGGCCGGCGGCCAGATATGCGCACTCGAAGCCCTGCTGCGCTGGGAGCGCCCAGGCTATGGCGCGGTTTCACCGGCGGTATTTGTGCCGATACTTGAGAGCCTGGGCTTGATCGTGCCGGTGGGGCGCTGGGTGATTGACACGGTTTGCCAGCAAATCGCCGTGTGGCAACGCGGCCTGATTGGCGCCGTAGAGGTTTCAGTCAACGTCTCCGGTCATCAGTTGATCGAGGGCGACCTGATTGCCGATATCGAGCGCACCCTGAGGCAAAACGGGGTGGCGCCGCACTGGCTGGAGGTTGAACTGACCGAAGGCTCATTGATGGAAAACACCCAGCACACCATTGCCAGCCTGCAACGGCTGCGCACGATGGGCGTGAAAATCTCCATCGATGACTTCGGCACCGGCTATTCAAGCCTGGCGTATCTGCGCCGGTTTCCCATCGACACGTTGAAGATCGACATCGCGTTTATTCGCGAAGTCACCACCAACCCGCAAGACGCGGCCATCACCCGCACGATCATTGAACTGGCCCATAGCCTGAGCCTGCAAGTGGTCGCCGAAGGTGTCGAAACCCAGGATCAGCTGGCATTTTTGAAAGCCGCCGGCTGTGATCAGATTCAAGGGTACTTATTCAGCCGGCCATTGCCCGCCATCACGCTGGAACGCCTGCTACTGGAGCGACTGCCGAGGCTCTGAAATCTCTTCACGCAAACAATCGATCAGCCCGCGGTGTGTCGCACTCAATCGCCCCGCGCCACTGACCAGCGCCAGCTCCGAAGGCGCCACCGGCGGCAGTTGCGTGCAGATTCGATGGCTGGCCAGCACGGCGCTGTTGGGCAGGATGCTGACGCCCAGCCCGGACGTCACCGCCGCCTGGATGCCAGTCAGGCTATGGCTGCCGAACGCCACGCGCCAACTGCGTCGAGCCTTGTCCAGGGTGCGGATGGCGCGTTGGCGGTAGATACAGCCTTGGGGGAATAATGCCAGCAGCAAGGTCTCGGCCTGCAGGTCCTGGCCCGCGCCGCACACCCACACCAGCGGCTCCGGCCAACTGGCATGGCACTCGCCGCTGCCGGGCTCGCGCTTGATCAGGGCGATGTCGATCTCGCCGTTTTCCAACTGGCGACGCAAGTCGGTGCTCATGCCGCTGACCGTTTCCAGCCGCGCTTCAGGGTAAGTGCGCACAAACCCCGAGAGCATCGAGGCCATGCGCGTGGCGTCAAAATCTTCGGGTACACCCAGGCGCACCGGCACCACGCTGGCCTCGGTACTCAGCGCCTCGCGGGCTTCGCGCGACAAATTCAGCAGCCGGCGCGCGTAGTGGGTCAGCAACTCGCCATGCTCGGTGGGGCTGACCTGCTGGCCGGAGCGGTCACGCACCAACAGCACCTGGCCGGCGCTTTCTTCAAGCTTGCGAATCTGCTGACTGACCGTGGATTGAGTGCGGTGCACGCGCTCCGCGGCGCGGGTAAAACTGCCTTCGTCCACCACGCAGACCAGGGTGTGCAGCAGCTCGAGATCAAACATGGCGGCGACCTTCATATCGGATATTCAACTGTGTGGCAGAGGTTAATTTAATTTCCAACTGACCGCCACGTTTCCTATGCTGCCAGGGTCACTCACTTTCCGCACCGGTGCCCCATGCCCCTTGAGAACACTCCTCGCCCGCTCTGGTTGACCTTTGACTGCTACGGCACGCTGATCCAGTGGGATGAAGGCCTGCGCGCCGCGATCGATAAAATCCTCGACGAAAAAGGTGATCATCAGGTCGACCGGGATACCTTGCTCAGCGCCTACGATCATCACGAGCACACCCTGGAACAGACGCCACCGCATCGCAGCTTTCGCACGCTGGCAGGCTTGAGCATGCAGTTGGCGCTGAACGCGTTGGGATTGCCGGCCAATGAGCACGACGGCACCCTCCTCACCGACAGCATCAGCGCGATGCCGCCGTTTCCTGAGGTCGTAGGGACACTCCAGCAGCTTAAAGCGATGGGGTTCAAGTTGTGCATTGTCTCCAATACCGACGATGACGTGATTGCCGGCAATGTTGCGCAGTTGGGCGGCGCGATTGATCGAGTGATCACTGCGCAGCAGGCAGGCGCCTACAAGCCCGATCGCCGTCTGTTCGACTACGCCCACGAGCAGTTGGGCGTGAACCTCGACCAGGTCGTGCATATCTGCGCCAGCCCGCACCTGGACCACGCGGCCGCGCGGGATATCGGCTTTCGGTGTGTATGGATCGACCGTGGCACCGGCCGCCAGTTGCTGGCGGACTACACGCCTGATGCGATTTTGCCGACGCTTGACCGCGTGCCTGAGCTGTTCACGTCCGTGGGGTGGTGAGGCCTATCGAAATCACCCGACGCGCCACGATCCAACGGTGGGAGCGGGCTTGCCCGCGAAGGCGCAGTGTCATTCACTGAATCGGTCGGCTGATACGCCTTCTTCGCGAGCAAGCCTGCTGCCACATTGGGGGCGTGTACAGGCAGCACTTTATGGGTCCAGCACCCCGCCGCTGTAGCTGTCGGATAGACGCGTGCCCGTAAATTTGGCGACGACTGAACCTTGCGCCACCAGGCGCTCGCGGTGGCGGGTCACCATGCGCCCGGCTTGCGCGGCGTGCAGGGTCACCTCCGACGTCGGCTCACCGGGCCTTGCGATGATCCGGGCGAAACGCTGGCCTTCCTCGACCTCATCGCCAAGTGCTTTTTCGAACACCAGTACACCGGCACAGGGCGCCATCAGGGTCTCCATGCAGCCCATGTCCACCACTTCCCCTTGCCATTCGTTGATCGCCGCCACTTCATCGATCACGCCGTTGATGCACAGCCACGCCCATAAGCCATCGGCGTCTTGCCGCGCCAGCGCATCGCTGACATCAGCCTGGCCGCGCAATTCGACAGTCGCCGCCAACTGTGGCGCCGCGTGGTTGATGAGGGTTTCTTCAAAGGAACCATCCCCGCCGTCATCCCAGACGATCACCACGTCCACCTGCAACGCCGCCGCCAGCGCCAGGCCTTGCTCCGGCCAGAAACGGCGATGGATGTAGAGGTAAGGCAGCGCCTCATCATCGGTGTGCAGGTCCAGCACCAGGTCGGCGTCGGCGGCCAACTGCACCAGGCTCTTTTGCCACTGCGCCAGGTTGGTCGCCGGGCGCTCCATGGCCAGTGAGTGGTCGAAAGCGCGGTTGAAATTCTGCCCAGTGGCGTCGTGAAAGCGCCCCAGCAGCCGGCCCTGACGAAATTGGCCGATGCCGAACGGGTTCGCCTGGGGCACAACAGTAACAGTGCCGCGCAGCCGCCCTTGAGCCTGGCAGGCCTGCAAACGCGGGAGCAACTGGTGCAGCACCAGCATCCCGGCGATTTCATCGGCGTGCACGCCCGCCTGCAGGTGCACCCTGGGCCCGCTGCCGTCGCCTTCGAAACGCCAGGCGCCGATGTGCAGCGGGTTGCCTGCATCGCCTTGAACCTGCCACGAAAGGTCATTTGCCATGCCTTGCCCCTCCTCTCATCATTTAATCGCTAGAGATTGAACACGTGTTCAACTAACCTGAGCGCTCTGGTCATCAACCCAAGGCACTCCCGTGACTGTCGACCCTCCCAAACTGCGCCGTGCCGACCCCGACGAACGCCGGGACTTGCTGATCGCCGCCACACTCACCAGCCTCGCACGCGACGGTCACGCAGGCATTTCCGTGCGCCGGATCGCGGCCCAGGCCGGGGTATCCGTGGGCCTGCTCAACCACCATTTCGGCAGCATCGATGCGCTGATCGCCGAGACCTACCACAAGCTGGCCAGTGAGCTGACCAGTGCCCTCTGGGCGCAAGTCGAGCAGGCCGAAGGCGCCGCCGCACGGCTGGATGCGTTTCTCAGCGCGTCCTTTTCGCCACGGGTGATGGACCCCGACCTGCTCGGCGTGTGGGTGGTGTTCTGGAGCTTGATCCGCCACTCGCCCCATGTGAACCAGTCCCACGAAAACAGCTACCGCGCCTATCTGGCGCTGATCCAGCAACTGCTCGACGACCTGGCCCGCAGCGAAAACCTGGTGATCCACGACAGCCACTTGGCGGCCATCGGCCTATCGGCGATGCTTGACGGGCTCTGGCTCGAGGGGTGCCTCAACCCCGGCACGTTCAGCCCCGCCAACGGCTTGCACATCTGCCGCTGTTGGGTACAGGGGTTGCGTCACGGCGCATTCGGCGCCGACCACGTCCTGTGATTCAGGGTGGCGCGCGCTGAGCATCGCCAAGGTGCCGCTGAGCGCAATCAGCACCGCACCGATGATCAGCGACACATCCATCGAGGTGCCCCAGATCAGGCTCGACAACACAAACGCCCAGATCAACCCGGTGTACTCGAACGGCGCGAGCAAGGTCGCGGTGGCGCGGCGGAAACTCGCAAACAGCAGGAATTGGCCAACCCCGCCGACCAGCCCTGCCGCCAGCATGCCCAGCCACGCGGGTGTCGGCGCCGGGGTGTGGGTCCACGGCAAGGTCACGCCCATGCACACCACAAACACCGCATTGGTGATCAGCATCTGCTCGAGCACCGAGGTAGTCGGGTCGACCTGGCGCAGCTGGATATAAGTGAACGCCCAGCACAAGGCGGCCGCCAGGGTCAGCGCGATGGGCAGCGCGTCAACCATGTGGCTGGGACGACAGGCAATCACCACGCCGACGAAGCCGATGAGCAGCGAAACCCATTGGCCACGGCTGGCGCGCTCCTTGAGGATCAGCGCTGCGAGCAGCGTGACCATGATCGGAGCGGAGAAATACAGAGTGGTCATTTCCGCCAGGGTCAGGTCTTTGGCGGCGGTGTAATACAGCACCCACGCCAGCAATGACAACAGGCCGCGAATGATCAGCAGCTGGCGACTGGCCGAGGTCCACGCCCGGCGCAACAGGCCCATGCGCCCGGCGATCACACACGCCCCCACCACCACCAGGCTGCGCCAGAATAGAATGCTGAATACCGAATAATCGGCCACCAGCCATTTGATCACGGCGTCCTGCAATGCCAGGAACGCGTAGGCCAATGAGCACAAGGCAATGCCTTGCAGCGCGCGGTTCTGCTTCATCCTGCCGACCTGCGCAGCGGCGTGCCGCGCCGCTCGGCGATGGCGTAGACGCCTTCGATGAGGAAGGTCAGGCACAGGTAGACACCGGCCACCAGCAGCAGCGGTTGATAAATCTGCAAGGTCTGCGCGCGTACCACGTTGGCCGCGCCCAGCAGGTCGACCACGGCAATCGTCGAAGCAAGCGCAGTGGACTTGAGCAACATCACCGTCTCCCCGGCCAGGGTCGGCAGCAGCAGCCGCATCGCGCGTGGCAACCGCACCCGCAGCAACGCCTGGCGCGTGGTCATGCCAAAGGCAGACGCGGCCTCCATCTCGCCCTTGGGCACGGCCAACAGGCCGCCGCGGATCACTTCGCCCACATAAGCGCCCACCGACAGCACCAGGGCGAACACGATGTACCAATAGCCGTCGCGCAGAAACGGCCACAGGAAACTGCCGCGCACCATCGGGAACTGGGCAAACAGGCTGCCCAGCCCATAGTAAAAAATGTAGATCTGGATCAACAGCGGTGTGCCGCGCAGCACGCTGGTGTAAGCCAGCGCACCCCGGGCCAGCCACTTGCGCTTGGACAAGCGCGACAACGCCACCAGCACCGCCAGGGCAAAGCCGAGCACTGCCGAGATCGCCAGCAGCGACAAAGTCGTCTGCAACCCCTTGGCGATCAGCCCCGCGTAATAGCTTATCCACTCAGGCATGGCGACTCACTCGACAACCGGCATCCAGCGACGAATACGTCGCTCCAGGCGCCCGGACAGGTAGTTGGAAGCCAGCGTCACCAGGTAATACAAGGCGGCGGCCGTGAGGTAGAACAGCAAATACTGACGGGTGGAACCGGCCGCCTGCTTGGCCGTGTACAGCAGCTCGTTGGTGCCGACCACGCTGATCAAGGCGCTGTCCTTGATCAGGTTGATCCACAGGTTGGACATGCCGGCCAAGGCGTACGGCGCCATGATCGGCAAGGTCACCCGGCGGAACAGGCCAAACCCGCTCAGGCCAAACGCCCGCGCCGCCTCGATCTGACCGTGGGGAATGGCCAGGATGGCTGCGCGGAATATTTCCGAGGCATAGGCGCCCTGCACCAGCCCCAGCACCAGGATCGCCACCAGCGGGCCGCTGATGTTTACCTGTTCGAAACCCAGCCACAGCATCAGCGCGTTGAGGCCCATGGAACCTGCGTAGTACAGCAGCAGAATCAGCAGCAGTTCCGGCACCGCACGAAACACGGTGGTGTAACCGCGCATCAGCTGTGCAACCGGGCGTGGCGCGCTGAGCTTGGCGCAGGCCACCACCAGGCCGATCAGCAAGCCCACCGCGAAGGCGCCGGCGGAGATTTGCAGGGTCATCCATAACCCTTTGAGCAGCGCGTTGCCCCACCCTTGTTCGCCAAAGCTGAGAAGGTCGAGCATCTTATTCGGTCTTCTGCGCGATGGGCGGGTACGGGCTGTCGCAGGTCTTGCTCACAAACGCCGGGGTCTCGCCGCGTTTGCACGGGCTGACCGACAGGCCGAAGTAATGCTGGGCCAGGTCGTCATAGTCCTTGCTCACCAGCAGTTCGCCGATCGCCTTGTCGAGACGGGCCTTGAGCGCGGTGTCTTCCTTGCGTAAGCCGGCACCCACGCCACGGCCGATGATCGGGTCGTAGGGCACGCTGGCGATATGCGCCAGGCCGCTGGCTTCAGGGGTCTTGACCATCATCGCGATGGCCGTGTCGTCGGCCATCATGTAGTCGATGCGCCCGGCGATCAGGTCGGCGTTGGCCGATTCCTGAGTGTCGTAGTACTTAAGGTCGGCGATGTTCTCGTAGTACTTTTTCAGGTAATTGGCGCTGACGGTGGAGATCTGCACGCCGATCAGCTTGCCCTTGAGGCCTTCAGGCGTGATATCCACCGTCGCGCCCTTGGGCCCTGCCACGCCCAGCAGCGAATCGTAGTAGGCACGGCTGAAGGCGATCTGTTTTTCACGCTCATCGGTAACCGACATCGAGGAGAAAATCACGTCGATTTTCTTCGCCAGCAGCGACGGGATGATGCCATCCCAGGCCACTTCCTTGATCTGGCACTCGGCTTTCATGCCTTCACAGAGTTTGTGGATCAGGTCCACTTCAAAGCCGGACCACTCCCCGTTGCCGCCTTTGACGGTAAACGGTGGATAGGGTTCTGCCGCCACCGCGAACACGATGGGTTTCTCTGCGGCCTGGATAAACCCGGCGGCCACCATCAACACTGCACTGCTCAACCACGTTGCCATGCGTCTGGATTTCATGATTTGCCCCGTCTTTTTTGGCGTTAGCGAGTTTGATGCGCGTTGACGAACTGTCGGCAACGTTCACTGCGTGGGTCGATAAACACCGAGTCCGGCGAGCCGGTTTCCTCGATCATGCCTTGGTGCAGAAAAGCCACTTTGGAGGACACATCCCGGGCGAAGGCCATTTCATGGGTGACCAGGATCATGGTGCGGCCTTCTTCGGCCAGCGAGCGGATTACGCGCAGCACTTCGCCCACCAGTTCCGGGTCGAGGGCCGAGGTGGGTTCGTCAAACAGCATGACTTTGGGGCGCATGGCCAACGCGCGGGCAATCGCCACGCGTTGTTGCTGGCCACCGGAAAGAAACGCCGGGTATTCGTTGCGCTTGGCGGCAAGGCCGACGCGGTCGAGCAAGGCTTCGGCGCGCTCGATGGCCTCGGCGCGGCTTTCGCGCAGCACCTGGATGGGCGCCTCGATGAGGTTTTCCAGCACTGTGCGATGGGGCCACAGGTTGAAGTTCTGGAACACCATGCCCAAGGTCGAGCGGATGCGCACCAACTGCTTGGCATCGGCCACCAGTGGCGCGCCGGGAAGACCGTAATTCAACTTGATGCTTTCGCCATCGACATGAATGCTGCCCTGGTCGGGTACCTCGAGCATGTTGATGCAGCGCAGCAAGGTGCTTTTGCCCGAGCCGCTGGCGCCGATCAGCGAGATCACCTCGCCTTCGTGAGCCGTGAGGGAAATACCTTTGAGCACCTCGATATTGCCGAAGCGCTTATGCAGGTCGACGACTTCGATCATCGTTCTGGCTTGTGCCGGCTGCGCCACTTCGGGGGGCGGTGCGGCGGCGATACGCGGTTCAGCGACCTGCCGGGCGACAAACCCGGCGATGCGTCGGCAGGCCTCGGCCAGGCGTTCCTCACCCAGGGTGAAGGACAAGCGCACAAACCCTTGCGCGGGCTCACCAAAGGCGGCGGCATCGAGCACCGACACGCCCGCCTCGCGAAACAGCCGCCAGGCAAAATCCAATGACCCCAAGCCCGTGCCGCGCACGTCCACCAGCACAAACATGCCGGCTTGCGGTGCCTGCACCTTGATGCCCGGGCAGGCACTGAGGCCTGTCACCACCAGGTCGCGGCGGCGGCGGTAGATTTCGCGCATGCCCACCGTCACCTCGTCATGGGCCAGCACCGCCGCCGTGGCGGCTTCCATCACAAAGCCCGGCAAGCCATAGAGCATGCTCAGTACCAGGGTTTCGGCGTGCACGATCATCTGCGGTGCGGCGATGATCCAACCGATCCGCCAGCCGGTCATGGCGTGGGATTTGGACAAACTGCCGATCACGATGCAGCGCTCGGCCATGCCCGGCAACGCGGCAAGGCTGTGGTACTCGCCGTCGAACACCAGGCTTTCGTAGACCTCATCGACCACCACCCACAGGTCGTGGGCGATGGCCAGATCGGCAATGGCTTGCAGCTCTTGCGGGTTCAGCACCACACCCGTGGGGTTGTTCGGGTTGGAGAAGAACAGCGCCCGGGTCCGAGGCGTGATCGCAGCGCCGAGCCGTTGCGCATCCAGGCGAAACCCGGACTCCGGCGAACACGGCACGCGTGTAAGCGTGGCGCCGCTGGCCTTGAGCGTGGCTTCGTAGGTGACGTACATCGGGTCGAGCACCAGCACTTCATCACCGGCTTGCAGCAGGCACAGCGAACTGATGAACAACGCGTTCTGCGCGCCGGGCACGATGATGACGTTTTCGGCGCTCAACGGGCGGGACAAGGTCTTGCTGTAGCGCGCGGCAATCGCGTTGCGCAGCGCTGTACGGCCGGGGATTTCGGTGTAGTGAGTGTCGCCCTCGCGCAAGGCGCTGACGGCGGCGTCGGTGATGAATGACGGGGTGGCGAAGTCAGGGTCGCCGACGCTGAGAATGATGACGTCTTCGCCCTGGCTTGCGGCGTTGAACGCGGCGTGATGGATGTCCCAGGCGGCTACGCCCTGCCCTGCAATTCGTTCAACGAAGGGGGAAAACCGCATGCCAGAGTCTCTCGTTCAAGAAGAAAGCGCGAACCCGTGCAGGTGCAAACGGGTGGATGCGGTCAACATAGTGCAAACTGAACAGTCGTTCAATGGGTAGGTTCAGGCGGGTGTCGTTTATCGGTTAAAGAGGTCGCGAATGAAGTGACCGGGTGTAGGTCGCCCAGTATTAGGCCGGTTCAAATGCAGCTCAGCGCGTGTTCAAACCCATGCGGGTACTGGCGTTGCCCAGGCGCACACCGCTGCCGTATGGGATCGCCGCAGGGGCGACACCGACGAGCAGGAACAGCGAGGGCAACACCGTCAAGCGCATGCAGGCAGGTCCGAAAGGGGTCAATGTGCATTCATCAAGTCACAGCGATAGTCCTGCAGCTCACCGGCCGACCCCAGGTTGAGTTCGGTCAACGCCAGGTGCGTGGTCAGCAATACCAGGCTGCCATCGGCGCGCGGTGTCATCAGCAGGCTGTACTGGCTCATGGCGTCGCCCTGCGCCTCGACATACTCACGCAGCACGGCCAGCGGGTCCAGCGTATCGGCGTCCGCCGCCGTCAGCGTGCGGGCGCTGTAGGTGTGCCCCTTCAGGCGCGTCGGCAGCACCTGCCACTGCGCGGTGAGGTCGTTGCTGTGCCGGTTCAGCGCGGCAAACACCTCCGGGCGCAGGCACGCGATGTGCACGTGCAACTGGTTTTGCGAGCGGCCGTAACGTGAGTTGATCGCCACCGAGAGGAACGCGTCCGAAATCGGCTGTTGCAAGCCGTCGGACAGCACACTGCGATGCCGCCAGGCCTGGGCAAAGTAATGCGGCAGCAACTGTCGACCCAGCGCAGGGTCTTCAATGCCGGTGACCTTATCGACCGGAATCAACACATCATGCAGCGGGCCGTTGCGGTCTTTGAACAGCGTGTAGCCACGGTCCAGGTCCACCGCCAGGCACGGGCTGGGGTTTTGCTGCTGTTGCTGATGGGGCACGCATTGCTGGCTGACGATATGCCATAAAGCATCGGGGTTGCCCCGCCACTGCCAGGCGCCGACCAGCGCAAGCACACACAGCAAACCACCAGCGATCTTGAATACGGTACCGCGCTTCATGCAAAAAACCTCAACGTACGGGGATGTCAGTTATTTTTCTCGCTGACCTCCCTGTCGCTAGGGCTAACGTTTAGCTGGGGCCATAAATTCCGGGCCAATCGGATCTTTTATCGTGCTGGCGAGAATACGGTCGATATGTGTCAAGTCGTCGGCGCTCAGGTGCCAGCCGAATGCCTCGTCGAAGCCCTTCAACTGCTCCGGCCGACGGGCACCCCACAGCGCGATGGTTGGGCCCTGGTCCAATACCCAACGCAGTGCCAGGGCCAGTACGGATTTGCCATGGCATTCGCGGGCATACACGTCCAGTGCCGCCACCGCCGCCAGGTACTGCTCGAAACGCGGCGCCCTGAACTTGGGGTCGAGATTGCGTACGTCGTCGCCAGCAAAGCGGGTGGCCGAATGCATATTGCCGGCCAGCAACCCTCGGCACAGCGGGCCATAAGCCAACACCACCAGCGAGTGTCGCTTTGCATACGGCAGGATGTCGCTGTCAATGGCGCGCTCGAACACGTTGTACGGCGGTTGCACCGTGGCCAGGGCCGTGTGACGACTGAACTCGTCCAACTGCGCACTCGAGTAGTTGCTCACGCCCACCGCCAGGATCTTGCCTTCACGGCGCAGGCGCTCCAGCGCCTCGGCGGTTTCCTGCTGGGCCACCAGCGGGTCGGGCCAGTGCACCTGATACAGGTCGATGTAGTCGGTCTCCAGGCGTCGCAATGAATCCTCGACCTCTTTGCGAATGCGCTCGGCCGTGGCATTGCGGCGCGGGGTGCCGTCTTCCCACTGCAGCCCGGCTTTGGTAGCGATGACTGCCGAGTGACGTACGCCGCGCAAGGCTTTGCCGATCAGCTCCTCGGACAGCCCAAAGCCATACACCGGGGCGGTGTCGATCAGGTTGATGCCGCAGTTCAAGGCATGGCGCAGGGTCCTGGTCGACTGTTCGTCATCCGCGCCGCCCCACAAGTGTCCGCCCATGGACCAGGTGCCAAGGGCAATCCGCGAGACCGGCTTGTCTATGCCAGAAATCCGGATGGTCTCGATGCGCATAAAAAAATACCCCTGCCCACAACATTGCTTAAAAAAGCAATTACTCTAGATCATCCGAGGTTGAATAGGGCTCAACGCCGCATGCAACCGAACTCCCATAAAAGAGGCTTGAAATGGCTGCTTTCAATCGTTCCGAACTGGCCGACCTGAATGTGTTCATGGCGATCATCCGCCGTCGCAGTTTCCGCCATGCCGCCCACGAACTGGGGGTGACCACGTCGGCGTTGAGCCACACCATGCGCAACCTGGAAACCCGCCTTGGGGTCAAGTTGCTGTACCGCACCAGCCGCGCCGTGGAGCCCACCGACGCCGGCACCCTGCTCGCCGAAAAGCTCAGCCTGGGTTTTGCCACCATCCAGGACGGCCTCGACACCCTCGAGCTGTACCGTGAAGCGCCGATTGGCCGCCTGCGTCTCAATGTGCCCAGGGATGCCGCGGTGCTGCTGTTGGCGCCGATCCTCGGCGACTTCGCCACCGCCTACCCGCAACTGCGCCTGGACCTGATCGTGCAGGACGCGATGATCGACATCATTGCCGAAGGCTACGACGCCGGTATCCGGTATGGCGCGACCGTGCCACAAGACATGGTCGCGGTGCCGCTGACCGGCCCGTTGCGCTGGATCGTGGTCGCCTCCCCTGCCTACCTCGCACGTCACGGGACGCCACAGGTTCCCAAAGACCTGCTGCAACACGCGTGCATCCGCATGTACCTGGGAGACAAGACCACTTACAAATGGGAACTGGGCAACGGCCCGCGTCAACAGCGCATCGACGTGCCTGGCCATTTCAGCGCAGCCGACACTGAAACCATCGTCAATGCCGCGCTGCAAGGTGTGGGCATTGCCTACTGCCTGTCCAACCGTGTGCAACAGGAACTGTCCGACGGCCGTCTGGTGGAAGTGATGCCCGACTGGGCCTGCCTGGGCGAACCGTTGTGCATGTACTACGCCAGCCGCCGGCAATCGCAGCCAGGGTTGCGCCAGTTGATGGACATGATTCGGCTGAACACCATCGGCTCGCAGTTAATGCAAAGGCCTTGAGCCTGTAAGGGATGTCAGCCGTTGATGTAGCCGAACGGACACCCCTGGCATCCGAGCATGAAGGCTGACATCAGGGGTAAAGATTATCGCCGCCAGGCGACGGAATCGCTGCACGCACTACTGCCACAAGGGGAGGCCACGCCACTGTGCCGTGGCGTATTCCCCTGCCCAGGTGACAGACTTTATGACCCGTATTTCCAACCCTCACGCTGCGCACGTGCAGCCAACGCAGGTTCCTGACAACAGCGTTGCGCCGCCCAGGCTCACCTCTGAGCCCGGCGCGCCCATTCAGCCAGACATCGAAGGCACCCGGGCCCACGGTGATCGCGAGCTGGCGGCTCAATACGGCGCTGCACTGCGCGGCGCAACCGGCGTGACCGCCCGCGACGCTGACCAGAAAATCTGGCCCATCCCCGCGCATTCAACCTTCGGGCAGTGGTGGGCGCAGCTGGCAAACGCCTTGCGATCACCGGACGTGGCCCAGTGGATCCATGACAAGGGCATAGACAGCCACTCGATCAGCCTCAACCCGGCGTCGGGGCGGATTCACTTCACGCGAAAGCGCTACCTGGATCCCGCCCAGACGCTGCACACGCTGGGGCTGGACGACAGAGACTGGGGCGCCATCAGCGGCCCGGTGCTCCAGGCGGCACGCGTCATCGCCGCCGGCCAGGCAGATGCGACCTTCACCCTGCCGGGCGCTACAAACGAGCACATCGCGCCCTTGGCGCTGGTGGGCAACTTTTATAAAGAGCCGCCCCACCTTTCGGGCTCGGCGCTAACACAGCGCGCCGACGTACTCAGCCGCGAGCGCCGCTTCGCCAGGCTCGACCCGGTGGTTTTTTCCGACGTGGTGGAATCGCGCAGCGAACGTGCCCTGCAAAGCCAGAAATCCGTCGTCGACGATACGCACGCGCAGCACCAGGCCGCAGCGTCGTTACGGTACCTGTCAGCGCAGTTGAAAGACGGCACGCGATCAAATGCCGACATCGCCGATGAGTTACAGGAAAACACCATTCAACTGGGCACCCACAGCACGTACCGCAGCGATCACATGCAGGCGTGGGCCGAGGTCAGCCTCAAGCGGTTCCTGGAAGATAACGGCTGGGATGTGCCGACCAGCCGCGAAGCCATGGACAACCTTGCCCAAGCAATCACCACGCCACCGCCCAATACCCCCACCCACGGGAACCTTGGCGGTGCGCTGAGCTGGCCGCAACCCCTGGATCAGCGCAACCAGCGACTGTTGAGTAGCGGCCTGTACGCAGGCGGCTTTGGCGACATTGATGTGCGCCCGTTTAACAATGTCCTGGAGTACCTGCTCGACAACAGGCCTCTCACGCCCTCAGCGCTGAGCCAGCCGCGACGCTTACTCGACGAGTTGCTCAACACGCCCAGAGGCAAGGCACTGGGCGAGGCCATCCAGGCCAGCTTCGAGGCACGGTCAATCAAGGGCAGTGCCACCGATTGGCTACTGGCGGCATTGAACGTGGAGCGTGTCAGGGTGGACGATCCGTTTGGCGCTGCGCGGTCAGACACGCCCCTGAGCATTGAAGGTTACACGCTGTTCTGCGCCGAAAACGCCGGCAAGTCCGCGTCTACGATCATCAGCGAGATGGAAGACCACCTGGTGACCACCGGGCGAGCGTCCTCCCCGGCCACCGCTTGCGTGCTGACTCACCTTTTGCTTGCCAGCCGGGCGCCGGCGCTTCTGGTCAAGGACATCCCCGATCAGGTGGCCGTGGGCACCCACAGCTGGGTCAGCTTTGCCACGGCGGTCGCGCGCATCGAGGCAAAATCGCCGGGGGCAACGGCGGCGATGAGCTATGCGCGCGTCATGCTGGAGGGCAGCATTGCACCCGTGACCGATGACGAGCGCCGCATTGAATACGCCGCCCAGCATGAAGCGATCAAGGACTGGGCCGTTGGCAATGGCCTGCACTACCCGACCACCGATGCAGCCATGGCCCTGGTGCGTCAGCGATTCAGTGCCCAGGTCAATGAGTTGAGAGAGGCTGCCCAAACGCAGATCGGCGAGATGCCGACCACAAAAGCGCTGGCGCTGGCACAACTGAAACTCGCTTTGCCGGCGATGGACCCGAACCTGTTCGAAGAAAAATGCATCACCTCGCAGCCCGCCAGCAGGCACTTCCCGGGGCCTTACTCGCTGCTGGATCTGTTTATCGACGGCAGAGCCCTGCTCGGCGCGCCCGACTCGTCCGATGATTGGGGCCGGGCCGGTCGCGCGGCTGCCAGCGCGGTGACGCTGGGCAACGTCGCTTTGCCCACGGATGGCGCGCCGGGGGCTTGGGTAGCGTCCTCGCATGCGATCAACATCAACGCCGCTCTGGCGACGCTTAAAGACCTGCCGCGTCCGCAGGATGCGTTTGATGAAGCGTTTGGGGCTTACACCAGCCGGGTAAAAAAGACCACCACTGCGCAACTCAAGCACTTGATCGCCAAGCTGCCGCTGGAAGACCGGCAAAACCTGGAATTCGGCAAAATAAGCGTGCGCAAGGAAATTGAATACAGCCGAGACGATCGCCGCGTTGCAGAAGGCGTTCTACTGGTCGAGACCCAGCGCAATGGCAAGGCCATGACCTATGCAGTCGACCGCCTCAAGGGCACGGTGACCCGGCGGCCGGGCCAGACCTACAAAGCGTACCCACCCGCCGGCGGTTGGTATCCGTCACCCGGCAAACGCTACGATGCCGTAAAGCCTGCGGGTGAATACTCATCGGCCCTGCTGGATGAGCGCAAAGGTGCGCACACCGTGCCTGATAGCTTCGCCAGTGACCGAACCCGGTACATGGCCGATGCGCTGATCGAAGACATCAACCTGCCCGCTGTGCACCGCAGCGCCAGAGGCGTGACGACGTTCGACACTGAAGTACCGACCTATAAGGTGGTTGAGGACGTAGCGCTGAATCTGATCCCGTTCAGGTCAGCCATCAAGCATTTCATCGACGGCAACGCGAAGGACGGTATCGTCGATCTGGCCTTCGATATCTTTGGTTTCGCGGTGGGCCTGGGGGCTGCGGCCAAGGGCGCGAAAGGCGCATTTGCCGGCGCGTCGGCCATCTCCAGGCTCGGCCAGACGTTCAAGATTGTCGGGCGCGCGGCGGTCGGCTCGCTCAACCCCCTGAGCGGGGTGGATGACCTGGCGCGCGGAGTCGCCAACGGCGTCCGCAGCTTAGCCGGCGCCAGCTATAGGGGCCTCAAGCACCTGCGCGGGTCTTACCGCAGTGTCAACCTGCTTGAGTTGGCGAAAAAGCCCGATATCGCGCAAGGCACCTTCAGGGCCTCCCACCGCGCGCAGAGCACCCCAGCGCTGGCCACATTCGATGAGGCGACCCAACAGTGGTATGCCGTTAATCCGCGCACCCAACAGGCGTACGGCAAACCGCTGGAAAACTTTGTCGTCGACAGCCCCAACTCAAACGACGCCAGCAGCCTGCACGCCCTCGGCGGCGATGACCTGGTAAAGATCGCCGATCGGCAACAGGGTCTGGCGGCAAACGGCACGTTCAAGGTCGGGCAACACACTGTTGAAGGTCATGCCGTGCTGTTCCAGGGTCACTGGCACCAATACGACGCGGTAAAAAAATACCCCTTTGGCCCCCCGCTCAAAGACTTCACGCCCAAGCGCCTGGCGGCCAGTGGCCAGACCCGGACACTGGACGCCAACCTGCGCGGTTATGAAGCCAGACACATAGCCCCGCACGCGCTGTCGACCAAGGGTTTGCAGGGCAACGTGTACGTAGGCCGCAGTAAAAAAGAATATGTAAAGGTCGACGGAACACTTTATGAGTCACGCTTGAAGGATGGCCAGCGAGTCATCCGGCACCCCAATGGCACGGGGCCAGACATCGCCATCAGGGACCTCGGTGTGTCCGGCTGGGAACCCACCTCCAGGTCCGCCCGGCTGCTGGGTGGCGCTCATGACACACCCACGCCCTGGAAATTTGGCGACAGCACTTACGTGGTCCCGATGGATGACATCGACGTTGTCGAACATGCAGCCACGCCGTTCAGGCTCAATCACAAAGGCGCCGAACACAGCGTCATCTTCGACAGTTCGGCCGGCGCGTGGAAACTGACCCCGCTCGCCACCGGTATCGATGACACGCCCACGAAGTATTTCTGGCGAAGTGCCAAGGGCAAGTGGCAACGGGGAACGCTTGATGAGTTCAGCAAAGCTAAAAAGGCCGACGCGCATCAGTACACCTTTATTGATGTCTCACCGCCGTCGGTGCTGAAGCTGCCAAACGAAGTGAAACCGCTGCCCAAGGCGCTGCACTATTTTTGGGCCGGCCAGGAAATACCGTCGCACCTGGCCGACAACATCGCCAGGAACGCCACTCAGGCGCCCGGTTATACCTCCATCCTTCACGTCGATGCCGACAGCCCGGCGGTGTTTCAACGCATAAAAAACACGCTGGAGAGCAAGGTGCCCGGCGTGAAGATCGTGAACCTGCATGAGGACGAAGTCTTCAAGCAACTCAGGCGCGGCGAAATGTACGACTACTTTCGGCAGGGGCAAGGCAAAAACCTGGCGGCCGCCTCGGACGTTGCGCGTTATCCCATCATGAACAAGCACGGCGGTGTGTACCTGGACACCGATGACGTCATTCAAAAAAACATCGGCACCGGCGCATTGCTCGCCGGCGCTGACGATGTTCTGCTCGGCGCGCCGGTCGTGCATCGCCTGACCGACTACACACCGTTCTATAACACCAGTAACTTCGCGACACGCCCTGGCAACCCGATCATCGAGGCGATGATCACGCAGATGAACCAACGTTTTAAAGCCAACAAGGCGTACTTCGCGGCCAACCGCCCCACTGCCACGAAATCCGCCAATGGCCGGGTGCACTACACACCCGAATTCAGCGCTTATGAACGCAAGATATTCGAGACCGCAGGCCCGAATCTGTTCAATGACATCCTCAAGTCGAAACGGCCCGACCTGTACGACCTGGGTTTGGATGGATTAGCCAAAGAGTCCAAGCTGGTCGACGGCAGCCTCGTCTCGTCCGGCCCTATCGTCGACATTGAAAACGACGTACTTGGCGTCTACGCCAGCAAAGGGCTTGCGCCACCGGATCATCTGCGTGAGCAGATACAAAAAATCAAACACCACTACTACCCGCTTCGCTACCGGTTCAACATCAGGATCGGCGCCGATCATTCGTGGATCAACACCTGACCCAACAACTTTGAACCAGTACCGGGTCGTGGTCCTCCAACGGCTACAAACCACGGCCACGGTGCACGTTCGATGACTTTTATTCTTTGGTTGGCCGTACTCGGCGCGGTATTGCTGACCCTCGCCCTCACCTCCTCCTACCTGCGCTGGATGCCGGTGACGACCTCGGCAGTCTGCCTGTTGCTGGGCATCGCCATTGGGCCCCTGGGCATGGACCTGCTGCAGATGGACATCAAGGCTTCCGCACGCTGGATGGAGCACTTGACGGAAGTGGCGGTGCTGTTTTCGCTGTTCGTCAGCGGCTTGAAGCTGCGCCTGCCATTGCGGCATCGCACCTGGCGCATTGCGTTTGGCATGGCAGGCCCGGTGATGTTGCTGACTATCCTGGGCAGTGGCCTCGCGCTGCATTACCTGTTCGGGCTTTCCTGGGGCGTTTCGCTGCTGGTCGGTGCCATTCTGGCGCCGACCGACCCGGTGCTGGCCGGCCTGGTTCAGGTCAACAATGCGCAGGACTACGACGCGCTGCGTTTTGGCCTGTCGGGCGAGGCCGGCTTGAACGATGGCACGGCGTTTCCGTTTGTGATTTTTGCGCTGTTATTCATGCAGCATGGCGGCTTTGACGGTGACTGGCTGGGCGTCTGGGCCCTGAAAAACCTGCTGTGGGCCGTACCGGCCGGGTTGCTGATCGGCTACTGGATGGGCCGGGGCATCGGCCGCGTGACCTTGTGGATGCGCATCACCAATGAAGACAGCACCTTGTCGCCCAACGATTACCTGACGCTGGCGTTGATCGCCCTGGCCTACGTGGCGGCCGAGGCGGTGGGCGGCTACGGCTTTTTGTCGGTGTTCGCCGCCGGGCTCGGCTTGCGCCAGGCAGAGTTCAGGTCAACGGGCAATTCGCAGACGCCCTCCGAGCACTTGGCATTGCCGGTGGTGGGCCATCTGGAGGTGGAACCTGCACGCGCGCTCCAAGGTGATGTCAGTGAACTGCAAGACACACAGATCGCCGCCGGTGTGATGATGGGCGACATGCTGTCATTCGGCAGCCTGGTGGAACGCTCGATGGAGGTTTTCCTGGTGACGCTGCTGGGGATCATTCTGGTCAGTCATTGGGACTGGCGCGCGCTGCCGGTGGCGGCGCTGTTGTTTTGCGTGATTCGGCCGGCGAGTGTGCTGGCCGTACCCTGGGGCAGCCTGATCGACTATCGGCAGCGTGGCTTGATGGGCTGGTTCGGCATTCGCGGGATCGGCAGCATCTACTACCTGTTCTACGCGCTCAACCATGGGTTGATCGGCACCAGCAGTGCGGTGGCGGTGAACCTTACGGTGTCGGTAATCGCCTTGAGCATCGTCGTTCATGGCCTGAGTACCCAGCCGATGCTGGCCTGGTATGAACGACGTGCCAAGGTGAAAGCTCAAAAGATTGCAGCTCAGTCCTGATTTTCGGTATGACCTACATCGGCCGCGTCATCCAGATCGTTCAGCGGCACTTCTGCATCATCCATCAATGAGCCCGGGTCTTCGTTGCCCGGGTCGTTGAGTTCTTCGTCGTCTTGTTCTGACATGACCGTCTCCTCTAACCGCCTTGGGTATCGATATCGGCATCCGTCTCAGGCTTGACTTCGGGCTCAGGCTTGAAGTCGGGGCTGTAGTCGTTTTCCTTGGCTTTTGGATCGCTGGCAGGCTTGGGGTCTTTAGGCGCGTCGGCGCCAGTGCCGGGCGCCGGCTCTCCACCATCGATGGCCGGGTCGTTGCGGTTGCTGACTTGCGGATCGTTGCTTGTATTCATGGGGGTCACCTCTTCGCAGTTTCGGAAAACACATCCTGCGTAAAGGTAAGGTCCCGCGCAGGACGATGAAGTTCCGACGATTTAAGCAGCAGTGCTCAAGACACAGGGTTATCGATCTGGATGTAGAACGCGTAGACGCCCAGCAACAGCCAGAACACCATGAACAGCCATGGCGCGCGCATGGAAAACAGCAGCGACTTGCGATAGCCCTTGTGCGACGACTCGGTTTCGCAAAACAGCGGCGAATCGTCATAGGCCATGCCCATGACCGGCTCGCTGCGCAGCAATTCGCTTTGTTTGTAGTGCCAGTGGTCGATGATTTCGTACGCGGCACGGATCCCCGGCCAGGCATTCAGGGAACTGAGCACTCCCAGGGAGGCCAGGAACACCGGCACGATCAGGGTGAAAAACTTGCCCCATTCCGGGTTCAGGTTGCCCATGCCGGAGACAAACGCGATGACCAGAAACGACTGCGCCGTCAGGTAGGCATCGGTGCGGTTGGCCAGGATGGAGGTTTCGTACTGGATTTCGCGGCGATAGAAGTCAAGGCGGTCCTTGGGCGAACCAAAAATCTTGGCGTTGTGTTCACTGTGATCGTCCAGCGCTGCTTCGGGGGTGTTCGGGGAGATGATTCTGGGCACGACGGTGCTCCACAAGATTGCGAGTCTCGTTAGAAGAATCAGGCAGCGGTGAAGTTCAAGTTTGTTCATGCACCATTGTGGAACAGGCCCTGCACCCTTGTAGTGAGCGGGCTTGCCCCGCGTTGGCGTGCGCAGCGCGCCTGCTTTCGCTGGGGGCCGCTGCGCAGCCCAACGCGGGGGAGGCCGCTCGCCACAGCACGCCCGCTACCACCATCAGCCCGCTCGCCGCAGGATTAAATCAACACAATCCCCGGTTCCGGCACACGCATTGCTTTATCCATTCATCTGCCCGGATTCAGGAGCATTCGTTACCCCCCGACCCAGAGCCGACCCCATAAGAAAGTAAGGACCAGGCCTGTTGGCACGATCAGCCACGGGCTCATAAAAAAATGCGTTTTTTAAAGCGGCAGTGCCACCCAAGCACCCCTGGGCACTGACAAGGTACTGGAATGGCTCGATCTTTCTTTGATGAAATGAATGACGCACATGGCGTGTGCCGTGCGCACTATCAGGATTTCTCCCGCTGGCTGGCCAACACGCCGCCGGAACTGCTGGCGCAAAGGCGCCGCGAAGCCGATTTGCTGTTCCACCGCGCCGGGATCACCTTCACCCTCTACGGCGACGAGCAGGACACCGAGCGCCTGATCCCCTTCGACATCATTCCCCGCAGCATCCCCGCCACTGAATGGAGCGTGATCGAACGCGGCTGTATCCAGCGCGTCAATGCGCTGAACATGTTCCTGGCCGACATCTATCACGACCAACGCATCATCAAGGCCGGGATCATTCCCGCCGAGCAGGTGCTGGGCAACGAGGGTTATCAGAAGGCGATGGTCGGGCTGGACCTGCACCGCGACATCTACTCGCACATTTCCGGGGTTGACCTGGTGCGCGACGGCGACGGCACCTACTACGTGCTCGAAGACAACCTGCGCACCCCCAGCGGCGTGAGCTACATGCTCGAAGACCGCAAGATGATGATGCGCCTGTTCCCGGAAGTGTTCGCCAAGCAGCGCATCGCGCCGGTGGACCACTACCCCAACCTGCTGCTCAAGACCCTGAAAAGTTCCAGCCGCCTCGACAACCCCAACGTGGTGGTGCTGACCCCGGGCCGCTTCAACAGCGCCTTCTTCGAACACGCCTTCCTCGCCCGAGAAATGGGCGTGGAACTGGTCGAAGGCGCCGACCTGTTCGTGCACGACCTCAAGGTGTTCATGCGCACCACCGACGGGCCCAAGCCGGTGGATGTGATTTACCGGCGAATCGACGACGCCTTCCTCGACCCCAAGGCCTTCAATCCCGATTCGATGCTCGGCGTGCCGGGGCTGGTTGCCGCCTATTGTGCCGGCAATGTGGTGCTGGCCAATGCAATTGGCACCGGCGTGGCCGATGACAAGTCGATTTACCCGTACGTGCCGCAGATGATCCGTTTCTACCTGGATGAAGAGCCGATTCTGCAAAACGTGCCGACCTTTCAGTGCCGCAAGCCGGATGAACTGTCCCACGTGCTCGCCCACTTGCCGGAATTGGTGGTCAAGGAAACCCAGGGCTCGGGCGGCTACGGCATGCTGGTCGGCCCGGCCTCCACCGCCGCCGAAATCGAGGACTTCCGCCAACGCATCAAGGCACGTCCCCACGCCTACATCGCCCAACCGACCCTGAGCCTGTCCACCTGCCCCACCTTCGTCGAAAACGGCATTGCGCCGCGGCATATCGACCTGCGCCCGTTCGTACTCTCGGGCAAGGAAACCCGCCTGGTGCCCGGCGGCCTGACCCGCGTGGCATTGAAGGAAGGCTCGTTGATCGTCAACTCGTCGCAAGGCGGCGGAACCAAGGACACCTGGGTGGTGGAGGGCTGAGTATGTTGAGTAGAACCGCCGCAGATCTGTACTGGATGTCGCGTTACCTGGAACGCGCCGAAAACCTGGCGCGCATGCTTGAAGTCAGTTACTCGCTGTCGCTGATGCCCCAGGCCGGGCACAGCGATGGGCTGGACGAACTGGCGATGGCGTTGCTCAGCAGCGGCACCCTGGAGAATTACCTGGAGCGTCACAAAGAGCTGGACGCGACGCTCATGCTGCACTTCTTCGCCCTCGACGAAGAAAACCCCGCCAGCATCTACAACTGCCTGCGTGCCGCGCGGGGCAACGCCCACGCGGTACGCGGACGCATTACCGCCGACATGTGGGAAAACCTTAACGCCACCTGGCTGGAAATGCGCAGCATCGCCGCCGGTGGCCTCGCGCGGCACGGCATCAGCCACTTCTGTGACTGGGTCAAGCAGCGTTCGCACCTGTTCCGCGGCGCGACCTCCGGCACCATCATGCGCAATGACGCATACCGGTTTATCCGCCTGGGCACCTTCGTCGAGCGCGCGGACAACACCTTGCGCTTACTGGACGCGCGCTATGAGATGTTTGGCGAGGAGTCGGAAGAAGTCAGCGACTTGTCGGCACGCGGCTATTACCAGTGGAGCGCCCTGCTGCGGGCGTTGTCGTCGTTTGAGGCCTACACCGAGCTGTACCCGAATGCCTTGAATGCGCGCTCGGTATCGGAGTTGCTGCTGCTGCGCAGTGACGTGCCGCGTTCGTTGCATGCGTGTATCGAGGAGCTGAGCCATATCCTCGCGGGCTTGCCCGGCAGCTATGGGCGCACGGCGCAGCGCCTGGCGGCGGAATTCGAGGCGCGCCTGCGCTATACCGGGATCGATGAGATTCTGGAGGACGGCTTGCACAGCCGCCTGACGGACTTTATCGACACGGTGCGTGAGCTGGCACGGGCGATTCATAGCTCGTACCTGGAAGTGGTGTGAGTTGCAGTCACTTAACTGTCAGTTCGGGTGATTGACCCTGCTCAGGTGCCGCTCTTATGTTGGGCAGGTGAAAGGCCTTCCCATCCCAAGAACAGGTACAGCGCATGTCCGAACTGACACTGACCCCCGCCGCCGCTCAGACGTTGCAACGCTGGCACGCGATGCTGGCCGGGCGCGATCTGCAATCGCTGCCCGAACTGCTGGCGCCTGATGCCGTCTTCCGCTCACCCATGGCCCACACGCCCTACCCTGGCGCGCCCGTGGTGTCGATGATTCTGAACACCGTGATCACGGTGTTTGAAGACTTCAAGTACCACCGTGAAATGGCCACGGCCGACGGGCTCAGTGTGGTGCTGGAGTTCAGCGCGCGGGTGGGCGACAAGCAGCTCAAGGGGATTGACCTGATTCGTTTTAATGAGTCGGGGCAAATCGTCGAGTTTGAAGTGATGGTGCGGCCGCTGAGCGGGTTGCAGGCGTTGGGTGAGGAAATGGGGCGGCGGTTGGCGCCTTATCTGGCAAACGCCAAAGGTTAAAACTGTGGGAGCGGGCTTGCCCGCGATAGCGCAGGTTCAGTTGCATCGGTGGTGACTGAACGGACGCCATCGCGGGCAAGCCGCTCCCACATTGGGTTTTGTGTTGGTTATTGGTTTTTTACCAGTACGGGTTCTGCGCGGTATTGGTCCGGAAACAGCTTTTTCAGCTGCGCCACTTTCGGCAGGTCATTGATCACGATGTAGGGGTAGGACGGGTTCTCGGTGAGGAAGTCCTGGTGATAAGACTCGGCGGGGTAAAACGCCTTGCCCATCTCCACTTTGGTCACGATCGGCTTGGCGAAGGCCTTGGCAGCGTCGAGCTGCGCGATGTAGGCCTGGGCGACTTTTTGCTGCTCGGCATTTTGCGCGAAAATCTCAGAGCGGTACTGGGTGCCACTGTCCGGGCCCTGGCGGTTGAGTTCGGTGGGGTTGTGGGCCACCGAGAAGTAGATCTGCAGCAGCTTGCCGTAGCTGACCTTGCTCGGATCGTAGGTCACCGACACCGACTCGGCGTGGCCGGTGTCGCCCTCGCTGACCGACTCGTACTGCGCCGTGTTGGCCGCGCCGCCGTCGTAGCCGGACACGGCGTTTTTCACGCCCTGTACATGCTGGAACACCCCTTGCACGCCCCAGAAACAGCCACCGGCAAACACCGCGGTTTGCAGGTTGCCGGACTCGGCCGGCAGGTCCAGCGCGGGCGGCGCGATCATCACCGCGTCATCGGAGGCGCCGAAAGAAAAGGCCGAGCTTTGACCGACGAAGGTGGCGAAGGCCAATGCGGGTAAAATTTTGAGAAGTCTCATAAAACTCACTCCAGAGCGCGGTCGAGTGTGGGAGCTGACTTGCCTGCTCCCACATTGATTGGGTTTTCACTTCAAGATTGGTGGGTCAGCCGAAGGTGAAGGCATAAGCCGCCACGTGCGGGTCGAGAAATTCGATGCTGAAGGTGCGGTCCTTGACCCCGGCAGGCTGGCGCACGAGCTGATACAGGCGTTGCTCGGTCACCGTGCCGCTGCCATCGGGCGCCACATCCGTGCCGTGGGCATTGCCCGGCGCTTGGCCGTCAATCGTCACCTTGAAACGCACCGGCTTGCCATCGGCACCCGGGCCCAGCACCAGGTGCAGGTCACGGGCATGGAAGCGGTAGACGATGCGCCCGCCAGCCCGGTCGAGGGTGGCTTGCTGGCCGCCGACATTCCATGGGCCTTCCAGGGTCCAGTTGTTCAGCGCCAGGGTGCCGGCTGCCGGGTAATTCACCACGGTGTCAGTGCCCAGGGTGCCGGTGGTGACGAAGTTTTCCGCACGCTGGAAGCCCAGGTAGGTTTCCGGCGATTGCACCTCGTTCATGTCCGGCGCTTGCTGCACGCCCTTGGCGTCGGCTTCGATCAAGCCACCGGCGACGTGGGTCGCGCCAGCCTCACGCAGCAGTTGTTGAATGACGCGTTCGGACTCGGCGTAATCGCCCTCACCAAAGTGGTGATAGCGAATCTGGCCCTTGGCATCGGCAAAGTAGTGCGCCGGCCAGTACTGGTTGTTGAAGGCGCGCCAGATTTTATAGTTGTTGTCGATCGCCACCGGGTAGGTGATGCCCAGATCCTTCATGGCCTTGGTGACGTTGCTCACGTCGCGTTCAAAGGCGAATTCCGGGGCGTGTACGCCAATCACCACCAGGCCCTGGTCGTGGTATTTCTCGGCCCAGGCTTTGACATACGGCAAGCTGCGCAGGCAGTTGATGCAGGAGTAGGTCCAGAAATCCACCAGCACCACTTTGCCTTTGAGCGCTTCGGCGCTCAGTGGCGGGCTGTTGAGCCACTGCACCGCGCCGTCCAGCGCCGGCAAAGCCCCTTCGATGGGCAGCGAATCGCTGTGGTTGGCCGCCGCCATCATCGCGCCGCTCTTCTGTTCGGGCTTGGCGCTGAGTGTGTTCACCAGGCTTTGTTCCAGGCCGCCGGTGGAGGCTGTCGACAAGCGCGACAGCACCCCGGTGTCCAGGCCCAGCGCGATGGCGGCCACGCCGGCCAACATCAGTGCACCCAGACCGCGGCGCAGCCATTCGCCGGCGCCGAGCGACTTTTTCATCAAGCCAAAGACTTTACCGCCGACCAGCAGCGCCAGCGCCAGTGACGTCGCAGCACCGGCGGCGTAGGCCAGCAACAGCAAGGTCGTGCCGATGCTGGCGCCCTGCAGTGCCGCGCCGGTCAGTACCAACCCGAGGATGGGCCCGGCGCAGGGAGCCCAGAGCAAACCGGTGGCCACGCCGATCAGGAACGAGGCGCCCGGACGCGGTCTGGCGTCGGCTCCAGCGGCTTCGGACAGGCGACTGCCGGCGGCCACCAAGGGCCGCGTCAGGCGCTGCGACAATTGCGGCAGCAACAGCGTGAGTCCGAACAGGGCAACGCACAGCAACGCGAGCCAGCGCCCGTATTGATTGACTTGCACCACCCAACCGCCGCCCACTGCCGCCAGCGAGGCCACCAGGGCGAACGTCACCGCCATCCCCGCCAACAGCGGCAAGCCACTGCGCATAAACGGCTGCCCGGTGCGAGCGAAGACAAAAGGCAGAACAGGCAGGATGCACGGGCTGACAATTGTCAGCACGCCGCCCAGATACGCGAGAACCAGAAGCCACATGGGATCGTCCCTTATAAGTATTGATAAACATCGGCTTAAGCCGCCGTGAACGTCATGGCCGCGCCGTTCATGCAATAGCGTAGGCCGGTGGGTGCAGGGCCATCGTCGAAAACGTGCCCTTGGTGGCCACCACAGCGGCGGCAGTGAATCTCCTTGCGCACCACGCCAAAGGACGTGTCGACGTGGCTGGCGACCGCGTTGTCCAGTGGCTGCCAGAAGCTTGGCCAACCGGTGTGGCTTTCGAACTTGGTGGCCGAGGAGAACAAAGGCAGCGCACAGCCGGCGCAGGCGAAAGTGCCTGTGCGGTGCTCATCGTTGAGCGGGCTGGTGTAAGGCCGTTCGGTGCCCTCCTCGCGCAGAATGTCGAATTGCTCGGCGCTGAGCAGGCTGCGCCACTGGGCATCGGTATGGTTGACCTCGAAGGTTTCCGCGGCTTCGGCGTCGGTGACCAGGTTGAGCTGTTTGAGCAGGCCGCCGGCCAGGACGGCGACACCCAGGCCGCCGGTGGCTAGCAGTATTTGTCGGCGTGAATACATGGGATTTTCCTCATGGATGACTGGCGCTGATCGTGTGGCTGGAGGGTTTGGTGTGGCGAGCGGGCTTGCCCCGCGTTGGCGTGCGTAGCGCCCGCTTTTTTTGGGGCCGCTGCGCAGCCCGACGCGGGGCAAGCCCGCTCGCCACGGGGATCTGGCTCGTCATAAAAGCTTGTCTTGTCGTAACCGGCGCCTTTGCATTGAGGTGATCCTGGGCCATGGGCGGTCGCGAAATCCTCACGCAGAGTTAAACAATTCGTGATAACTACACTGTTGCAAAACCCGCACAATGCGCGAACTACAAGCGAAGGTTTTCAGCATGGATCAGCCCAAACGTGTCCTGGTGGTCGAGGACGATGCCCATATTGCCGACTTGATTTGCCTGCACCTGCGCGACGAGCAGTTTGAGGTGGTGCACAGCGCCGACGGCAATGAAGGCCTGCACCTGCTCGAACAGGGCGGCTGGGATGCGCTGATCCTCGACTTGATGCTGCCCGGCGTCGATGGCCTGGAGATCTGCCGGCGCGCCCGCGCCATGACGCGCTACACCCCGATCATCATCACCAGCGCGCGCTCCAGCGAGTTGCACCGCATCCTTGGGCTGGAGCTGGGCGCCGACGATTACCTGGCCAAGCCGTTTTCGATGCCCGAACTGGTCGCACGGGTCAAGGCGCTGCTGCGCCGCGTGGATGCAATGGCGCGCAATTTGAAAATGGACGCCGGCAGCCTCGACCTCGGCCAGCTGTTCATCAACCCGCTGACCCGCGACGCGACCCTGCAAGGCCAGCGCCTGGACCTCACGCCGCGCGAGTTTGACCTGCTGTATTTCTTCGCCCGCCAGCCGGGCAAGGTGTTTTCACGCATGGACCTGCTCAACGCGGTGTGGGGCTACAGCCACGAAGGCTATGAACACACCGTGAACACGCATATCAACCGGCTGCGCGCCAAAGTCGAAGCCGACCCGGCCAACCCGGTGCTCATCCTCACGGTGTGGGGCCGGGGCTACAAGTTTGCCGAGAATGCATCATGAAACTGACCCTGACCCAGCGCCTGTCGGTGGTGTTCGCCGTGCTGCTGGTGATCTGCAGCGGCACCTCGGCATGGCTGCAGGTGCGCTCCAACCGCATGCATGAGCTGGAAGTGGTGCAAGGCCTGTCGCGCGACCTGGCGGCGCATATTGCTCGCGACACTCAACTGATGGACGCCGACGGCCTCAAGCCCGAGGCAGTGCGCAACCTGTTCAGCCAGTTGATGCTGGTCAACCCGAGTGTCGAGGTGTACTTGCTCGATATTGACGGGCGTGTGGTCGGGAATGCCGCGCCCAGCGGGCACTTGCTGCGCGACAAGGTCGACCTCGCACCGGTGCGCCGATTCCTCAGCGGCGCGATGCTGCCGATCCTCGGCGATGACCCGCGCAGCGTCGATGGGCACAAGGTATTCAGCGCGGCGCCGCTCAAGGCCAACGGCCAGCAAACCGGCTTCCTGTACGTGGTGCTGCTGGGCGAAGCCCATGATGTGTACGACGCTAAAGACGCGACCGGCATGGCGCTGAAGATTGCCTTGTGGTCCATCGGGCTGGTCGCCCTGCTCTGCCTGTTGGCCGGCTTGATCGCCTTTGCCTGGATCACCCGACCGCTGCGTCAGCTCACCGACAAGGTGGGCCGGTTCGACATCGACGGCGCCCCCAAACCCACGCAAATCAATACCCCCGAACTCGACAGCGGCGATGAAATCGCGGTGCTCGACCATGCCTTCGTACAAATGGAAAACCGCCTGGGCGAACAATGGCGCGCCATCACCCATCAGGACCAGGAACGCCGGGAAATGGTCGCGAATATTTCCCATGACCTGCGCACGCCGTTGGCGTCGCTGCACGGCTATCTGGAAACCCTGTCCCTCAAGGACGCCAGCCTCAGCCCCGACGAGCGCCGCCGCTACCTGGGCATTGCCCTCGACCAAAGCCGCAAGGTGGGCGGGTTGGCCCAGTCAATGCTGGAGCTGGTGCGCCTGGAACATGGTTTTGTGCAGCCCGTGATCGAAGGCTTTTCCCTGCCCGACCTGGTGCAAGACATCTTCCAGAAATTCGAACTCACCGCCGAAGCCCGCTCAATCAACCTCATCGCCACCCTGCCGCCCCAGGTGCCGACAGTGCTGGCCGACCTCGGCTTGATCGAACGCGTGCTGACCAATCTGCTCGATAACGCCTTGCGCCACACACCGGTAAACGGTGAAGTCGAAGTGATCCTGTCACCCGAGGCCAACACTGTGGCGGTCACCGTCAGCGACAGCGGCCCAGGCATTGATGCCGAGCTGCGCGATGGCCTGTTCCTGCGCGCGTTCACCATCGGCGGCGCACGCCGCGATGGCGGCCTGGGCCTGCGCATCGTGCATCGCATCCTGCAACTGCACGGGCGCAGCATCCAACTGGTGGAGCGCCCAGGCCATGGGGCGACCTTCAGGTTCTCGCTAGAAACGCGAGCATCAGCGCGTTGACCCGCTCGGCCTGTTCGTTCTGGATCCAGTGACCGCAGTTGGCCAACACCTGCTGGTGCAGGTTGGGCACTGCGTCGGGCATGCGCTTGAGGGTGTGAGCTTCAAACACGCCGACCGGATCACGGTCGCCAATCAAGAATAATGTGGGTTGCAGCACGGGCTGGCCGGCGAGGAACTCGGTGCGCTGCCAATTGCGCTCAAAGTTGCGATACCAGTTCAGCGGGCCACGAAAACCGCACTTGCTGAAGGTGTGCACGTAAACGTCCATGTCCGCTTGAGTACACCACGTTGGCAATGCGCCGGGGGCCGAGACGCCGTCGAACAAAGTGGCGTTGGCTGGCTTTTTCTGCAGGAACACGTCCTGATCCTGCATGAACAGCCGCAACGTGCGTTCGATGTCGGCATCCAGCTCCCGCTCGGCTACGCCCGGTGCCTGAAAATACAGGATGTAGTTGAAGCGATCGGCGTACAGCTCGCGCATGATCTCGATCACCGGGCGCCGCGCACGTCCGGCAAACGGCACCGACATCGTGATCAAGCGGCTGACCCGCGCAGGCTCCAGTAACGCCAGATGCCAGGCCACCACGGCGCCCCAGTCGTGGCCGACCATCACCACCTGGTGATGACCGAAATGGTCCATGGCCTGCTGAATATCGGCGCACAAGGTCAGTAACTCGTAATCGGCGACCTCGGCAGGCGAACTCGATTCGCCGTAGCCGCGCATTTCGGGCGCGAACACCCGATACCCGGCGCCGGTCAGCGCGGGAATCTGCTCTCGCCAGGAGTGCCAGCACTCGGGAAACCCGTGCAGCAGCCAGATGGGCTGGCCTTGCTCGGGCCCGGCGATGTGGACGCTCAACTCAATACCGTTGACCTGAACCTTGTCATGCTGGATATCGCTCATCACGGGCTTCCTTGTGATCGATGGTGTGAAGGTTATGCAGGGAGCGCTCGCGGTATTCGCGTGGGGTGCACTTCATCTGACGCTTGAATGCGTTGCTGAAGGCGCTGTCCGACTGGTACCCCAACGCCTGGCCGATGCTGGACACACTGCTGCCGCAGGTGTTCAAGGCCTTTATCGCCAAGTGCATGCGCCAACGGGTCAGGTACTCCTGAGGGGCCATCCCGACCTGCTGCTTGAAGCGCAAGGCAAACGTCGAACGGGACTGATTGGCAATACCGGCCATGTCACTCAAGGTCCAACGCCGCGCCGGTGCGGCGTGTACTTGCGCAAGTACCGGTGCCAGCCGAGGGTTGGTCAACGCCGCCAACCAGCCTTGAGTGCTGGCACCCAGGGAAGATTGATAGAGCCGCAGGATTTGCACCAGCATCATTTGCGCCAAATGCTCGGTCATCAATGCCGCGCCGAGTCTTGGCCCTGCATATTCCAGGGCCAGCCGCTCCAGGCACCAGCGCAACACACCGGCCTGTTCGGACCTGGCGCTGATACGCACCACTGGCGGCAACCCATCGAGCAACAAACGCGCCTCATCGCCGTAGGTGAACAGCCCGCCAATCAGAAACAAATCCTGCGCGTCGCCCACGCGGGCGATGCCGCCCACCGCCTCGCGGTAAACGTCACGCGCGTCAACGCCCTCCGGTGCAAGGTTGCTGGACAATCTCCACGGGCGGTTGTGTGTCAGTAAAAAACAATCGCCCTCGCTCAAGGCGATGGGCACCGGCTCGCCCTCCACTTCCAACCAACAATTGCCCTCCACCACGGCATTGAACTTGATGCCCTGCGGCGCCGGAAAGTTCACCGCCCACGTGCCGCCGGCCTTCAAGCCCGCGAACAACGTGCGGTGGCTTTTCAAGAGGGCCAATACCTCGGAGAGCGTATCCATACTAAAAAGCTCCGGACGATCGCGATAGAAACACGGACTTTAGGGTATTCCGCGTCCGACCTTCAACGAAGAACATAGCTCTACCCCAAACGGAGAACCGCCATGACGCGCAAACAAGCTCCCCTCAACAGTGGTTTTGATGCCAGTACCACCGCGCTGCAAGCACTGGCCGCTAAAGACTTGCGCGCAATGACAGCCATCGTCACCGGTGGTTACTCCGGAATTGGCCTGGAGGCCACTCGCGCACTTGCAAGTGCCGGGCACAGGTGATCGTCCCGGCGCGTGATGTGCAAAAGGCGCAGCGCAATCTGCACGGCATACAGGGCGTTGAACACGCCCGCCTGGACCTGATCGACGCGGCGTCAATTGAGCGCTTTGCCCAAGGGTTTATTGCGTCCGGGCGGCCATTGGACCTGCTGATCAATAGCGCCGGAATCATGGCCACGCCGTTGCACAGAAGCGCCGCCGGCCTGGAGGCACAGTTCGCCACCAACCACCTCGGCCACTTTCAACTGACCGCCCGGCTGTGGCCGTCCTTGTGCAAGGCTAACGGTGCGCGCGTAGTGTCGGTGTCGTCTCTGGGTCATCGCCTGAGCCCCCTTCATTTCGAAGACCCGCAGTTTGAACGGCGCGCTTATGACAAATGGCTGGCCTACGGGCAATCAAAAACCGCCAACGCACTGTTTGCGGTGGCGCTGGACACACGTGGCGAGGCCCACCACGTGCGTGCCTTTTCAGTGCACCCCGGCGAAATTCTTACTGACCTGGTTCGCTATCTGGACAAAAAGGACTTGGCGTTCGTCGGCGCGCTGGATGAACACGGCACTGTGCGTGCGGCCAGCCATTACAAAAGCCCCGCACAAGGCGCCGCGACGCTGGTGTGGTGTGGCGTCAGCCCGCAACTTGACGGCATGGGCGGCCTGTACTGCGAGGACTGTGAAGTCGCCACGCCCACTCAAGATCACACCCAGCGCAGCGGCGTTCACGCCTGGGCCATCGATCCGGAGCAAGCCGAAAAGCTCTGGGCGCTGAGCGAACAACTGAGCGGCATCACGCTTGAGTGACGGGCGCCCACCAGCGCGGCAACAATTGGCGAACGCGCGCTTCGCCAAAGCGGTCGTCAATCAACATCACCACGCCCTCATCCTGCTGGCTGCGAATCACGCGCCCCGCCGCCTGCACCACTTTCTGAATGCCGGGGTACAGGTAGGTGTAGTCGTAACCGGAGCCGAAAATCGACGCCATGCGCGCTTTCATCTGTTCGTTGATCGGGTTCAGTTGCGGCAAACCCAGGGTGGCGATGAAGGCGCCAATCAAGCGTGCGCCAGGCAAATCAATGCCTTCGCCAAACGCACCGCCCAGCACGGCAAAGCCGATGCCTTGGCTGTGCTGGGTAAACTGGTTGAGAAAACCCTGGCGTTCGGCCTCGGCCATGCCGCGTGACTGCAACCACAGCGCCACTTGCGGGTGGCGCTCGGCCATTAACTGCGCCACCTGTTGCAGGTAATCGAAGCTTGAGAAAAACGCCAGGTAGTTGCCGGGCCGTTGCGCGAATTGCCCGGCGATGAGCTCCACGATGGGTTCCAGCGAAGCTTGGCGGTGCACAAACCGTGTGGAGATCGCATCGACGATACGCACCTGCAATTGCTCGGCCTTGAACGGCGATTCCACGTCGATCCACGCGGTATCCGCCGGCAAGCCGAGCAAGTCGGCGTAATAGTGGCGTGGGCTCAGGGTCGCGGAAAACAGCACGCTGCTGCGCGCGGCGGTCAGCCTGGGCCGAATGAATTCGGCCGGCACCACATTGCGCAGGCACAGGGTTGAAGCACTGCGCTTGCCACCGAACTGGCGCTTGCTGATATCAAAGATGAAGTGTTCGTTGAACAGTTCGGCAACTTTGGAAAATTGCAGCGCTTCGAAATAAAACGCCTGCAGGTCGCCGCTGAGGGCTTCGGGGTGATCGTTGAAGTAGTCGCCCAGGGCGCTGGCGCAGAGGCTCAGCGCCTGCAGCAGTTTTTCGGGTTTGTTGGCGTAGGCCTGGTACGGCGCGAGCTGGTCCTTGTGCAGGGCGTTCCATTCGCGGTTCAGGCGTTGCAAGGGTTTCTTCAGCGGCTCGGGTGCGCTGTCGCGCAGGGTCTTGAGGCTGTATTGGTCGAGGCTGGCGCTGTACATCGAACGCGCGCGCTCTACCAGGTTGTGGGCTTCGTCCACCAGCACGGCGGCGCGCCATTGGTTCAACTGGGCCAGGCCGAACAGCATGGCGCCAAAGTCGAAATAGTAGTTGTAGTCGGCCACCACCAGGTCGGTCCAGCGCGCCATTTCCTGGCTCAGGTAATACGGGCAAACGTCATGGGCCAGCGCCACGTCGCGCAGGTTGCGCTGGTCCAGCAGGCGCACCTTGGACGCGGCCGTGCGCGCGGCCGGCAGACGATCGTAAAAGCCTTTGGCCAAGGGGCAGGAATCGCCATGGCAGGCTTTGTCCAGGTGTTCGCAGGCCTTGTCCCGCGCCACCAGTTCGAGCACGCGCACGGGCAAATCAGGGCTGCTGTCGTAGAGGACTTGGGCGGCGTCCAGGGCCAGCTTGCGGCCCGGCGTCTTGGCGGTAAGAAAAAACACCTTGTCCAGCTGCTGCGGCGCCAGGGCCTTGAGCAGCGGAAAGATCGTGCCGACGGTTTTGCCGATGCCAGTGGGCGCCTGCGCCATCAGGCAACGTCCGGTACTGACGGCTTTGTAGACCGACTCTGCCAGGGCGCGCTGGCCGGGGCGAAAGTCGGCGTGGGGGAACGCCAGGCGCTGGGCGGCGCTATTGCGCGCGTCGCGGTGCTGCATTTCCAGTTGGGCCCAGCCCAGGAACAACGCGCACTGTTGGTTGAAGAACCGTTCAAGGTCGGCCGCTTCAAAGCGCTGGTTGAGCAGGGTTTCGCCCTCGCCGACGATGTCGAAGTACACCAGCGCCAGGTCGATCTCTTGCAGGCCAAGCTTCTGGCACATCAACCAGCCGTATACCTTGACCTGCGCCCAATGCAGTTGACGGTGGTTGGTGGGCTGGGCGTCGAGGTCGCCGCGATAGGTTTTCACTTCTTCCAGGCGATTGCTGTCCGGGTCGTAGCCGTCCGCCCTGCCCCGTACTGTGAGCTGTTGGTATTCGCCTTCCAGCGCGACTTCGTTCTGGTAGTGCGCGCTGCGCCGCGACGCCACGGTGCGGTGGCCGACGATACCTTCCTGGGCGCTGGGCGACGGCGTGAAGCGCAGGTCGAGGTCGCCGACCTTGGCCGTGAATTCACACAGCGCACGCACCGCAACGCTGTAGCTCAAGCTGACTGCGCCCAGCGCACATAACAGACGGTGACCGGCATCTGGTACTCGCCACAGAACTCCAGCCAGCGCAGCTGGTTATCCTGCAGGCGGTCGCCGGGGCCCTTGACCTCGATCATCCGGTAAGTCTTTTGGGCGGGCCAGAACTGGATCAGGTCCGGCATGCCGGCGCGGTTGGCGCGGATGTCCAGCAGCAAGCGTTCAAACCAGTAGCGCAGGTGTTCGGCGGGCAAGCAGTCCAATGCTTGCTGCAACAGGTCTTCACTGAGCAGGTTCCAGAACACAAAAGGCGACTGGATGCCCCATTTGTCGACGTAACGCTGGCGGATGGTGGCCTTGTAACGCTCATCGCCAAGCTGCTCGAAACACGCCGCGAACAACGGCGCGCGGCGCTGATGGAAATCCTCACTGTGCAAGTCCACCGGCCCGCGCTGGAACGGGTGGAAAAACGAGCCGGGCAGCGGTGCAAAAATCGCCTCCCAGCACAACAGACCGAACAGGGAGTTGATCAGGCCATTCTCGACGTAATGCACCGGCGCATCGGGCTCACTGAGGTGCGCCTGCACGCAGTACTCCACTGACATCAGCGGCTGCGGCACCTCCAGCGCCAGATCCAGACGCGTGACGGGCCGCGGCTTGGCCTTGGGCAACGCCGGCTCCCCCAGCTTGCGCCGCAGGCGTGGCAGCACGCGCAGCAGGTGTTGCTGTTCGGCGGCGCTTTCCGGAGCCTGTTGCGCGGCGCACGCCAGGGCCATGGCTTGCGGGTAATCCTCCTGGCGCTCCAGCACGCGAATCAGGCGTGAGCGGGCGCCGGGATAGGCGCATTGGCGGTAAATCCGTTGCGCCAGGTCCAGTTCGGCGCTGCGTTCGCAGTACTGGCCGATCTGGAACAACAGCTTGGCGCGACGCTTTTCCAGCCACGGGTTATCGGTGCACAGCGTAGCGATTTGCGCGAGTACGCCGTCCAGTGCCTCCCCCGCTTCAAAGGCCTGCTGGCATTGATGCAGAAATAGAAAACCGACGACGTCGTCACGGGTGCGCAGGCCGCGGGACTCGGCGCAGAACTCGACTTTTTCGTAGGTGTAGATGCCAAGGTCGGCCAGCACGAACTCTGACCAGTCCTGGTGCAGATTGCCAAAGAACATCAGGCGCAAGCGGTCGCACAGGTCCATCACAGTGAGGCTGTACAGTGCATCGCTCAGGTCCGGGCACCACTGGGCAAAGCTGCGCTGCTGCGTAAAATGCTGCGTCAGTGGCGCCAGCCAGTCGGCTTTCTTGGCTTTGGGTTGATCAATCCAGGGTTTGAAGGCAGCAAGGACTTCGCCTTTTTGCAGCACGGCGAACAGCTCTTCAACGCACAGCGCGCCTTGATCATCGACCCAACCCTGCTCAATCAGCGCCAGGGCGGCCGAACGTGTGCAACCAATCTCGAGGTAATTGAGCTTGCTTGCGCGAAAATGCACGCCCTTGCGCATGACCATGCGCACCAGCAGCGCCTGTGACGCTTGCGGCAACCTGTCAAATTGCTGAATGAAATGCTGTTCGTCCGCATCAAGCAAATCTGCATAGCGCTGCACCAGCCAATGCAGGACTTGGCGGAAGTTGTGCAGGTAATACAAGGGATTTTCGAGGGGGTTGGCCATGTCGCGCGCTGATCAAATACTGGTTATGCATACAGAGTGCCGTCGCACACCCGTTGTTGCAATCGGTAATAGATAAATGGCGCACGCAACTTTTCTAATAAAAAGGATCAGATAGCTCAGTTGATGGCGTAACATTTACGGCCCGCACCCATAGGCTGCGGGACTTTTCAGGGTTAAAGGTAAGGGTTATGAACATGAAGAATTTGGGTCTGCCGCTGGTTGCACTCACTTTTCTGCTTTTGGCCGGTTGCTCAACGCAAACCGTGGTGACATTGCAAAATGGTACGCAGTATCTGACCAAGGACACCCCTAAAACCAAGACGGCCGACGGCTTCTACGAGTTCACCGACATCGCTGGCAAGCATGTGCGCGTCAAGGCCGATGACGTAGCGACGGTACGCAAGGAAAACTGATAAAAAAAGCCCCGCAGATGCGGGGCTTTTTGTTGCAGGTTCAGTATCGGTAGTACGGGTGGTAATACGGGTGATAGTAGGGATGGTAATAGTACGAGTGGTAGTACGGCCGGTAGCAGCATGGGCCCGGATAGGCCGGGTACACCGCACACCCGCCCAACCCCAGCAGTACCAAGGCGCACAGCAGCAATCGAAGTCGGGACATGCTCAGCTCCTCACATGACGCGCGAAACATCTCGCAGGTGCTGATTAAACGCGTCAGGCGCACGTAATCCGTCGCAAGGCCGCGCCGCTGATCAATGAAGATTTATTTACCGAAGGATTTTCCCCGCCTGGGCGTTTAACCGATAAGCCGCTTTTATTTTCGAACGCGGCACAACGGAGGAACGACGGCCATGGCACTCATGTCCCGCACGGTACGCGCTCTTTTACTGATTCCCCTGACCCTGGCGACCCTGGCCTGCGCGCCAGCATTCGCCGACACCCTCATCATTCGCCAGCCACCGCGGGTGATCGTGGTGCAACCACCGCCACCGGTCTATTACGGGCATTGGGGCTATGCGCCACGCCCTTACTACTACCCACATCACTATTACGGTTATGGCTATGGCTACCCCCACCGGCCCAATTGGGGCGGTGGCTGGCGGGGGCAGCACTGGCACTGATCGGTTGCGTGAGTAATCAGCCGATCACCACGCCCTCCGTCCACAGTCCGCCATGCCCCACGCCGACCAGCGTCACCGAGTCGGCCCCAAACGTAAGCACCGTATCGGCGCCGACCACCTTCGCGTGGTCACGCAGGTCGGTGCTGCCTTGCACGTCCTTGAACACCAGTTTGTCGGTGGGCTGGTAGCCAATCACGCGATCATTGCCAAAGTGGCCGCTGAACAAAAAGGTGTTGTGCCCGCTGTTGTCGCGGATCGTGTCGTTGCCTTTGCCACCCTCGATAAAGTCCGCACCGTTGCCGCCCTGGATCAGGTCGTTGCCGTCGCTGCCGATGATGAACGTGTTGCCCTTGTGGGGCTCGGCATTGCGGTTGAGGTCCTGCACCCAGGTGGTGGCCCGCGCCGGATCGGACAGGTTGGCAACAATCACCGTGGAGTCACGGGTCATCTGGTCGTAGAAGCCGGACTCGAGGATGCGCGTCATGCCATCGCCGTACGCCGTCGGCAAATGCGAGACCCAGGTGGGCAGGTTGACGATGGAAAACGGCAGCACATTCCACAGCGTCGAAGCGTAGTGGTCGTTGAAGCTGACGATGTTATCGGTGGTGGACTCGTGGGGCTTGTCGTGCACGCCCAGCGACGACAGGTTAAACGACGAGCCGTCCAGCGCGCGGAACACCGGGTCGTTTTCGTAACCGATATTGAGCACCTTGTCGCCGGCACTCTGGGTCGGCGAGGCATAGGCAACATAGTTGGCGTCCTTGTAGAAACCCGCCCATTTGTTGTTGCTCAAGTCCGCCATGCTGTTGACCGCCAGCCCGCCCAGGCTGTGGCCGCTGACCACCACGTCCTTGCCGGTCAGGCCATGGGCACCGGCGTAGTCGGCAACATTCTTGAGCAAGCCGCCGAAGGCTTCGCCGGCGTAGTTTTTCGCGTAATCCTTGGGCCCCAGGGCCGCGAGCAGATCGCTGATCAAGTCGCCGATCGAGTCGCTGATCAAGGTTTCCCGTGGCCCCGAAGTGCCACGAAAACCGATGCCGATTTCGAGCAGCTTGCCGGCGTCATCGTACTTGCCGAGTACCTCGACCTGGGCCGTGGTGTAGCCGGCTTTTTCCCCGAAGAAGGTGCCACGTGCATCGACCTTGCCGGCGTAGCCCAGGGCACTGGCGCTGATCGGTGTCCAACCGGCTTTCTGCACCGCCTCGAGGGCGGCTTTTTCCGAATCCGGATTCCACGGGATGCCAGGGATCACGCCCTGGGAATCCGTGCTGCCGAGCAGCGCACCGACCAGCGTGGCCGGTAGCCCCAAGCCCAACCCGTTGTGCTGGTAGCCCACAGCAAAGCCGTTATCCAGGTTGTGATAGGAATACAACGTGATCGCCATGGCATCGGCGAACAACGTTTTGGAACCCTCGGTGCCAAGGTTTTTATAGTCAAAGATACCCATGGTAGTGCCTCTCTGTTGTTGGATTTGTAGAGAAAGCGAAAACACGTTTCAGCGACGGGCCAGGGGTCCGGTGGGAGCTGGCGTGCACCCACCGGACACCTGGCCCGCATGCAAAGGTTATGAAACCTTTAGAACGCCCAGTCGAGGCTCAGCCCCACACCGTGCACTTTGTCCTTGCTGGCCAGCAGGCCGTTGTAGTCAAAGTTCACCCGCGCCTCTTTGCTCAAGGCCAGGCTCACCCGCGCGCCCACCAGCGCGGCATCGCGCACCATCGGCGCGCTTTCGACCGCGAACGACGGGCTGCCCGACGCGAACGCCAGGTGCTGCTCGGAATCAGTGCTGCTCAGGTTGTGCTGCCAGCCCAGGGTGCCGGACACCTCCAGTTGCTGGTGATCGTTCACATTGAAGGTCTTCAATGCACGCATGCCCAGGGTGCTCAACACCACATCGCGGCTGTCGTCGTGGCCTTTGAGCGCGGCGGCATCGCCTTTTTCGGTAAAGCCGTCGGTGTCCAGGTGCACGTAAGCCAGGTTGGCGAACGGCTCCAGGGCCAGCGGTTGCAGATTGACGCGGTAAGCTGCTTCGCCAAACACCTGCGTGCTGCTCGCGTCCACTTTGACTTTCTGCTTGCCGGCCACATCACCGTACTGCAGGTCGCGCTTCACATCGGCGCGATGCCAGCTGTAGGTCGCTCCCCCGCTCAAGCGCAAGGCACCGATCTCATGCCCGGCGTAGGCGCCAAAGTGGTAGCTGTCGACCGAGGCACGTGAGTGGGTGTCGTTGCCCATGTTCAACGAGGTGTCGCTGTAGCCGGCGACCAGACCGATCCGGGTCGCCTCGTCCAACGCACCGTCAACGCCCACAAGCATGCCGCCCAGCGACGTGGTGTAGCCCGCCGTGTCGCTGCGGCTGTCGGTTTTGCCCCAGGCGCCCAGGGCCTTGACCCACACGTTGCCACGGCTGTCGAGGGTTTCGCTGGTAGCGCCCATCTCGCCATTGCGCAAGCGCTCGCCCACGGCTTCACGCACGTAGCGGCTGTCGTTGACCAGCGCGCTCTGCAACGCCGGGTAGATTTCGCCGGACAGTTGCTGGAACGCGCCCTGCGCCGAGGCCGCCGTCGGCGCCAGCAACAGGCTTTCATACACCGCGTTGCCCGCGCCCAACTGGTCTGCCGCCGCGGCGACCGCACGTTGGTTGGGCGTGACGGCCACACTGGCGAAGCTGTTGGTACGCGCCACATCCAACTGCACACCGTTGGCGGCATAGTTCAACGTGCCACCGATAAACAGGTAGTTGGGCAGAACCGCACCGAAGCTACCGGTAACCCCACCCGCGGCTTGCAGGATGTTGTACTGGCGACCGATCAGGCTCTGGGCCTGCGCGTTTGTCAGCAGTGTCGGGCTGTTTTCCAGGGCCAGGGTCACGGTGCCGCCATTGAGTGTGGCCGTGCCACCGGCGACGATGCGATCGCTGCTGGTCGGCGACAACTCGACCGCATAGGTCGAGCCCGCGTCGAAGGTGACATTGCCAGCCACATTCAGCGTGCCGATGGAATTACCCGGCGCCACGGTGCCGCCGCTTTTCGCGGACAGCGAGCCAATACGCCCCGAGCCACCGACCACGCCGCTCTGGCTGACGGTGACGTCGGAGGTGACCGAGCCATTGATCGCCAGCAAGCCCTGATTGACCAGGGTCGGGCCGCTGTAGGTGTTGTTGCCGGTCAGCACCAGTGCACCGATGCCCTGCTTGGTCAGGCCGCCGTGGCCGGAGATGTTGTTGCTCCACACGTCCAGCCCGCAGTGCACGTCGGTGCACAGACGCTGGGTCGGTTTGCCGGCATCCACCACAGCGCCGATCCCTGGCAAATTCGCCACGAACTGCCCGTTGCCATACGCACCGTCGATGCGAAACTCGGCCGGGATATCAGCGCCGGTAATGAACATTCCCGGGCCGTTGACCGCCTTGCCCAGGTTGATCATGCCCCAGCCGTACAGCGCGTCGATGCCTGGCGCGCCGAGGTCGGTGGCGGTGGTTTTGAGCACGGTGGAGACCTGATCGCCGCTCATGTACGGGAAGCGTTCCATCAACACCGCCGCAGCGCCGGCCACGTGGGGTGCGGCCATGGAAGTGCCATTTTTATTGGCCCAGTCGGTGGTGAGGTTTGACAGATCGGTGCCATTGATGATCGAGCTGAAGATCTTGGTGCCCGGCGCCGACACGCAAAAGCTTGCCGCATACCCGCAGCGCGACGAGAACGTACTGATCACATAAGGATCGGCGCTGGCGGTGTCCGGGTTTTGCTGCAAGGCCGCCACCGACAGCCAGTTTGGCGCAATGTCCGGCACGAAGTAGGCCAGGCCCGACATCGCATCCGGGTTGTTGCGGTTGTAGTCGTTACCGGCGGCAAAGATGGTCAGCACGCCGCTGCGGGCCGCGTCGATTGCGCCTTGATAAGCCCCGCCGGCAAGCGTGCCGAGGATCGGCCGGATAACGTTGAACTGCGCCTGCGCTTCATTGGCCGTGAAGTTGGGGAATGCCGGATCGCGGCCGCCCTTGGCGTACTGGTCACCGATACCGATGCCCCAACTGTTGTTGATGATGCGCGCGCCATTGGCGACCAGCCCATCCCAACCGGCTTTGTACACCGCGCCGTCGTTGCCGAGGATGATCCCGTCTTCCGGGCCCGGGTCGCCGTTTTCGGCGCTGAGGATTTGCGCATTAAACGCCACGCCATGCATCGGCCCACCATCGCGATTACCCGCGGCAATGCCGCCGACGTGGGTGCCGTGGTTACCCAGCTTGCCGTTGGAGTCTTTGGATGGCGTGCCGTCATAACGGAACGCATCGCCCGCCTTCACCGGAATGTAGGGGTCGGTGTATTGGCGAATGCCTTCGGTGACAATGGTCACCACCTTGCCGGGGCTGTCGAATTCCGGGTGCTGCGCGTACACCGGCTGGTCGAAGATCCCCAGCTTGACGCCCTTGCCGGTGTAGCCCGCGGCGTAGGCGGCATCTGCGTGCACCGCGCCCAAGCCCCAGTCGGCCTTGAATTCATTGCTGCGCCAACTGGCCGCGTCGCCCAGCTTGCCCGCTTCCACATAGGGTGCGGCCTGGGCGGTTCCCAGGCTTGCCAGGCAGCACAGCAACGCGCCGTATGGCACGCAGCTCAAGGCCTTGAGCGGGTAGCCCGGGCCGGTGTGAGTGGCGGTGATTAACCCTGACTTGCGTTTGTTCACGGTGACCTTCCTTAGTTTTCTTATTGCCGGTATGTGAATCGCTTTTCTGCAGCGTCGCCTGTCTAACGTGGGCGCTGGCGGGCCAGCGCCCACAGTTCTTGACCTGCGTTGCTCTTTAGAACTGCCAGTTGAGGCTCAGCCCCACGCCCTGGGTTTTCTCGCGGCCACCCAACTGGCCGTTGTAATCCAGGTTGACCCGTGTGGTCGGGCTCAACGCCAGGCTGGCCTGCACGCCAACCAGCGCCGCGTCACGTAGCAACGGCGAACTGCGCACGGCAAATGACGGCCCGCCGGCAACAAACGCCAAGTGTTCTTCGGATTCCACCGCCGTGAGGCTGTGCTGCCAGCCCAGCGAACCGAACAGTTCCAGTCGCTGATGGTCATTCAAAGGCAAGGTTTTCAACGCGCGAAGGCCCAGGGTGCTGAGCACCGCATCACGCCGGTCACTGCCACGCTCCAGGGCCGCGGCGTCGCCTTTTTCGTGGAATGAGTCACTGTCCAGGTGCACGTACGCCAGGTTGGCGAACGGCTCCAGCGCCAGCGGTTGCAGGTGAATGCGGTACGCCGCCTCGGTAAACAGCTGCGCCGTGCGCGCATCCAGCTTGGTCTTTTGCTTGCCGCTGACGTCGCCGTATTGCAGGTCGCGTTTTACATCACCGCGATGCCAGCTGTAGGCGCCGCCGACGCTCACGCGCCAGTCACCCAGTTCCCGCCCGGCATACGCACCGAAGTGGTAACTGTCGATGGACGCCGATGAGTGCGTGCCATTGCCCAGGTTCAAGGAGCTGTCGCTGTAGCCAGCCACCACACCCACGCGGGTCTGCTCGTCCAACGCACCGTCCACACCGGCCAGCAAGCCACCGATCGAGGTGGTCGAGCCTGCGGTTTCGCTGCGGCTGTCAGCCTTGCCCCAGGCGCCGAGGGCTTTGAGCCACAGGTTACTTTCGCCGCTCACCGGTACATGGCGCAGCCGCTCACCCACAGCCTCACGCAGCTGCAGGCTGTCGTTGATCAGCATCGCGCCAATCGCTGGATAGACCTCGCCGGACAGTTGCTGCAAGCCTTGCCGAGCGGTTGCCACGGAATCGGACTGCAACAGGCTTTCATACACCGGGTTGCCCGCGCCCAGTTGCTCGGCAGCGGCGGCGACAGCGCGCTGGTTACGGTTGGCGGCAACGCTGGCAAAGGTCGCACCGTTGCGTCCCACGTCCAGTTGCACGCCGTTGGCCGCATAGTCGAGGGTGCCGCCGAGGAACAGGTAGTTGGGCAGCACTTGGCCAAACTGCCCCTGGATGCCGCCCGCCGCCTGCAGGATGGTGTATTGGCGGCCGATCAGGCTTTGCACCTGGCTCTGGCTCAGCAATGTCGGGCTGTTTTCCAGCGCCAGGGTGACGGTGCCGCCGCCCAGTACGGCTTTGCCACCGGCGACAATGCGGTCGCTGCTGGTCGGGGTCAGTTCCACCGCATAGGTGGAGCCCGCGCCCAGGTTCACATCGCCCGCCACCTGCAAGGTGCCGACCGAATTACCCGGTGCCACGGTGCCGCCGCTGTTCACCGCCAAGGCGCCGATGCGCCCGGAGCCGCCGAGGGTGCCGCTGTCGTTCACCGTCACTGCCGAGGTCAGCGAGCCGTTTACCGCCAGCAGGCCGCCATTGACGCTGGTCGCGCCGCGGTAGGTGCTGTCGCCGCTGAGCAACAAACTGCCGGCGCCGGATTTGATCAGGCTGCCTTCATACACGCGGTTCGCGGCGGCTTGATCACGGGCGGTGCCGATCGCGTAGTCGGTCTGGTCCTGCTGGCTGGCAGTTGCGCCCACGCCGTTTTGCCAGCCCTTGTCGATCAGGGTTTGCTGCCAGGCCGTGTGCTCGGCGCGGTCTTCGGCCTGGCGCTGGAGCAACGCCTGGTCGGTGATGCCGTTGCTCCACACATCGCCCTGCCCGGCCGCCAGGTTGACGTTCATCGAGCCGAGCAATTGCCCCGGCCCGTGCATCGCCCGGCCCAGGTCCGGCACGCCCCAGCCCACGGTGGTATTGGGTGCCTGAGTGATCGAGCCGTCGAGTTGCGTGGCGGTGGTCAACAGCACCTGCAACGCCTGCTCATTGTTCAGGTACGGGTAGCGTTCCATCACCAGCGCCAAGGCGCCGGTGGCGTGCGGCGCCGACATCGATGTGCCGGACTTGACCCCATAACCGCCGCCGGGCACGGTGCTGTTGATCAGCGCGCCCGGGGTGGAAATACACCAGTATTTGGCGATGCCGCACTTGTTGTATTTCTGGTTATTCGCCTTGTCCAGGCCCGACACGGCCAGCCAGTGGCCTTCCAGCTCCGGCTGGAAATAGGGCAGCGCCGAACGCACGCTGGCATTCGCGTAACCACTGTTGCCGGCGCTGAACACATTGATCACGCCGGCCTTGGCCACATCCGCTGCCGCATCCAGCCAGGTGCCCTGGTTGTAATGCTGGGCGTAGGCGGCGTGCAGGCTGTCGAGGGTCTGGTAGCTGACGTCCGGCGGCTGGCTGCCCCAGCTGTTATTGATGGCGCGCACGCCGGAATCCACCAACGCGGCGTACACCGCCTTGAAGTATTTGGGGTCCGGGGTCGGGCCAAACAGGAAGCTGTCGTTGGCGTTGGTATTGCCCACATAGACTTGCGCGTTGTACGCCACGCCATGCATGCCCACGCCATCGCGCGCCGCGCCCATGGTGCCGGTGACGTGGGTGCCGTGGGAGTCGTTGTTGGGGTTGAGCGCGCCGGTGGTGCTGAACGCGCTGCCATTGACGTAAGTGCCGGTGGCCGTGACCGGGTGGAAGCGGTCTTTGGAGGCTTCCGGGTGATCGGTATCGAACCCGGAGTCCAGCGCGCCGATTTTTACCCCGCTGCCGCTGATCCCGGCGGCGTAGGCCTCATTCGCCTTCATGCGGTCCAGGCCCCAGTCACTCTGGAACTCGGCCGAACGCCAGCTGGCGGGGTTACCCAGTAAACCGGTCTCGGTGTATTGCGCCTGTGCCGCAACGGACAACAGCAGCAAGGAACCTGCGGTAAAGGGTTTGAAGCGTGATGAATCGGTGATCATCTAAACCATCCTTATTGTTTTTATAACTGCTCATTTCACCGGGCCGAACGCCTCGTCGACTTTCGCCAGGTCGGTGTCGCGCAAGTTGCCCGCGTAGTAGTGCAATTTGGTCCAGGCCATCAAATAGTCATAACGCGCCTGGGCCAGGTCGCGACGGGTGCTGTACAGCTGCTGCTCGGCGTTCAACGCATCCAGGTTGACCCGCTCGCCGCCAAGGATGCTCTGCTTGGTCGATACCACCAGCGCCTCGGCCGAGGTCAGGGCTTTTTGATACGCGCGCAATTTGCTCACCCCGGACAGGCACGCGCTGAACTGGCGGCGCAACTCGATCAGGGTTTCGCGCGTCTTGCCTTCCAGCTCGTACTCGGCCTGCTCCATGCCGCGGCTGGCTTGGCGGGTGGAGGCCGAAATGCCGCCACCGGCATACAACGGCACGCTGACTTCAATGCCGATGGTGTTGGTGTCGTAGCGCTGGTTGTAGGTGTTGCCGCTGTCGGATTCCTGTTTGCGCGAGCTGGCATACGCGGTGATCTTCGGCAGGTGCCCGGCGCGGTTGCGCTCCACTTCATAGCGCGCCACTTCGACGGCCTGGCGTTGGGAAGCGAGGGTCGGGTTATTGGTGATCGCCAGTTCATGCCAGGTGTCGTAGTTGGCCGGCGTCAGGGTGAAGGCGGCGAAGCTTTGGTTCAGTGGCGCCAAATCCTGGATGTTGACGCTCTGCACACCGATCAACGCGCCCAACTCCCTCAGCGACGCGTCCTGCTCATCCAGCGCCTGGATCTCTTCGGCAGTGGCCAGTTCATAACGCGATTCGGCTTCGAGGATGTCGGTGCGCGTGCCTTCGCCCTGCTGGAACAGGTGCTGGTTTTGCTGGAACTGCTGCTCGAAGGCCTTCTTTTTGGCGCGGGCGATGTCGATCTGGTCCTGGGCAAACAAGGCCTGGGTGTAATAGCTCAGCACCCGCACCAGCAGCGCCTGGCTCTTGTCGCGAAAGCTTTCATCGGCGAACAACGACTGGGCCACGCCCTTGCGGTAGTTGGCATAGGCTTCGTAGTCGAACAGCGGCTGTTGCAGGCTGAAGGTGGAGCCATAACTGTTGTAGTTGCGGTCGTCGCGGTAGTTGCCGCCGCGCCCGTCCGGCAGGTGCGCCTCAGAGTTGTTGCGGCCCTTGTTGTAGTTGTACGACAGCTTGGGCAGCAGCCCGGCGCGGCCGATGGTGCGGTTTTCCAGGCCGGCGTCGCGCTCCTTGATCGCGCCGAGAAACACCGGATCGTTGCGCAAGGCTTGCTCATACACATCAAACGGGCCCATGGCAGCCTGGGCAGAGCCACACATCAACAGCAGTGAAATGAACACAGGTTTCATGCTCATTCCTCGGTCAACGCGGAGCCGGCGCGATCCAGCAGCGGCTTGAACAGGTAATTGAGCAACGAGCGCTCGCCGGTGCGCACGAACATCTCGGCAGGCATGCCCGGCTTGATGACCAGGCCATGGAGTTTTTCCAGTGCGGCCTCGCTCACCGTGGTGCGCAGCACGTAGTACGGCTGGCCGGTTTTTTCATCAAGCATCTGGTCGGCAGAAATCAGGCTGACTTCGCCCGGCACGCGCGGGGTGCGGCTCTGGTTGAAGGCCGTGAACAGGATATCCACCGGCAAGTGCGTGCCAACCTTGTCCACCAGGTTCACCGGCAAACGCCCTTCGACTTCCAGGCGTGTGCCCTGGGGCACGATTTCCAACAGGGTTTCACCGGCACGCACCACGGCGCCTTCGGTGTGCACACTGAGGTTGACCGCAATGCCATCGGCCGGGGCGTTGATTTCACTGTGCTGAAGGTCGAAGCCGGCCGAGGTGAGCTGCTGCTCCAGGGTCAGGCTGCGCAGCTGCGCGTCGGCCAGTTGGCTGCGCACCTCCTTTTGATATTCCTCGCTGTGCTGCTGCAACTTGAGCCGTGATTCAAGAATGCCCTGCTCTACGCGACCGCTTTCGCCGGCGTTCTGCGCCAGGTCCTGTTGCACCTGGGACAGTTGGCGCTGGTAATCGAGCAAGCGATTGCGCGGAATATAGCCGTTGTCGGCCAAGGGTTGCAGGTTGGCCAGTTGGTCACGCAGGGATTGGGCCTGGGCGGACAAGTCGCTGCGGGCACGGCGCATGCCATTGAGTTGCGAGGTGGCACCGTCGATATTCGCGCGAATCCCGGCTTGCTCACGGGAAAACGCCTCGCGGCGGCTGCTGAACAGTTGGCGCTGGCCTTCCAGCACCAGGGCCAGGGCCGGATCGGGGTTGGCGCTCAGCTCGGCCGGAAAGGTGATGCTGGAGCGGTTATCGCGCTCGCTCTGCCAGCGCGCCACGCTGGCCCAGGCCATGCGGTACTGGGCTTGCAGGGATTGCACGTCGGCCTGGTTCTGGGTCTGGTCAAGGCGAAACAGCGGCTGGCCTTGTTTGACCACCTCGCCCTCCTTCACCAGAATCCGGCTGACCACGCCGGGGCTGAAGGTTTGCACGGCTTTGCGCTTGCCCGACACCACCACCGTGCCTTGCACCGGGATGCCTTGGTCCAGAGGCGCCAGGCTGGCCCAGAGAAAGAAGCCGCCGGCGCCGACGATGGTCAGCAGCCAACCCATTTTTACGAAAAAACCGGCATCACGTTGCTCAAATGTAAGGCTGCTCATGCGCCTGGATTCCTTCCGGCTTGGTACTGACGGCTGAGGCTCACGCCGGCCTTTTCTCGTGGTGCTTCCTGCTGCTGGCCCGACAAGGCGCGCAGCACTTCCTGGCTGGGGCCGAAGGCCTGCAAACGGCCTTCGTTCAGCACCAGCAATTTATCGGCCTGGGCCAGCGCCGAGGACCGGTGCGTCACCAGCACAACGCTGCTGCCCTGGGCTTTCATCTGCACGATGGCACTGGCCAGCGCGGCCTCGCCGACGGTGTCGAGGTTGGAGTTGGGTTCATCCAGCACGATCAAGCGCGGCCCGCCGTAGAGCGCGCGGGCCAGGGCCACGCGTTGTTTCTGGCCACCGGACAGGCCACCGCCGTTGTCGCCCAGCACCGTGTCGTAACCCTGTGGCAGGCGCAGGATCAGCTCATGCACACCGGCTTGTTGCGCGGCCTGCACCACGCGTTCCGGGTCGGCGTCGCGAAACCGCGCAATGTTGTCGGCGATGCTGCCGCTGAACAGTTCGATGTCCTGGGGCAAATAACCGATATGAGGGCCAAGGTCGTCACGGTCCCAGCGATGGATATCGGCGCCGTCCAGGCGCACCGTGCCGGCCAGGGTTGGCCACACACCCACCAGCACGCGGGCCAGGGTGGATTTGCCCGAACCCGACGCGCCGAGCACGCCCAGCACTTCGCCCGCACCGAGGTTGAAGCTGACCTGATGCAAGGTCGGCACGCGCCGCCCGGGCGGGCCCGCGCTGACTTGCTCGAAACTGACCTGGCCGTTGGGCGCCGGCAGCGCCATGTGTTCGACTTCCGGCGGGAATTCGCGCAGCAATTGGTCAAGCCGCTGGTAAGCCAACTTGGCCGAACTCCACTGCTTCCACACCGCAATCAGTTGGTCGATGGGGCTGAGCACGCGGCCCATGAGGATGGAACCGGCGATCATCATCCCGGCCGTCATCTCGCCTTTGATCACCAGAAAGGCGCCCAAGCCCAGCACCAGTGATTGCAGGCACAAACGAAAGGACTTGCTCAGTGAGGTGATCACCGAGCCGGTGTCGCTGGCCTTGTTCTGATAGCCGAGAAATTGCGAATGCACCGCGAACCAGCGCTTGCGCAACGCGCCGAGCATGCCCATGGCCTGGATCGTCTCGGCGTTGTGCAAATGGCTGGTGGCCAACTGGGTCGATTGCTGGGAAAACGCGCCCGCCTCGCCCAGCGGTTTTTTGGTCAGGTATTCATTCAGGCACGCCAGCGCGATCAGCAGTACCGCGCCCGCCGTTGCCAGCACGCCAAGCCACACGTTGAAGAGGAAAATCACGAACAGGTAGATGGGAAACCACGGTGCATCAAAGAACGCGAACAGCGCAGGCCCCGTGATGAATTGGCGGATCACGGTCAGGTCGCCAAGGGATTGCCCGGCGTGCCCCTCACCGCGTTGCAGGTTGCGTTCAAAGGCGGCTTTGTAGACGCGCAAGTTGAAGCGTCGCTCTAACTGACTGCCGATACGGATCACGATAAAACTGCGAATGACTTCCAGCGTGCCGATAAACGCAAAGAAGCCGACGACCATCAACGTCAACATCACCAGGGTGGTTTCATTCTGGGAGGACAACACACGGTCGTACACTTGCAGCATGTAAATCGACGGCACCAGCATCAACAGGTTAATCAATGCGGTAAAACAGCCGATGCTGATCAAAATACTCTTGTATTCACCCAACGCCCTGAATAAGGGCGCAACCGCATGGGACTTCGCCATATCTTCTGATCTTCCCTGAAGCGAATTACGCGCACTAGTTGCCCAGGCCCCACAGTAGGGCGGCCAACTATTAAAATCGGGTTATATGCTTATAACTTTTAATTAAGGTGTTCGTTGCAGGACAACTTCGGGGATTGAAGGCGTCTGCCCTTTATATTCGCCGTCTTTTTCACGGTTCAAATGAATAATGCCGGTGCCCTGGGCGTTCATCAGCCAGATGCCATCCGGGGTCGGCAACCAGGTCAGCGGTTTATCGCCCAGCCATTGCGCGGCGCACGCCACGTCACCGGCCAGCGCGTTCGGCTGGTCCAACAGGTCCAACGCGCACACTTGATCCTGCTGGTGCAACTGCCAGTGGCCGGCCAACTGGGCGGTAGTGGGTAAAACGAGACTGCTAGCCATTGCGTGGGCTCCTGCCGACACGAACAACACCTGTGAAGCACAGGCGATCAAATGAGAAAAACGCGGCATGTTCTGCTCCATCATAGAGCGCGGCGCCGGAGCGCCGCGCGCTTTACATCACGCTACGATGTCGCTGACCGCAGCCTGGCCAACGGTGGTGACGAGGAAATCCGCCACGCCGTGCCCGGAGAAGTCCACGGCCAAGGTGCCCAGGTTGGTACCCGAGGCATAGCTGAGTACAGCATCGCCGGCATGCCCGGTAAATGCATTGACGAAGCTCAAGCCTGCACCTTTGGTGATACCGGACAGGTCGATCTTGTCCGAACCCGAGGTGAAGTCGAAGATCTTGTCAGCAGCACCCGGCTTGGAATCGGAACTGGCACCGTACACGAAGGTATCGTTGCCGGCGCCGCCCCACAGTTGGTCCGCACCGCCACCGCCGTAGATGATGTCGTTGCCGGCACCGCCTTTGATGAGGTTGGCTGCGTTGTTACCAATGATCAGGTCGTTGCCCGAGCCGCCGAAGGCGTTCTCGACAGTGACGCCCTTGGCGATGGACACGTTGCCCACCAGGCCGCCAACGTCGGAGAACGAGGCCTCATTGAGGTTGATCTTCTGGTTTTGGGTAAAACCGGAGAAGTCCAGGGTGTCGTTGCCACCACCGTCCCATACCGAGAACACCAGCTTGTCGGCATTGGACGTAGCGCTGTAGAAATCACGCCCGGTGTTGGAGTTGAAACCGTAGGTGGTGTCGCCGGCGCGGGTGCTGTAGTTGGCACCGTAGAGCTTCTGGATTGCGGCGATGTCGTCGATCAGCGGGCCCGATGCGTAAGCTTCGACGCCGCCTTTGGTGAAGTTCTGGTTGGTGTTGCTTTCGCTCCAGTAACTCATGACGCTGTAGCCACGCGTGTCCTGTCCATAGTCCGCGTCTTTGTACGAAGGGTTGCCGGTCCCGGCGTTGTAGTCGCCAGGGTGAGCCAGGCCCAGGGTATGGCCGATTTCGTGGGTCAGGGTCTGCCGGCCGTAGTTGTTCACGTCCGGGGTCTTGTTCGGCGTGTAGCTGCTGTTGGTCAGGTACCACGAAGTGCCGTCGTAGCCTGCGCCGGTGCCGGGCAGGTAAGCGAAGGCAGCCGCGCCATCCTGGCCACCGCTGTAGTTGCCGAAGGTCATGTGCGTGTCACCGCCCGAGGCGCTTTCGGTAAAGCTCACGTTGGCGACATCCGACCAGGATTGCATGGCCAGTACGGCCTGTGCTTTCTGCTGGGCGTTGAACTGGCTGAACCCGGAGATACCATGTTTGTTCAGGGTGGCCGAGGAAGCCGAGGTGAGGAAGGTGTAGGTCAGATCGATCTTGCCGTTGTGATTCACATCCTTGTACGAGGCGCCATCGCGCAGCAGGTGGTCCGCTGCCTGGTCCACGGAAAAGGACGGTTTGCCATTCACCGTGAGGTTGCCGCCACGGTCATACAGATGGCTGAAGCTATCGATTTGCGAGTAAGCAGTGCTGGCTTGCGCGGCAGAAACAATAGCTTTGTCTTTTACTTTTGACATAAACGTACTTCCTTGTTTGCAAGTGCATCAGTCTTTGGTCGATAGGAACCCCGCGGGCGAGATCGTCCTATCACTCGCCTCTTTTGAAGGCGTATCGAAACTGACACAACTTGAAATCTTTCGTCTACAAATATTTCCGCAGCGAAAATGTGACGTGGATTCAACTTAAGGAAGTCGCGGGCAATGTTTATTGGGGGCCATTGCATTTGCCCAACGGGCGCGGACCCTGTGTTATTTAAATATTAAATAGAAGTAAAGCCGCTCAAGTTGAGCGGCGCACTTGGATAATGGATCCAATATATTGTCACGGTGTCATTGGCGACATTAAAGAGCCACTACTTACACTATTAATTATTAGTTGCCCCCTATTACCGGGACACACTCCAGCCGGACCTCGCCAATGCCTCGAGCAACGTTTCACCCGCCAACCCTGGCACCGTGCCCCCCTGCTCCGTGGTCATGTCCTCACCGGCCAGCAGGGCATTGATGATCGCCTCCTCCACAGCTTCTGCCGCGGCCGTGAACAGCGGTGAGATGTGATCGTTGTTGACCATCTGCAACGCGGTGCTCAGTGGCGAGCCTTTGCGCCCGTAATCGGCTGGCGGCAGATCGCGGTTGCCGGTGGCGAAGGCCAGGAACAGGTCGCCGCTGGAGTCCTCGGTGCCGCCGCCGGTGCGCGCAATGCCGATCGAGGCGCGTTGCGCCAGACGCCGACACTGATGTGGCAACAACGGTGCGTCGGTGGCGATGATCACCACGATGGAGCCCATGCCTGGCGTGCCACGCGTGGCGAAGGGGGATGCAATGCCCATCAAGTGACGACCAACCGGGTAACCCTCCACCCGCAGCTCCTGGCGCTTGCCATGGTTGGCCTGCACCAGCGCGCCGACGGTCCAGCCGCCCTGCTCGGCCGGCAATCGCCGCGAGGCGGTGCCGATGCCGCCCTTGAACTCATGGCAGATCATCCCGGTGCCACCGCCCACCGCGCCTTCCTGCACCGCGCCGCCTTGGGCGCTATCCAGCGCCTGGCGCACATGCTCAGGCTTGACGTGCTGGCCCCAGATGTCATTGAGCAGCCCGTCGTAGGTTTCCATCACCACCGGCATGCACCAATACACCGCCGGGTCCGCCAGGCGTTCACGCTCCAGGGCGATCAAGGTGTCACGCACCACGCCGATGCTGTGAGTGTTGGTGATGGCCACTGGCGTGGTCAGCAACCCCGCTTCGCTGATCCATTCAAGGCCGGTGGCATCGCCATTGCCGTTGAGTACGTGGTACCCGGCAAAACACGGTTGCTGGCGCGCCTCGCCGTCGCGCGGCTGGATCACGGTGACGCCGGTCCGCACTTGTTTGCCGTCGATACACGCCTTGAGCGTACTGTGACCGACCCGAACGCCCGGCACATCGGTGATGGCGTTCAATTCGCCGGGCGTGCCCAGCCCCAACGTGATGCCGATTTGACGTGCACGCATAGCCACTCCTTACCTGTAATTGCGCGAAATGAGGCTGACGGTAGCGCCTGCCGGCCTGTCAGCCAATGCCCCTATTGGCGTACTCCCCTTGACGGTACTCGCCAAAAGCCGAACCCTTGGCCGATCTTTTGAGGGCGGGAGCCTGTGACATGAGCCTGTTCAAAGAGGTCGGTCTGCACGCAGGCCTTGGCCGCACCGTCGCTCACATCGGCACCGAGCGGTTCTGGAAGCAACTGGTGCTGTTGCTGCAGCAATGCCTGCCCTTCGATAACGCCCTGGCGATTGTGTATCCACTGGCGGGGCCGCCCCAGGCCCTGGAGGAATACGACGCCCTGCCGAACAGCAAGCCGGCGTCGATGCTGGCCTACCTCAACGGCCTGTATGTGCTCGACCCGTTTTACCAGGCCTGTCGCGAGGGTTATGCCAGTGGCATGTACCGGCTGGAGGAAGTCGCGCCGGACCATTTTCGCCAGAGCGATTACTTCCTCAACTACTTCCACGACAACGTGCTGGAAGACGAGGTGCAGTTCATCCTGCAGGTGCCGGGCACAGGGACATTGTCGCTGTCGCTGGGCATGCAACGGCGCTTCAGCCTCGAGGAGACCGGGCTGATGACCCTGCTGGCGGCCTGGGTGTTGCCCCTGATGCAGCAACATTGGCAGCAAAGCGCCCAACGCGCGCCGACGATGCACAGCCAGGTCAGGGATGCGCTGAACCAATTCGGCATTGGCGTGCTCTCGGAGCGTGAGCTGGAAGTGGCCCGCCTGGTGCTGCGCGGCTTCTCGTCCAAGGCCATGGCCGAGCGACTGAAGATCTCGCCGGACACCGTGAAGGTGCACCGGAGACACCTGTACGCAAAGCTGGATATCTCGTCACAGCCGGAGCTGTTTTCGTTGTTTATCCAGTCTTTGGGCCATGATCTGGAAAACCCCTGACGGCATGCACGGTTGTGCCGAGCCGGCGCGTTCCAGCTGGCAGGCTTATTGTGGCGCGCAAGGCTACCGTGCCGAGCTGGGTTACTGTGGCGAGCGGGCTTGCCCCGCGTTGGGGCGCGAAGCGGCCCCAGTTGGGATGAGTGCGGTGTATCAGACAGTCTTCAGCGGCAGGTTTTGGGGCCGCTTCGCAGCCCAACGCGGGGCAAGCCCGCTCGCCACAGGAAGCCCGCTTCTCACAACAGGTCTTTGCCACAAGAGTGCCTTATCACAACAGGGCCTTGTCACAGCAAGCCTGCTCGCCACAGCGGTTAAGCCTATCGCCCGGTACGAATGGTGTTCCACACCCGCGTACGAACCCGGTCGATGTTCAGCGGCATCGCTTCGAGTGCAAACAGCTTGCCCATCATTTCCGGGCTCGGGTACACCTTGGTGTCGGCTTTGATCGCCGGGTCTACCAGGCTGTCGGCTGCGGCGTTGCCGTTGGCGTAGTGCACGTAGTTGGTGATGCTGGCCATCACTTCCGGGCGCAGCAGGTAGTTCATGAACGCATAGCCGGCCTTTTCGTCAGGCGCGTCGGCCGGCATGGCGACCATGTCGAACCAGATGGCGGCGCCTTCCTTGGGAATGTTGTAGCCGATGTTTACGCCGTTCTTGGCTTCCTTGGAACGGCTCTCGGCCTGCAGGATGTCGCCGGAAAAGCCGACGGCCACGCAGATGTCGCCATTGGCCAGGTCAGCGGTGTACTTCGAAGAGTGGAAATACGCCACGTACGGCCGCACTTTCATCAGCAGGTCTTGAGCCTTCTTGTAGTCCTCGGGCTTTTTGCTGTGGTGCGGCAGGCCCAGGTAGTTAAGCGCCGCCGGCAGCAGTTCCGGGCCGTTGTCGAGGATCGCCACGCCGCATTTTTGCAGCTTGGCCATATTCTCCGGCTTGAAGATCAGGTCCCAGGAATCCACCGGGGCGTTGTCGCCCAGCACGGCCTTGACCTTGTCGATGTTGTAGCCGATGCCCGTGCTGCCCCACAGGTACGGGAAGCCGTGCTGGTTGCCCGGGTCGTTGTTTTCCAGGGCCTTGAGCAATACCGGGTTGAGGTTTTTCCAGTTCGGCAACTGGCTCTTGTCGAGCTTTTTCAGGGCGCCGCCCTGGATTTGCCGGGCCATGAAGTGGTTGGACGGAAACACCACGTCATACCCGGATTTGCCGGTCATCAACTTGCCGTCGAGGGTTTCGTTGCTGTCGTACACGTCGTAAGTGAAACCGATGCCGGTTTCTTGCTGGAAGTTCTTGGTGGTGTCCGGCGCAATGTAGTCCGACCAGTTATAGATCTTCACCGTCTCGGCGGCCTGGCTGATAGCGGCCACCAACATCAAGGGCAACAGGGCAATGGCTTTCATGGTTCGATTTCCTGGCGGTTTTAGGGCTGTTTTTATGGCAGGCGATCAAGGATCAAAGCGTTACAGAATCAATACATAGGTCTTGCGCACGGTTTCCTGGATATCCCAGATTCCGGTGCTGTTGGCCGGCAACATCAGTGCATCACCGGCTTGTATGTGGACGATTTCACCGTTATCGGGCGTGAAGGTGCAGCGGCCCTGGATAAAGTGGCAAAACTCCTGGGATTTGATCTGCCGACGCCAGCGCCCCGGCGTGCACGCCCAGATGCCGGTTTCGACGCCGTCGCCGCGCTCAACACTTAAGGTCGAGGCCACGGCGACGGGTTCGCCCAAGGGCACGGCCACCGGTGACGAGTCCGGCAAGTGGGCATTCAGCGTGTCTTTGAATTGAGTGATGCTCATGGGTTTTCCCGTGTGATTGAAACGTCTTAGTGCATGAAACCTTCCATGAACCCGGCCACGCCGGTCGCCAACTTGCGGCGCCAGGGCGCGGTATTGGGGTTGGCCAATACCTGGTCCTCATGGACGAAACTGCGAATGATCGCGTTGTAGCCCAGCCAGCGGCACGGCTCGGGCTCCCAGGCCTTGAGCGCGTCCAGGCCTCGTTCGCGGATCACCCACGGCTGGGTGGTCAGCGGCGTGTCGAGGCCCAGGATCAAATCAGCCAGGGTGCGGCCACCCAGGTTGCTGGCGCCTACGCCCTCCCCGCCGTACCCACCGGACAGCGCGATGCCGGTCTTGTGGTCACACAGCATGTGCGGTCGAAAGTTACGCGACATGCCGAGGTTGCCGCCCCACGAATGGGTAATCCGAACCTTCTTCAACTGTGGGAAAAGTTCGCCGAACAGGTAGCGACGCAGTTCCACTTCGCTGTCGGTCAGGTCGAAGTTGTGGCGCAATTTACCGGCGAACTGGTAACCGCCACGCGCGCCGAACACCAGGCGGTTGTCGGCCGAACGCTGGCCGTAAGTGACCTGGCGGCTGCTTTCGCCGAATGCCTGGCCGTGGCTCAAGCCGATTTCATCCCAGGCGCTGGCGGGCAGTGGCTCGGTGGCGACAATCAGGCTTTGTACCGGCAGTTGATAGCGACCCAGCGGCGGCAGCGTGGTGGCATACCCCTCGACAGCCGGCACCACCCAGGCGGCCCGCACACCCGCCTTGGCGGTGCGCAGGCTGCCGGACTGCCAATGGGTGACCGGGCTGTTTTCGTAGAGGGTGACGCCCATGCTCTCCACGACGCGCGCCAGGCCACGCACCAGTTTGGCCGGGTTGATCGTCGCCACATGCGGCGCGTAGATGCCGCCATAGGGTTTGGCGATACGGACCTGTTCGGCCAATTGTTGCGGGCTCAGCCAGCGGTAATCGTCTGCCGTCAGGCCTTGGGCGTAGAGTTTTTCGAGGTAGCGGCGCAGGCTGCCTTCCTGCTCGGGGTAGCGCGCCGCGCAGTACAGCGCGCCGCCCTTGCGGTAGTCGCAGTCGATGCCCTCACGGGCAAGCACTCGCGCCACTTCATCGGGAATCCCGTGCAGCAGGTCAAAGGAGGCGCGGCGTTGCTGCGGGTCAAGCCCGGCGAGCAAGCGATCTTCTCCGAGCAAATTGCCCATCAGCCAGCCGCCGTTGCGGCCAGAGGCGCCAAAACCTGCGGTTTGCGCTTCGATAATTGCAATTTTCAGCTCAGGTGCCTGGCGTTTCAGGTAATAGGCCGTCCACAGGCCCGTGTACCCGGCACCGATGATGGCCACATTGACGTCCAAGTCATGCTCCAGCGCCGGCCGCGCCAGCAGCGGGTCGTCCAACTGGTCCATCCATAAACTGATATTGCGCCATGCCGGCATGCCAAGCTCCCCTACCTCGTTTCGATAGGCTGGATCCTAGAGCGCGGTGTTATGGGCTGTCTTGCGCGCGTGCACGCAGAGAAATTTGTTTGACGTAGGCCTTGGGCGACTGGCCGGTGTGCTGGCGAAAGGCACTGTAGAAGGCCGACAGCGAATTGAAACCGGCGGCGAATGCCAGGTCATCGACTTTGATCGGTGGCACGGCGTTGTCCAGCGCCGCCAGCAAGTGTTGAAGCCGTGCCTGGTTGACGTAGCGATAGAAGCTCTGCCCCAGCACCTGGTTCAACAGGTAGGAAATCTGATTGCGACTGTAGCCGCATTCCTTGGCAACCCGTTGCAGGTCCAGTTCCGGGTCCAGATAGGGTTGCTTGAGTTCGAAATACTGTTGCAGGTCATTGGCCATGTGCCCCAATTGCTGGGGCGACAAGCCCAGGCGGCTGACCGTGGGGCGCATGGCCTGGGTCGCCTGTTCGTGCACCAGTGACGCGTATTCGTTGACCCGCCAGATCAGCCCGTCGCGCACGGTGATGGCCTCGCTGGTGCGAAACGACACCAGGCCCTGGCCGCCCCGCAAGGTGATGCGGTACTGGATGAACGCGGTGTCGCCGTCGGCACGGATGCGGTCGGTGTGCTCAATGGCTTCATCGGCGCCACGCGGCATGCTCGCTTGCAGGTATTCACGCAGTTCGGCGTAGGCGATGACGCGGTTCTGGAAGAAGTCGTGGTACTGGATGTCCGGATGGTAATAGGACATCACGCCATCCAGATCACGATGGCGCCAGCACAGATGGTGACGCAGCACCAGATCGCCCGTGGCTTGGGTGTGTTGGCAATCATCGTCCGGGGCGGTCTGCGGCATGGGCGGCTCTGTTGCGGGTAAACCCTGGAGAGTGCCGAATTTCAGGGCAGCCTTCAATGGTCAATTGGCGCTTCTGAATACTGGCCTTTTGCCTAGTTTGTAGTAGGACATGACCCACATCAAGTTATTGAAAAAGAACTGCCCAACGGGCCTAAAAAAGTCACCTTGCGCTTGCGAACGGATGTTATTTTGAACGTCTTCGATGCCCTGGCCAGTGACGGTCACGGCCCCTGCCGCGAGCTAAAGGAAGCGCTCAATGAAGAAGGTGGGCAACATGAATAAAGTGACGTTTCCCAACGCTTGCCAGCTGATGCGCTGGCATTTTCACCCGATGGGCTTTGAGGGGAGCATGGACGCCCCCGGCAGCATGGTCGCCCGCCTGTTTGATCGCAGCAGCGGCGAAACGTTGATCGCGATTGCCGGCATTCCCTGTGCCACCGTGATGAATGCCGCCGATGTAGAGCGCATCATCGAAGCGGTCGAAGATGAGCTGGAGTGTTTTGTGCCGCCGCTGTCCTTGCGGGCCTGACCTCAGGTTATCAAGCGACGTGTAGCTAACGTGGGAACGGCTGGCGCCTTCCCACATCACGTTGCACTCACTGGCCGCGCTGATCGTCGAAAAACGCTTTGTTGCCATCTACCCGTTCCGAAGCCCTGGGCACATTCACGCCCTGGCCTTCCGGCTTTTCCACGTACCAATAGCAATAGCTTACCGCGCGGGTGATCCCGACATAGGCCAGGCGCAGCACTTCGTCTTTTTGGGCAGAGTCATACGGTTCGCTGTCACCAGCCTTGCCCAGGCCAGCCATGCGGTAGACCTGATTCTTGTAAGGCGAACTGGTCACATGCTGACAATCACCGAGTAGAAATACCGCATCGGCCTGTAGTCCTTTGGCGCTGTGGTAAGTCAGCTGTCTCAGCCTGCGGGCCGCCAGCGGCAAGCTAGAATCAGCATTAACTACAGGCTGAATATGCTCCTGAATCAATAACTTATCGCTACTTTTTCGATAAAGCATTAACACCGATTCGCCTCTTTGGTAGTGCGCCAGCAACTGCCGACCCAATGCAGCGTCGTCGCGCTCAAGCACCGTCACGGGTACCAGTGCCTTGGGCGCCCCACTGGCCTTGGCTTTCTTGCCGGGGATTGCAGGGGCGGCGCGCACAATATGCTCGGCGGCGTCGATGATGTGCTGGTGGCTGCGGTAGTTCTCACTCAGCATCACGCGGGTGGTGCTCGGCGACGGGAATTCGGCGTTGAATGCCATGAAGTATTGGGGCGAACTGCCGCGCCAGCCATAAATCGACTGCCAGTCATCGCCGACACACAGCAAGGATGAGCGCTGTGCGCCTCGGCCCATGTGCATCGCCGGGCCGCGACTACGGATTTCCCGCAGGCTGGCGCGAATCCACGACACGATCTGCGGTGACACGTCTTGAAACTCGTCGATCATCAAGTGCGACATCGGCCGCAGCAACGGATCGCTGAGCAGCTTGAGATTTTCCGGGGTATTTTCGCCAAACAGCGAAAACATCCGGTTGTAGGTCATGATCGGCGGCGATTGGTCGAGCAGGTGATCTTCCAGGGCTTTCCAGAAGATGCTCAGGGCTTCAAAAAACAAGCGGTCGGGATCGTCCTTGGCAAAGCTCATCTGGCCCACGGCGGTCGGCACGTCCAGGCCGAGGTTCTCGATGAACCCGGCAGCCATGACAAAGCTGTCCAGCAGTGGCGCCGAGGCGAGTTCGCCTTTGATCTTGTAATCGAAGCCCGGCCCTGCGGTAGCATCGCCAGCCAAGCTGCTTAATAACCGTTTGGAAGATTCGTAACTATCAAGCCAAATCATAGGTTTACGACAGAAAGCTTGAAACAGGGTGCGCTTTACTGCCCACTCGGCACGCACCGAAAGCTTCGAATTCGGCCGGCTGATCTGGGCGTTTTCGCGTGAATCGAAGCCCAGCACCACCCAGGCGTCCAACTGGGGAATATAACCGTGACAGTGAAACTGCGCGCCATTGATCTCAAAAGTCTGACGGCTCGGCTCAATGCCCTTGATCGGCCATGCGCCCGCACGAAACCACAGGTCTTCGATGACATCGCACAGTTCTTCATCACGCTTGGCGGCCAACTCGGTGACGGCGATGCGCTTTTGCACGTCCGGATGATCACGCTCCAGCTCCTTGAGCTGCAGGCCATGACGGGCCAAGGGTGCAATCAGTTCACGGAAACGCTCGTGCCGGCCGTGCAGCCGGTGGTAGCAGGCATTCATCTGTTGGCGCTGGGCATCGCCGATGCGCAGGTCGAATGGGTTGCTGTCCGCGTCCTCGACACCACTGCTGAGGTTTTCGAACGCCTGCAGCCGTTCAAAGCCAGGCAAGCTGCGTACCATCGGCAAGATGCGCGAGTGAAAGGTACGCACCACGGCCCGGGCTTCTTTGCTGCCAAGGGGTTGGCCCCACAGACTGAGAATTTCCATGAGCTTGTTGATGAAGTCCTTGCGCGACTCGCGGGTGAACGTCACCACGGTCATCGAGCTCAGTTCAAAGCCCAGGTAATGGGTGAGCAACAGGATCCGCAGCACCAGGGAGGTGGACTTACCGGCGCCCGCACCGGCGATCACCGACGTCGAAGGCGTGTCGCTGAAGATCATTTTCCATTGCGCGCTGCTCGGCTGTGCATGGGCCGGCAGTAAGCGCGCCACATCCGCCTTCATGCGCTTCTTCACGTCGGCGCTGAGCGGCAGCCGCCAGTCGTCGAACAGGCTGTCATCCACGCCTGGCGCCTTGTGCTCTTCGGGCCGGAAGTCACGGATCAGCAATACCTGGCGGCCCTCTTCTATTCCGTCAGCCTTGCCTTCGCGATACCCATATTCCACACCGGCTTCGTGCCCGCTGCGAAATCCGTCAGCCTGGCCGTGCAGCCAGGAAAACCGATGCTGCGCACGTAGACGCGTCAGGCCGTGGCCAAACAAGCGGGCGGCAAGCCGTTTCAGCAGCGGCATTTCTGCCAGAGGTCGAAGCTCAGGGGGCAAATCAGGCGTTTGTTGCGGCACGCGGACTCCAGCGATGAGGTTGGTTTTGGCGAAGGCGCCATGGTCGCCGGAATTGGCGCTCAGTTCCAGCCAATTGCTTTGACGTCATACAGTTAGGCGATGAAGTGAAAGTTGAAACGCCTGTAACCAATCGAATTATTGGATGAGAATACGGCAATTTTTACGCTTTTTATCGATCATGCACTGCTGGATCATGGTCCCAATCAACAGGAGACTCTCATGCTCGAACTTCGACCTTTCAACACGCTGGGCGGCGCCCATCATGGCTGGCTTGACGCCCATCACCACTTTTCATTCGCCCAATACCACGACCCCAAGCGCATGCACTGGGGCAACCTGCGGGTATGGAACGACGACATTATCGCGCCGGGCACGGGTTTCCCGCAGCACCCGCACCGCGACATGGAAATCATCACCTACGTGCGCGAAGGCGCCATCAGCCACGCCGACAACCTGGGCAACAAGGGCCGCACCGAGGCCGGCGATGTGCAGGTGATGAGCGCCGGCACCGGGATTGCCCACAGCGAATACAACCTGGAGGCCACCCCGACCAAGATTTTCCAGATCTGGATTATTCCAAACGAAGCCGGCTTGCCGCCTTCATGGGGCGCCAAACCCTTTCCCCAGGGAGATCGCGAGGGCTTTGTGACCCTGGCCAGCGGCAAGGCCGGTGACAGCGAAAGCCTGCGCATCCGCGCTGATGCACGTCTGGTAGCGGCCAACCTGAAAGCGGGCGAAAGTGCCGAGTATCGACTGGACAGCGGGCGCCGCGCGTACCTGGTGCCGGCGACGGGCGTGATTGAAGTCAATGGCTTGCGTGCGCAAGCGCGAGACGGCGTGGCGGTTGAGGATGAGCAAGTGTTGCGGGTGACGGCGCTCAAGGACAGCGAGATCGTGCTGGTCGATCTGGCTTGAAGGGACTTTCGTTAACCTGAAAATGTGGGAGGGAGCAACTCCCTCCCACAGCCGATATGGCGTGATTACTGGCTGATTGCGCCGTCGACCAGCACCTGCGCTTCTTCTACCAGTTGCTTGAGGTGATCCTCGCCCACAAAGCTCTCGGCGTAGATCTTGTAGATGTCCTCGGTGCCCGATGGGCGCGCGGCAAACCAGCCGTTTTCGGTCATCACCTTCAAACCGCCAATCGCCTGGTTATTGCCCGGCGCATGGCTGAGGATCTGCTGAATGCTTTCCCCGGCCAATTGCGTGGACGTGACCTGTTCCGGCGACAGCTTGCCCAGCAAGGCTTTCTGCGCCGGGGTGGCCTTGGCGTCGACGCGGATCGCGAAGGGCTCGCCCAGTGCATCGGTCAGGCCACGGTAGATCTGGCTTGGGTCCTGGCCTTTGCGCGAGGTCATTTCCGCCGCCAGCAGGGCCGGAATCAAGCCATCCTTGTCGGTGCTCCACACAGTGCCATCCTTGCGCAGGAACGAGGCGCCGGCGCTCTCTTCGCCGCCAAAACCCAGAGAGCCTTCAAACAGGCCATCGGCAAACCATTTGAAGCCTACGGGCACTTCGTACAGACGACGGCCGATACGTGCGGCCACGCGGTCGATCAAGCCACTGCTGACCACGGTCTTGCCCACGGCTGCATCGGCGCGCCAGTCCGGACGGTTCTGAAACAGGTAATCGATGGACACGGCCAGATAATTGTTCGGTGCCAACAGGCCGCCGGACGGCGTAACAATGCCGTGTCGATCGTGGTCCGGGTCGCAGGCGAAGGCCACGTCGAACCGCTCCTTGAGGCCGATCAAGCCTTGCATCGCATAGCTGGAGGACGGGTCCATACGGATCTGGCCGTCCCAGTCGACGCTCATGAAGCGGAAGGTGGAATCGACTTCAGTGTTCACCACGTCCAGGTTCAAGCGGTAGTGCTCGGCAATCGCCGACCAGTAGCGCACCCCTGCTCCGCCCAGCGGATCAACGCCCAGGCGCAAATCGGCGCTGCGGATGGCGTCCATGTCGATCACGTTGACCAGGTCGGCCACGTAGCTGTTGAGGTAGTCATGGCGGTGCGTGGTATCGGCCTTGAGCGCCTGGGCGTGGGTGATGCGCTTGACCCCGGCGAGTTTGTTGGCCAGCAATTCATTGGCCTTGGCTTCGATCCACTTGGTGACGTGGGTATCGGCTGGGCCGCCATTGGGCGGGTTGTACTTGTAGCCGCCGCTTTGCGGCGGGTTGTGCGACGGCGTGATAACGATGCCGTCGGCCAGGCCTGTGGTGCGGCCGCGGTTGTAGCAGATGATGGCGTGGGAAATGGCCGGGGTCGGCGTGTATTCATCGCCCTCGGCCAGCATCACGTGCACGCCGTTGGCCGCCAGGACTTCCAGCGCGCTGGCACCGGCCGGCGTCGACAGCGCATGAGTATCCAGGCCGACGAACAAAGGACCATTGATGCCTTGGGCTTCGCGATACAAACAGATGGCCTGGCTGATGGCGAGTACGTGCCACTCGTTGAAGCTCAGCTCAAACGAGCTGCCGCGGTGGCCGGAGGTACCAAAAGCCACGCGTTGGGTGGAGATCGCTGCATCAGGCTGGCCTGTGTAGTAGGCCGTGACCAGTCGCGGGATATCCACCAGCAACTGAGCTGGCGCCGGCTTGCCCGCAAAAGGACTGATAGTCATGCATGAACCTCGAAAAGAAGGATTTGGAAAAAACGACAGTTTACTGAGAGTTGGACTACTACGCGACGGTATCGATCCTACAAAACTCAGAGAAATTTCACGCATCTAGCCCGTTTGTGCCTGCCGCAGGGCATCAGCCAGTGCCGCCAGCGCAACGTCCAGGTTGGGCTGCCCATGAAAGGTATGGCTCAAACGCATGTGCTGATGGTGCAGGCCGCCGACGCTGAACAACTCGCCGGGCGCCACCACCACTTGCCGGGCCAGCAAACACTGGAACACCTGGCGCATGTCCACTGCCTGGGTCGAACCCAACCAGAACGTAGCGCCGCCGGCAGGCATGCGATAAGTCACTTGATCGCCCAAATGCTGGTCGAGCAGCAGGCTCATTGCCCCGGCTTGCTCACGCAGCAACTGACGCAGGGTACGCAGGTGCTGATCAATTTGCCCGCTCTGATACAGGCGGGCAATCGCGCGTTGGCGAATTGACGACAACCGGAACGAACGCAGCAGAAACTGGCGCTGCAATTGGCTGCTCATGTGCCGGGACAGCGCGTAGCCATACGGCGCTTCCGGGCCGAGAATTTTCTCGAAGGAGGAAAACACCATCAGCCGCTCCGGGTTCACCAGATCGCGCAAGGCCGTGTGGGGCGGTTTGAAACTCAACTCCCCGCACGTGTCGTTCTCCAACAGCCAGCACCCATGCTGGTCGAGCAATTGCGCCACCTTGAGGCGATCGCGCAGGGCCATCGCCACGCCGGAAGGCTGGCTGACCGTCGATGAGAGCAGCACCAGGCTCACGCGCTCGTCGCGCAGCAGGCCTTCGAGCGACACCAGGTCGAGGCTGCCGTCCTGCGCCCAGGGCAATTCGAGCAGGCGGATGCCGGCATCCTGCAGCAGGCGCAGGATCAGCCAGTCGCAGGGCGATTCGATAATCACCGTAGAACCGGGCAGGCCGAGCACCTCGATGAGGATATCAAGCACCCCGCGCAGGTCGGCACCGATATACACGTCGTCGGCGTGCCAGCAGCGCGTCGGCGACGAGGTGTAACGCGCCGCCAGCGCTGCGCGCAGCTCCCACACCCCACATGGCTGGGACCAGGGCTGCAAGTGGTGCGGGTATTGGCGCACCAACTCCCGCTCCAGGCGCAATAGCGTGCTGTCCAGCGACGCCAACAAGGCAGGTTCATCGCCACTGAGCACTACCATGCCCGGGCGTCGCGCGGCCACATAGAGGCGCTCGAGCAAATCCCCGCTTGGCCACGTCGAGGTGCCGCCGGCAAGCGGCCAGGCGTAATAGCCTGACTTGGCCACTGAATACACCCGCCCCTCTTTCTCCAGCAGCGAATAGGCGTACTGGATGGTGGAAATGGACACGTTCAGGCGCTGGGATAACTGGCGCAGAGACGGCAGTTTTACCCGGCTATCGCTGCTGACCTCGTCAATCAGGTTGATCATGTAGCGATACACCGCCTGATAGGCGAAATCCACCTGCCGCACACCACGCAGCGTCATCGCCCGGACAGCTGCAAGGCCATGTCGGCACTGGCCATCGACCGTTCCTGACGGCAACCACGAGCGGTACTGCCGCGGCCGCCGGGCATTGGCCGCTTGCGGTACAGATGCTGAAGCAACGGCAGCGGCAGCCCGCTGGCGTCGGTTACCCATTGCTGCAGCATCTCGGCAGCGGGCTTGCCCTGCAGCACTTTGTGCAGTTCCGGCAGGGCCACCAGCATGCCCGAGTGGCACTGGCGCAAATAACCTTCCAGCCGCTCACCGTGGTGGATAAAGGGCGAGAACAGCAGGCAGATCAACTGGCCCTCATCCAGGCCGAAAAACTGCTGGGCGTGCTGGGCCGATATGGCGCGCCCTTCGCGGCTGACGGCTTGGGTGATCAACGCTTCGCACACTTGCCGACGACGCAGGTAATTCGCTGCCTGCAGCATGAACCCTTCGACGCCCGCTTCGTAATCCAGCGCCCTCAGGCTCTCGGCTTGCAGGCCTCGCAGGTGCGCCATCAACATCGGATTGGCAAAGGTCGGATGACTCAGATGAAAGCCCAGTGGGTCCGGGTTATAGGCCATGAACTCGGTGAGCAACGGTGCACAAGCGCGGTCAATGCCGTCCAGCAGGTCGGCGATACCGATGTACGCGAGGTGGCGGTGCCCACCCGGGCTGGTGTCGCTCTTCGCCACATAGTGCTCGCCGTACAAGTCACGATAAATGTCATCACTCCACTGATCCATGCGCGCGAACAGCCCATTGAGTGTGGCAGGCCTGCCCGCAGGAACCTCGACGCCTGCGGCCTGGGCGGTCTTTTTCAGCCAGGCCAGCAACTGGCCCTGCTTGCGCGCGCAATCGCCGCTGACCAATGCATGCACGCCACCGTCCCAGGCGGTGACGCGCTGGTAGAAGTCGCCCAAGGCCAGATAGGTCTCGTTGCACAGTGTTGCGCGAACGTCACCGGAGGACAGATGCCCCATCATCAACATGTTGCGCTGGCTGACCTCGCGCCCAGTGGCAGAGGCCGGGCGCTGGTGGTTGAACGGCAGCACCTGGTGGTTTTCCACCATCAGCAGCTCAACCCGTGGGTCGTCGTGAAAAAACAACTGGCTGTAGCCGCGGTGAAGCGTGTCGAGCGTGCCTTGGGTCATGCCGCTGTGACGCAAGGTGGCCACGCGCAGTTGGAACGTCCTGGGGGCGCGGCCGGCGATGCTTAATTGCGCGGCACGCAACAACGCCAGGGTGTAGCTGCTGACTTCACCGCCGCCATGGGCCACCAGCACCTTGTAATCGCCCACCTGCTCCATACCGCCAGCGGCAACCACAATCCGCTGTATCAACAATTGAAGTGCTGTGCGTTCTGCACGATTGAAGTGCCCAATGAGCCGTTGCAGTACTTGCTGGTAAACATAATTCATAGCTTGTTCGTGAATAGCGCTCATAGCTCTACTACCTGAGTTGAAATATCAGTTTCAAGCAACTACCGAGACGTATTGTCCGGTCTATTGCATCTGTAAGAAGGGGTGCCCGCGCTACCGTGTTCGCGATAAATAAACACTAGCACTGTGCAATTAATCGACATGGAATATGCACCGGAGCGCAGTTGGAGCATCCCTTGCGCCAACAGGCCGTGCGTGAGGCGTCCAGGCCGTCAATGCGGCAATCCTAGGAATGCTCTGACGGCCCCCTACACTCATTTATCCTTAAACTAGAAGATGAATCTGACACATAAAAAGCTTCTAACTTTGACCTCCGCTGATTTATCGATTGAGGCTCGCCTGGAAAGTACCCGCATCCTCGGGTCCAGGCAGTTGCTGCATTATCATGGGGAGTTGCAGGCAGCCCCTGCTGGGGTATCAGAGTATCAATCATTACTCGGTCCTTGAGTTGAACGTGAAGACTCAATTATCAGGACTGGAATAATGATTAACAGATACAGAAGCCGGTCGAAAACCAGTTCAGATAATTATCCGTTGCCGCGTCAATAGCGCGCACACAAAGACGCCGCGCTGAAAATCAGGGCGGCGGCAGGGGCAAAGGTATCGTTTACAGGACCGAAAGACGCGCGCGCGTTTCATCCAACGCGCGGGTTAAGCCCTGCTAAATGGCGCATTTGTCTCATGCGCCCAGGGCCCGGATGACTCATTTGCGAATATTCCTACACCTCAAACAGCTTCAACCTGCAACGCAACGCGTTCGCGACACGGGCATTCGTCCATATAGCGGTGCGCTTCCACGAACTGATTGAATGGAAACACCGTCGTTTTCAGCGGCACCAGCACGCGGTCGGCCGTCAGTTGGTTGATATCACGCAGCGCACGCTGCAAGGCCACCTGATCCTGAATGATGCCCAGCTCCGGCTTGCCGGTGAAGTTGCCGATGCAATGCACAAAGAACTGAATGTTCTTCTGGAACGCTGCGCACGCCGGAAACGGTGTCTGGTTGCCGCCTTGCAGGCCATAAAGCACCAGGCTGCCACGCGGTGCCAGCACGTCACCGAGCAACGACATCTGCGGGCCGCCCAAGCCATCGAACACCACGTCAACGCCGCGGTTGTCGGTGAACTTGTTGACCTGCATGAGCAAGTCCTGTTCTTCGGTGACAATCACCTTTTCTGCCCCGAGGGACAGCAGGTACTCACGCTCCGCGCTGTCTTTGGTCGCGGCAATCACCCGCACACCCAGGGCTTTGCCCAGTTGTACGAACGAGGGGCCGGCGCAGTGGCTGGCGTCGGTCACCAGGGCGAACTGGCCGGGTTTGACCCGTGCCAGGTCCACATAGGCAAAGTAGGCAATCAGCAGCGGCGTGTAGTGCACGCTGGCTTCGATCGGGCTCAAGACGTCCGGGTAACGGGTCAGGGCCGAACGGGGCAGGACGATCTGTTCGCCATACACCGGGTAATCGTTGGGGCTCTCGGCCGGAAAACTGGCCACTTTATCGCCCACCGCCAAGTCATCCACGCCGTCGCCGAGGGCTACAACCACCCCGGCCATCTCATGGCCGAGGCCGGATGGCAGACGTGCATGGGAAGACGCCAGGTTCTGGCGCCACAAAATGTCGTACCAGCTGATGCCAATCGCGTCGACACGCACCTGCACTTCGCCCGGTGCGGGCAGCGCGGCTACATGCTCTTCGCACTTGAGCACCTCGGCCGGACCAAACTTGTGAAAACGGATCGTGCGGGACATCGCAAACCTCGTCAAAGTAACCTCTAATGCCATGAACTCTATCTGGGCTTTCCAGGTAAGACCACCGGTCGCCGTTAATAGTCGACATGCCTGTCATTGATTCCGCAACTGAGGAATGGACCCCAGATCTTGTAGGAAAACTCAATTAGCCGGTGCAGAGTACCAGCCTTTCCCCGTAAGATTCATGCCGGTCATTGTTTACATGTGGCCGCTCTCGTCAAGCTCGCTGACTCTTCCAGGACACAAGATGAACCGTAACGACCTGCGTCGTGTCGACCTTAACCTCTTGATCGTATTCGAAACCTTGATGCATGAGCGCAGTGTGACCCGTGCTGCCGAGAAGCTGTTCCTTGGCCAGCCGGCCATCAGTGCGGCGTTGTCGCGCCTGCGTGGACTGTTCGATGACCCGCTGTTTGTGCGCACCGGACGCAGCATGGAGCCGTCCGCCCGCGCTGTAGAGATTTTCGCCCTGCTCTCCCCGGCCCTGGACTCGATTTCCACCGCCGTGAGCCGCGCCGCCGAGTTCGACCCGGCCACCAGTACGGCCGTGTTCCGCATCGGTTTGTCGGACGACGTCGAATTCGCCCTGCTCCCCCAGTTGCTCAAACGCCTGCGCGCCGAAGCGCCGGGCATCGTGCTGGTGGTGCGCCGGGTCAATTACATCCTGATGCCGGGTCTGCTGGCCTCCGGCGAAATTTCCATCGGCGTAAGCTACACCGCCGACCTGCCGGCCAACGCCAAGCGCAAGGTCCTGCGCCGCAGCCTGCCGAAACTGCTGCGCGCCGACAGCGTGCCCGGCTCGCTGAGCCTGGACGATTTCTGCGCCCGCCCCCACGCCCTGGTGTCATTCGCCGGCGACCTGAGCGGGTTTATCGATGAAGAGCTGGAAAAACTCGACCGCAAACGCCACGTGGTCCTAGCCGTGCCGCAGTTCAACGGGCTGGGCACATTGCTGGCCGGCACCGATATCCTGGCCACCGTGCCGGACTACGCCGCCGAGGCGCTGACCTCAGCGGGCGGTTTGCGCGCAGAAGACCCGCCGTTGCCCGTACGCTCGTTCGAATTGCACATGGCCTGGCGTGGCTCGCAGGACAACGACCCGGGAGAGCGCTGGTTGCGCTCGCGGATTCAGATGTTTTTTGGCGATCCCGACAGCCTCTGACCACCACCTGCAACCCCCTCACTCAACCAACGCCACCTTGCGCGCCACAGCCCATGGCGCCATCAGGCGTTGCGGGGTCTGGCACGTCTTGCGTTTGAACACGAAGTTGCGGCACTTTTCGGCGAACTGTTGGCGGTTGTGCACCATGTCTTGCTGCATGTGTGCCAGTTCGTGTTCGCGACAGCGTTCAACCTGATCCAGGTCCATGGTTGCCTTGCGCGCGCGCGCCAGCACGTAGTGCTCATCGTCGAGCGCGCGGGTGGCCTGTTGCATAAGCCATAGGCCAAATGCCTGTGGACACCGTGGGCCGATGGCCTGAACCATGCCGTAGTGCTGGGCCTGGTGGGCACTGATCGGCAGGCATTCTTGCGTGAGCCGGTGCGCCACTTCGCTGCCGACGGCACGTGGCAGGCTGTAGGTCCAGTATTCGGAGCCATACAAGCCCATGGTTTTGTAATGCGGGTTGAGCACCACGCCCTCACGGGCAAAAACGATGTCGGCCGCCAGCGCCAGCATGACGCCGCCGGCTCCGGCACTGCCGGTCAGGCCGCTGACCACCAGCTGCCGGGCCGTGAGCAGCTCCTTGCACACATCGTCGATGGCCTGGATGTTGGCCCAGGCTTCCAGCCCAGGCACCGCAGCGGCTTGGATCACATTGAGGTGCACGCCGTTGGAAAAGCTGCCACGCCCGCCCTTGATCAACAACACGTGGGTGTCCCGCGCCTTGGCCCAACGCAGTGCAGCCACCAGACGCTGGCATTGCTCGGTGCTCATGGCGCCGTTGTAGAACTCAAACGTCAGTTCGCCGACAGGCCCTGACTCTCGGTAGCGGATCGGTTGATAGGCCTGTTCATTCCACGTGTGGCTGGCGAGGGAGCTGTCCAGCACGGGAATGCCTGCGAGTTTCTCGGCCAGCACGTGGCGGGCCGGCAACTTGAAGGTCTCCTCCCCGGGCTGGGCTTTGCGCTTGAGCGAGCCGATCCACAGGCTGTGATCGCCGGCCGCCACCAGCACCGCGTCGTCCTGTACCGCAAGAATGTCTCCCGGAATGCCGTGGCGTGAGTCCAGGTGCGCGTCGTACACGTAATACTGCCCGCCCCTGATGCTCGCCAGCACACCGGGCTGGCCATCGGCGGCGTCAATGTTGCGTTTGATGAAGCGTGCGCAATCGAACCAACTGAAGCTGCGGTCGGCCTGGGTCATGTTTGGCTGCAATCGCCCGATGACATCGGGCTGCGTGTCATCAAGCGGCGTCGGGACGACGCCCCGGGCGAATTTTGCCACCACGTCGCGGATGCAATCGATGGCTGCGTCACTCACCCGCCCGTTGTACAGCTCGGATTTGCGCACATCAGCCGGCATGTCGAATTCACGGGTCGACCAGATCGGCCCGGCGTCCATTTCCTCCACCGCCTGCAGGGCGGTCACACCCCAGCGGTCGACCTGCCGGGTGATGGCCCAGTCCAGCGCGCTGGCGCCGCGGTCGCCGACGATCCCCGGATGGATGATCACGACCGGGCGTTCCGGGTTGCTCCACAGCTGCTGTGGCACACGGTCCTTCAGAAACGGGCAAATCACCACATCGGCGCCTGACGCCTCGACCTGCTCGCACACCGTGGCGGCATCGGTGAACAGCACCACGCTGGGCGCGTGACCTGCCTGGCGCAAGTCCAACCAGGCCCGTTGGGTCAAACCGTTGAACGCCGACGATAACAACAGGATCTTCAATGACCGCATAGCTGACTCTTCCTTGAGATACGCGACCCGAGGCACTCATTGAGCCCTCCCTGGCCTTTGATGGAAGCATAAGGTTAGAGGCGCTGCCAGGCGGGGCACCTGATCAGGATCAATCTTGTGTCAGCCAATCGCGCATTCGTGGCCAGCCGCAAAGCCAATGATTATTCAAGCGAACTCAAACCGGCAATCAGCGCCTCCAGCACCACGCGAACCTTGGGCTGGTCTTGCCGGCTTTTGACCCAGGCCAGGTTGACCTCAAACCCCGGCGTCGCCAGTTGCGGCAGTACCTCGACCAACGCGCCGTCCTGCAACTGTTGCTTGACCAGCCAGGATGGCAACTCGACGATACCGCAGCCCGCCAACGCGGCCATCACCAGCCCTTCGCCATTGCCTACCACCAGTTGCGGCGTGAGTGGCCTGTGCAGTGTCGTGCCCTCCTCGCCGGTGTAGCGCCAAGGGCTGATGCGTCCATCCACCCAGCCATAGGCAATGCACTGGTGCTGCTCCAGGTCGCGGTCGGACAACGGCGTGCCATGGCGAGCCAGGTATGCCGGCGATGCACAAAACACATGCCACTCGCGTGTCAGCAGCCGATGCTCCACCGTGTGCGGCCAGGCGTGGCCGTCACCAATGCGCAGTGCAATGTCCACGCCCTCCTTGAACGAGTCGATATGGCCGTCAGAAAAGGAAATATGCGGCACCACCAACGGGTGCGCCTGCAGCCACGGCAGAAGAATCGGGAGCACCTGCATGCGCCCGTATGGGCCTGGCAAGTCGATGCGCACGCGCCCGCGAGGCTCGGTGTTTTCGGCTTGCAGCGACAACTCGGCGTCTTCCAGGTCGGCCAGCACCCCCGTACAGGTACGCAGAAACGCGGCACCGGCATCGGTCAACGCCAACGTGCGCGTCGTGCGTTGGAACAGTCGCGCGCCCAGGCGCTTTTCCAGCCTGGCGATGCCTTTACTCACGGCAGACGCCGTCAGGTTCATTTTCTCGGCGGCCGCCGTGAAGCTGCCGTACTGCGCGACGCAGACGAACACATCGATACCCTTCAAGCGCTCGGAGGAAAACATACGCGGCCCTTATTCATGAATTCAGTTCGTGCCTTTTGATAAAAAGCATCCTAAATCAGAATTCAGATCAACAGTAAGCTGCGTCGAGCCGGACGAGCGACTTGCGACGCTTGCACCTTATAAATGGACGATGAGGCTCGAATGCTCGCCACGCTGAAAAAATATCCCGCCACCCTCAATCTGCTGCTCTGCGCTTCATTGGTGCTAACCCTCGCCCGGGCCATCACGCTGCCCTACCTGGTGATTTATGTGTCCGGCCACTTTGGCTTGAGCATTGCCGAGGTCGGCCTGGTGATCGGCAGCACGCTGATCATCGGCTCACTGCTGAGCCTGTATGGCGGCTTCCTGGTCGATAGCCTCTCCAGTTACCGGCTCATCCTTACGGCCTGCGCCGTCTTTACGGCAGGTTTTCTCGGCGCCTTCATCGCGTCTGGTCTCGGGCTGTTTTATGCGTGCCTGGTGGCAATCAACCTGGCCTATGCCGTCATTGATATCGCGGTGAAAGCCGGGTTTGGCAGCCTGCTTCCCCTTGACCAGCGCAGTGAAGTGTTTTCGATCAAGTACACGCTGACCAATATTGGCTACGCCGTCGGGCCGTTCCTCGGTGCCGGCGTGGCCGCCCTGGACATGAGCCTGCCGTTCCTGCTGTCGGCGGGACTGGGAGCCGGCTATTTTTTTGTCTACTTCGTGTGGGGCGACACAGGCCTGGCAACAGCCGAGGCAAACCGGCAAACCACGCCATTTTTGGCCGTCGGCAAAGTGCTGCTGCGCGATTACCGCCTGGTGTGCTTTACCTTGGGCGGGGTGCTGAGCGCGGTGGTGTTCGGCCAGTTCACCGCTTACCTCTCGCAGTACCTGATAGTCACCAGCAACCCCCAGACGGCCTACCGCATTATCAGCAGCGTGGTGTCGACCAACGCCCTGATGGTTATCTGCCTGCAATACAGCCTCGGCAAACGGATCACCCACAAACACCTGAACCTGTGGCTCGCCGCTGGGCTTAGCCTGTTCATCGTCGGGCTGGGCGGTTTTGCGCTGTCGACCACGCTGACGGTGTGGGTGATCGCCATGGCCATCTTCACCGTGGGTGAAATCATCGTATTCCCGGCTGAATACATGTTTATCGACACCATCGCGCCGGACACTCTGCGGGGCATGTATTACGCCGCGCAGAACCTCAGCAACGTCGGCGCAGCGTTAGGCCCGGTGCTGTGTGGCGTGATGCTGGCGACGCAACCGGCCCACCACATGTTTTACATGCTGGCGCTGTTCATCATTGCCGGCGCAGTGCTCTACGGTTTAGGCGTGCGCCTGTCAGCTGAGGCAAAGCCTGAAGCGGTGACGTGAGCGCACATTGAGCGCCTGGGCAGACTATTTGATCGGCTGGGTCAAAAGCCGTCCCGGCTGTCTGCCTAGAATGAGCGCTCCTTTACCAGGCAGACTTGAACATGAAACTGATCAGCAACGCTTTCGCTGACAACACCGCCATCCCCGGCGAATACGCCTTCGCCATTCCCGAGCCGATCCACCACTATGCGCTGTCCAGCAACCGCAACCCGCACCTGGCGTGGACGGATGCGCCGGCGGGTACCCAATCCTTCGTCCTGGTGTGCCACGACCCGGATGTGCCCAGCGTCGGCGATGACGTCAACCAGGCCGGCAAACGCGTGGCGGCGGACTTGCCCCGCGTGGACTTTTATCACTGGCTGCTGCTCGACATTCCTGCCGACACCCGCCAAATCAGCGCCGGCAGCCACAGTGACGGCGTCACGGCCAAGGGCAAAACCGGCCCGCAAGCCGCGGACGGCCTGCGCCATGGTTTGAATGACTACAGCGTGTGGTTCGCCGCCGACCCACAAATGGCCGGCGATTACTTTGGCTATGACGGCCCTTGCCCACCGTGGAATGATGAACGCCTGCACCACTACATTTTTACCCTTTACGCACTGGACGTTGCGCGTCTGGAGGTACAAGGTGCGCTGAACGGCGCCGCTGTGCTGGCTGCACTGCAAGGCCATGTCCTTGCCCAGGCCAGCCTGACCGGCACTTATACCCTGGCCCCCAAAGAGCTGCTGCGCGTTGACTGAACCGCTCACTGCATTGCCCGCCCAATGGCTGTTGCCATCGGGCGAACGGCTGCCATGCCAAGGCGTTTGCAGCGTCGCCCGCCCTCAGCTGACGCGCAGCCACCACGCGCGCAACTTTCGCTTTTTCGAAGCGACGCTGCTGCTGGTTACTGCCGGCACGCTGCTGATGGAGAATGCCCACGGTCGTTGGGCACTGGACGACAGCGCGAGCCTCATGGCCGTGGCCAAGAACACCCAGCTCAATGTCAGCAAGGCGCCGGCCGCCAATGGCTCGCCTTATACCGCGCTATTGCTGACCTTCAGCCCGGCACTGATCACCGAATTCCATCAACGCTATGGGCACGTGCTCGCCGCCACCCAGACCGTCGGCAATTGCACGCTGGCCGCGCTGGATGAACACCTGAACGACTCGCTGCAATTTTGCCTGCGCGGGATCGACTCGCCCCAGGTCGGCGGCGTGCAGCAAAGCCATCGCGCGTTGGGCTTGCTGCTCGCCCTGTACGAGCGCGGTATTGTCTACCCGCGCCCCGCGGCTGCCGGGCTGGCCGAACGGTTGACGCAACTGCTGACCAAGGCCCCCGAGCACGCCTGGACCGCCGCGCTCGCCGGCCGTGAATTGGCGGTGAGTGAAGCCACCTTGCGCCGCCGGCTGGCGGATGAGGGCGTCAACTTCAGCACCTTGCTGACCGATATCCGCATGCACCACGCGATGATGCTGTTACAGACCACACACCTGGGCGTGTCGCAGATTGCCGACGCGTGCGGGTATCGGTCGCTGTCGAGGTTTTCGATGCGGTTCAAGCATCGGTTCGGGTTTTCGGTGCAGGCCATTCGGTAGCGACCAACACTCAACCCACAGCTTCAACCCGCAACGCTTTCGCGCCTTCCCTGGCGCGACACGTTCAACACCACCAGCAGCGCCAGCGCCTTCGGCCGCTTGATAAACCGCCACAGCGAAGCATGCGCCACGTCCGGCTGTGTGTCCCTGGCGGCGGCCACGTGCAATCAGCCGACGCACACCAGGCTCAGTAACGGCATCGTCGGCCTGCGCAGCGCCCTGTTGAAGGGCAACCAGGCTCGCCTGTTTGCAGGGTGCGGGATCGTGGCGCACTCCGACCCTGCCTGCGAATACGACGAAACCTGCATCAAACTGGCCGGCATGCGTTCGCCGACTGCGCGCCCGGTGCTTGAATCAAGACCTGTGCAGGCCTACCCTGCACACGGAAAACTCACCCTCCGAGTCAGGAAGACCTTACATGTGGGACGGCAGCGTTACTTTTGGCGATTCATGGGCCGGTTACATCGGTCGCGCGGATCAGAACTCTGCCCATTCCCATGTCGCCATCCAGCTGTGCATCGGCGTGCACCAACCGGTCACCCTGGAACTGCCCGGCCAGTTGATCCGCGCGGCCGGGGTGATCATCGGCCCCAACGTCGAACACCGCGCCGTGGCCGACAGTCATCCGGTGGCATTTGTGTACGTTAATCCGGACACGCCACTGGGCCGTGCACTCAACGCATTGCTGCAAGACAACGGCATCGCCCTGGCCAGTGACGAACTGCTGGAGTGCTTTCGCCGTACCACGTCCCTGCCCCAGTTTGTCGACGCGCTCGCGCGTTTGCTGGCGATTACGCCGCCCATCGACCAACGCCTCTATAAAGCCTTGAACATCCTGCGCCTGGACCGCGACGGTCCCGGTTCCGTCAGCCGCGCCGCCAATGCGGTCGGCCTGTCCAGCCCGCGCCTGCGGTGTGTGGCGACGCATCAGATGGGCGTTTCCCTGTCCCAGTGGATCATCTGGAACAAACTTGAGCGCGCCTCCAAATCCCTGGCCGGCGGCGCCAGCTTGTCGGACGCGGCCGCCGATGGCGGGTTCTCCGACCAGGCGCACCTGGCGCGCATGATGCGCCGCATGATCGGCATGACCCCGCGCACGGCAGCCAAGGTTTTGCGCAAGACAAGCGTTTCGTTCAAGACGCGGTGATATCAAAAGGCCAATATCGATCGCATCTTATTCGCGAAAACGTTAAGCGCTGACTGCCTTCCCCCAAAGCACGTCAGCGCCACCGAAAGTGAATACAAGAGTGTTCGCCAGGGGCCCGTGTGCCTGGGATTCGGCGGAACGCACCGTTAATTCTTTCGATGAGTCCGCAGGAAGCGTCCTACATGTCAGAACAGCAAAAATTAACCGTCCTTCTCACAGGAGGCTCGGGCGTACTCGGCGAGTCACTGATCGACTGCCTGGCAGAGGACTTCAACCTGATCTGCCTGGCGCGCAAAAGCCGCATCCGCCACCCGCAGGTGCAAGTGCTCAGCGGTGATATCTGCCGCCCCCGGCTGGGGCTGGCCGCCGAGGATTATGAAGCGCTGCTGCAGCGCGTCGACTGGGTCATTCACGCCGCAGCGGTTACCCGCATGGATGGCGACATCGACCAGATCTTTTCGGTCAACTACCTGGGTACCGAGAACGTCGTGCGCTTTGTGCAGCAAGCCAAGGTGCCGCTCTACCACATCAGCACCGCTTTCACCCACCCGTGCGACTACTACGAAGGCGTGCAGGCCGAGACGCCGTACGAAGTCGCCAAGCGCCAGGCCGAGACGCTGGTGCGTTCTTCCGGTATCGACGTGTCGATTTTTCGCCCGTCAATCATCATCGGCAATTCCGACACCGGGCACATGCCCAACTTCCAGGGTTTTCACATGACCATGGGGCTGATGATGTCCGGCGTGCTGCCCATCGTGCCCTGCCCGCCTGCCGGCTACATCGACCTGATTGCCCGCGACGTGGCGGCGCAGGCGATTGCCAACGCCTTGCACCGGCGCTTGATCGGCGCGGACTACTTCCTCACCAGCGGCCCACAGGCGCTGGACCTCACCGGCCTGCTGGACCTGATGTGCGAGTCCATGCAAGCCCAGGCGCAACCCTTCACACGGCCTCGCTGCATGGCGCCGGACATCTATGAGCGCCTGATCCGCCCGGTGTTTCTGCCAGCACTGACCGGCGCCGTCCAGGCCGCATTGGGCCGCGCCAACCAACTGTGCCGCTATGCCTGCCTGCGCACGCCGCTGCCCACTTCGTTGCCCGAGTTGCTCGGCGAGCCGGCCTTCAGTGCGCGCGACGTCAGCCGCGAATTGCTGCTGTCACTCAATCACCTGGCCCCCAAGCTCGGTGCCTTGACGCGGATGCTTAAACAGCCGGTCCCACCTGTTGCAGAGGCATCCGTTGCATGAACTCGCACCTGACAGAACTGGAACCCGCCGCCGACGCCGAACAGATTGACCAGTATTTTCGCCAGCATGTGAACTCGGGCTATGCACGCCTCGCGTCCTTGATGAACCTGCCGATCGAACACGCCAGCCGGGGCGTCTACATCTATGACAGCCAAGGGCGCCAGTACCTGGATGCCGGTGGCTATGGGGTGTTTTTCCTCGGCCACGGCCATCCGGTTGTCGTGGAGGCCGTAACCCGCCAACTGCAGCAAAACGCGCTGGCCAGCAAGCTGTTGCTCAACCCGCAACAAGCGCTGGCCGCGCAGGCGCTGGCAGCGCGCTGCCCGGGTAACCTGGACTATGTGTTCTTTTGCAACTCGGGCGCCGAAGCCACCGAAGCCGGCCTGAAACTCGCCCGGCTTAACGGCTGCCGTCGCACGCTGTCGACGCTCGGCGGTTTCCACGGCAAGACCCTCGGCGCACTGGCCGTCACCGGCCGCGAAAGCTACCGCGAACCGTTCAGTGGCCTGCTCAGTGAAAGCGCATTCGTGCCGTTCGGCGACAGCGCCGCACTGGAACAGCAACTGCTCGCCTCGCCGGAAAAAGCCTGCGTGATTCTTGAGCCGATCCAGGCCGAAGCCGGCGTGATCCTGCCGCCACCGGGTTACCTGACGCGGGTACGCGAGCTGTGTGACCAGTACGGCGCCGTGCTGATCATCGACGAAATCCAGTCCGGCCTGGGCCGCACCGGCCATTGGTGGGCGTGCGATCAGGAACAGGTGGTGCCCGACATCATGCTGGTCGGCAAAAGCCTGTCCGGCGGCTGCGTGCCGGTCAGCGCCATGGTCGCCAGCGCGGCCATTTATGCGCCGTTCAACCGCAACCCCACGGTGCACACCTCTACCTTTGGCGCCAACCCGCTGGCCATGGCGGCCGTGCAGGCCACGCTGCAGGTGATGGTGCAAGAGGACCTGGTGGCGCGGGCACGGCTGATGGGCCAGGACCTGCACGCACGTTTCAGCGCGCTGTTGCAGCGCATGGGCCTGGCCGAGCGCGTCACGTTGCGCAGTGCCGGCTTGCTGCTGGGTTTTGAGTTCAGCGACGCCTCGATCGCCGCGAACATGGTCATGGCCCTGATCGAGCAGCACATCATCGTGTGCCACTCGCTCAATGACCACCGCGTCGTGCGGCTTACACCGTCGCCGCTGCTCACCGCCCAGGACTGCAACTGGTTGATCGAGGGATTCGCCCAGGCGCTCACCACCTCTGTCTCACCCCTTTGATCTTTGGAGTTACCCCATGCAGGAAGTCAATGTCCAGGCACATATCCCCCATGCCTGCGCTGATGAAGTCTTCGCCGTGATCAGCGACTTCAGCCACTACGTCGAGCTGTGCGACTCGGTGCGCAATATCACAATCAACAAGGTCAGCGACGACGTGTCGTTCACCTCCTGGGAAGTCAACTTCCACAGCGGCATTCTCAAGTGGCAGGAGCGCGACACATTCAACGTTCAGACCCGCGAGATCCACTTCGAGCAAATGGCCGGCGATGTCGATCACTTCTCGGGCACCTGGCAAGTCCTGCCCGATGGCAAGGACGCGATTATCACCTTCACCTCACGCTTTGACCTGGGCCTGCCGATGCTCGCCGACATGCTCGACCCCGTCGCGCAGAAGGCCATTCGCGAAAACATCCACTCGATCATCACCGGCCTATTCCCGGCGAGCTACCTGAAGGCCTGAGCCATGTCACTGTCATTGTTAAACCGCTCGCGCGCCTTGCTTGACCGCTACGCCCCGGAGTTTGACGCGCGCCTGGCCGCCCTCGCCTTCGCCGAACGCGAAGCCCCCGAGAGCAGCGTCATCGCCCTGTTCAAGCAACACGGTCCGGTCGGGCTGCTGGTCAACCGCGCCGCCGGTGGGCTGGGTGCAGGCATCCTCGATGCCGTGCATGTGCAGATCGCCCTGGGCGCGCGGTCGCCCTCGCTGGCGGTGGCCAGCACCATGCACCAGTTTTCGGTGGCGAGCCTGTTGGCACTCACCCAAAACGGGGGCGGCGCCGAAGGTCTGTTGCTGGCGGCCGTTGCACAGAATCGGTTGTTGCTGTCCTCGGGGTTTGCCGAGGGCAACTCGGGCGCGGGCATCCTCGACTCGAACATGCAGGCCGTGCACACCCCCGAAGGCGTGTTGCTCAGTGGCAGCAAAAAACCCTGCTGCCTGGGCCGGTCGATGGACCTGCTCACCGCCAGCTATACCCGCCAGACCCCACAGGGCGAAGAGCTGATGGTGGCGTTGATTCCCGCCAACGCGCCAGGCATCAGCCGCGCGCCGTTCTGGCAGAACAACGCGTTGGCCGCTGCCGAAAGCATCGAGGTACGCCTCAATGACGTGCTGGTGCCCGAACGCATGCTGTTTTCCGCCGGCTACAAGCACCTGTTGGGCGACGTGCAAACCGTCGGTTTCATCTGGTTCGAACTGTTGATCTGCGCGTCCTACGTGGGTGCCTGCGCCGGCCTGATCGAGACGGTGACCGACGCAGGCCGCTGGACCGCGCATCACCGCGTGGACCTGGCGGCCAACCTGCAATTGGCAATCAGCGCGCTGGAAGGCGCGGCGCTGGATATCGAGCGCAATCCCCAGGACCTGCCGAACGTACTGGCCCGTCTGCTGCTGGTGCGTTATGGCATCGAGCAGCTGCTGACCGAGCTGTCGGACCAGGCCCACGCGATGCTCGGCGGCATGGCATTTATCACCAGCAACCAGAGTTCGAACGGGTTGATGGCCTGCCGCGGCCTGCAATTTCACCCGCCGGCGAAGATCTCGATGGCGAGCAACCTCGACACCTATTTGTCCCACTCAACCTTCAGCATCGCCGGAGCGCACCCATGAACCTGCTCGGAAAAATCATCGTCATCAGCGGCTGCGCGCGTGGCCTGGGCCATGCCGCCGCCCGCAAACTCAAACAACAAGGCGCCACGGTGATTGGCCTGGACATTCTGGCGCCGCAGGAACCGGAACTGCTGGACGGGTTTTATCAGGTCGACCTGTGCGACCGCAGCGCGCTGGCGTCGGTGATCGGCGCTATCTCAACCGATTTCGGCGACATCGACATCCTGGTCAATAACGCCGGCACGCTGACCCTGGAACGCGGTGAAACCGGCGTCACCGACGAAGTCATCCGCGCAGTGGATGTAAACCTGTTTGCACCATGGCAATTGGTGGCCGGGTTCTTGCCGGGGCTGCTGCGCAAACGCGGCAAAGTGGTCAACGTATCCTCCCTCTTCGCCCTGGTGAATGCGCCTTATGTGGCCGCGTACGCTGCCAGCAAACGCGCGCTGAGCGCCTATTCGGACGTGCTGCGCATGCAGTATCGCGGGCAGCTGGATGTGGTCACGGTGTACCCGGGGTTCATCGATACGGCGATCCACTTGCCGGCCCAGCGGGTGGGGCTGTCGGTCAAGCGCCTGGTGACCTTCAAGCGGGGTGACAAGACGCTGCTGTCTCTGGAAGAAAAACTCGATGCAGCCTCTGACGGCCTGGTGCGCGCCTGCCGCACACACGGTTTGCGCAATCGCGGGCTGACCTTCATGGGCACGCTGGCCATGTACACCGCGCGCATCGCGCCAAGTGTGGTCGACGCCTTTATCGCCTTGCGCCTGCGCACGCTCACACGCGGCGGGCACCTGGCGCTCAAACCTGAACTGATCGAGTAACACCTCGCCAATGGCCAGACAACTGCACCCCAAGCCCCAGGTCCGTCTCGACCGCGCCTTGTTCAAGGCGCGCACGGGCGAGTCGCTGCTGATCATCGCTTACGCCGTGTGCCTGTACCTGCTGCCCCTTGCCCTGTTTGTGTGGGTGGCAAACACGGCGCCCACCGTGTGGGTGCTGCTGTGTTCGCCCTTGCTGGTCGTGGCCGGATACGGATTGTTTCTGCAAGCGATCCTTGGGCATGAAGGCTTCCACTTCAACCTGAGCGGTAACCCGATGCACAGCTGCTACCTGGGCATTCTTACCAGTTCGCTGCTGCCGGGGTTCTGCGTGACCGGTTACTTCGTCGACCATTGGCAACATCATCGCTACAGCAACAGCGCCAAAGACCCGGACTACCGGCACTTCTCGCGCTATCGCACGCTGGCAAGCCGCATCGCGCTGTCGCGTTTACTCGCGACCTCGAACTACCTGCAAGCCACCGTGCGCCTGGCGTTCGGCCCACTGAGCAGCCCTTCGCCGCTGCCCTTGAGCGCGGCGCAGGTGCAACGGCTGGCGCGCTGCAACATCGCCTGCCAGGTGGGCTGGTTGTGCGTGTACGCCGTGGCGCTGTGGCAGATCGACGGGTTGCTGCTGGGGTTTTGCGCGAGCCTTGCGGTGGCGTTCCTGGTCTCGGCCTTCAATGCCTATCAGGAACATGCGTTCAGCGAAGGCGCTGAAGCTCCGCCAGCGCGCTCGCGCACCTCGCGGCTGTGCACCTGGCTGCACGCCGGCGCGAACTTTCACCTGGAGCATCACTTTTATCCCGCGGTGCCGTGCTGGCGCCTGCCAAAAGTGCACCGCCAACTGCTGGACGCGGGCTGGTACACAGACCGGCAGTACTTACTGGAAAAGCACTTCGTCGCGTCCTTCAAGTACGCCACCCGCCGCCATCCCTACCGTGGAGACACGGTAAACGACTGAACACTCACCCAAACATTCCGAATGGATTTCCCGCCTGAAGACTCAGGCTGCAGGAGCATGTATGCCTTTTGATATCGACAGCCACATCGAAACCGAACGCAAGCAGTTATTCAGCCACCCGCTGTTCGCCACTATCCGCACGGTTGAAGACGTGCGCACGCTGATGGAATTTCACGTGTTCGCCGTGTGGGATTTCATGACCTTGCTCAAGCGCATCCAGCGCGATCTGACCTGCGTCGAGTTGCCGTGGGTGCCGCCAGTGCACATCACCGCCGCGCGCTTGATCAATGAAATTGTGGTGGGCGAAGAAACCGACGAACACCCGGACGGCGGCTTTATCAGCCACCTGGACCTGTACCTCACGGCAATGGATGAAATCGGCGCCGACAGTTCGGTGTTCCGGCGCTTCCTCGCTGCCATCGAGGCCAAGGTGCCGCTGGCCAAGGCCCTCAACGACCGCGACATTCCGCTGGCCGCCAAAGTGTTCATGTGCCAGACCCTCGATGTGGCGCAGCACGGCTCGACCGAAGCGGTGCTGGCGTACTTCTTCTTTGGCCGTGAAGACATCATCCCCGACATGTTCGGCCGCCTGCTGTCGCAATGGTCGGTGCGTGAAACCGATGTGCCGATGCTCACGTATTACCTCAAGCGCCACATCGAAATGGACGGCGACGATCACGGCCCGGCGGCCAAGCGCATCATCGCCGAAATCGTCACCACGCCCGCGCAACACCAACACATGATCGAAAGCGCCAAGACCGCGATCAACTCGCGCATCGACCTGTGGGATGGCGTGCATCACTTCCTCCAGGAAAAAGCGCAACACGCCGCTGACCGCCCTGTGCGTCAGGTTGAACACAGCGTCTGAGCCTCGCATGAACACAGGGAGTAGGACATGACCAAAGGCAAGCTTATAAAAATGACACTGTGCGTCGCCGTGGTGGGTGGGTTGCTGCTGCTCGGCTGGCAGCGCTGGCAGTATTCCAGCGCCTACGTGAGCACCGACAACGCGGAACTCGACGGCGTGATCATCCCGGTGCGGGCGAAGCTCTCGGGTGTGGTGATGAGCGTGCCGGTGATGGATAACGTCACCGTGGAAAGCGGCGACCTGCTGTTTCAGATACGCGACAGCGAATATCAATACCAGGTGCAGCAGCGCGAAGCACAGTGGCAAGCCTTGCTCGCCGCCGCCGGACGCAGCGGCAGCCCGGGTGCGCTGGACAGTCAGATTCTCGGCGCAGTCGCCATGCGCCAGGCCGCACAAGCGGCGCTGGCGCAGTCCAGTGCCAACCTGGAGCAGGCGCGCAACGACTACCAACGTGCCCGGCGCCTGGGCGCCCAGGGTGTGCTCAGCACTCAGGACTTGGAGCTGGCCAAGGCGCGTTTCGACGCGTTGAGCCATGCCCAGGAAGCAGCCCGCAGCAATGCCCAGGCCGCCGCGCAAAGCACGCTGGCCAACAAGGCCGAACTCAAGGTGCAGGACTATCGGATCGCGGCGGCGCAAGCCGAACTCGAGCAAGCCCGCATCAAATTGCATGACGCCCGCCAGACTGCGCCGGTGCGCAGTATTGTCTCGAAAAAAGAGGTTGAACCCGGCCAGTTCGTGGTTGCCGGGCAGAAGCTCTTGAGCCTGATTGCCACCGACCCGCTGTGGATCACCGCCAACTTCAAGGAAACCCAGGTTGGTCGCGTGCGCGTCGGCCAACACGCCAAGGTCACGGTGGATGCGTTTCCCGGCCACGCCTTCGACGGCGTGGTCGAAAGCCTGGCACCGGCGACCGGGGCGAAGTTCTCGCTGCTGCCCCAGGAAAACGCCACGGGCAACTTCACCAAGGTGGTGCAGCGCGTCCAGGTGCGGATTGCGCTCAAAGACGTGCCGGATGACTACAAGGCCGTGTTGAGCCCCGGCATGAGCGCCTTTGTCGAAGTCGCCACGCCACACAACGCCAGCCAAACGCTATGAGGTCGCCGTACCTGATTGCGTTCACCGTGACGCTGGTGTCGATGATGGAGTTGCTGGACGTCACCATCGTCAACGTGGCGATTCCCAGCCTGATGGGCACCTATGGGGCGTCGGTCGATGAAATCTCGTGGGTCTCCACCGGCTACGTGGTGGCCAACGTGGTGATTCTGCCGGTCAGCGGCTGGCTGTCTGCCTGGTTCGGGCGGCGCCGGTATTACCTGGTCTCCACGGCCGTGTTTGTGCTGGCGTCGGTAGGCTGCGCGTTCTCCGCTGAGCTGTGGCAACTGGTGGCATGTCGGGTGCTGCAGGGGTTGGCGGGCGGCGGCTTGCTGGGGATTTCCCAGGCGATCATCTACGACGTGTTCCCCAAGGAAAAGGTCAGCAGCGGCATGGCGCTGTACGGCGTCGGCGTAATGATGGGGCCGACCCTTGGGCCGACGGTCGGTGGCTATCTGATCGACACCTTGTCATGGCACTGGATCTTCCTGATCAACGTGCCCATCGGCGCCGTGGCCCTGTTGCTGTGCTGGCTGTGCATCGGCGATTCGGCCAACGAGCAAAAACCCAGCAGTGTTGACTACAGCGGTTTCTGCCTGTTGGCGCTGGGGGTCGGCAGTTTGCAGATCCTGCTCGAGCGCGGCGAGCATTGGGACTGGCTGGAATCCAACTGGACCGTGGCCTGCCTGTTGCTCAGCAGCTTTAGCCTGGTGGGGTTTTTCTGGTGGGAACGGCGCGCGGCCAACCCAATCGTCAACGTCGCGCTGTTTCAGAACCGCGAGTTCCTGATGGGCTGCATCTGCGCATTTTGCGTGGGCTTCGGGCTGTACAGCACCTTGTTCATGGTGCCGCTGTTTTTGCAGACGTTGCTGGCGCAAAGCGCGTACCAGAGCGGGCTGGTGATTTTCCCCGGGGCGGTGGCCAGCGCCATCAGTACCTTGGTGATCGGCAAGCTGTCCCAGGAAAACAAGATCGACGAACGCGTGTTCGTGACCTTGGGCATCGTCATGTACTGCTACGCGATGTTCCTGCACACCCAGTTCACCCTCGACAGCAACCCGGACACGCTGTACTGGCCGCTGGTGATCCGCGGGCTGGGCCTGGGCATGATCTTCGTGCCGCTGACCAATCTGGCGATGCGCCGCCTGCCGTTGACGTTGATCTCCGGCGCCTCGGGCGTATTGAACCTGATGCGCCAACTGGGCGGCAGCGTCGGCATCGCCATCGCTGCAACGCTGCTCACACGGTTTTCGTGGGAGCGCTATCGCCTGCTCTCCGAGCACGTGACCGAGTCCAGCCTGATCGCCAATGGTTGGGGCGGCGTGGAATCCAACCCGCTGTTCCTCTCGCTCAGCCTTGCCAGCCATCAACAAGCCCTGGCCTTGATGCCTTACCTGCAAGCGCGTGAACAAGCGCAAATGCTGGCCTTCAGCATGCTGTTCGGCACCTTGGGCGCCGTTATGGCCATCGGCATTCCCATGGTGCTGATGATGCGCAGAAGCACCCTCAGCCGATAATTTTTTTGTGGAGCACCTACCCTTGCGTATTCCAGGGCTGCATCTAAAACACCTCACCCTGCTCACCTGCCTGGGCGGGCTTGCCCTCGCCTGCTGCCCGACCTGCGCGTCGGCAGAGGACTTGTACCAGCTGTATCAAAAAGCGCTGAGCCACGACATGAAGTTCGCCGCCGCCCAGGCCCAGCAACTGGCCACGGCGGAAAAAGAACCGCAAAGCCGCGCCAACCTGCTGCCGGACTTGTCCGTCACGGGCGGCGCCGCCTGGGTCGATGCCGAGGATTCCAACGATTACCACCGCAACCGCAACAACACCAATGCTTACGCGGTGGTGCTCACTCAGCCGCTGTTGCGCTGGCAGAACGTAATCGCCCACGACCAAAGCAAATTGCTGATCAGCGCCAGCGAGGTGCAGACCGAACAGGCGCGCCAGGACCTGATGCTGCGCGTGGCCCGCGCCTATTTTGAGGTGTTGCTCAACCAGGAGCTGTTGAACACCCGCACACAACAACTGCAAACCTTGCAGGAGAGCCAGGACCGCACACGGCGTTTACTGGCCGACGGCGCCGCTACCGCCAATGCGCTCGAACAGGTGCAGGCCAAGTACGACCAGGCCTTCGCCGAGCAGATTGCCGCACGCGGCGCGCTGGACATCGCCACCGAAACGCTGACCCAATTGACCGCCGCTCAGGCCCGGCCGTGGTCGGGCAAGGAGCCGCAATTCAGCGCCCCTGTGCCTGCGGCCATCGGCGAATGGGCAAGCACCGCGCAACAAGGCAACCTGGCCGTGCAGCGCGCGCAGATCACCCAGCGCCTGGCCGAAATGGACATCGACAAGGAACAGGCCGGCCACTTGCCGACCCTCGACCTGATCGCCGCCCACGGCCGCTTTGCCTCGGTGGGCGGCGATGTGTACGACGTCACGCTGCCGGAAAACCGCTATAACCAGACCGTGGTCGGGGTCAAGTTGAGCGTGCCGCTTTACGGCGGTGGCCGCACCAGCAGCCGCGTGCGCGAAGCCCATGCGCTGCAAAGCAAGGCCCTGGATGAGGTCGAAGACGCGCGCCGCAACGCCGGGTTGATGGCGCGCCAGGCGTACCTGCAAGTCACCAGCGGCATGAGCCAATACCAGGCGCTCAAGCAGGCGCTCAAGTCCAGCCAGGTTAACCTGACGTCGGTCACGCACGGCTTTGAAGCCGGCTCACGCATCAACACCGACGTGCTGGATGCGCAGCAGAAAGTCACCGACACCCAGCAGCGTTTGGCCCAGCAGCGCTACAGCATCTTGCTGGCCCAATTGAACCTGCTGGCCTCCACCGGCAACCTGAGCGAGGTGCGTTTGCGCGAAGTCAGCCGCCTGCTGGACTGAAAAACCGCGCGGGCGTTCCTTGCAGCCCGCGCAACAGTCTTTTGTCATCACTCCTATTGATAGCTCCCTAACTAAACCCGCATCCTAGAGGGCTAATCTCGCGCTTATATCATTCCGAATGATAGTTACCTTTGCTTCATTCGATTCGTGACATAGCACCTCGCCGCGCATGATCCGCCCATCTCAATACATTGGCGGATGCACTTCATGGAACAGTCACTCAAACATTTGCGCTTCCCCTTGGCGATTTTGGCCGTGGTGGTGATGAGCGCATGCGGCAAGACCCCGGAACAAGCGGCCGCCATGCCTCCTGCGAAAGTCAGTGTGGCCAAGGTACTCGAACAACCGGTCAACGAGTGGGACGAATTCACCGGTCGCCTGGAAGCTCCGGAAACCGTGCAGATTCGTCCGCGCGTGTCCGGCCAGATCGACCAGGTGGCCTTCACCGAAGGCGCCCTGGTGAAAAAGGGCGACTTGCTGTTCCAGATCGACCCGCGTCCGTTCCAGGCTGAAGTGCGCCGCCTCGAAGCCCAGCTTGCCCAAACCAAAGCCGCCGCCACCCGTAGCGATAACGAAGCGCAACGTGGCGACCGCCTGCGTCAGAGCAACGCGATCTCCGCCGAACTGGCCGACTCGCGCACCACCGCCGCCCAGGAAGCCCGCGCCGCAGTGGCCGGGATTCAGGCGCAGCTGGACCTGGCCAAGTTGAACCTGAGCTTTACCCGCGTGACCGCACCGATCAGCGGCCGTGTCAGCCGTGCCGAAATCACCGCCGGCAACCTGGTGACCGCCGACGTCACCGCGCTGACCAGTGTGGTCTCCACCGACAAGGTCTACGCCTACTTCGACGCCGATGAGCGCGTGTACCTCAAGTACACCCAGCTGGCGCGCGAAGGCCGTCGTGGTGCAACCACTCCGGTGTACCTGGGCCTGTCCAACGAAACCGGCAACCCGCACCTGGGCCAGATGAACTTCGTCGACAACCAGGTCAACCCGGCCACCGGCACCATCCGTGGTCGCGCCGTGTTCGATAACAGCAAGGGCGAATACACCCCTGGCCTGTATGCACGCTTGAAGCTGGTCGGCAGCGGCACTTACTCCGCCGTGCTGATCAACGATGAAGCCGTCGGCACTGACCTTGGCAAGAAGTTCGTGCTGGTGATGGACGGCGACAAGCCTGCGTATCGCTCGGTGGAACTGGGGCCGAAGATCGAAGGGCTGCGCATCGTACGCAGCGGTTTGAACAAGGACGACACCATCGTCGTGAAGGGCCTGCAGCGCATTCGCCCGGGCTCGCCGGTTGCGCCGGAAACGATCCCGATGGCCAGCAAGGAAACCCTCGCGGCCTTGGCACAACAACGACAAGCGCTTGAAGCCAGCAACCTGGAGCAAGTGGCGCCGGATAAAGCCGCGCCCAAAGTTGCCAGCGTCGCGACTCCACGCGGTTAAGGGATACAACTCAAGATGAATTTTTCCAAGTTCTTCATTTCGCGGCCGATCTTCGCAGCGGTGCTGTCGCTGTTGATCCTGATTGCCGGCGCGATCTCGCTGTTCCAGCTGCCGATCAGCGAATACCCGGAAGTGGTACCGCCGACCGTCGTGGTACGCGCCAACTTCCCGGGCGCCAACCCTAAAGTCATCGGTGAAACCGTGGCCGCTCCGCTGGAGCAAGCCATCACCGGCGTCGAGAACATGCTGTACATGTCCTCGCAGTCGACCGCCGACGGCAAACTGACCCTGACCATCACCTTCGCCCTGGGCACCGACCTGGACAACGCGCAGGTACAGGTGCAGAACCGTGTGACACGGACTCAGCCAAAACTGCCTGAGGAAGTGACGCGCATCGGTATCACTGTGGACAAGGCGTCTCCCGACCTGACCATGGTGGTGCACATCACCTCCCCGGATCAGCGCTACAACATGCTCTACCTGTCCAACTACGCGATCCTCAACATCAAGGATGAGTTGGCGCGGCTGGGCGGCGTGGGCGATGTGCAGTTGTTCGGCATGGGCGACTACTCCCTGCGTGTGTGGCTGGACCCGAACAAGACCGCCTCGCGCAACCTGACCGCCACGGATGTGGTCACGGCCATTCGCGAGCAGAACCGCCAGGTGGCGGCCGGTGCATTGGGCGCGCAACCTGCGCCCAATGACACCAGCTTCCAACTGTCGGTCAACACTCAGGGCCGCCTGGTCACTGAGGAAGAGTTCGAAAATATCGTGATTCGTGCCGGCGCCAACGGCGAAATCACGCGGTTGAAAGACATCGCGCGGGTTGAGCTGGGTTCCAGCCAGTACGCCCTGCGTTCGTTGATCGACAACCAGCCGGCCGTGGCGATCCCGATCTTCCAGCGCCCCGGCTCCAACGCCATCGACATCTCCAATGAAGTGCGCGCCAAGATGGCGGAGCTGAAACAGAGCTTCCCGGAAGGCATGGATTACCGCATCGCCTATGACCCGACGGTCTTCGTGCGCGGTTCCATCGAAGCCGTGGTTCATACCCTGTTTGAAGCACTGATCCTGGTAGTGCTGGTGGTGATCCTGTTCCTGCAGACCTGGCGCGCGTCGATCATTCCGCTGGTGGCAGTGCCGGTTTCGTTGATCGGTACCTTTGCGGTGATGCACCTGTTTGGCTTCTCGCTCAATGCGCTGTCGCTGTTCGGACTGGTGTTGGCGATTGGTATCGTGGTGGACGACGCCATCGTGGTGGTGGAGAACGTCGAACGTAACATCGAGTTGGGACTGGAACCGTTCCCGGCCACTGAAAAAGCCATGAGCGAAGTGACCGGCCCGATCATCGCCACTGCGTTGGTGCTGTGTGCGGTGTTCATTCCGGCAGCGTTTATCAGCGGCTTGACCGGGCAGTTCTACAAGCAGTTCGCCTTGACCATTGCGATTTCGACGGTGATCTCGGCGTTCAACTCGCTGACCTTGTCCCCGGCCCTGGCTGCCGTCTTGCTCAAGGGTCATAACGCCCCCAAGGACCGTTTTTCCAAGGCACTCGACAAGGTGTTCGGCGGCTGGTTGTTCCGTCCGTTCAATCGATTCTTCGAGAAGGCCAGCCATGGTTACGTCGGCACCGTACGCCGGGTGATTCGCGGCAGCGGCATCGCACTGTTCCTGTACGCCGGGCTGATGGTGCTGACCTGGTTGGGTTTCGCCCATACCCCCACCGGTTTCGTACCGGCCCAGGACAAGCAGTACCTGGTGGCCTTCGCGCAATTGCCGGACGCCGCGAGCCTGGACCGCACCGAAGATGTGATCAAGCGCATGTCGGACATCGCCATGAAGCAGCCGGGCGTGGAAAGCGCGATCGCCTTCCCCGGCCTGTCGATCAACGGTTTTACCAACAGCCCGAACAACGGCATCGTGTTCGTGACCTTGAAGCCGTTCGATGAACGTAAAGACCCGAGCCTGTCGGCCGGCGCGATTGCCGGTGCACTGAACGGCAAGTACAGCAGCATCGAAGAAGCCTACATGGCGATCTTCCCGCCGCCGCCGGTACAGGGCCTGGGCACGATTGGCGGGTTCCGCCTGCAGATCGAGGACCGTGGCAACCTGGGTTACGACGAGCTGTACAAAGAAGTGCAGAACGTCATCACCAAAAGCCGTGGCGTGCCTGAATTGTTCGGCCTGTTCACCAGCTACACGGTCAACGTGCCGCAGGTTGATGCGGCCATCGACCGTGAAAAAGCCAAGACCCACGGCGTGGCCGTCAGCGACATCTTCGACACCCTGCAGATCTACCTGGGTTCGTTGTATGCCAACGACTTCAACCGCTTCGGGCGTACCTATCAGGTCAACGTGCAGGCCGAGCAACAGTTCCGCCAGGATGAAGACCAGATCGGCCAGCTGAAAGTGCGTAACAACAAGGGCGAGATGATCCCGCTGGCGACCTTTATCAAGGTCAGCGACACCTCGGGCCCGGACCGCGTGATGCACTACAACGGTTTTATCACCGCTGAAATCAACGGCAACGCCGCACCGGGCTACAGCTCCGGCCAGGCCCAGGCCGCGATTGAGAAACTGCTGAAAGAGGAACTGCCCAACGGCATGACCTACGAGTGGACTGACCTGACTTATCAGCAAATCCTCTCGGGCAACACCGCGCTGTTCGTGTTCCCGCTCTGCGTACTGCTGGCGTTCCTGGTACTGGCCGCCCAATACGAAAGCTGGAGCCTGCCACTGGCGGTGATCCTGATCGTACCGATGACGCTGCTGTCGGCCATTACCGGGGTCATCATCTCGGGCGGCGACAACAACATCTTCACCCAGATCGGCTTGATCGTACTGGTGGGCCTGGCGTGCAAGAACGCGATTCTGATCGTCGAATTCGCCAAGGATAAACAGGCCGAGGGGCTCGACCCACTGGCCGCGGTACTGGAAGCCTGCCGCTTGCGTCTGCGGCCGATTCTGATGACCTCGTTCGCGTTCATCATGGGCGTGGTGCCCCTGGTGTTGTCCAGCGGTGCCGGTGCCGAGATGCGTCATGCCATGGGTGTGGCGGTGTTCTCCGGGATGATCGGCGTGACCTTCTTCGGTCTGTTGCTGACGCCAGTGTTCTACGTACTGATCCGTCGCTATGTGGAGCGCCAGGAAGCGCGCAAAGCGGCCAAGGCCTTGAAGCTGGAGACACAGCAATGAGCGTGAAAGTATTCCTGCCGAGCTTGCTGGTATTGGCTCTGAGCGCCTGTGCCGTGGGCCCGGATTACAAAACCGAGAAATTGGAGGCGGCCAACATCACGGCCGCCGCCGACACCAAGAGTTATGACCATGCCAAGTACGAAGGCATCTGGTGGCAGCAGTTCGACGACCCGACCCTCGACCAACTGGTGACCCAGTCGTTGAACGGTAACCGCGACTTGCGCGTAGCCTTTGCCCGTCTGCGAGCGGCGCGTGCAATTCGCGATGACGCGGCCAACGACATCATGCCAGTGGTCACCAGCCGTGCCAGCAGCGACGTGGGCAAAGGCCAGATCCCGGGCCAGACCACCAAGCGCGTCAACAGCGAGCGCTACGACCTGGGCCTGGACATGGCCTGGGAAGTGGATTTGTTCGGCCGCATCCGCCGCAACCTGGAAGCCAGCGATGCTGACCAACAGGTTGCCGAAGCCGACCTGTACCAACTGCAAGTCACCATGATTGCCGAGCTGGTGGACGCCTACGGTCAACTGCGCGGTGCGCAATTGCGTGAACGCATCGCCCTGGACAACCTGAAGAACCAGCAGGAATCGCGCACCATTACCGTCAGCCTGCGCGATGCCGGCGTCGGTGATCAGCTCGATGTGGAACGCGCCGACGCACGCCTGGCCGCGGTTGAAGCCAGCGTGCCGCAACTGCAGGCCGAGCAAGTGCGCGAGCGTAACCGCATCGCCACCCTCCTCGGCCAGCGCCCCGACAAGCTGACTGTGGACCTGAGCCCCAAAGACCTGCCGGCGATTGCCAAGGCGTTGCCCATTGGCGATCCGGGGCAACTGCTGCAGCGTCGCCCGGACATCCTCAGTGCCGAACGCAAACTGGCGGCCGCCACCGCGCGTATCGGCGTGGCCAAGGCCGACCTGTTCCCACGGGTCAGCCTCAGCGGTTTCCTCGGCTTTACGGCCGGGCGCGGTTCGCAGATCGGGTCCGCCGCAGCGAATGCCTGGTCCCTCGGCCCAAGCATTACCTGGGCGGCGTTTGACCTGGGCAGCGTGCGTGCGCGGTTGCGCGGCGCGAACGCCGAGGCCGATGGCGCCCTGGCAACCTATGAGCAACAAGTGCTGCTGGCGTTGGAAGAATCGGAAAATGCTTTCAGTGATTACGGCAAACGCCAGCAGCGCCTGGTCTCGCTGATCCGTCAGAGTGAATCAAGTCGCGCGGCGGCCGACCTTGCGGCGATCCGCTACCGCGAAGGCACGGTGGATTTCCTGGTGCTGCTTGACGCGCAACGTGAGCGTCTGGCCGCTGAAGACTCCCAGGCCCAGGCCGAAGTGGACTTGTATCGCGGGATTGTCGCGATCTACAAGGCCCTCGGTGGTGGCTGGCAGCCGAGTACCACGATTGCCAGTGCCAAGTGATTTGACTTAAAGAGCTCCTTTGGTTGGTCGCATCCAGCCAATTTTTAGCCCCGTGCCGTCATTCGGTCGCGGGGCTTTTTTTTGCTCGCTTGTGGTGTGTGCATATCCGTTATTTCGCTCAGGGCTGCTATTGGTTCCGCTCTGACAGCGGCTCACTTTTGAAAAGCGCAAAAGTAAGCAAAACGCTCTTGCCCCACCACTCGGCACCTCGCCTAGGCTCGGTGTGCCCTCACGCAGGCTTTGGACCGTGGGCCGCCGTCATGGGCCATCCTTGGCCCAGGACGGCTAACCCGGCGTCCTGCCGGGTTACCCACGCTCCAAAGCCTGCGTTCGGCCAGCGTGGTTTAACGGGGCGCCTAAGATCAAGATCAAAAGCAGGAGCACAGCGGCCTACCGGCCGGCTTGAGTGTTGAAGAGCAAAATCAAAAGCCAAAGCGGGCACGGTCCACTGTAGGAGCTGGCTTGCCGGCGATAGCATCGCTTCGGTGTATCTGGAAGACCGAGTTGTCTGCATCGCAGGCAAGCCAGCTCCCACAGAAAAGCAGAGCCACCCCACCCGTAGCAGCTGTCGAGCGCCAGCGAGGCTGCGTGCTTTTGATCTTGATCTGCGGGCCCCGTCAACCACGATGGCCGCAAGTAGGCACGGTGGAGCGGCTAAATCGGCAAGGATGCCGATTTAGCCGCTCCGGGCCATGGATGGCCCGTCGCGGCGACCCGCGCAAGCGTGCCGGAGTGCGGGCATGCCGAGCCTAGGCGAGGCACCGAGTGGTGGGGCAAAGCGTTTTTTGGTTACTTTTTTAGGCGTTTGTAAAAAAGTGACCCGCTGTAAGAGCGGAACCATAAGCCGCCGTTACCTAAATAACGGATATGCCCCCTCAAACCACTACCGCGCAAGCACCATGGCAAAATACCCAAACACCGTCAGCAAAATCCCCGACACCGCATACGCCACAGGAAAACCGATCCAGGGCACGCTGCTGTCGATTTCCTTGGCGGCCTCACGTGCCGGCCCGGAGTGACTGCGCGCGCCCGCCACGCCGCCCATGAGGATTGCCGGGTTGATCTTGAACACATGAAACCCCACCGCCCAGACGATAAACGGCGGAACGGTGCAGGCGACAAAGCCGAGTACAAAGATCTTCAACGCGATGATCGGGCTGATTTGTGAAACCAGGTTGGCGCCAGCGTTCACTCCCACGATGGCGACAAAGAAAATCAGCCCCATGTCTTCAAGAATGTTGCGGGCGGCGTTGGGTGTATTACCAAAAAAGCGCACGCGCGACACCAGTGACGAGACGATAATCCCCGACACCAGCAAACCGCCCGCGTTACCCAGACCCACCGCCGCACCGAACGCCGGCACTTGGATCAGACCGATCAGCAACCCCAACACCATGCCCAGTGACAGCGTGAGCAAATCGGTCGCGGTACTTGGCCGCCCCGCCTTGCCGAGTAACGCCGTGGCTTTGTCGATGGCGGTACGCAAGCCGATCAGGTGCATCACATCCAGGCGTTGCAGGCGTGTTTCCAGCCCCAGGGGAATGGGCGCGCCGCCGCGTTCGATGCCCACCAGCTGCACCTGTCCGGCAATCGATGACTGGCTGAACTGCTTAAGCTGCTTGCCGATCGCATCACGGTGGGTCACCAGAATCACCGCCTCGTCCAGCGGGATGTTGAGCGCCCGGGCGTCCGGCACTTCCGGCCCGATCAGGCCCATGTGATCGGTCAGCGCATCGAGGCTGCCCCCCAGGGCAATGATATCGCCCAGCTGCAGCACCAGTGCGGGGTCGGCGCCGAGTAACTGATCGCCGCGCTCGACATTCTCAATCTGGTACAGCGCAAATTGCTGGCGGAACTGCGCGATGGTCTGCCCCACCCATTTACTGTTCACCAATCGGTACGCACGCAAGTCGAAAGGCCGATAGCCACTGAGCCCGGCGTCATCGACATTGGGCACGCCGTGTTCGACTTCATACGCCTTGGCCGCCGTGCGTGCATCCACCCCCCACCAGCGCGGCAGGTATTTGCAGATCAGGATGATGCCGACCGTGCCCCAGATGTAGGTGATGCCATAGGACAACGCGATCATGGCCGTCGCGGCGGCAACCGTAGTGCCCGGCGGCAGCGGGACGACGCCGGAGGTGAGGGCTTGCTCCGCCGAACCGATGGCCGCGGACATGGTTTGTGAGCCGGCAAGAATACCGCCAGCGGCGCCCACCGGCAGAGACAAGAGCTTCACACCCAGCACCACGATGCCCAAGCCGAGGAACGACGACAGTATCGCCAGAAAGGTGAATTTCAGCCCATCGCCCTTGAGGCTATTGATAAACGAGGGCCCCACGCGCAGCCCGACGCCGTACATGAACAGGTAATAAAACAGGCTTTTGGTGAAGTTATCGAGTTCGAAATGCACGCCGTAGTAAGACGCCCAGGTCGCAATGGCGCAACCGATGACGATGGCCCCGGCCACCGCCCCCAAACCATACCCCTTGATGGTGCCGCGCCCGACCCAGACGGACAGGCCGACCACCAGGAACAGCAGAATATAGGGGTTGTCGTGCAGAAAACTGAAAATGGCAGTCACGATGATTCGCACCCGGCAAGGCAAACACTTAAGGCACCGGGCCTCAAGGCCCGGTGAGCGTGAGGTGTGTCAGGCCAGGTTAGGGGTGTCTGCCGGGATCACGGGGTCGGCGATTGCGCCGTGGCTGAAACTCGGCCCGGCGTCGGAATTGGCCACCGGGTTTTTCTGCAGGTACTCGATAGCCTTGCGCAAGTCATCAAGCAACAGCGCCACCAGGTCGCGGCTCACGCCATGGCGGACCAGAATGCGTTGCACCACGATGTTCTGGCGGTCTGAAGGCAGTGGGTAGGACGCGATCTGCCACCCGCGCATGCGCACGCGCTCGGACAGGTCATACAGGCTGAAGCCATGGTCGATGCCGTCCTTGAGCTTGTAGCAGACCGCCGGCAGCCCGTCTTTGCCGTCATACACCAATTCCAGCGGGGCAAACTTGCCGATTTGCGCGGCCAGCCACTGCGCCGTGTCGGAGCAGGCTTGTTGAATACGCGTGTAGCCGTCGCGCCCCAGTCGCAGGAAGTTGTAGTACTGGGCAATGATCTCACCGCCCGGCCGGCTGAAATTCAGCGCGAAGGTCGCCATGTTGCCGCCCAGATAGTCCACGTAGAAGATCAATTCTTCCGGCAGATCTTCGGTCGAGCGCCAAATCACCCAGCCCACGCCAAGCGGCGCCAGCCCGTATTTGTGGCCCGAGGCGTTGATCGACTTGACCCGTTCGATCACAAAATCCCATTGCAGCGTTTGCTGGATGAACGGGGCGATAAACCCGCCACTGGCCGCATCAACATGTATCGGAATGTCCAGGCCGAGGTCGCGCTGCATCGCGTCCAGCTCGGCGGCCAGCGCGGCCACGGGTTCGTAGATACCGGTGAAAGTCACGCCCAAGGTCGCGACCACGCCGATGGTGTTCTCGTCGCAATATTCCCGCAGGTCGGCCGGCAGCAGGCCCAAGGCGTCACCGCGCAAGGGCACTTCACGAATTTCCACGTCGAAATAGCGGGCGAATTTTTTCCAGCAGATCTGCACCGGCCCGCACACGAAGTTCGGTTTGTCAGTCGGCAGGCCCGCGGCTTCGCGGCGTTTTTTCCAGCTCCACTTCAGGGCCAGGCCGCCAAGCATGGCCGCTTCGCTGGACCCTGTGGTCGAACAACCCACGGTTTGCCAGGATTTGGGCGCGTGCCAGAGGTCGGCAATGATGTGCACGCAGCGGTTTTCAATCTCGGCGGTTTGCGGGTACTCGTCCTTGTCGATCATGTTTTTGTCGAGAGCGTCGGCCATCAACTGCTTCACTTCGGGCTCGACCCACGTGGTGCAGAAGGTCGCCAGGTTCTGGCGCGAGTTACCGTCCAGCAACAGCTCATCGCGCACCAGGTTGTAGGCCGCCGACGGCGTGGTCGAGTGGTTCGGCAAACGGTACTTGGGCAAGGTGTGCTGGGACGAACCGCTCGAATACACGTCTTCGATGGCTTGGTCTTGGGTTTCTACGGTTTTGTGAAGTGCCATGAAATCCTGCTCTTGAATGAGGGAAATGGCGTAGACGTTGATCGCGACAAGTGCCGATCAGGCTGCGTCAGGAGACAAGCGATGGAACGGTTGCGCCGACTATCACACAAACGCGAGCGCCGGAAAGTGACCTGGGTCATTGAAGCTGCGGGTAACGGCTTGCACAGGCCACGCAGCGTTCCAATGACCTATTGGCTCACCGCTTCGTTCAATATCAAGCTGCGGTAATGCCCGGGGTTGGACCCGGACCACTTGCGAAACGCCTTGTAGAACGAACTGGTGTCGGCAAACCCCAAGCGCCCGGCGATTTCGGCGAAGCTGACCTGTGGCTCTGCCAGCCAGACAATTGCCAGCTCCTTGCGCACGCTGTCTTTGAGCCCCTGATAGGTTTGGCCTTCATCCGCCAGGCGGCGACGCAGGGTTGACGCCGAAATACACAAGTTGGCCGCCAAGCCCTCGGTTTCCGGCCAGGTATCGGCGGGCATCTGGCGTAGATCGTGCTTGATCCGCGTGGCCAGGCTATCCGGGTCGCGGTACTTGACCAATATGTTGGCCGGCGCATGGGCAAGAAAGCGCTTGAGTTCTTCCGGGCTGCGCTTGATCGGCACGTCCAGGCAGTCTGCGGAAAAGATCATGCGCGTGCGCGGCCGATCAAAACGCAGGTTGTCAGAGAACATCACCCGGTAATCGTCGTAAAAGTCCGGCTGCGCGCAGCGCAGCTCAATCGCAAGGATCGGGATGCGCCGGCCGGCCAGCCAACAGGCGACGCCGTGCACAATCATCCAATAGGTGAAGTAGGTAAACGCGCGTTTGGGCGCAGGTTCAGCCAACACGATTTCCGCCAGGCTCTGTTGGTGCACCAACTGCGCGGGCATTTGCTCAAGCATCAGGGACAGAAACCCCAGGCCGGTTTGCAGGGCCGCGCCCAGATTGGGTTGCGCCATGGCGGCGCGGCACAGGAACGCCAGGCTGCCTGACTTGAGCTTGCGCGGGTCCATCCCAAAAAATTCATCATCCGCGCGCCGCGCCAGCAACCGCCACAAGCGCGCGTAAGCGGTGGCCGGCACGCGGGCACCGGGCTGCTCGAGCCAGGCCGGATCAATCCCGACCTTGCTCAACGCTTCAACCGTCACCGCCCCCGGCGCGCAGCTCTGCAACAGGGCTTCGCGCACGAGGTGGATGGAAATGCTGTCTTTTTCCGACATGGGAAATGGGCTTATCGGCTGTACATGAAGATGGGGTGCATCATAAGGGCGGTCGCGATTCGCCACCACCGTTCAGCCGCAGTTCAGCAAAGCGCAACATTCCCTGTTTAGTAATGAGTATCATTATGTTACAAATTAGCATCCTATCCAGCCATGATGCGGTGCCGAATGCTCGTTCCCTTTCTAATCATGCTGCGCGAAGGCATTGAAGCAGCATTGATCGTTGGCATCATCGCCAGTTACCTGCAACAAACCGGCCGCGGCCAGTGGATGCCCGCAGTATGGATCGGCGTGTTCCTCGCCGCTGCCCTGGCCCTGCTGGTAGGCGGCGGCCTGGAGCTGGTCAGCGCCGAATTCCCGCAAAAACAACAGGAATTGTTCGAAGGTGTGGTCGGCCTGGTGGCCGTCGGCATTCTCAGCTCGATGGTGTTCTGGATGCGCAAAGTAGCGCGCTCCATCAAGCATTCCCTGCACGAATCCCTGGACCACGCGCTGGCCGGCTCCAAGCATCAGGTGATCGCGCTGATTGCCATGGTGTTTTTCGCCGTGGCCCGTGAAGGCCTGGAGACGGTGTTCTTCCTGCTCGCGGTGTTCCAGCAGAGCGAAGGCCCGGGCGCGCCGATTGGCGCCCTGCTCGGCCTGATCCTGGCGATCGTCGTCGGTTTCCTGATCTACACCGGCAGCATGCGCTTGAACCTGGGTGCGTTCTTTCGCTGGACCGGCTTGTTCATCCTGGTGGTGGCCGCCGGCATCCTCGCCAACTCGGTACAAGCCCTGCACGAAGCCGGGGTGTGGAACCACCTGCAAACCGTCTTGTTCGATTTCAGCGCGACACTGCCGATGGATGGCCCGTTGGGCTCGGTGCTGGCCGGGATGTTCGGCTATCAGGATGCACCGACCATCAGCACCCTGGGCGCGTATCTGATTTACCTGGTGGTGGCGCTGGTGATGTTCTTCCTGCCATCCGCCCCACCCAAGCCTGTCGCTAACACCTCTTCCGTTTCCAGCCAGTAAGGACCGTCTCTTGTCCAACCCAACCCCTCAACCGGCTCTGCCTTCCCGCGCCCTGCGCTGGGCGGTGGCCGGCTCGGTGGTCGTGATGATCGGCGCCGGTGCGCTGTTCTATTACGCCTCGCAATTGGCCGCCGCCAAACGTCAGACCAACCACAATGAAATCGCAGTGACCATCCATGGTCACGCCTGCGAACCCAACGCGTTGACTGTGCCCGCCGGGCACGCGAGCTTTCGCATCATCAACCGCTCCGACCGCGCGGTGGAGTGGGAAATCCTCGACGGCGTGCTGGTGATCGAGGAGCGCGAAAATATCGCCCCCGGCCTGAGCCAGGTGATCAACGCCAACCTGCTGCCCGGCGACTATGCAATCACCTGCGGGCTGTTGAGCAACCCGCGCGGCACGTTGCACGTGACGCCGACGGCTGAGTCCGACGCCCAGGCCAAGGCCAAGCCGTCGATGGTGGCGTTTATCGGCCCGCTGTCGGAGTTCCGCGTGTACCTGAGCGGCCAGGGCAGTGCGCTGGTCAAGGCCGTTACGGCGCTGTCGCAGGCCATTGAAGCCGGCGACCTGGCTCAGGCGCAGGCGCTCTACGTGCCGGCCCGTGAGGCCTACCAGCGCCTGGCGCCGGCTTCGCAACGCCTGGCCGAGCTGGATAACGCCATCAACGCACGCGCCGACTACTTTGAAAAACGCGAGCAAGACCCGGCGTTCAGCGGCTTCCATCGCCTCGAATACAGCCTGTTCCAGCAGCACAGCCTGGAGGGCCTGGCCCCGATCGCGCAACGCCTGGTCGCCGACGTCACCACGCTCAAGCAACAACTGCTGGCCCAATCGCTGCCGCCGGAACAACTGGTGAGCATTGTGGTGCTCAACCTCAACAGCCTGGCGGATGTACGCGCCGCCAGCGGTGAAGAGGAACGCTACAGCCACATCGACCTGAATGGCTTTGCCGCCAACCTGGAAGCCGCCCACAAGGTGGTCGAGCTGATGCGCCCGCTGCTGACCAAATCCGCAGCTGACCTGCTGCCGAAAATCGACAGCGCCCTCGCCGCCTTCGATACCGAGCTCAATGCGTTGAAAGTCGACGGCCAGTACAGCCGCTACGACAGCGTCACCGCCGATCAGCGCAAGCAGATCGCCGACAAGGCCAAGGCTCTGGCCGTTGCACTCGATGGAATCGACCCCGCCCTTGGCCTTTCCGGCCTGCAGTGAAGACGACCTACTACATGAGCGATTCAGAACAGTTTTCCGCGCAACGTCGCCGTGTCCTGTTGGGCATGGCGGCCACCGGCGCCGCGATTGCCGGCAGCAGCTTGAGCTGCCCGGCCATGGCGGCTGCGGCGGCCGAGCAAGTCACCACGGCACCGCGCAGTGACAAGACGCAGGACCACCACGATTTTTTCGGCAAGCACCAGAGCGGCATCGTCACCCCACGCCCGGCCTGCGGCATGCTGGTGGCATTCGACGTATTGGCCACTGATCGCGAAGACCTGGAGCGTCTGTTTCGCACCTTGAACGAGCGCATCAGCTTCCTGATGACCGGCGGCACCGTGCCGCAGGTCGACCCGAAACTGCCGCCTACCGATTCCGGCATTCTGGGCCCGGTGGTCACGCCGGATAACCTGACCATCACCGTGTCCGTCGGCGAGTCGCTGTTCGATGAGCGCTTCGGCCTCACCGCCGTCAAACCCAAGCGCCTGAGCCGCATGGTCGGCTTCCCCAACGACGCATTGGAGCCGGCGCAGTGCCACGGCGACCTGAGCCTGCAGTTCAGCTCAAACACCCCGGACACCAATATCCACGCCCTGCGCGACATCGTCAAAAACCTGCCGGACCTGTTGCTGGTGCGCTGGAAACAGGAAGGCAGCGTGCCGCCGCAGGCGCCAGCCAAACCCGGCGAGCCTGCGCAGAGCGCGCGTAATTTTCTCGGTTTTCGTGACGGTTCGGCCAACCCGAACTCCAACGACGACAAGGCCATGGACCAGATTGTCTGGGTGCAGCCTGGCAGCGACGAACCCGCCTGGGCCGCCAACGGCAGCTACCAGGCCGTGCGCATCATCCGCAATTTCGTCGAGCGCTGGGACCGTACCCCGCTGCAAGAGCAGGAAAGCATTATCGGGCGCATCAAACCCACCGGCGCGCCCATGGATGGCGACAAGGAAACCCAGGTTCCCGACTACAGCAAGGACCCGGAAGGCAAGCTGACCAAGCTCGATGCTCACATCCGCCTGGCCAACCCGCGCACCCCGCAGACTCAGGCCAACCTGATCCTGCGTCGGCCGTTCAACTACTCCAACGGCGTCAACAAAAACGGTCAGCTGGACATGGGGCTGTTGTTTATCTGCTACCAGGCTGACCTGGAGAAAGGCTTTATCAGCGTGCAAACCCGGCTCAACGGCGAGCCTCTGGAGGAGTACCTCAAGCCAGTCGGCGGCGGGTATTTCTTCACCTTGCCGGGGGTCACCGGGCCTGCGGATTTCATCGGGCGCACGCTGCTCGCTGCAACGCACCCTCAAACCACTGCCAACACCTAAAACAAACCAGAGCGGAAAAACGTCCCATGAAGAAGTCGACTATCGCGTTGTCGTTGTTAATGACCCTCTCGCCGCTGGCAGCATTCGCCGCTACCGCGCCTCTGGACCTGGTAGGCCCGGTGTCGGACTACAAGATCTACGTCACCGAAGAAATCGGTGAGCTGGTCACCCAGACCAAGGCGTTCACCGACGCCATCAACAAGGGCGACCTGGCCACCGCCCAGAAGCTCTATGCCCCGACCCGTGTTCACTATGAGTCCATCGAGCCGATCGCCGAGCTGTTCAGCGACCTCGACGCCTCGATTGACTCGCGCGTTGACGACCACGAAAAAGGCGTAACCGCCGAAGACTTCACCGGCTTCCACCGCATCGAGTACGTGCTGTTCTCCGAGAAGACCACCAAAGGCCTCGAAGCGCTGACCGCCAAACTCAACACTGACGTCAACGACCTGAAAACCCGGGTTGACGGCCTGACCTTCCCACCTGAGAAAGTGGTCGGCGGTGCTGCTGCCCTGCTGGAAGAAGTGGCTGCCACCAAGATTTCCGGTGAGGAAGACCGTTACAGCCACACCGACCTGTATGACTTCCAGGGCAACATCGACGGCGCGAAGAAAATCGTCGACCTGTTCCGTGGTCAGCTCGAGAAGCAAGACAAGGTCTTCCTGACCAAAGTCGACAAGAATTTCGCTGCCGTAGACAAAATCCTGGCCAAGTACAAAACCAAGGATGGCGGCTTTGAAACCTACGACAAAGTGAAGGAAAACGACCGCAAGGCCCTGGTAGGCCCGGTCAACACCTTGGCTGAAGACCTGTCGACCCTGCGCGGCAAGCTCGGCCTGAACTGATAAAAAACCCCAGGCCCTGCACTTGAGCCAGTGCAGGGCCTGGGGCCTATTCAGCGTAGCGTCGGGTTTAACCGCTTAGACGGCCAATGGGGTTGTCGATTTGAAGTCTGGCAACGGCGTGGCATCCGCCCGCCCCGTTTTTGGATTGATCGCATACCAGAAGCCATTGACCCTGGACGCGACCACGGCGACGCCCTGGCTGGTTCCAGCCACGCCCGTCGGCGCAGGCGCGGGTGCAGGATCCCACCCTCCCGCCAACCAGTAAGCCCTCAACTTCTCCTCAACGGTGAGCAAGTGTGGCGCGGCCTTGCCCAGCATCGAAGCACTGGGGGCCAGATGCGACAGTTTGAACAGGCCCTTGATAGCGGCATTTACCAATTGCGCATACCCGTCCGCCGGATTCATCACCGCACTGGAGAACAACGCCGATTCCTTGACGAAATTGAAGGCCCTGTCGCCAAAGCTCGCCACTGGCTTTGTCCAGGCAATTTTGGGCCTGGCCGGCGCCACAGTGCTGCCCAGCCGGCGAACCAGGCCGCCTACCGGGTTGGGCGTGAGCGTCTTGGCCGTGCGCAGCAATGAGCGGGCCTGGCCTCCCGCGCCGATAACCAGCCCGCCCACGTCCAACGTCAAGGCAAACAAGCCCTTGCCAATATTCCCGTCCGCAAACTCCTGATAAGCCCCCACGAACGGCACAAGCCCCTTCAAGATGGCCTTGTCACGACCCAGGACTTCCCGCTTTTTTTCCAGCGGCAGTGTGCCCTCGGCCCGTTGCAGCAGCGCGTCGTCGCTTTCATATAAATTACGCTCGGCAATCAGCGTCACGATGCGTTGCGTCTTCGCCGATGCAAAGGTGTCCGTGATGACACTTCCCACTGCACCACCGGCCGCGGGCGTGTCGCCGACAATCGGATTGCCGATGCTTTCAACGATGACTCTGGATGAGACATTCGGCCGGGGCACGGTGCCTTTCAAGTAGGCGTCAAAGTCCACATTCAGCTCGAAACCTGCGGTGAAGGCGGTCGTGTAGATGCCGCTCAACCCCAAGGGATTGGGTTTGCCGGCAAGCACATCGCCCAGCCTCAGGTTATTGGGGAGGTCGGTGCGCTTGGTGATCTTGCCATTGGCAAACACTTCGAAGTAACACACCGCCTTGCCCAGTTCGACCCTCATCAATGTCCCTTGCCGCCCCCGGACCGCCTCTTTATCCGCCTCGGTCTGCTTGACCGGAGGCAGCCCCGTCTCCCCTCGCACGGTGAACAACCTGACCACGCTTTCGGGGTTATTCAGAAGCTGACGATCGGGCAGCGGGAGCTTGGCAAACATGAGTTTGAGCTGGGTTGCGTAAGCTTTTTTGAGCGTCGCGGTGTGCGCATCGACTGCGGTTTTCAGCAGGGCCTTCAAATCGGGCAGCCTGCGAATTCGTTCATCAAGTTCGGCGCGTTTGTCGGCGGGCGCCTCGACGTCCAGGTTGAGTTGATAGGGGCTGGATCGGGGCCGGACCAACCTTTGCGGCATGTCGCTTCTGAGTACCCACTTGCCAGGTATCAGGTCGCCGGTCATGTACGTTTCTACAAGCGAGCGTGTACGCGGTTCGGAAATGGGCAGGTTGCGTCGGGCGCTGACATCGGCAATCAATACCTTCATGCCCTCCAGCTGGCTGGGCGTGCTTGGCGCAAACACCTTGAGCAACTCCCGGAGTGCAATCGCCTTGCGCGCCGGTACTTCTGCCACGGCGTTCATTGCATCGTTGACCTCCTGGCGCTGTTTGAAGAACGCCTGGCTGGCTTTGTTGATCGCCGACCGCGGGTGTTCTCCTCCAGCGGCTGCGGGAATCACACCATTGAGCACCGCCCAATCCAGCAAAATCTTCATGGCGCCCAATTGCATCAAGGTGGCCTGTGCTTCGCTGGTAGGGGCCAGCGCAGCCAGATCGCTGATGTGTGCCTCGTTCATCATGCGGCTGGTCCCTGGCGCCTTGAGCTCCGCCATCTCGCACCCCAGGCGCAGTTCCATCCAGGCAGGCGTGCCGATCCGTATTTCCTTGGGCACCTCCTGGACGAGAAACTCGGGCGCCACCTGAGCCAGACGGATCTGGGCCGCCAACACCGCAAGTTTTGGCTCAAGCCCCCGCTCAAGCTGCAGGTGTTTCTCCAGGTCCCGACGTACCGCAGTCAACGTGCGGCCCATATTGCCCGGTTGGTAAAGGCTATAGCCGCCAATGTAGCCCGGCGCTGCAGGGCCATCCGGCTCTGCGTGCAAGGTGAGCGCGGCCACGGCCAACTGTTGGCGCACCGTCTGGGGCGTTGGCGATTCCCGCCACTTCAGAACATAAGCCAGGTCGTCACCAAAGTTCAGCGCATCGGGGCTGCCGAGAAATTTTTCCAGGTGTTCAGCCGGATGCTGTTGCAGCGCCTCAAGAGTGGTCTGACCAAGGTAATTGAAACGGCTCACGGCCGAGCCACTCAGACGCTCGCCAGCCTGGACCTTGAGGATGGCTTTGTCGCTCGGGGTCAATTGGCCGGGGGACCACGGGGCCTGCATAAGCCCGGAGTAATCACCGAGCGCCGGCGCGGGCGGCAAGGCGCTGCGCAGCCACCGCACCATGTTGCGCGTCTCGCCAGCGGTCCGGGGTGAGCCCAATCCCTTGTGGTCCAGCATCTGGCGGATGTCGTAATAAGGCACCGAGTACAGGGCGTTTCCACGCGACTGGCTCATGTTGACCAAGTGGCGCAGTTCAAGGTCGATGCCGCGCTCGCCAGTGAGGCGGCTGCTCAGGTCTATCCACTTCCCTTGCGGGAGCCGGTGTTCGAATTTGCCTTCGGAAACCCGGAACGGCTGCCCTGGCCAAAACAGGCCCTGGCGTTGCAGAGGCGTGCGCACGGCAGGCAACTCGGTGAACCTCTGCAGGCTCGCCCGCGCCGCATGATCGCCCATCACCATCGGTGAGCTCGCCGACGGTAGCACCGGCTCTTCTGACCAGTCCCACGGCGTATCGTCAGGCGCGTTCTTGACCTGGTTTTCCAGATAGTCGGCCAGGTAGGCACGTTCATCCAGGTCACCGATCGCTTGTCGCACGCCCTCCACGCGCGTGCTGATGAGCCGATACTGGTCGGCGGGCATCACCAGCCCGGTGGTCTGCAGCTGCGTCATCAACCGCTCCCGGTCCCCAGTCCAGACCGGCTCGGGCAAACCGTAGGCCTGCAGGACAACGGAAGTGGGCACCCACGACTCACCCTCCGCCAGGTAATAAATACCCTTGTCGGCCGGGTCCAGCACCTCCCTGATCAAGCGCAGCTTCGCGCTGACTTGCCACCATCCGGAATCGTCCGCGGTGCTGAATGTAACCGCTGTGCGCACGCCGTCGCGGTTGATGAAACCGCTGATACTGTCCTTGTGCAGCCTGAGCCCCTGGGTTTCCAACCCCTTGCTTTTGAACCAGGACTGCAGCTCCGGCTGGGCCAGGACGTGCCGATAAACGTCCAACGCCGCCGCCATGGACGTCCCCTGCGGGACCTCGACAATGGAATAACCCGTGTGCATCGAACTGAGCAGGTCGTTACCAAACGCGGCGTCAACAGACACACGGTCCGGGTTTTCGGGGCGTGAGGAAGGCAGAGTCCAGTGGGGAGGCGATGGTGGCAGGTTGTTGCTCAGGCCGGTGATGGCCGAGTAAATGTGCGCAAGCGTACTGGGTGACCCCAGCCCGGAAAACGCCAGGTACTGACGCGCATCATAAACAGGCTGCGAGTACAGGGTGTTGCCGATCGGCCCGGTCATCTCGACGAGTTGCTTGAAGTCGCCCTCGAGGGCACGGATAGCGGCTTTTTCGGCCGGGCTGCCGCCTGCGCCGACCTTGCTGATCTCATCCTGCAGCATACGGCCCAACGAAAACCATTGAGTATCACGCTGGCGTATTTCCAGGTCGCCCTCGAAAACCCGGTAGATGTTGTCGCCGCCGCCGAAGCCGATCTTCTCGATAAATGTCTTGAACGCTGGCGACGCCAGCCATGCGATAAAGCGTTCGCGAGGCAGCCGGCTGTTTTGCGCCAATGTCGACTCAGGCTGAACCATTGCAGGCTGGTCGCCCAGGTTGAGTGTGCCCTCCTCCTTCGCGTCCCTGATCAGGTTCTGCAGTTGAGACGCCAGGTTCACCCGTGCGTCAATGTCAGCGCTTTTTTGCTGAAGTTCACCGAACTGCTGGCGCCAGAACAGGCGTTTTTCGTCGGTTATCGCGGGCCAGCCAGCGCTCTTGAGCAGCTCGCCCAACGGCTGTCTTTCTTTGTCGGAATGGGGGGGGGCTACGCCGTAGAAATGAAAAACCGCGTCCAAATCACGGAACGGCGCTTTTTTCCTGCCGGGCAGCAATACCCCGAAAGGATCAGGCGACAACTTGTCGGCCGCCTCGGTCACTTTCGCCCCGACCTCGCCCCAGCCTGACCCGTCTGCAGCGGTAAACCTGCGCCTGACCTTTACACCGTTGACCGACACGGTGCCTTCCACGCCGTCACTGAAAACACGCACCGTGGCAACGTCCACGCCATTGGCCTTGAACCAGGCCTGCACCTGTGGCGCCCATGCGGCATTGCTGAGCGCGTCAATAAATGGCCGGATCGAGGCGTTACGCGCAAAGGGCTGGTCTTTGATGTCGCCAGTCATCAACCAGTGAATGAGGGTTTGTTGCAGTTTTTCATCCGCCCTGCGTGCGTCGACGTCCTGCGGAAAGCTTCTGCCTGCATGCTCAGCTTCGGCCGAGTGGCCAGTACTTGCCGATGAGTTTTCGCGCTTGTAGCGCAGTGCGGCCTGTTCAAACCTGGCTTGTGTCAGTTGCCCGTCCAACCGGCGTGGCGCGCCTGCCAGTGACGCATGTTCAGCGTTGCGGGAACTGTCCTGAGGGGTGGGCGCGCCCGGGGAAGCACGCGGTTCAGTTTCACCGTGTAGGCCTGATGGGACAGATGAAGGCGTGGGCGTACGAATCAAGGAAATGGTCGACATTTCAAGCTCTCTTCACGTTTGACCGCAAGAGTTCTAGTCCTTAAGAACCGTCGACAAAAAGACTACGAGAGAACCCGAAGGCCAGGTGTAGGAGAGTTCTCAATCTGTCGCTGAACCTAGCCTGGCGGGCGAGCAGCCGGACTTGAATCAGGCCCGGCTGCTGCTCTGTGCCACGAGGGCTTACAAGATGCGGTACAGCAGCCGCTCGATGCGCACCCGGCTGACCCGTCGCAGGAACTTGCCGACAGCCGGCGGATAGTCCACCAGGGTCTGCAGCTGCTGATACCCTTCGATGCGCGTGGTGTGCTGGAAAATCTGCGCCAGTTCGGTACGCCGCGGCTCCAGCCATTGGCCGCGCGGGTCATCGATGAGCAAAGCGTTTTCCAGGTCGAGTCGGAACGCTCGTGGGTTCAGATTGTTGCCGGTGAGCAAGGTGTAGCGCTGGTCAACCCACATGCCCTTGAGGTGATAGGTGTTGTCGCCGTCGCGCCACAGGTGCAGGTTCAACTGGCCGCTGTCGATCATCGGCTGATGGCGCTTGGCGAAACGGCGCAGGCTGATTTCATACAAATAAGGCAACGCCGCGATCACCTTGAACGGCTCGCTGGGCGGGATGTAAAAGTCGTTGGCGGTTTTGTCGCCAACAATGATGTCGATCTTGACCCCACGCGCCAGGGCGCGATTGATTTCACGGGTCACCGGCAGTGGCAGGTTGAAATACGGCGTGCAGACCGTCAGCTGATGCTGGGCACTGGCGATCAACTCAAGGATCACGCGGTTCAGAGGGTTGTTCTTGCCGACGCCGAGCAGTGGGCTTACCAACAGGTGGCCGTTGGGCAACAGCCCCGCAGTGGTGTCATACGCCGCATGCTTGAGGCGGCTGCGCAAATCGCCGATATCGTTGCGCAGGCTGCGGGTGGTAGGCGGGTTCGGCAGGTCCAGGCGATGCACGGCCTTGGAGGCAATCAAGCCGTGCTCCAGCAAATGCTGCATCGAGTCGGCCAGCGCCTGGCTGTGGATCAGGTGGTAGCGGTCAAAACGGTACTTGTCGAACTTGTGCAGGTACACGTTATTCAAGCTGGCGCCGCTGTACAGCACGCTGTCGTCGATCACAAAGCCCTTGAGGTGCAACACGCCGAACAGTTCACGGGTCTGCACCGGCACGCCGTACACCGGCACTTCGCTGGCGTGGCGTTGGGTCATGGCCTGGTACCAGGCACTGTTGCCGGGTTGCTTGCCTGCGCCAATCAGGCCGCGCTGGGCGCGCAGCGAGTCAACCACCACGACGATGTCCAGCGCTGGCCGTGCAGCCTTGGCGGCGTGCAAGGCATCGTAGATCTCCTGGCCGGCTTCATCCTGCTGCAAGTAGAGCGCAACGATGTAGATGCGCCGCGTGGCCTGGGGGATTTTCTCCAGCAGGCAACGGCGAAACGCATCGGCGCCGGACAGCACGTCGATCGACTCGGGAGACAGTGGGAAACCACGCAGTTTTGGCAACAGGGAGCGTTTGAAGAACGACGGCATAAGGCTCGCAATGGGTCGAATCCGAAGAGGCCCCGAGCTTACACCATGGGGCAGCTCAGGTCTCGTCGCCCGCGATGGAAAAAAGTTAATTGACCATGGAGAACGATCGTTCTACTGTGCGAAGCATGAATGAATTAATCAGCAACGATACTCGCGATATTATCCTCGATGTCACCGAAAAGTTGATCTATCGCCATGGCATCGCCGCCACCGGCATGGACTTGCTGGTGAAAACCGCGGGCGTCTCGCGCAAAAGTATTTACCGGTACTTCGCCAATAAAGATGAGTTGGTGATTGCCGCCCTGCACCGCCGCGATGAGCGCTGGATGCAATGGCTGCGCAGCGAAGTCGAACGCAGTGAAGGCAGTGGAGAACGCCTGCTGGCGCTGTTCGACGCCCTCAAGACATGGTTTGGCTCGGCAGACTTTCGCGGGTGCGCCTTCATCAACACCAGCGGTGAAACCGGCGACCCGCACGACCCGGTGCGCCTGCTGGCCAAGGCGCATAAACGCAAACTGTTCGATTACGCACTGCAACTGTGCAAAGCACATGGCACCCCGGACCCTGAACAGCAGGCCGCGCAACTGCTGATCTTGATCGACGGCGCCATTACCGTTGCCCTGGTGATGGGTGATTCAACAGCTGCTGATAATGCGCGCTGCATGGCGCGAACGTTATTGCAACTTTGAACGCATCAACTGAGCAACTTTCGATACACCTAATTGTTTTCAGGAGCTGCCCATGTCATCCAAGGCACCGTCATCCGACGCAGACGTTCGCCCGCCGCTGCCACCGTTCACCCGCGAGTCGGCCATCGAAAAGGTTCGCCTGGCCGAAGACGGTTGGAATTCCCGCGACCCGCACCGCGTATCGCTGGCCTACACACTGGACACGCAATGGCGCAATCGCGCTGAATTTGCGCACAACCGCGAAGAGGCCAAGGGTTTTCTGACCCGCAAGTGGGCTAAAGAGCTGGACTATCGGCTGATCAAGGAATTGTGGGCCTTCACCGGTAACCGTATCGCCGTGCGCTATGCCTACGAATGGCACGACGATTCCGGTAACTGGTTCCGCTCCTACGGCAATGAAAACTGGGAATTCGACGAAAACGGTCTGATGGCCAACCGCTTTGCCTGCATAAATGACCTGCCGATCAAGGCGAGCGACCGCAAGTTTCACTGGCCGCTGGGTCGACGCCCGGATGATCATCCGGGGCTGTCCGACCTCGGGCTTTAAGCCGGTTGCGACGCGAAATGTGGGAGCGGGCACGCCCGCTCCAGCATTTAGTCCTGATTCAGACCGACCCGATACAGCACACCATTATCCTCATCAGTCAGCACATACAGAAACCCATCCGGCCCCTGCCGCACATCGCGGATGCGCGCTTTCAAACCTGCGAGCAAACGCTCTTCATGGATCACCTTGTCGCCGTCGAACTGCAAGCGGATCAACTCCTGGCTGGCCAGTGCGCCAATGAACAGGTTGTGCTGCCACGCCTTGAAGCGGTCGGCGTCATAAAATGCCATGCCACTGATCGCCGGTGATTTCTCCCAGACGTGATGAGGCGCCACGGTGCCTTCCACTGTCTTGCCCTTGGCCTCGGGAATCGGTGTCAGCGAATAATTGATGCCGTGGGTCGCCAACGGCCAACCGTAATTCTTGCCGCGCTCGATGATGTTGATTTCATCACCACCGCGTGGGCCGTGTTCGTTTTCCCAGATGGTGCCACTCCAGGGGTTCAACGCCAGGCCTTGCGGGTTGCGCTGGCCGTAGGACCAGATCTCGGGGCGTACACCCTGTTGGCCAACGAACGGGTTGTCCTCTGGCACGCGTCCGTCCGGGAAGATCCGCACCACCTTGCCTTGCAACTTGTCCAGGTCCTGGGCGGTCGGGCGATCATTGTTTTCACCCAGGGTCACGAACAGGTAGCCATCGCGGTCGAAGGCCAACCGCGAGCCAAAGTGATTGCCGGTGGACAGCTTGGGCTCCTGGCGCAGGATCACTTTGAAATCCTTCAGGCCGCTCAGGTCATCCGCCAAGCGCCCGCGTCCGACGGCAGTGCCGGCCTTGCCACCCTCGCCGCCGCCTTCGGCGTACGACAGGTAGACCATGCGGTCCTGCTTGAAGTCCGGCGACAGCACCACATCCAGCAAACCGCCCTGCCCTTTGGCCCACACTTGGGGCACGCCGGTCAACGGTGCAGAAAGCTTGCCGTCTGGGCTGACAAAACGCAGATGACCTGGGCGTTCGGTCACCAGAAAGCCTTGCTTGTCCGGCAGAAACGCCACTGCCCAGGGATGGTCGAGGCCTTTGACGATTGGGGTCGCGGTGATGCTGCCTTGTTCGCTCGGGAATTGCTGGGCATCGGCGGCGTAAACCGCCGCCAGTGGCAGCAGAGTGGTTGCGCAAATAGCGGCTAGAAGGGTTTTGCGTAGCAACATAAGACGGAGTCCTTACCGGCGATTGCCGTTGGCATCATAGGTGGGAGCTTTGGTTTCGGTTGTGGGACGGCTCGGGGCGGCCTCACGCTTGGGATAGCGATTGCCAATGCCGCCGTTTTCCACGGTGGGTGCGGGGCTGGTCGGCCCGGTCTGAATTCCCCGTGTTGCCGGCGCATTGGGCTGGGTGCCCTGCATGCTGTTGGGGTTGGCCCGATGAATAGGGCTGTTGTTGGAGTCGTAGCTGCCAGGCAGGTTTTGCGCCTGGGCCAATGGCGTGAGCGCCAGGCCCAACGCCAGTACTGCAAGGTGACGCACACAGCTGTTCATGACAAAGCCTCTCTTGGGCGAGTGGTACGTGCTTTCGATAACACGCTACGCCTTGGGTTCGGCTTTCGACACTAAATTGTTTCTCATGAGGTGTAACACAATCTGTCCGCGCATCTGCTCGCCGAAACTTTTCCCGGCGCCTGTGAGTCACCAGAACACAGTCTCTTCTCAAGGAATTGCAGGCATGCCAAGGGCAATCTGGAAAGGCGCGATCAGCTTCGGCTTGGTCCACATACCGGTATCACTGGTCTCAGCCACGTCTTCCCAAGGCGTTGATTTTGACTGGCTGGACAAACGCAGCATGGACCCGGTCGGCTACAAGCGCATCAACAAGACCACCGGCAAGGAAGTCACCAAAGAGAACATCGTCAAGGGCGTAGCGTTCGAGAAAGGCCGCTACGTGGTGCTCAGCGAGGACGAAATCCGCTCGGCGCACCCCAAGTCGACCCAGACCATCGAAATCATCGCCTTTGTCGCCAGCGACCAGATCCCGCTGCAAAACATCGACACGCCCTACTTCCTGGCCCCGGATAAACGCGGCGGCAAGGTCTACGCACTGCTGCGCGAAACCCTGAAAAAAACCGGCAAGGTGGCCCTGGCCAATGTGGTGCTGCACACCAAGCAGCACCTGGCGGCGTTAATGCCGCTGGAGTCGGCGCTGGTGCTGGTGATGCTGCGCTGGCCTGCCGAAGTGCGCAGCCTGGACGAACTGGAACTGGGCAGCGACGTCACAAAGCCGAGCCTGGCCAAAGGTGAGCTGGACATGGCCAAACGCTTGGTGGAGGACATGAGCGCCGACTGGCAGCCCGACGAATACCGCGACAGCTTCCAGGACAAAATCATGGCGTTGGTGGCCAAGAAGGCCAAGGCCGGCAAGATCGAAGATGTGGAAAGCCAGGAAGGCAGCGAAGAGCGCAAATCGGCGGATGTCATTGACCTCACCGAATTGCTCAAGCGCAGCCTGGCCGGCAAGCCCGCCGCCAAGCGCGCGACGAAAAAGCCTGCCGCGAAAAAATCCGCCAAAAAGGCCTCTTGAGCCCGCCATTTGCTGGAGAACGACATGGCAAAGCCCCTGAGCGAATACAACCGCAAACGTGATTTCGGGATTACCGCCGAGCCCGCCGGCAGTGCGCCCGCGGGCAAACGCAAAGCCACGGCGCTGTCGTTCGTGATTCAAAAACACGACGCGCGAAACCTGCATTATGACTTTCGCCTGGAGCTCGACGGCGTGCTCAAAAGCTGGGCGGTGCCCAAGGGCCCCAGCCTGGACCCCACCCAGAAACGCCTGGCGGTCCACGTTGAAGATCACCCGCTCAGCTATGGCAATTTCGAGGGCAGCATCCCGGCGGGGCAATATGGCGCGGGCGATGTGATCGTGTGGGATCGCGGTGTCTGGCAGCCCCATGAAGACCCGCACAAGGCCTACGCGGCCGGCAAACTCAAGTTCACCTTGGTCGGTGAAAAACTCTCCGGCGACTGGGCCTTGGTGCGCACCCGTCTCAAAGGCAGCGGCGACAAGGAACAGTGGCTGCTGATCAAGGAAAAGGACCAGCAGGCGCGCCCTTCCGATGACTACGACATCGTCGAGGCCGAGCCCAAAAGCGTGCTCAGCGACGCCTCGGTCGGCAAACCCAAAGTGCCGGCCAAACGCCAAAAGGCCGCGGCCGCCAAAAAAGCACCCGTCGCCAAACGCGCCGATGCCCTGCCCGAGCAATTGGCCCCGCAGCTGGCGACCCTGGTCGATCGCGCGCCCGAAGGTGACTGGCAATACGAAATCAAGTTCGACGGCTACCGCATGCTGGCGCGCATTCGCGACGGTGACGTGCGTCTGTTCACCCGTAACGGCAATGACTGGACCGACCGCCTGCCGCGTCAGGTCAAAGCCCTGCAAACCCTCAAACTCAAGGACAGCTGGCTCGACGGCGAAGTGGTCAGCCTCAATGGCGAGGGGCTGCCGGACTTCCAGGCGCTGCAGAATGCCTTCGACATCGGCCGCAGCCTGGACATCGTGTATTACCTGTTCGACGCGCCATTTCTCGACGGCCAGGATCAGCGCAGCGCACCGGTGCAAGAGCGCCGCGCTGCGCTCAAATCCGCGCTGTCCGCGAGCCGCAGCAAACTGCTGCGGTTCTCCGAAGCCTTCGCCGCCAACCAGCGTGACATTTTCGAGAGCGCCTGCGACCTGGCGCTGGAGGGCGTGATCGGCAAGCGCGTCGGCAGCCCATACGTGTCGAGCCGCAATGCCGACTGGATCAAACTCAAATGTCGCTTGCGCCAGGAGTTCGTGATCATTGGCTACACGCGGCCTCAGGGTTCGCGCAGCGGCTTTGGCGCGCTGTTGCTGGCTGTCAATGACGATTCCGGGCTGGTCTATGCCGGGCGCGTCGGTACCGGGTTTGATCAGGCATCGTTGAAAGCCATCTATGCGCAGCTCACGCCCCTGGAACGCAAGACCTCGCCGCTGCACAAAGCGCTGACCAGCGCCCAGGCGCGCGGCGTGCATTGGGTGGAACCTCAGTTGGTTGGCGAGGTGAATTTCGCCGAGTGGACCCGCGAAGGCGTGGTGCGCCAGGCATCATTTGTTGCGTTGCGCACCGACAAGCCGGTGGCGCAGATCATTCACGAGTTGCCGCGCAAGGCCACATCCGTCAGCAAGGCGGCCCCGAAGGCAAAAAAGGTCGGCAGCGGCGTGAACATCACGCACCCTGACCGGGTGATCGACCAGCAGAGTGGTACGCAAAAACAGCAATTGGCCGACTTCTATCAAGGCATCAGCGCATGGATCCTGCCGTTTCTGCAGCACCGACCGGTGTCGCTGCTGCGCGCGCCCGAAGGGATTGAGGGCGAGCAGTTCTTCCAGAAGCATTCCGAGCGCCTGGCCATTCCAAACATCAAACAGTTGGACCCGGCACTGGACCCCGGTCATGCGCGCCTGCTGGAGATCGACACCACCGACGCCCTGATCGGCGCCGTGCAGATGGGCACCGTCGAGTTGCACACCTGGGGCGCGACTGTCGACAAAATCGAAACCCCTGACCTGTTTGTGCTCGACCTTGACCCGGACCCGGCGCTGCCGTGGAAAGCCATGCTGGAGGCGGCGCAACTCACGTTGTCGGTTCTGGATGAGATTGGGCTGCAAGCGTTTGTCAAAACCAGCGGCGGTAAAGGCTTGCACCTGGTGGTGCCGCTGGCGCGCCGGGATGGCTGGGACAGCGTCAAAGCCTTCGCCAAGGCCATCGCGCAGTTCATGTCCGCGCAGTTGCCAGAACGGTTTACCGCGACGTCAGGGCCGAAAAACCGCATCGGCAAGATCTTTATCGACTACCTGCGCAATGCGCGCGGCGCCAGTACGGTGGCCGCCTATTCGGTGCGCGCACGGCCCGGCCTGCCGGTATCGGTACCGGTGAGTCGAGAGGAGTTGAACGGTTTGCGCGGCGCCCAGCAGTGGACGGTGGCAAACCTGCATGAACGTTTGGATAAACTCAAAGCCGACCCGTGGGCCGGCTACGCCAATCGGCAGAAGATCACCAAGAAGATGTGGGACAAACTGGGCGCGAAACCACCCGCGTGATGCGCGCCTGGGTGGGTTCAGATAAGGATAAAGATCAGCGCCAGGCCCGCGAAGATCGCCCACTTTTCCAGGTAGTAGCGCGCGCGATTGCGCTTTTTCAGCTCTTTGCCGCGCAGGCGGATCTTGTACAGGCGGGTGAACGCGCGGTTCAGGCCGCCGGTCTTGTCGCCCTCATCATTGGGTGAACCGGCGGCCGCCATCACGTTACGGCTGAACCAGCGGTTGAACGCCGCTGCCCAGCGGTATTTCATTGGCCGCTCAATGTCGCAGAACAAGATGATGCGGTTCTGCTGGGTGGTGTTTTCCGCGTAATGAATGTAGGTCTCATCAAACATCACCGGCTCGCCGTCGCGCCAGTAATAGCTCTCGCCGTCCACATTGATGTAGCAGCCAGGATCGTTGGGCGTGTCCAGGCCCAAGTGATAGCGGTAGGAGCCGGCGTACGGGTCGCGGTGGCGCACCAGCTTGGAGCCTGGTGGCAGCTCGGCGAACATTGCCGCCTTGATCGAGCCAATGCTCTGCACCAGCTCGGTGGTGCGCGGGCACAGCTTCATCGCCGACGGGTGGCTGTCGCCGTACCACTTGAGGTAGAAACGCTTCCAGCCCGACTTGAAGAACGAGTTGAAACCCACATCGTTGTACTGCTCGGAACGCTTGATCTCGCCCATGCGCATCAGGTTCTGGCCTTCCTGGCGGATTTCTTGCCAATGCTCTTGCAACGGGCTCAGGTCGGGAAAATCGCCGGGCGACAAAAAGGGACGGCTTGGCTGCTTGGAAAACAGGTAAAGGAAGCAGTTGATCGGCGCAAGGAACGTCGAGTGATCGCTAAGCTGGCGGCCCAGCTTGTGTCGCACCCGGCCACGCAGGTGAACATACGCAATGGAGGCAACGTAGAGAGCAACAATGATGAGTTTCAAGGGATTCGTCACACGTCAGAAGAGAACAGGCTGCTCCTGCGTGCCCACAACGGCCGAGGATATATAAGCAGCACCTGAAATCACGGTTACACATAGGCGACTGGACGGGTTGGTTACAATCCGGACCAAGGCCATTGGCCGTTATTTAGCCACAGTTTGTAACCAAAGGTTAACTAAGAATTGTGAAAAGCTGTCCACAGACCGGCTCGGAGCCATCGTGGGCCAGCATTGACGCTGGCCCATTGACAGTCGCGCTCACGGCAGCGGCTGATCGTCCGTAGGCTCACGGCGTGGGCGGCGAGCGGCCTCTTGGGTCGCGTACAGTTCAGCCTTGCGATGCGTCAGCACGAAGTGACGGATCAATGCAGCCAATACGCCCAGGAACAAGCCGACGACCAGGCTCACCGCGACAATCAGCAGCTTTTTCGGCTTGATCGAGGTCAGCGGCTCCTGAGCGCGACGGTCGATGGACACCAGCTTCAGGTTGCTCATGTCGATATTGAGGCCTTTCAAGCGCGCGATTTCGGCCCGCAGCGGCTCAACGTCTTGCAGGAAGATGTCCTCATTCCCACGCTTTTGCAGGACTTCAACCTCACGGTTGGTTTCAAGCAATTGCAGCTCTTTGCCAATTTCGGCGATGCGGCTATTGGTGAAGTCATCGCTGGTGCGCTGTTGCAATGCGGTTCGCTCGGCTTCCAGCGCCTCGGTGCCGAGGAAATACAAAGGAATCTTTTGGTTGCTGATCTCGGTGCGTACCACTTGGTTGGAACCGGCCCGTGTGGTGTCGGCCATGGACGACGGCGTCGTAGGCTTTTTGATGCCCATGGATTTGGCAATCGAGATCGCTTCGGCCAGCTCTGCCAAGCGGTCGGTGCGCTCCATTTTCATCTGCAGGCGCAGCCCGCTGAGTTCATCCTGCAAGCGGGCGCGCTTGACCCGGTCAGCTTCAAGCAGCGTGGCGATCTTCGATTCCTTCTCGGTATCGTAGTTGGCGCGGGCCGCGTCAATCTTGCCTCTGAGCTCGGTCAAACGGTTATTGACGATGACCTTGAGGTCGGCGCCAACCTGCTCACGCTCTGCCGCGACGGCATAGTCGACAAACCCGTTGAGGATCGCCACGCCGTCTACGTCCGCTGGGTATTGCATCTCAAGACGCACATAACTGCTCAACGAATCGGACTTCTTCGGGTCTGGCAGAATCAGGTTAATCGAGTTGCGGTTGAAGTCTTCAAAGCTCTGCTCAAGGCTTCGCCCTGGCTTCTGAAAGGCCTTGAACAGTTCTTTGTGGCTTTTGAAAAACCCCAGGCGAGCCCCATAGGAATCCAGCTGGGCGCCGACTTTTTCCAGCGCATCGGCGGGCGGCAACTTATAAACCTCGGAGCGATTCAACGCATCCAGCTCATTGATGGCCGCCGGGCGCAGCACACTGCTGACCTCATATGTCTTGGGAGCAAGCAGTGCGTAACCCGTCCCCAGTATCCCCGCCAGAATCGTACAACCCACTATCAGTTTTTTTTGCCGCCAGATGGCTTGGAACAATTCAAACAGATCAATTTCATCTGGCGTTGCAGGTGAATTGAGCGGAGAAGTTCGATTCAAAATGAGAACACCTTAAAATGACATTAAAAAGCCACCACCCCATTCGAACTCGAGCACAGGCTCTAATGACGGAGAGACGAGGGACAACGCCCTGGCACAGTGACCAACGGCACTCAGACCACACGCTAATGCGAAAAATCCGACGCAATTAGAGATTGTTTCTATTTCATGTCGATGACGACGCAGGGCCATCGCGAATGTTTGTCCGAGAATGTCATAAGCGTAGTCAATAGTTCAGTGAATCTCTGCCCGCTAACGCATAAAGCCCTTTTCGGTACATTTTGGTCAGCACGGGGTTACAATTTGCCCTGTTCAACTTTCGGCACTCAGGTGCTCACCCTCAATCCAGCCCCTGCAACAAGGAATGTGCATGCACTCTTTCTCAGATCCGGACTATCAATTTCTTCAAGGCGCTTGGGAGCAGACCGCCCTCGAAGACAGTGGCGTGCTCAACCCTGCCGACGCGCATAGCGCGCCGGGGGCAATCACGACCATTGCCGGGGACACGTTCGAGGTGAAAACGACCCAGGGTGAAGTACTGCTCGCAGGCCGGTTTACGCTGGACAGCAGCACGGCGCCCAAAAGCATCACCTGGGTGGATGCCATCGGCGAAGATGCCGGCAAGCCACTGCCCGCCAGCTATCGCCTGGAGGGTAATGATTTTGTGTTTATCGCCGCCGATGCGGGCATGCCAAGGCCAACGGTATTCAGCACGGGACCCGGGCAAACCATGCGCACTTTTGTGCGCAAAGGTTGATCCGCCCCCATCCGAACTTGCGACATGGTTTTCACACGGCCTTCACTTTCCGGCCTATAGGGTGAGGCCTACCTACTCCAGTGAATCACTTGGCCCGCCTCTCCTCGCGGGCCTTTTTTTGCGTGTGGGAAAACCGCTCAGGCGCAACGCTTGGTGGCGGTCAAGGTGAAACACAGCGGCAATTGGGCCGGCTGATGCGCGTACTGCTCGTAAAGTTCTTCGCGGTTGCAATGCGGGTATTCCTGCAGGTGCTCGATCTGCAGTTGCGCGGCAATTGCGCCACTCACCACGCTTCCCAGGGTATGCACGTACCAATAGGACGTCGGACCGGCAACCTCGCCCTGCCCTTCGTAGACAATCGACTGCTGCAGCACGAACGGATCGCGCTGAAAATATGAACTCGCCGGCAGCAAAGGGTTGGCAGCCCTCGGGTCAAATACCTCCAGGAAGGGATGAGTTTCGTAGACCACCAGCGTGCCGCCGGGTTTGAGGGCACTTGCCACATGGCGCATGAACAGCGCCACATCGGGCATCCAGTTGAGTACGCCAATGGTCACCAGGGCGACGTCGAAGCGCCCCAGCAGAGGTTCGGGCAGGTGATGGATATCGGCTTCAATGAACTCGGGGTTATGCGGCGACACTTCGGCCAATTCCCGCGCTTGTTGAAGAAACGCCCGGGATTGATCGACGCCCAACACACGGCGGGCACCCAGGCCGAGCAGCGACAGGCTTTCACGCCCGTTGTTGCAGCCCAGCTGCACCACGTCCTTGCCGGCAACGCCGACGTCTTGCAGCAACGCAGTGATTGTTGGATCCAGGCACGAAAAATCCGCCTGGGCGACCGATTCCACCAGCGTCTTCCAAGTGGCGGTGTCTTTGTGCAGCCTGGCGGAGGCGTCCCAGGCGTCCTTGTTATGAGCAATCGCCTGTTGGGCTGAGGGCATCTCCATGTGCTTCTCCAGATCGTTACTACAACGGGCTTCGGAAATTAAGCCAATTGCCTGTCAGATGAAACCCTCTGAGGCGGCGAAACTTCTGTTAGAGCCCGTAGGTCACTAGCCCAATGAGTCTCCAGCCCCTGAACACTCTTAGCGAAGACAGCGCCGTGGCCAATCACTCCGACCTGCGTAATACCCTGTCCCTGGATAGCCTGAATTTCTTTCTGGCCGATGTCCGTGACGGGCTCGGGCCTTACCTGGCGATTTACTTGCTGGCGGTGCACAAATGGGAGCCCGCCAGCATCGGCGTGGTCATGACCCTGGCCGGCATTGCGGCCTTGATCACCCAGGGTCCGGCGGGTGCACTGATCGACCGTACGCGCAGCAAGCGTGCGGTGATCGCAGTGGCCGCCCTCCTTGTCACGGTCAGTTGCCTGCTGCTGCCGTTCGTCAGCGCGTTCAGCTGGGTGGCATTGACTCAGGCGGCCAGTGCCGTAGCCGCCTCCGTGTTCGCGCCGGCGATTTCGGCGATTTCCTTGGGCATTACCGGGCCGCGTGCCTTTACCCGCCGCACCGGTCGCAATGAAACCTTCAACCACGCCGGCAATGCCGTGGCGGCCCTGCTGGCGGGCGGTCTGGCGTATCGGTTCGGCCCGGTGGTGGTGTTTTACTTGATGGCCTTTATGGCCGTGGCCAGTGTTGTGGCGGTCAGCTGTGTCTCGGCGTCGGCGATTGACCACGAAGTCGCCCGGGGCTTTGATCCCGCGCACCGCAGCGATCATGAACAACCCTCCGGCGTGAAGGTGCTGCTAAGCAATCGCCCGCTGCTGCTGTTTGCCATCTGCTGCGCGCTGTTTCACCTGGCGAATGCCGCGATGCTGCCGCTGGTCAGCCAGAAGCTGTCGCAGATCAACCTGCAAATGGCCACGCCGCTGACCTCGGCCTGCATCGTCGCCGCGCAGCTGGTCATGGTGCCGATGGCCTGGCTGGTGGGCATAAAAGCTGACGTGTGGGGGCGTAAACCGTTGTTGCTGGCCGGTTTTCTGATTTTGCCGCTGCGTGGCGTGCTGTATACCCTGTCCAGCGACCCGTACTGGCTGGTGGCGGTGCAGATGCTCGACGGCATCGGCGCAGGGATTTTCGGCGCGCTGTTCCCGGTGATCGTCAAGGACCTGACCCAGGGCACGGGTCGTTTCAACGTCAGCCTTGGCGCGCTGTCCACCGTGTTTGGCCTGGGCGCGGCGCTGAGCAGCAGCCTGGCCGGTTTCGTGGTGCAACAGGCCGGTTACAACGCGGCCTTCCTGACGCTGGCGGGGGTTGCGGCGGCAGCGCTGGCATTGTTATGGCTGGCGATGCCGGAGACATTGGCGAAACCATCGCTCGCGCGCATTACAACTGTCGCCTGACATATGCGACAATGCGCGCCAAATTCCAACACACATCCAAAATTTTCTGCTCAGCGACCGGGTTTCGCGCCTTGATGTCGCTGTTGACGCATGCCTGAAGGCTCCTGCCGCCACGCTCGCAACCCATTGATAGGTAAAGTAATTGATCTCCACAGCTAACATCACCATGCAGTATAAAATGCAGCCCAGTGATTACTGCTGATCAGTGTTTACTGGGCGAAATCGTCATGAGTAATCAGCGATAACGCACCGAATCACACCCGCTGGTTCCACGATTGGTCCCAGCGGGTGTAATTTCAGCCCATGCCGAAAATGCATAATCCTTCCTCCGGCGTCCTGCCGAACGAAAACTCCTCCTCTTGTAATGTCAATCGAACTACCCATACTTTCCCATGCTCTATCGGGAGTCGCCTGGGCCCTCCAGGCCAACCTCAGGGAGTGGAATATGTCTGATGATCTGAAGAACCGTGGGTCTCAAGATCGTGCTCAGGTGAACACATCAGAAGCTTGGGAGCTAAAGCACTGGACGAAGGAGTTAGGCGTAACGGAGCAACAGCTCAAAGATGCAGTGAAAGCTGTAGGCCCGATGATTGCGGACGTTCGTAAAAAGCTCGGCAAGTAGAATCAGGCGCGCCCAGCGCTTGCGGGGTGTGTTCAATTTCTTTGCAACGTCTTGAGCCAACATTCAGCAGCGCACCGATGCCCCCCCCCCTTTACGACGTTCGCCTCACGGAGAAACACTAATGCCAAATTCAGATTTGATCCCTTCCCTGCTCTCGAAACTCTATGAAAACCAACTCGCTCTTGAGGCTTCTATCTCGGAGCTATCGAACTGGGTGGAACAGCGCGGCTCCACCGAAGTGGCTGAGAATGTCCGCGGCGCCCTAGACACCCTCGATCACAACCAAGACTTCATAAAAATAACCTTAGCAGTCCTCCTGGCTCCGGATTGAACGCCTCTCGTCGCCTGAAATCGCGTCGTGCTTAGATCTCGATTACTGTATGAACATACAGCATTCGGATTTACTCACCATGCACTCTATCGACGAAGACACCTCAACGTGGCTCGGCTGCCCTACGCCCCTGGAAATGTACAAGCATCAGTGCGCCCTGCTCGAGGACGAGCTGAACGAAACCTTAAAGCGGTTAAGTGGCGCTCGTCGGAATATTGCTGGGCTGGTTCAGATGAGCGATGGACTTGCCACGCGTTTAGCTGAAGCACTGGCATACCTCAACGTTGCCCGCATCGAAATTGATGATCTCAAAGAACGATGCTCAGAGCCCTCTATCCTCGGCATCAAGCTGGTCACCGAACAGCGCGACTATTTGCTGAGGGAGAATCAGCGTTTGCTGGCGGAACTGAGGGCGCCTCAAGAGCGCCCGGTTCGGGACGCTACTTTGAAAGCACTTTGAGGCGCTCCTCAGTTGCGTTGTCGAAGATGACGTAAAGCTGTTCAATAGTTTCGTCTGCCACCGCGCGCGCCGACTCCAAACCCAATACGAACCCGTCGGCCCGAGCGCCTGCTTTGGCCGCCACAATCATTGAGCCCGCCCTTGCAATCTGTGCCAACAGCTTATCCGCGCCTCGTTCGATCCTGGCGCTCAGAATTACACCATCCATATCAAATCCTCTGAGAAATATCTGGCAGCAGGCGCGTCAGCCCAGCTCGTCTACATACGCGGCCTGCGCTTGCTCTACCAGCTCACGCCACTCGCCGCTGTCGATAAGGCCTTTCTGTTGCAGATCATCAGCCAGTGAGAGCCGCGTTTCGTAGCGATCCTCTGGAGTGGCTGAGATGAATTCAGGATCAGTGCGCAAGGCGAACCACGCCTCCATCGCGTTAACTTGTTCAATGTTGATCGTCATGACGAATACTCGAGGTCAGTGTCTACAGTGTAGAGATTGGCCAGCGCCCAGCTGTTCAGCAGGTCCGACGAGCGGAGAACACCATGTGCGGGAGAATTTCACAGTACCGCGGCATCCACGACTTTGTCACAGCGCTGAGCATGCCCAATGCCCTGGCGAATTCGGTGGGTGACCTGCCTATTGAGCGCTACAACGTAGCGCCCACGACTCAGGTCGCGCTGCTTCACGTCCAGGGCGAGCTGCTCCTGGCTGAGGCGGTGCGCTGGGGTTGGCGGCCGCACTGGGCTAAAGACCGCGCCGCGCCAATTAATGCGCGCGCCGAGAAGGTAGCCCATGGGCCTTTCTTCCGGGCGATCTGGCCGCACCGGGCAATCACGCCCATCGATAACTGGTTTGAATGGGTCGACGAAGGTGGACCCAAAAAACAGCCCTACCTGATCCGGCGGCGCGATGGCGCTCCCATCTTCTGCGCTGCCATCGGCCAACTGCCCGACGCTGATGAAGGACCAGGCGAGCACGACGGGTTCGTGATCATCACCGCCGACAGCGCAGGCGGAATGGTGGACATCCACGACCGGCGGCCGGTGGTGCTGACGCCCGACCTGGCTCGTGAATGGCTTGACCCGGCCACGCCCAAGGAGCGCGCCGAGCAGATGGTGCTGCACCAGGGCGAGCCAGCTGAGGCATTCGAATGGTTCAAGGTCGATACGGCCGTGGGCAACGTACGGAACAAGGGGCCCCACCTGATACAGCCTGCACCCTAAAACAGCCCGCCGAGGTCAGAGGGTTTCCAATTCATGATCACAAGCTCGCCGCTGACCTCGGCTTTTCCCTGACGCTGATTGGTGGTGCTGTACCGGATGTCCAGCGTTTCAAAGTGGAACCCCTCAAATACCCGCCGGATATCAGGGTGGTCGTTGATACTCACCATGACCTTGCCTTTGCAGCGGCGCATGAAGTCGGCCATCCGCTCATAGTTTTCGAACGGAAAGTCCACCCCGTAGCCTGCCGTCTGCCAGTACGGCGGGTCCATGTAGTGGAAAGTGTGTGGCCGGTCGTAGCGCTCGGCGCATTCAAGCCATCCTAAGTTTTCGACGTAGGTTCCGGAAAGGCGCTGCCAGGCCGCAGAAAGGTTCTCTTCAATCCGCAACAGATTGATAGCCGGCGCCGTAGTGGCGGTGCCGAAGCTCTGGCCGCTGACCTTGCCGGCAAAGGCATGGTGCTGCAGGTAGAAAAATCGGGCAGCCCGCTGAATATCGGTAAGAGTTTCCGGCCGAGTCATCTTCTGCCACTCAAATACCTGCCTGGAACTGAGCGCCCATTTGAACTGGCGCACGAATTCCTCCAGGTGGTTTTGCACCACCCGATACAACGTCACTAGGTCGCCATTGATATCGTTGAGGACTTCAACTTGTGCAGCCTGGGGCCGCATGAAGTAGAGCGCCGCGCCGCCAGCGAAAACTTCAACGTAGCATTCATGTGGAGGGAAGAGAGAAATCAGACGGTCGGCCAGGCGGCGCTTGCCACCCATCCATGGAACGATTGGGTTTGTCATTTTTGCAATCCTTTGCAAGGTGAGTGTTCATTGTGGTGGTGCTGATTTTTGCAACCTGAAAGGTAGGTCAGGGCGCAATTGTCCTGATATAGGCCTGGCACGCCCGCAGCGCGATCAATCCTTGGTCGCCGGCGTCGGTGATGCCGATAATTCTTTGAGCATGAGCTGGGTCAAGTTGGGCTCTACGGGCTGCATGAACCACGCCGACGGCGCCGGCGGCGGTAGGCACGTTGCAGCCACTGGCTGGATCGTCGGCAAGGAGGACTGACAGCCGCACATCAGCAGTGGCAAGGCGGTCGCGCAAAAGAGCCTGGTTGCGTTGAGCATCGGATAGTTCTCGAGTGTGTTGTTGGTCCTGGTTAGCGAGTTCTTTCTCGATGACCAGCCGCTTTTCCTGTTCGGCGCGGGCCTGCGTAGCGGCGGCATTGCTGACCGCGGTCAAATCATCCTTGTGCAGGCCGGCCTGCTCGGCGAGCTTCTCCCCCATGCGCCAGTCCTGCACCTGCCAGGTCACGCCCACGGCGCCGGCCATCAACACCAGGATCAGCAGCACCAGACTCGCCAGTTTCTGCACCGGCGTCATGCCAGCGCCCGCCGCACGCCTTCCGCCAGTACCGCATCCGGATAGGCAAACCCGGCATTTTCGTGGTGGATGATCGCCTTGACGAAGCCGGACATCACCATCGGCTGCGTTAGGTCAACCTCGGCGCCAAGGCGGGTGCCGGTGTTCGCCTCGACGGCACGCACGTAGGCTGCGGTGTCGTTCTCTACAGCCGGCGCCCAGCGACTGATGATCGCCTTTACCGTCTTCAAGCCATGCTTTCGCTGATAGGTCAGCAGCACCTTGCCCAGGGCGCGGATGCCATTCTCTGGCGTATCAAACCGAGCGAACCGCTTCTCAACCGAGGGATCGGGCTTTAGCTGGCCTTGCCACTGGTTGGCTGAGTTGTAGTCGATGTTGCCGGGGTTGCGGTTACGAACGCCGCGGGTTTCAGTGATCGGCATAACTTTTCTCCAGACGAAAAAAAGCCCGCGTCTTGTCGGGCGATACTCTTTCGATATACTCCGATTAATTATCGGAACGGACAGGGATGGATCCCATGAAATACGGAATACTTTTCTTAGCAGTCCTCACTCTGAGCGCCTGTGAAACTTATAGCGGCGGGCAGGATGGCCCTGACATTAAGGCTGGTCGACTTCAGGTCAGTTGCAATGCAACCCCGGCCGATCAGCCCGGATGCTACACCCCAGCCCCTTCCTGGTGGACCAAGCTCCCCGGTCATTTTTTCATTCGTGGTAACGGCTTTTAAAGTTTGAAGCGCTGAGCTTTCTCCAGGCGAAAAAAAACCGCTCAAGGCGGTATCGGTGTGCTTGTTTGTGGAGGGCTCTGCTTAAACCTGTGCAGCCTTCAACGCAGCGAGCTCTGCGCGCAATTCTTTGACGGCTCCCATCAAGTCCGTGATCAGCGCCATCGGTTCGAGTTGCTGAACGCGGGGTTGGCCATCTTCGCCAAGCCCATCTTTTTCGCCGGTAACGGCAAGCGGGTTGACCGCCTGTGCCTCGTGCGCGATCAGCCCTTGGTAAACGACGTCATCGCCTTTGAACACATCGCCAAAGTTTTTGCGCTGGTAGGTGACGATCCGGTAAGCGTCGACACGGTCCAGGTAAGATGTCTTCGGCGCGTCCTTGATGTATTTCTTGAAGCGGTAGTCAGAGCCGAACAGTGTCATGGTGCCCACGTACGTTGCGCCGATGTACACGTCAACGTTGGAGCCAGTCCAGTTGAGATTATAGGACTGAGCTGTATAAGCCCCGCTCACACCAGTGCGGCAACGAATTCCACGAACCGGCAATTCTACTGAGACCTCATTCGATACAGCCAACGTACCAACTGCCACACCCGACGCGGATACGGTAGTGACTTTCAAGATCCCATCATATGAGTAGGTCATGGCTGGGCCACCGGCGGTATTGCCAGCATTTACTGAGCGCCAAGAGAAACCACCGTCACCATTACCTTTGTTTACGATGAAGTGCCCTTCCCCCAGCCCGGCAGCATTCCAGCCCGCATACAGACCCTGGATGTTGTACCGGCCCGAAGCCCCCTGCACGCCTACCTCGGTGAATATAGCGCGGCCATCAGTCACGCCAGTGCCACCCTTAGCAATTGGTAAGGCGGACGGGAGAGTTCCAGTCGCTCCGCCGAGGGCGGTATAGAGCTCCGTAGACATTGCGTTCATTTTAGCGGCGGCGCTCCGGGTGGTATCACCACCGGCGCCTGTGGGCGCTGTACCTAAGTTGATTTCCTGTCTTGCCATTATAAACTCCAAGTAACATATTCATCGTTAATCAAGAAAAGGGTTTTGCAAATACCATTGGTAGATATTGTGCTGATGGTAAATCAACACCTACCGCCTGTAAGATCATTCTATCGTTTGGGAAGTCCCAAAAGGCATACATGTTACCTTGTCTAGATTGCAGACCCGGCATGTCAAAGGCAATATTATTGATCAGCATATAATCACCATTGGATAATGGAAATCCACCAGTAGGCGTCCACATTAAATTGTATAAACCTTGTAAAGTTTGAGTTAAACCTAGATAAGTCCAGTTGTTTACAGTTGCTGTGAATTGGGCACAAGGTGTTCCATTATCAAAGATAAGGGTTTTATTAGCATCCCATAAGCGCAAACCATATGTGGCAGTTGGTGTTGATCTAAACACAGCAGAAAACCACTTACCTGTTGCACCAACAAGCGATGTTGAAAAAGATACAGCGGTCCAATTACCCGGTGTTCCAATCACTTGACAGTAGTATAAATTGCTAGCAGCATTTGGTCTTACAAATACCAATGGTGGCTCTGTAGTTGTAACCGCTGCCTTGAAAAAGATTGGCGTATTCTGACTGCTATTTGTTGTCCATGTTCCAGACTCTACAATTACAAGCCTGGAAAATTCAGAGTCAAGAGTTACAACATCCTTATTGTTTACAAAAGTTAGGCCGAAGGACATTATTTATACCTCATAACTAAAAGTCTCTGAGGTGTTGTTCCAATAGGTGAACCAGCAGCACCGCCCGGTGCACCAAAGTAAACCCTTACATAACCCGGTGGACCCGGATAAATAATAGGTGTATATGTAATAGGTGTACGTTGACCACTAACTTCATATGGTGCTACAGGAACACAAACAGCAGAATACGTAGTAGGATTAACATCTGGATATCCGGGAATCGCCAAATCAATAAATCTACCTTGACCGGCTGCAGCCTGAACAATCTGTGAGTGTACAATCCTTACAGTAAATGAATTCTCATCCAGCTGGAGGGCGCCATTAGCGCCCCAAATTCTCATACCAACACTCATTCGCTTAGATCCCCAATTTGGACCCGCTTGACGCCGCCATTGTCCCAAAACCGTAATGATCTATTTGTCATCATTGATCTACCCTGCCCAGGAACAACCCCATTGATTTCAAACGTGCCATCAAAGAACAGCTTCCAACCAGCCTTACCCGGGTCGTAGTTGTTGGATTGGATGTAGTTGCCGATCTTGGCGTTGGTAATCGTGCCGTCCTGGATGAAAGCCGATTTAATGAAAGTCTGCCCACCCTGTACCGCAAAGGGCACGATGCCGGCCTGCCCGATGGCGAACCGGTCGGCGTCGATGATGAACTGCGACTGCAGACCGCCCGGCCCGTTCTCCAACCCAAGCCCGATACCCGCGTACTTGTAGAGGCCGGTGGCAGCCTCGTACTGCAACCGCACAGTCCAATTCGCAGTGACCTTGCCGTCGACGGTTTGAATGGCCGTGGCGTTGGTCTGGATGGCCAGGGTGTTGCCGCCCACCGAGGTCTTTAGCGTCTCGATGCTGGACGCGAGCACGCCCTCGCCGCTGATCCTTGCGGTTTGCTCGGCGGCGACTGCCGCGGCGGTCGCCGCCACCTTCACCTCGACGGCCTCGGTTTTCTGCCCCTGGACAAGATCCCCCTCGATCAATGCTGACTGAGTTGACCAGACTCCAATGTAGGCTGCCTCCGACCCCATCAGCGCGCTATCGTCGCCCTGCAGCGGTGGATTGACCTGTACGTAGATGCCGTCTACGCGTTCAGCGGTGGTTTTGACCTTGCCGTCGAGCGTGGTAACCGAGGTTTTCAGCGTGCTCAGGCCCGACGCTGTGGCAACCACGCCGATGACTGGATCGTTGACTGTCGTCCTCACCGCATTCAACTGCGACGCCTGGGCGCTGATGTCCTGGCCGTGCTGATTGATCGTCGCCGAGTTCTGCTGAACCTGCGTCACCAGGGCGTTTACCGTCTGCGTGACCGTGCCGATGTCGGTCCAGTAGGTTGCGTTCGGCGGCGGGCTATTCGGCGGTACCGCCCCGTTTGCCTGATACAGGTGCTGACCCATTCGCACAATGTCGTTCAAGGCGTAGGCCTTGCTGGGAACGTACTCAAGAGCGTCGACGATCTGGTCAATCAGGCCTTCCAGCTCCTTCTTGGCCGTGTTGATGCGGCTGTTCACCGAACCCGGGCCATTGCCGTCGACAAGGTTGATACGGTCGTTGAGCGTCTTCCCAAGCGACGTTTCGTTGATCTGCCCCTTGATCTGTTCAAGGATCGGGCCAGCGTCGGAACTGGCTTGGCCCATCACGCCATTCACCACCGGGTAGAACGGCCCCATGTTGCCGGTGCGGTCCACAAGGCGCGCCCAGAAGAACAGCGTTGCACCCGCCTGCAGCTGCTGCATGCGATAGTCGGCCTGCGGGTAAGCCAGGTCGGCCAGCTTGGTAGCCGCCGCCTGGTTGTTCGCCGGGCCGTACCACAACTCGGTGCGCTGGGCGTCCTCTGCACCTGGTGGGAAAGCCCACTTGATGCTGATGCCAAATAGTTCGCTGGTGGTGTGCAGGAACGACACCGCCGGCGGCAGGCCAGTTTTGCCTTGCAGGTTGGTGAGGTTCGAACTCTTCCAGACTGAGGAAATTTCAAAGGCGCTCACCGAGCGCACGCGAGCCAGGTAGGCGCCCGAGTAAATGCCGGTGACGTCGACGCTGGTCGAGCCAGTGCGCTGCACCTTGATCCAGTTGCCGCTGTCCTTACGCCACTCCACGTCGTACGCGACAGCGCCAGCCACGGCAGGCCATGAAATGTTCATGGTGCTGATCGCAATGCCCTGGTTCACGGCGTAGCTCGACGTGAGCGTGACACTTGCCGGCGGCGGAACGACGGTGATCGGGATAACGCTGATCGGCCGCTCTTCCAGGCGCGCGCCGGTGTCGATGTGCGCGAACTTGCTTGGGTCGTACTGCACGGCCGAGATCTCGAACACTCCAGGCTCTGGCCGGGCCACGCTCACCACGCGGTAAAGCGGGATGGCCAGGTCGTCAGCATCCAGTGCCCACACCAGCTCAGGCTCGGGCGCAACCGAGTAAGCCACGGTGACCGTGACCTGCCGGCCACTGACCAGTTGCACGGTGCGCCCCTCGCACTTACCGTCGGGCAGGTTGAGGATCAGGCGGTCGCCGGGCTTAGCCTGGGTGTCGCGGTCGAGAGTGATGATCTTGCCGTTCACCGCCGAGATACGCCCGCCCACCGGCCGACCGGCCAGCAGTTCGTCAGCGATCGGGATCACGTAGCCAGGCAGCGGAATGCGCCCGTCGAGGCCGACCTTGAAGGTGACCGCCCGATCCTTGGCGTTTGTGAGCAGGGCCCACTTACCACGGCGCTGGGCCTCCGATTCGCGGGTGCAGCCAATCGCGCTGATCTCCAACGGATTGTCGCCATAGCGGCGCTGCAGCTTCTGGTCAGTCACCGCCGTGACATCGGTGTCGTAGTTGTTGAGCGGGTTGTCGTAGCTGACCAGCGCGCGGGTATAGCGGGTGCGCTCCGACGCGCTGGAGTAGGTGAACTTGCCATCGATCACGTTTGCGCGGGTGTAAGCGAAGTCGAAGTCCGTGGCGCGCGGCATATCCGAAAGGGTGAATACCTGGCCCTGGGCCCAGTAGGTCATCCCACGGTAGATCGCCGAGATATCGCGCAGCAGCGACCAGGCATCAGCCTTGCTCTGCAGATTCAAGTTGCAGATGAAGCGCGGCTCCTGGCCACCCTTCCCGTCCGGCACCAACTGGTCGCAGTACTGCGAGATCCGATACAGCTCCCACTTGTCGACCATCCATGGCTTGATGCGGCGGCCCAGGCCGAAGCGGTCGTTCGTGGTGATGCCGAGCGTCGCCCAGGTCGGATTGTTGGTGTAGGCCTCCTTGAAGGTGCCGTCCCACACGCCGCTGTATGTGCGCGATGCGGGGTCATAGTTGCTCGGTACTGACCATTTTCGAGCCTTGCAGCCCACGGTCACCGCCGGGATGCTGCGGAACTGCTCTGCCGAGAACTCGATGTAGAGAAGCGCGGTATTCGGGTAGCGAATTTTCGCGTCGATCACCTCAGTGAAGCCGGCGATCTGCATCGTGTCCGAGATTTTGTTGTTGTTCTGGTTGATAGTCAGACGGGTGATGCGCATCAGCCAACCGGTAGTTGCCTTGGGCAAATCAATGCGACGAGTGCGCTCATAGGTGCTGGTGGTCTTGCCGTCGACAGCCTCACTCAGCACCTGCTTGTAAGCGCCGCCATCGGTGGCCAGCTCGACCTTGTACTCAATGCGGTAGCCGTTGATGTTGTTGTCCGCATCGACGGATTGCAGTGCTGGCCATGCGAATCGAACGCGCACAGCGGAAAGCTGAGTGTTGCTAATCGCCCGAACCCACGGCGTGCCGCTACGCAGCTCCGTGCTGATGGTGGTCTCGTTCTCGACGGACGGAATACCCTGGATATAGGTCTGGTCGACCGCGCCAGTACGCCATTCCCACTTCACGTTCGGGAAGTTCATGTTCCCCTGAGGGTCTTGCAGTGGGGTGTTGTCGAGGTAGATGTCCTTGGCGGTTGGTGTTCCTTCGAACTCGCCCTCCCCTACAGCGATCAGCATCTTGGCAATAGCGACCGAGCGCAGACTGTCCGGGGCTTCCGTTGGCGTTTTTGGCTTCTCTTCGCCGCCCTTGGCGCCGTGGATATCAATCTTGCGTGCTGCGCCCATGCTTTCCTCCGGACAATAAAAAACCGGCTCATGGCCGGCATTGGAGCTGCGGGTGGTCTTTACATCTGATCTTCGGCGTAAATCGCGGCACTGATAATTGCGCCGCCCCAGCGGCGCTCGCCAATGCAGAGCGGTACCGGGTTACCGGATGCCGTGGTGTTCTTGGCGCTACCGAAGGCGTAGCCGGGAGTATTCACCGGCGCCGCACTGGTCTTGAGGCCGCCGGCCTGGGGGCTGAGCATTTGGATAACGCCGCCCAGCAGCATCGAGCCGCCCATCATGATCAAGGCTGAGCCAAACGGTGCACCCGCGCCAAAGGTTCCGCCGGTGATGACCAGCCCGACAACGATCAGTACTGCGCCGACAATGGTTTGCAGCGCTCCGCCGCGCTTACTGCCGGTTATCACCGGGGCAATGCGAATATCACCCTCCCCCGAGAACTCAAGTTCCTTCTCAGCTAGGTTTGTCTTGCCGCGAAATACGGCGAACTCGATCCCACGGGACTTGGCGTTGGACAAGAATCGCTCGAACCCTGGAATTTGCACGCACAGGGCCTTAACTGCTTCTGCCGGCGTCCTTACGGCCATCCGAAAGGACTTACCAAACTGACGAAGCTGTCCGTAGAGCAGGATCGTGGTCATAGGCTGATAATTAACGGCAAGTGCCGCCATTTGCTTTTCTCCAGGCGATAAAAAAGCCCGCCGAAGCGAGCCTTGATCAATTTGATGCGCTGCAATACGCGCTAGTTTAAGTACCGCCAGTCTCTTACTGGCGATCCAGTAACTCACCAACAAATAGTGCGTTGTCTCAGAAGCTACGCCTCTGGGCCGTTTTAAAGTTACTCTCCAACGAATGAACCTAGCCCTCAAAATGGCAGCCTTACCGGACTACCTCGTTCGCTAAGCAACCTGGGTCGCAAACCTGCCCACCGCGTCGACCACTCGCTTCGCACCATCCTGAATTTCGACAATGACCTGACCTGCCTGGGTGGCGAGCTCAAGGCCCTGTTCCGCTTGTGATTTGCTATTTGCCATTTCAGTGACGGTCTCATCTACCAGCTTCTGATTCTGTAAAACTACCGATGCGATTTCTTCTGTCGCCGTGCTGGTTCGCCCAGCCAATTGTCGAACCTCGTCAGCAACAACGGCAAAGCCTCGACCCTGCTCACCTGCGCGAGCGGCTTCAATCGCAGCGTTTAAAGCCAGAAGATTGGTTTGCTGAGCGATGCTGCTAATCGTCTGAATAATCGAGCTGATCAACAATGACTGTTTGCCCAGCGCTTCTACTCCCCCAGAGGCTGCCTGCATGTCAGCGGCGATTTTACGCATTGTGTGCATAGTGTCGTTTACGACAACAGCTCCTCGCTGTGCGCTGATATCAGTTTGCTGGGATATCTCAAACGCTGTTTGGGCTGCCCCGCTGACTTCTTGCTCACGGGCCACCTGATCCGTCACCACAGTCGCGAACTTTACTACTTTACAAAGTTTACCTTCGGTGTCGTAAACCGGGTTGTAGGTTGCTTCCAGCCACACCGTTTGGCCGCGGCTGTCTAAACGCTCGAATCGGCCGGCAACAAACTCACCTTTATTCAACGCTGACCAGAAATCATTGTATTCCTGGGATGAAACTTGCTCTGGTTTACAGAAAACTCGGTGATGGCTCCCTTTTGCTTGTTTTAGGCTGTAGCCCATAGCTTGTAAAAATTGATCATTTGCCATCAGTACATTTCCAGAGAGATCGAACTCGATCACCGCTGTAGAACGTAGTAGCGCCTCAATGAATGACGCATTTTCCGAAGCTTTTTCTACTCGAGAAGTAATGTTAGTAGCGTAGCAAGTAACATGACTCAACTGGCCACTCTCATCTTTGATTGGCTGCCAATGTGCATGAATCCAGACTAATGAGCCATCAGCATGAAGGTACCTATAATCGTCGGTGATCGATTTGCCTGCGGCAACCGCGGATCGGAAGTTATGAAAGCACTCTAGCTTGGATACGTACTGCGGCACAATCTCTGCCATTGCGCGACCTAAAAGACTATCCGGAGCATAGCCCAGTGCTTTTCCAAAATTGTCGTTACATGCCGTAATTCTAAACGTTGAGTCGATACTCAAAGTTAACATTTCACGGTTAAGGCCATCGCGCAGCTGGCGCAGCTCCAACAGCTCATTATTTTGAAATTGAAGCTGTTTCTTAAGGTTAGCGTTGAACATAGGAAGTCGCCTCTGTGATCACACCAGTCCTATCGGCATCTTCTGGCGAAAATTGAGGACATCCGAGGGGAAAACGGTTTTGCTGTGCACAGTGTAGTTGAGCGACGATGCTGCAACATCCAGAAGCTGCAGAATTCAGCGACTCTGGCGCTAAATAAAATTATTTCAATTGGCTCATGGCGTCTTTGTGCCGGAGAATCAAGCTGGTTCGGTCATACCAAGGTCCGCCAAAGACAATGATCTCAGATGGCCTTCCGTAAAGATGGTGTAGTAGGAATGGACCGATGCCGAACGTACCCGACTCTTCACCAGGTAGAGCTGGATCAGTGCCCAGGTAGATCCCTGCATGGTTGGGGTGAACCGTCCGCCCAACGTGCATGACGATCAGGTCTCCACGTTGTGGCCGGGCGACACGGACGAATCCGGCGTCCTCGTAGTGATGCTCGTACAAACTGGCGTGCTCCGCACTCTCCCACCAGCCATCGATGCGCTGGAAAGCTTCGAACTCAATTCTCCATTCGCGCTGGTACCAATCGGCGCAGACCTGCCAACAGTCCCAAGCGCCGTGCACAAACGGCCGCTTGAGCAGCGGCGTGTTGCCCGTCGGGGTGATCGTGCGCAGGTCGCCCTCAGGCCACGACAAAATGTGCCAGGGCAGGGCCGTGGCCTCGCACATCGCCAAGTCATGCGGTGACGGCCTGCTGGTTGCGTCCGGGTGGGAGTGAACAATGCCGATCACTTCGCCCAGATCTTCCGCCGCGACATAGTCCTCGGGGTCGAGCCGGAACTCTTCGCTTGGCTCCGTGGCGATGTTTCGGCACGGGAAATATTTCTGCTTACGACCGATGGCCAGCAGCAGGCCACAGCACTCGCGCGGATACTCCGCCGCCGCATGCGCCTTGATCCCCGCAATAATGTGCTTGCGCATGGTCAGCTCCTGGCAAGAAGGGACACAGCGGGGAAACCGCCGAAGGAGAGTTCGTTGTTTTCGCCGAAGCGCTTCTTGCAGGAAGACAAGCAACCCTTGCACTGGTCCTTGGCTGGGTCATCCGTGAGGTTGTCCTCGTCGTCGAACATGGCCCCGCCGGTGTAGCCACAGTCAGGCCCACGGTAACCATTGGTCATGGCCCAGTGGCAGAACGTCGTCATCTGCCGGCCGGGCAGTCCGTGGTTGTCGATCTCGCCCGGGGACGAAAGCTCCCAGACCACAGCCTCTCCGTCCTCGCTGGTTTTCTGGTCGATGTACCAGATCTCCAGCGCTTCCTGTGTCGGATCAGCAGTAGGGTTGCCTTCGGGGAAGTTGGCTGCGTCCAGGTACTTGGCCAGGGTCTCGCGGACCGTCAACTTGAATTTCAGCATGTCCTCGAAGGCCAGGCACAGCGCCGTCACGCGACCGTTGACGTTGCCAGCGGCGAATGTCGGCCGGGTGGCCGTGCCGTCGCTACTTGAGCCAATGCCTTCTATCTGCACCGGCCAGGCCGCGTACTCGGCACCCTGCCACCAAATCGACTTTGCCGGCAGATCGGCTTCCGATCCCTCGTATGCCAATAGTTCGTCCGGTGTGTGCGGGATGGCGTGACCGTGAAAGCGCAGGTAATCGGCGCCGTACTCGGTCCCGTCAATTTCGAATAGGCGGATTTCGCCGCCGGGCTCCAGTTTCTGGATGTCCGTGATCAGTGCCATGGGCCGTTATCTCAGGGGTGAAAGGTTTGCTGGAAGGTGGCGGTGATGGCGTAGACCTGGCCGCCACGGTGAACAGGCTTGTAGCCGTTGCACTTGTAGAGCCCGAGCACGCCGAGTGGTGGCGTCCAGAGAAACGCCTTTGCCCCTTTGTGCTTGTCGAGGAACTTCCTGATCTCCAGGATTCGCGCGGCCATACCGGTAAACGTCACCGGCCAGGATTCCGACTGATTGTTCAGTCCGTCCTCGACCGACTGCTCATAGCCATCGCCGAACTTTTTGGTCCGGACGCGCTGGGTAATCTCCCCTTCCGCGCCCTTCTCCGTTGCCCATGTAAATCGTTCGATTGCCATCAGCGCCCCTTGATTGCTTTGTTGATGACGCCGCCCTGGCCCATGTCCTTGTTGCGCATCTGCTGGTACTTCTGCTCCACAAAAGCCGCCAGCTCCTTGCCGAACAGGTCGTAGCCAGGCGCGTCGGCGGAGGATGATGCGTTGCCGTCTCCGTCGATATGCACCGCGACGTTGATCTGCGTTGCACCCGCCCCGCCGCCGCCCATCGCCATAACACCAAGCTTGCCGCTGGATGTGCGAGTCAGTGGCATGATCGCCTCTGCTCCAGCCTCCCCCATGACACCGGTTTTGCCGTTGGCCATACCGAACGCCGTGGGCTTACTGACGATTGAATTGGTGAAGGCGCCGCCGTCGGCGAACATCTGCACACCGCCCGACCAGGCGCCGCCCAAAGCTTGCGGGAAGTAGGTGCCGGAATAGCCGCCAGCCGAGGCGCCAAGGTTTGAAGACGCGGCACCAGCTGATCCAGCAGCCAGCCCATTGCCACCGGCGGAGCTTCCACCGAAGTAGCTCGCCGCTGCGCCAACCAAACTGCCAAGCAATGCCGAGCTCGCCTGACGGGTCGCGATACGCGCCATATCCGCCAAAATCGACTTCGTGAAGTCCGCAAAGGAAAGCTTCCCAGTCATGGCGAAGTTGACGACGGCGTCTTCCATGGAGCTAAAGGCATTGCCGAACAGGCTTTTTGTCTGCCCGGCGACGTTGCGAGCCGAATCCAAGTAGTTGTCCCACGCCGCTGTTGCACCTTTGGTCCAATCACCCTGCGCATTTTCCACATCCGCGTAGTTTTGCCGAATCTGGTCAGTGGCAGCCTTGTTCGCGTCGGCGAGCGCCTGCGACTTACGCTTGAACTCCTCCTCTGACATGTTCCGCGACGGGTCAGACTTCTGGTTGGCAAGCTCGAGCGACTGCTGAGCAAATCGATCCTGTTGGTTGTTCAGTTCGCCGCTGAGTGCGTTCTGGCGGTCACCCTGGCCTACGCCAATCACGGCGCGCTGCCCGGCAAGCTCCAGGGCTCTCTGTTGCTGCCCCAGTGCCTGCACGTAGGTGCTGATCGCGCGCTCTTGCTTCGCCAGGCGCCCGGTCTCGTTGGTCGCCAACACTTCAAGCTGGCTATCAGCGTCCTTCTGCGCCTTGACCATTCCCGCTCGCGCGTCAGCGATCTTCTGGTCGAGCTGGATGGTCTGCGCGGCCGACGTGGTCTTCTTGCCTTTGGCGGCCTCAAGCGCTGCAATCTCTGCCTCGTAGGCCGCCTTGGTTTGGTCGAGCTGATTGCCGATCAACGCCTGGCGCCGCAGCAGATAGTCTTCCTCGGAAAGCAAGCCAGCCTTTTGAGCCGCTTCCAGTTCCTTCTGGTAATTTTTGTAGGTGTCGGTGATCGCCGCCAAGTCGTTCTTGGTGTTGTTGAAATTGGTTAAGTCGACCTGTGAACCGGCGGCCTTTGGGTCTTTGAACTTGTCGTTGATATTGGCGATGTTTTTGTCAACCGTTGCCTGAGCCAGGCGAGGATCGTTCGGCGCTACCTTGCGGATATCGTCGAGTTGCTTTTTGTAGTCCTTGAGCGCATCGGCGCGCTTCTGCTCATTCGTCCATGACGATTTAGTCAAAGCATCGATTTTAGCCATCGACGATACGGCTTCGCCTTGGGCCTTAGCTTGGTCACCCTCCCACTTGGCGATATCGGCTTGGGCCGCCTTCTCATCTTCCAGCATGTTTAGGCGGTTTTGCCGAAACTCAATCAGCGCGTCTTTGGACTTTTTGTTTTGGAACAAACCGTCCATGTTTTGCGCTTCAAGCAGGTCCGCCTTCGCACTTTCAATATCCGCGTTGATGTCGCGACGGCCAATATTCTTGATCCCGTCGGCGGCGCGCGCCACGGCGTTGTAGGCCTTTTCCCAAAGACTGAGGTTTGCCAGAATCTTCGGAGTGCGCTCATTGATCGCATCAGCGTAGGCATCGGTCGCGAGCTTTACGGCGCCGGCGTGATCGCCTTGTTTCTCAAGGGCCACGATTTGCGAGTAAACCGAGGCAGTCAGGTAGTGGTACTGCTCGTTTAGCGCGGCGGACGCCTTGACCGGATCGTCAGCCAGCTTGGAAAACTCGGCAACCGTCTCGCTCACGGCCTTGCCGGTCGCTTCCTGCATCGACACGGCGGCCTGAGTGATCTCGGTAAAGCTCGCACCTGCGATCTTCCCATTGTCAGCCAGCAGGGCCAAGACAGAGGCTGCTTGCCCCGTAGATCCGACAGTAGCGCTGACCTGGCGCGCCATATCGCCGAGCTGCCCGGCACTGACGCCTGCATAGTTGCCGGTGAGGATCAGAGACTTGTTGTATTTGTCGGTTTCGGCTCTGCCCTGAACAAATCCATAAGCCAGCGCGCCGATCGCTGCTACAGCAAGCCCAATAGGCGCGGCCATGGCTGCGATCCGAACGGCCGAAGCGCCGGCATTGGTCCCCAGCTCCAGAACGTTGTGCGCTGCAACGCGGATGTTGCCTTCAGCCAGAGCGTTTCCTAGCTGAACCACGTTCTGCCTGGCGGCTTTGGTGTTCAGGCCGAGGCCGGCAAACGCCGAACTCGTCTTGTCGATCTCGGCATACTTGCCATCGATCTTCTTCAGGGCCTGGTTGTATTGCTCTTGGTTGATACGACCCGCATCCAGGTGCTTACCCAGCTGCTCAACCTGGGTATCCAGCTTTACAAATGCGGCCCGGGCCGGGTCGATGGCACCCAGCAGGCTGTTCAGGGCCTTCTGTTCGTCCATCGCTGACTTGGCCAAGGCGATTTGCTGCTTATCGAGCTGCGCCGAGAGCTTCGCCGCCTCGGCCTCGCCATAGGCGCCGGTCTTGGTCAGCTTGGTGAGCGCATCACGCTGCTTTGCCAGGTCCTGCGTAGTCTTGGCACTGGTGGAAAGTGATTTCTCCAGCGCCTGCATTTCATTCATCAGGCTGACGGCGGATTGCTCGGCCCGGCCGCCGGCCTTCGCCATCTCATCCAGGCTGGTTTTCGCCTGGATTGCATCGGCCGAGTCGATCTTGACGCCGAGCTCTGCAATGTTCATCGACTCACCTTGAATAAGTGCCCGTGCTCACGGGCTGTTTTCCCTTTCCTCCGCCATGACGCGCAGGGCTTCGCCTTCCAGCACCTGAAGGTCAGGGAAGATTTCAGCGAGTTTCTTTTTCTTGATTCCGAGGAACCCGGCCACGTCGCGGATGCAGTTGTAATCGAGGCCGATCGCGCCGCCGGCGCCCGCCCGCCACTGAGTCGACATCCGGTTGAACAGGAAGAACGCCGGCCAGTTGCAGGGCCAGACCTCGGTCACCTCTTCAAGGTCACCCGGGGTGAGCCCGAACAGGCCCATCAACTCAGCAGGTGCCGCCGGCGCATAGAGTGCGCGGGCGGCGTCCGTCAGTTTCCCAAGCGGGCCTGACTGAATGCGCTCTGGTACGCATTCACGACCGCCTCAGCAGCGCCCTGGCAGGACGTCACCAGCGCACGAATGCTCTTGTCGTCGAACTTGTCGTCGAAGCCCCAGCCAACCACGAGGTCCTTGATCTGCTGCGACTGCTGCTCAGTGTCAGCAGCAACGATTTCGGAAAGCGTTGGGCTTTCGCCCAGGGAGGTCCGAGCTTCATCGCGCTTCAGGTTCCACTCATCAAACAAAGCGGCAAGCCCCGGGCGATCACGATACTTGAAGGTGAACTCGATTTTCTCGGGCTCACCCCCAACGATAGGGATCGACACGAAGGCCTTGAACGTCGGGTTTTGGGCGATTCTGATCTTTGCCATGGGTTACGCCACCGCTGTCAGGTAGCGGGTCGGTTCGCCCTGTAGCGCCAGGTTCACAGTCCGGGTCAGCAAGTTGCTGCGGGACACGGTCGGCTGGTTGGAGAACGAGGTGAAGGCGCCGTAGAACAGAGTGTCGTTGCCTGGCAGGTTCAGGCGCGCAGCCTGAATGGTCTGGCTGGCATCAGCGGCGCGAAGGATGGCGTTGAACGCCTGGCCCGGGTCATCCGCAATGGTCAGCGCCAAACTGGCCGCCGCTTTGTCGGTTGGCATCTGGCGGCCTTGCTTATCTTCCAGGAACACCACGTCCAGATAGTTCTGGGTGCCGCCGGCGAAAGCCACGTCAGTGATTTGCGGAATCTGCACCCAGGTCAGCACCTTCTTCAGCGAGCCGATGCCGGAGCCGGCCGGGTAGACCTGCACGTCGGTGGTGTCGATGCCGTCGAGGGTGATGGCGGTGGCAGTGGCAGCTTTCACACGCACAACCCGATTACCCAGGCGAGTCCAGCCGGATGTGACGATCACGATGTCGCCAGCCGACAGCGTGCCGCCAGTCAAAGTGGCCACGGCCTCAGCCGCGTTGCTCAGTGCCGAAAACGGGATGTCCGGGCCATAGGTTGCACCGTGCTGGAAGGTGCCGCCGTCCGGAATTTTGTAGCCCATGGGTATTTCCTCTTTGCAGATGTGAAAAAACCCGCTCAATGGCGGGTTCTTGGGATTGCCCAATGGGCGAATTATTTGGCGGTTACGTTATTCAGGATTACGGCAGTCTTGATAAGCCTCAAGAGGCAGCCCAGATTTGGAACCAATGACGACGCCGGTAAGGCCGCAGGAAGGACAACAGGCATGCTTTTCCAGATACCACTTCGTAATTTGACTCGGCGTAGACCATTCCCCGCACGCAGTGCAGATGCACCTGTCGCTGGCAATAATCTCGTCGCGGTTGTTCCAGGCGTGATCATCTGCCGACTCATCCAGCCACTGTAATCGCGCTTTTGTATCTTCATCCATGGTGACGCCCCTACCTACCCATTTACGTGGAGCGATTCTAGCGCGAGCCGCTCAATTGGTGTCGGCTCGGTACAAGAACGAGACTGGAACGGTGTAGGTGGAATCACCGCTGATGCCAGGGCCCGGGTCGACTGGCGACATGGTCACCACGGTGACCGAGCCCTTCGTGTCCCTGGCGTATAGCGGGAACAAGCCGACCAGCTCGAACGCAATAGGGTTCGTCTTGGTCTTCCCAGTGCCCGCCGGCGCGATGATGCTCACCTGGAACACTCCGGTGAACAGCCGGTGATCGCCGCCGAGCGTGTTGCTCGCGGTATCGCCCGGAATCGTGAACGCCCGCAGGTAGGTTTCGTCGACCGCAGGCTTGTAGCTCTTGTTTTCGAAGACGATCCCCAGCTTTTCCGGCCTGGCATTGTTCCAGGCAATCAGCTTTGCCTCGTAGATCGAAGCGATGATTGCATGCGACATCAGGCCACCTCGTACACAAGCGTAGGCGATACTCCGCGCAAGCTCTTCTGTCGGCCGCAGAGGGCACACTGGTGAAGGTACTGCGCAGGAAACGACAGCAGTACCGGGGCGTATTCGACTTGCAGCAGCCTTCCGCCGCACTCGCAAAGCGTATAGCGCATCACCGGGCGAACCGGCACGTCTTCGAACTTCATACCTGGTTGTTCCTGATGGCCTCCAGCACGATCTGCTGAAAGCGAGCCACGGTTACCCGGACCATTCCGCCGGGGGCCTGGGTGGAATGGCCGAACTCCAGCGGAATCGCGTAGGGCAAGTTGTTGATGATGTAGGCCATCTGGCCGGCGGTGAAGTCGCTCATCGCAGCAACCAGCGCCGCAGTGGTTTCGGCGCCGCTCGGGTCTACCTCGTCAAAGGTGACGTTCTCGACCACGCCGAGCGATATGTGCCAGTTCGCACGGAACCTGCCGCCGACGTAGCCCTCTGGCGCCTTGATGTCCATGCCGTCGTTGAGCTTTCGGCCCTTCATGAGCCTACCGCCCTTCGTGAGATTGTCCGGGTCGTTGCGCAGCGCGCTGTTGTGATCGTCGACAGCCTTGTTGTACTGGGTGGCCACTGCGTTCTGCGCCCAGATCTCCGGGTTACCCACGGGGGACATTCGAATCAGGCTGCTGCCGACCTCGATGATGATTTCACGCACGCTGGCATCGATGGCTTCACCCGTCTGGGCGGCGAACTCTGCCAGGCTCAGGGCGAAACTGCCGGATTGGCCAGCGCCTGCTCGGCTCACGAGCGCACCTGCAGCTCATACAGGATCGGCGTGCCGGCGGGGTTGATCTCTTTCATTGGGGGCACGATTGACCACGTGCGGCCCTGGACGACCACTTTGTCGAGTAGGCCGGGCACCCAGGCCAATCCCTGCGCGGCGATCTTGAGTTTCTTGTCGCCTTGCCGGATGAGACTGTTGTTTTGGAATTCTTGGCCGGTGAAGTCGAGCAGGATACCTTGGGCGATTTGCTCGACAGTGGCGCCTGGCGCTTCGCCGCCGATGTCCGGGTCGTACTCGCCCGGCTCCGGCTTGCTGATGGTCACGGACTGGCCGAACTCTGTGATCATCTCCAGAGCCATCACGGCCATTTCGTCGTAGAAGGCCATGGCGGCTCCAGATGTGAAAAGCCCAGCGCTATGGCTGGGCCTTTGAATGGGTGCGGGACGCCGGAGCTGATCCCGGCATACAAGGTTCCGTCCGGACTCGAACCGGCAACGCTGGTCGCAAACCCTGCAGGAGCACCGGAATTTCACCGGCAAACCCGTGTAGCTTCCTCGCGCATCAGCCTGCGCATTCCCCCGTATTACAATTATGCACGAACAGCGAACAGGCCACGCTTCTGCAAATAATCCGCAAACTGAGTGGCGCTTGGCCGATCCGGTGCCGCCGGCAAAAGCCGGTTGCTGGTGGACGGGATCGCCGCATACTGCCGCGTCACCGCTCCCTCAACACGATCCAGCAGCACTGCACCTTTGCGCTTCTCCACCGGGTCGATGTCGTCCTGATGGATCTCGGCGGCCAGGGCCATCTGCCCGTACTGGATTCGCGCGGGAAGGTAGTTGTCTGGCTTGATCTCCTGATCCAGCAGCACCTCCCGGCGCGGCCAGGACAAGGCCTGCTCGCTGTTCGTCTTACGCCCTTTCCACTTCATGCCATCCATCGCCAAGGCGGCGCGGCGAAGCAACGCGTCCTGCTCGGGAACACCTGCGGGGATGACCGTGCCGAATTTCACGGCATACAGGGCCAGGTCCTCGGCGCTCGCGTAGCTTTCGGCGTCAGGCTTGCCGGTGCCGTCCTCGATGATGAGTGTCATGCGTCAACTCGCTGCAATGGTTTGAAGATTGGCCGCCGGGTCACCGACAGCCAGCAGTATTACTCCTTGGGCAGCTCAGCTACGAGCTTTTCCAGGGATTCTTTCGAAGCGTTGGCCCGATACTGGACCTTGGCATCATCGAGCTTTGCTTTCAGCGCCGCGATTTCACCGGCCTCGTCAGCCAGCGGTGCGAGGGTAGACTTCTTCAGCGCTTCAACCTCTCCGCGAAGTGCATCGACAGTCAAGGCCAAGCCGTTACGCTCAGTGGTCAGCTCACCTACCGAAGCATGGATGTTGCCCAGCACGTCAAACAAGCGCAACGCTAGGTCGCCAGACTCTGGACGATGGATTTCGCCAGCTTCCAGGCCGTCAACAAGGCTCTGGATCGATCCATGCTCAGCACGCAAAGCCGCGATAACCTTTTCCATTCCGGCTTGGTTGCCCGCACCAACAATCTGCGCCCGCTTGGCTTCCTTCACCGACACATCGATGCCGGCTGCTTCGTACGCATTGACCACGCTCGGCCAATCGCCAATCACCAGCACGCTGGTCACACCCGCTTCGGGCTTATCGAAGTGTTCCGGATTGCGGTAACGCTTCTCCGGGTCGAAGCCGCTCAGCTGGTTGCTGTAAGTCAGTTCCATGTGTTTCTCCAAGGCGGCCATTGCTGACCGCGCGTTGAGTTTGAGGCTTAACCGCCAGTAACAGAAGGCGTTGGGGTCAGCGTGATCATCACGCCGGCGGTAACCTTGTTGCTGCCCGCATGTTTGACCCAGTTGGCAGCGGAGCCAACGGCAGCCAGGGTCGGGTTGGAGCCGCCAGTGGTGGCTTTCCAGCTGTAACCCAGCACATCGATGTTCACGGTGCCTTCAGCCCGGTAGCCGATGCTCAGGTTTTCTTCGTCGTTCACTTCGTAGGAACGGAAGCCCGGCGCCTGCGACTCGGTAATGGTCACGGCGTTTGGCAGCAGGCCGAAAATCACGTCCGACGGCGCGGTATCGGTTACCAGTACCGGCTTACCCAGGGTGCCCGGCAGACCGCCGTAGATTACGACGCCAGCTTCTTCATAGATCTTGTTGGTGATGGCTTCGTCGACGATGTCGAAGTAGGCGCTGGAGTGCATGACCCACAGAGCAATACGGCCGAACTTGTCGCCGAACTTGCGCATACCGCGAGTCAGCGTCTTCTTCCCATCGGTTTCGATGTTAGCCGAGACCACCATGTCAGCGTTGGAGCCGATGGCCGCACGCAGGCCAGCAGTTGCGTACTGGATGAAGCCTTCCAGGGTCGCATCAGCAACGTCGGCACCGACGATCTGGGAGAACTCCTCGACCGGACGACCGCGGCGCTTGAACGCCTCTTCGGTGGTCTGGTACGGGCCGTACTTCCAGGGAGCTTTGACGCCGACAGCTTCGCCGGCGCTGATCTTCTTAGCAGTTACCTTGCCGTCGGAGTTGACGTCGCGATGCTCCAGAGAGCCGTTCAGCTTGTAAAGCGCGCGCTTGCGGAAGTCGCCTTCGATCAGCTCGTTGTCCAGCACCATCGCGCCGTTGGACGATGCGTTGAACACGTCCAGGTTGTCCTGGACACGCTCCAGGTATGCGGTTTGCGCCTCATCGTTGTAGATGATCAGGTCGCTGTTAACGGTTGTAGCCATGGGTCAATCCCCTTACTTGGGCAATGCGAGATATGCGGTTTGGCCGTGCTTGCGCTGGAAGTCGCGCTTCTGCTCGGAGGTCATTTCGGAGCGCTTGAATGCAGCCTTGCCGCCACCCCCGCCCGGGGCAAATGTCCCTGAAGCCCTTGGCCACAGATGAGGTGCGCTTTCGCGCAGAGATTCCGCCCATTCGAGCGGAGTCAAAGGGGTTTTGCCGTCTTTACCGAGGATGACCTGACCGGATTCATCAACGGCGACTGCATCGCCATCTTCGTTAAGGGTGAACACGCCTTTGGCGCGCAGAATGATGTCGTCTGTTGCTTCCGGCAGAGCGCCGGCCTTCAGTGCCGCACCGCGTACCGAGTCACCCAGAACCTTGCCCTGGAACTTGGCAGCAAAGGATTCGGCCTTCTCGGCGCGCTCGCTGATGGTCTTCAACTGCTTGTCGTAGTCGCTACGCAGGCGCTCGGTGCGGCGGTTGAATACCTCGTCCACCTTGCCCTCGGTCAGCAGCTTGGTTTCTTCGTCCTGCCCGGCGCGACTGAGCAGGCCTTTGACGGCGTCGATATCGATGCCTTCAAACTGGGTTTCGAACTGGGTCAGCTTGCCGGAGGTTTCCTTCAGCTTGCCCAGCAGTTCCGAGTTCTTGGTTTTCAAACCGGAAACGGATGCTTCAACGGCAGTCGCGATAGCGGCCTTAATTGCCGGGTTTTCCAGGTCGATTTCGTTTTCTTCTGCCACGTTGATGCACCCCTTAGGTATGTTTAGCCCGCTTTGCAGGAATAAAAAAACCCGCCGAAGCGGGTTGTTTGAATTTTGGTTTTCAATACCAGTGCGTCATGTAATAAAAATCTGCATTTGAATAATCGTTAATGAACTCCAATAAATGCTCAGCTCTGCTGTGAAGTTTACCCAGGGAGTTTGCACAATCGATTCCCGACCCTCCAACAATCAATGGTTTCGCCTCCGTATAAAATATCTGTTCAATTTCCGGGATTGAAAAAATTGCATTTAGAACCTTGTCCACCTCGGCGTATGAATTACCGCGAAGTGAAAGCACAAATTCATCAAGCTCAGACAAGGCCAAGTGAAACTCAGCGTCGGTGTCCTGCTCCCTATCACTGATACCGACCTCCAACAAACTACATAAAATACGGCATAGGCAATCTGATTCTTCATCCGTGAGACTTGAGAGCATCTGACTCTTCCCTGAATATGCGAGCTATCAGGTTACCAATCCAGCACGTTCAAACGCCAGAGGCTCAAGCTCTTTCATCTGCGCCAGAGTCAGCGGAGCAAAGTTGCGATCAAGCTGCAGCTCGGCGAAGCGCTCGACGGTCAACCCGCCCTCCCTGAACAGCTTGGCCCGGACAGGACCGATGGCAACGTCCTGGAACGAAGCCGGCTGCTGCTGGAGCCAGTGATAGTAATCAAGGTCGGCACTCACCTGCTGGCCGCCGTCTGCACCTACCGAGGCACGCGTTGCGCCCTTGGCGAACATCGCGCTGAGCTTGGTCAACAGAATGAAGGTGGTGCGGCAGTTAGGGTGGAAAGGCGGCCTTGGGCCGGAGTCCACCGGAAACTTACGCTTGTCCATTGAGCGGCATTGCTGGCTGGTCTTGCTGTCCAGCGTGGCCACCATCTGGATCTGTTCCACGATATCCGTATTGGCCTTGGCGACCTCCATGCGCGCCTGGGACGACACATGCTGAATCGCGGTGCGCACGACCGTGCTGGCATTGCGGTTGGTAGTGGCCAGGATGCCGTCTTTGTATCCTGCCGCTTTGGTGCCGCGAATGTTGCGGATGATCTGGAAGTTCGTCTGACCTTCGAAGAAGCCCTGCCGGATGGTGCCGGTAACTCGTTCACGCTCTGCACCGGTCCAACCCTTGATGAAGGCCTTCAGCAGCTTCCCGCCGCCTGTGCCGCGCACGCTGAGCGGATTCGTCAGCACTGCGGTGCGGATTACAGCGGCCGTCGGAGCGACCACATCCAGCGACACGCCAACCGGCGCCGACCTGGCAAGGCTGGTCGCCTCAAATTCGGCCTCGTAGTTGGCGATGTCCACCAGGTCGAGGTTCAGTTGCGCGCTGTAGCGGTCGAAGATGCCCAGCAGAAGGCTATCCACCTCCTTCAGCAGCGCTTCCAGACGCTTGACGTTGTACTCGGTCAGGTCCGACTGGGTCAGCCGATCCCGTATAGACCGGTCAATCTCCTTAAGGAAAGGAGCAAATTTGCCCACCTCCCCCGCCTTCAGCTTTTCGAGAAAGACCGCGTGCCGGATCGTGGCATCAAGTACTGCCGGATTTACCGCCATTTGGTTTGTCCTCGTCGTCTAAGCCCAGGCCGTCGCCCTGCTCTTCCAGTTCGCCGTCGATCTGCAGGTCAGTACGCTCTGGTGCGATCAAGCCGAGCTTGCGCAGGTATGCCCGAAGGTCAGCTTTCGCAAAGCCGCCGTTCTGCCACAAGCCAACCAAGGCTGTGATCATCTGTGGATCAGCCGAGAGCTCTACGAACTCTTGGTTGACCTGGTAGGCGACCTTCTTGTCAGCGATGCCCATGTAGGCACAGCACCACATGATCGCCCTCGTGTATGCCTCGCTGACGTTCGCCACGCAGCCGGCGAGCACCGAAGTGGACGCCGATTGGTCGCCGCGGGCCTCGGTCGCCGTCTTGGACGACAGAGACGCAACCACCATCCGCGCGCCCAGCTCAATCATCATCTGGTTCTTGTCGGCCATGGCCTCCTTGACCAGAGTGTTCGGCAATGGCTGCGCGTAACCGAACTGGCCGCCGGCCGGCAGCATCATTGGCGCCCTGGAGCCGACGTAAACGCCGTTTTTCTCCATCCAGTCGCGCCATTGCTCATCCAAACCACTGATCCACGGCTGGGCCTGGCCGCACCAGAACACACTGTCTTCGTAGTCAGCGCTGTTCCGGTAATGGCCCAGGTTGATCATCGCGATGTCGTACAGCGGTGACTCGTCGATGCTTGGGTCGTTGTTCTGCGCGCCGACGAAGGTGAATGGGATCTCCTTGAGGCGACCGGTTACGCCTTCGGGCTTGAACTCGTCGATGACCGCAAGCGGCCCGCCACCTTTCGGACCGGACCGGCGCCAGACGCGGCAAACAAAGCCGTCATCCTCAAGCGCCAGCTCCCGGTACTGCTCAGCCGTCTTGTAGCCGAAGCCGTCAGGAATCTCCGGCGACTCGCGCAGGACCACCAGCGTTAGCACGCTGTGACCGTTCACCATGCCCGTGCGCCAGTTGATTATGTCTTCAGCGCAGTAAGACAGGATCACCGAATGCCCGCCGATGCCGTCGTCCTGGTGATAGTCGACGTACAGACCGTGGCGACCAGCTTCAAGCACCTTTTCAAGCGTGCCCTGGGAGTGTTGATAGATGCTCACTCCGGAGCCGTTGGCGTTGTCTTGCAGGTATTCCAGCTTCTTCGGCACCGTGAGCGTGGGGTCTTTATGGAAGGCCAGGCCCAGCAGCCCGTTACGGGTGTGCCCGGTGGCGTTCTTGAACACCGCTCGCTCGCGGTAAGCCCGATTCCGGTCTTCGTTCTCCGGGGACTTATCGTGTGTGTTGATGTACGGCAGTCGGTCGACAACCCGGTGCTGACCGGCGCAGACGTCGCGGACGGTAGCCCAGCGATCCAGCACTGCCGTGTATTCCGCCCGCTTGAAGGAGATGTCGGTGCTCATCGGGCGTATCCCATTTTGATAGAAGTGACGATCGCTTTGATCGGATAGCGTTTGGCGATGAAGTAGCCGGCGGCGTCGTTCATATGGTCGTGACCCTTTTTCGGATCTTTGTCCGGCTCGCCCTTGTCGGTGTAGGTCTGTCGCTCCAGGCACAAGGTGAGCTGAGGGCACTGGTCGATGTTGACCTTCATTCTTCGCTCGCCGTAGGCATTCAGGAACATGGCGTTCACCGAGTTCACGCGGTCTTTCACGCCAGGGTTTGTGGAGTCGACGATCACCGTAAATTTTGCTTTCTTCAACAGCGACAAGTCTGACTCGCTCGCGTTCTTGCTGCTGGTGTTCTGCCCGCTGGCGTCGGGATAGACCGCCACCGAGTGCCCAGGGAACCGTGTCTGGATTTTCTCGATCATCTCCGGCGTGTCCCGAACACCGTGAAACTCATCCAGGGCCATCGGCAGATCGTTACGCACGACATAGACGACAGCGGCCATTTTCATGACGTTGAAGTCCATACCGATGTGCAGCGCTTCGCCTGGCTTGATTCGCTCGCTGGTTCGGCACTCATCGCGATTGAATGTGTAGTAGACGACGCCCGCGTAGTTCTCGAAGCCAGCTTCGTACTCTTGCCGGAAGGTACGCGGGTCCATCTTCCGGCGAGCCGCTTCCAACTCTTCAGGGGGGACGTTACCGCCCTGCAATGACGTGTACTGCCAGCTCTTGTGATCCGGCTCGCCACCTGGCTTGCCATCCAGATACGTGTCGTAACAGTGGTTGAAGCCCTTCGGCGTGCCAATACGCAGCGCGTGGCCGCCCTTTCGCACCCCGACATCCGGAATCGTGTACTGGCAGGTCGAAAGCATCGGCCTCAGTACCTCTTCCCACGCGGCCCACGGGCAGTCCGCCCATTCATCCACCAGGACGAAGAACAGACCGGAGCCACGCAGGTTGTCGTAGTTGTCGAGTCCCACCACGCGCATGACGTGGCCGGACTTGAGTGTGATTGAGCATTCAGTCTCATTCGGGCGGTGTGCACGCCATGCTTCGGGGATAGCCTGCTTCAGCCGACGCCAGAACACGCGCTTGGCCTGCTTGAAGGTCGGCGCGCCGTACCAGATCTCATCCTCAACGCTCACGCCCCACTCAGCAGCCAGACGTGCGGCGCGGCGCATCTCGGCCTTGCCCAAGAACGTCTTGCCGAACCGGCGACCACACACCGCATCGCGGAATCGAGCCTCAGGCTGAAATCCCCAGCAGTAAATGTTCGCCTGCTTGGGGGTCAGCTTGACCGGAGGATCAAAGGTGCGGGGAAGTCGGGACATTCTCATCAGGCTCCAGGGTGTACTCAGCAACGGCGTGCTGCTGGTCCGCATGGGAGCCAAGTGGCTTTTCAGGTTCGAGGCGGCGATTCACGTAGACGTCGCCTACCTCTTTGGCGGCTTGCTCGTACAACTGAGCGGTCAGCGCCAGGTTGCGCATGTTCTCGGCCTTCTCAGCCATTCGCCCCAGGCCACGTAGCCGGAAGGCGCGGTTGGCAATCGGGATCTCTGCGGTCTCTTCTCGGAACCGCTTCCTGGTGTCGTGGAAAAGGGTCACCCACTTCACCGCCAGACCCTTACCTGCGGACTTGGCTGGGTCGTGCGTCTCCACCTGCTGGCGGCTCACCACAACCCCGTATTCGTTCTTGACGGCTTCCACCACCTGGGATGGGGTGTCAAAGCACGCCAGCGCCTGAACGATGAAGCTCTTCACCTCATTTTTCAGGGCTGCCATAAATTCTCATCCGTCTAGAGCCTGTCAAGAATCAGGCCGATCTGAGCAGACAGGTTCCGCAGGCCCTCGATATGTTCAATTTCCCCACCTCGGCAGGACTATTTGCAGCATCCACCAATGCTTGAACGTCAGGACTCGCACCATAGCGGCGAACGACTCCGACGAACTCTTCAACGTCGTGGCCCTGCAGCTTGATCTTCGGTGCGCCGTCTTGGGTAAATGCTGGTTGACCGTACTTGTCGGTCGCGTGAGCCAAGTGATAAAGCTCGTGTTCTATCAGTGCGCAGAACTCAAGATCGCTACACTGGGCGCAGTAGTCAGCCGCCAGGGTGATGATGAAAGCCGGCACTTCGCCAAACCAATCACGCATCTGTTGCTCCATCCGGGCTTTCTGCCAACCGCCGGCGCGGAACGCTACCTGTTCGGCCTGGCCAAGAACTGTGAGTCCCTGTTTCTCGAAGCTCGACGACGCCCACATGACACGGATATCTGCATCCAGCAAATGGGCATGGTCTTCGTTGTAAAGGCTGCCGGTGTCGGCAAGTATCTCGGCTTGTAGCCAGTCCCATACCTGCGGCGCTGGTGTTAGGCGAATTAGGAAGTCTGGCAGATCGGCCAGATGAAGCGCTGAGGGAGGGGGTCTCGGCCAACTCAAAATCACACCTTTCCAAACTTGAAATAATTAGCTAATACCTGCAAATATGTGACTCGCATAGCTAAGGAGCAGCAAATGGTGATGTCATGCCATGACCCCCGAAGACTCGTTAAGCATATTGAAAATGCATACCCTGATGCCAGTCGGTCTGCGGTCAATGCGGTCGGAGCCCTACAGTTTGTATTTCCTGATGGCATGGTAATCAACATCTATCCAAAGGGAACCATTCACTTCCAAGGGAAATCCAGCGCCATTCGGGCGAAAGTGGAAGCTCAAATCTCATTTATTAACAGACGATAGCGAGCAGTATCGGTGTTGATTCACCGCTGGCTACTTCAAAGTCACAATCGATCAGGCCGTTTTAGTGGGCAATGGTATCCATTGAGATACCATCTCATAGGCCTGCATGGTGACCATGGAGCAATCCAATGATCAAGCCTTTAGCAACGCTGGTAGACAACGCTGCCGGGGCATCGGCAATAGCCTTGTCGATAGCGCTTACCGCAGAATTGATATCCGGGATCACTGGCGTACTGTGAAGCAGTCGGATGAGGTTGCTCAGTTGCAAAGCCTCGCGCCACGTTTGGGCGCATTCGAAAAATGTGGCGCGTGGGGTACGGCGTACCGTTAGCCGCTCGTCACACCAATTAAACTTTCTGAGCGCCAGTGCCGACCTATATTTAGGTGCAAATAAAAAATTTGGAGCGCTAGTGAATAAAGAAGAAATTGAACGAGAGCTTGCCCATGCCGCAAATAATTACAGGCAGCTGGCAAGTACCCTCGCAATGATCAAAGGCACTCCACTTGCTCAAGATCCATCTTTCATAGACCAAATTGAGCACCTCAAAGGTGCAATGATTGCTCTTCAAGCGCAAGTTCGCCGGCTGAGCGTCCTCGATGGAGCAATGCATAGTCCTGCTCGAAAAGGGAAGCACGCGCTGCACCTCGTCAAGCGATAAACGTATAGAGCGATGTCGCACTCACTTACTCTTGCTTATGACGATCTGAGCGTTCATCTAGCCTGCTCAGGCGTCCAGCAACCTAATCTGCTTAACTCAGTAAGCAGTGCACCCGCAGTACGCCATCACTGGGGTGCTCGGTTTAGGACTTCGTCCGCTTTGTCGGCAGCTTTGGCAGCAGTCGTCGCAGCCTTCGTGGCTTGGTCGGCGGCGGTACCGGTTTGGCGGCTCAGCTGTTCTAGGCGCTTGTCGCGCTCAGTCATGGCGGTGTCGTAGGCTTTTCGCATGTCGGTCACTTGGCTGCTCTGCTTATCAGCGAGCGACCAGTATGCGGCTTGGTAACCCAGTACTGCCCCACCACCCACCAGCACTACAGCAATGGTCCAAACTTCGGCCCGGCGCCACCAGCGGCGTGCGATAAATTCCAATGCGCATCTGTCCATTAGGCGATTCCTCCCAGCTTGGTGCGAAGGCGGGTGATCTCATCGCTCTGCTGCGTCACGCGGTCAGTGAGTTGAGCTACCTGGCTGGTGAGCGCCTCGATCTTACCTTCCATGCGCCCAACGGCAGCTGCCAGGTCATTCCGCTCCTTCGCGAATTGATCGGCGCGGGCCTCGGCTTCTTTGCGAGCGGCGCGCTCCTGGTTCAGCAACTCGTTTAGTCGCTTCAGTGTGCCGATATCGGCGCTGTCCATTGCTCGGTCAGTCGCATCCTTAGAAAGAAACCGGCGCAGCCATAGCAGGCCGCCCAGTACCACGGTGGCACTACCGCCCAGCCAGGTAGCTGTGCCTGGGCCTAGGTCAGTAGGGTCCATCTTCACTCCAAACCGCATTTATTCCCATTCTGGGATTCAATAATTGCATGTTCCGCATCATTCAGAAGCGGAGACAAAAAGATATTTCCACACAAAAAATCAGATAATTCCTACATCAATTTTACTTCGGATAGGGAATATTGACGTCGAAATGAGTAATTGAGCAGAGAGGATCGCCTTTTGTTAGTCATTACTAGAACTCCCAATAAGCGCTTGCGTATAGGCGACGAAATCCAAATCAACGTGGCTAAGGTCGTTGAAGATACGGTGTATTTAGCCCTCAGCGCACCCGAACGCATATCAATCAAAGCGGAGAGTGGTATTCACGACGATGAAATACCCAAGCGTCCGAACGGCGCAGTAGAACTTGCTTGAAACGGGGTTAGCAAGCTGCACTCCCTGCTCAGAGCGAGGGGTGGCAGGGCCGAAAATGAAAAAGCCCAGCGCGACGGCTGGGCTCTATTACGCAGGAAGATAGAAGATCATGGAGCACAGTAAGCAATCTTGCCGCCTGCACCAACAGCTATAAACTTGCCGTTGCCGTAGGCGACGCTCCGGATATCGGTTCCTGCGAAAGTGTTGGCTTGCTGAACCCAGCCGATCCCATCCTCGGAAACGGCTGTCTTGCCGCCGTCGCCGACAGCTACATACTTGCCATTACCGTAAGCAATGTCGCGGATGATGGTTCCACCGAAACTGGTATCTTCAACAGCAGTCCAGCTAAGCCCATCGGATGAATATGCCATCTTGCCATCCGCACCTACGATAAACATTTTCCCGTTGCAAAGCTTCATGGAAAGGATGGTGCTAGTGCCGAAGGTGCTGGTTCTGGGCGTGAATGTTTGCGGATTATCCGTCGCAATCTTCACAGCGCTAAGCAGCTTCCCATTCGATCCCGCAACCAACACAAAACTGCCAATGACGTTGACGCAGTACACAGTCTCGCTAGAAGTGAAGGTCGTAGTACGCTCCACCTGGCCTGACCAATCGCCATAACGGGAAAAAACTTTACCGCTAGACCCGACCAGTATCCAGGTGTAGTTGTTGCCGGAAATTGGCTGATAAAACACAATGCCTTGCAAGTCTCCGGACGCACGAACAGTTGCCGTAAGGTCTGTCCAAACCCTTTCAGGGCGTGCTGCGTCGCCGTTGATCAGATTGCCGGATTGAGAAAGGGCTTGAAGCGCTACCCCAATACCGTTCCAGTACAGCTCGTTGAGGACCTTTCCGCTGTCAGAAGTGACGGCGCCCTTAAGCTTGGTCCACGCTGTACCAGTTGCGCCTCCGCTGACAACCTGAGTGGTTGTGGTAAGACCGTTGCCACCAACCGCATAAAACTTGCCTTGCGCAAAAACCACGCGCCTAAGCATGCCGGTGTTATCCACCGGTTGTACTTGAGTCCAAAGATCTTGCAAGGTTTGAGACGCTGAGTTTGCGTTTTCCATTTTAAACTCCGTTACTGAGCTGATTTAAGTTCAGGCCTCTATATTGGGCGTATGGCGCTCATGGGCGATTGCTCGAGGCTCGCGGCCTTCACATGATTCAGCGTCCCACATCGGGAACATTTGATCTGGAGCTCTATAAACCCACCCATTCGGGCGAGAAGTCTTTTGCATTCACCGCATCTGAATTCTTTCAACATCTGCAAATTCCTTTTGCTGAATCGCCCTTCCGTGGGCAATAAAAACCCCGCTCTAGGCGGGGCTTCATAAAAACTTTAGTCGCTTGATTTTTGAGGGACTGGAGCCTCGTCAATGCTGATGCAGTGCCCAATGTCCGTTATTTTCTTCAGCGCAAGTTCGGCTGTTGAATAAGCTCCGAACATTCGGCCCTGATAAAAAACAAGCCACGCAACTGAATATTCGCGTTGCCAGCCTGCCCTACGTTCAACCTCTTGAACCGTTCCGCCAAGTCGTCGAGATGCGTCTGTGCCATGCCACGCAAAACCATGACGCTGTCCCAACTTATAGTCGGAAGCTCTATTTCCAACCTTGCACAAACTGAGCGCAATAAAAAGCCCGACATATGAGCCGGGCTCCGCAGTGTAAACTCTTAACGCGCAAGATCGATAGGATGAACAAATCATCTCTCATTTTCTCACTCAGTGCAACATTTTTTGGGTATCAGAATTTTGCATGTAGCTCCGCCGATTAAAACCTATCCAGGGCTCTCCAAATTTCTGCCAACACCCTTTCGAACGGCAAAACAGTAGTATCCGGGGCATGCGCATACGTGTGATTGGGTCTAACCTATTGGAGCGATAGGTAAAAGGAGTCGTAGGCCTACAGGGGATCTGATACCGTTTAGCCATATGGTCGTGATACACGAGGTTAGTCATGGACGTAAATACCCACTTTCCTGAGTACGAAGCAGAACGCTTAAAACGCGTTGAGACCCTCTGCCCGCAAAGTGAACAAGACGACGAAGTCTTCGAAAAAATGATTTCAATGACTTCAGAATACTTCAATGCACCCATCGCCCTGATTTCTATCGTCGAAAAGCACCGCCAATGGTTCAGAGCGCGGATCGGGATTGACCAGCAAACTACACCTCGGGACGTTTCGTTCTGCGCACACTCTCTACGCGACAGGAAGGCGTTAGAGGTTTTGGATGCGCAGGATGATGAGCGTTTCAAAGATAACCCCATGGTCACCGGCGCGCCCTTCATTCGCTATTACGCTAGCGCGCCACTTCTCACAAGTGATGGTTTCTCTCTGGGTAGCCTATGCATAATAGATACTTCACCTCGAGAACCAATGAGCAAACGAGATGCAGCGATGCTCGTTTATTTCGCTCAACTCGTTGTCTTGCGGATTATCGGTTTACGTTCCCGTAATTTTATTGATCAGCCTACCGGCCTTTTCAACCGACTAAGACTGGAGGAAGATATTCGACTAGCAAGTTCTAGTGGTATTCAGCACGATCTATTTGCTGTGGACGTCATATCTCCAAAATTTTTGAATGACGTAGTAAAAGCACTTGGCTACAGCTTTTCTCAAAATTTAATGCTAAACGTTAAGGATAGACTTCAGTCTTTATTACCTAAGAATTCTCTTTTGTACAAAATCAGTCCAACGCGTTTTGGGTTTCTCTTAGAAGGTGGCCAGCCGGTGGAAGGTCTCTGCCTTGAGATTCTTTCAAATTTTGACGAACCGGTTGATTGTCAAGGAATCCCAATACTCATGCAGACAGGTATTGGAGTATTGAGAATCGCCGATGCAGAAGAGAGGGACTGGTTACGGTTAGTGGTAGGGGCAGCTGATGACGCCAGGGTCCGAAACTTGGGCTGGGCGACGTATCAACCTGAGTTGGACGCAGCTCAGCAGCGAGCGTTTGCCTTACTGAGCTCCCTGTCTGATGCAGTTCGCTCTGAAGATCAGCTGAGCTTGGTTTTCCAGCCAAAAGTCACATTACCTACTCTAGCATGTGAAAATGTTGAAGCATTGATTAGGTGGAATCACCCTACACTCGGGCCTATCAGTCCCGCAGAATTTATCCCACTTGCAGAGAAAACTGCGCTGATGCATTCAATTACCCTCTGGGTACTTGACGCCGTAGTTGACCAAGCTAAGGAGTGGTTCGGCAAGGGTATTGAATTACGAATTTCCATGAATGTCACTGTCAGTGATCTTGAGAGCTCTAAGTTCTTAAATAACGTTACAGAATACATAAACAACGGCGCCCTTCTGCCGCAAAATCTAGAGCTTGAATTCACGGAAAGCATGCTCATGTCAGACCCGAAGACAGTTATTGAGCAGCTTGAGCGCGCCCGCGCGTTAGGCATTGAAATTTCCGTGGACGACTTCGGCACTGGCTACAGCAACTGGACATATCTAAGGCAACTGCCTGTGAGTACGGTTAAATTAGACCAATCACTAATCAGCAACCTCAACACCAACGAAAAAGATAAACGGCTAGTTAAGACACTCATCGAGCTTGCTAGAGGATTAGGCTATAGAGTCGTAGCAGAGGGCGTCGAAACCCAAAGCATTCTGGACCTAATCACGCTCTGGGGGTGTTCAGAGGCTCAGGGATACCTGATAACAAAACCGCTGAAAGCGGAACCATTAGAAACATGGCTGGCGCAAGGTGGTTTCAGGGCGGCATGTGATAGGACTAGAACGCCAGGCACCGAATCCTTGTAGTCCATCAAAACCTGTCGGGGGGAAGCCTTTTACCACCTCCCGCCCATCTCAAAGCTGATGTCGTACAGGTCATCTGTCCAGTTCATTGCCGCAGCAAATTATGATGCCATGACGTTCTCCATTAGCCCCTCGGCGTCAAGAATCTCTTGAGCGGCCATCAGCGCCTCATTCACCAGGCCATCCAAAGAATTTCGTATGGATGAACGCCAACGATACCGAGTTGACTCTGGCTTGCCGTCATTGTCCCAATTGGCAATGTCATACCAGGCCGCAGGGAGCACCGTGGCGGAACGCTTGCCTTCGGCACCGGCCACCTGTGGAATCGCCCAGGTCAGGACTGCACATTCACGGAAGCGCTTCGGCGCCGGCGTCTTTACCGAGTTGAGCAACTCCAAAATAGCGCCGTGTTTTCGCTCCTGGTGCGTCGAGTACTTCGCCACGAGTGCGCGCCAATGCGCCGGGGTGAGCGCCTTGTGCAGCCGGCCGAACACCCAGCAGTCTTGGAGAAACGCCGCCTCCTTGCCGACGATCTCCCCCTTCTGCTTGGCGCACTGCACCTTGGGCTCGAAGTCGCAGCCGCCGGCGGAACCTATGGTCTCGGCCGCGAGCGCCCGAACTACTGCTGAAACAACGTTGCGATAAGTCATGCTGCAGCCCTCTTGAGTTCACGGGTCTTGGCTCGATAGTCGGCCTTGATGGCCTGCAACTGCTCGATGGAATGGCGCTGGGGCTCATGAGGCCCTTCCAGCCAATCCACTTTGTCGGCACCGATGCGCCTCACCAGCTCCAGCCGGTAATTCACGATGTCGCCCGACTTGTGGTTGTTGCACGGCGCGCACTGGCGCCACACGTTCAGCGGCTCGAAGCGAAGCTCTGGGTTGCCACCGACGGTGCGGTAGTGCCCTGCGTGCCATTGGCCGTTGTGGTGCCGCCCGCAGCTCACACACGGCAGACCGACGTCCCGTTCGCGAATCCACGCGTTGAAAGCTGTTTGGGCTTCCTTCATGTGCTGGGCGCGCGTCTTGATCTTCACCTTCGCCGCCCGCAGCTCCTTACGGCCGATATCGGCCAGCGACTTACGCGCTTTGGCCTGGTTCACGTCCTTGATGGCCAGGCCACACTTAGGGCTGCATACGGCCTGGCCCAGGCGCTGCGGCGGAAAGCTGATGCCGCATGCTGGGTTCTTGCACTTCTTCGGTTTGGGTTGCTTGGCGATCATGCAGCCTCCTTGCTGAGTAGATCAGTGAAAACCACACCTTGGCCCGTGAAGTAGGCGGCAATGCGGTCGGTGTAATTGATGCCCTGGGCGCGATTGAACAGGCTGGTCACCGGAAAACCGTCGGGGCCGAACAGATGACACTCCCCCATCATGGCCAGCTTCGTTTCGTACGACAGATGGCGCATGACCCGGTACCACTCGGCCTGAAAGCCGGCATCCTCGTTCAGCAGGATCTGCACGCCGAAGTGCAGCTTGCAATAGCGCCGGGCGTCAGCCGCGTCACCGATCTGGGTCATTTCGGCGATGCGCTTGTACATCCCGAACCACAACCGGTTCTGGTCAAGCGTGCGGTCCTTGCCAGCGCGCAGGGAGACCACCACGAACTTCTTGTCTCGGTACATGGCGCTCAACTTGGTGATAGCCTCAGAGAGCTTGGCCTGGCAGTTGACGCTGATCTTGTCGGTCATGGCGCCGCCCTCTTCGCTTCCAGTTCCTGAGCTTGCTTGATGAGCAGCGCCCTGCGATCCGCCAACTCATTTGCCGCGTCAATCCGCATTTCGGTTTTCCGTTCGGCACTGGCCTTGCGCATTTCCAGCATCGAGTTTTTCACCAGTTCCAACTTCTGCCGAAGCTGGGGCTCTGGCCGTGTGACGGTGCCAGTGAGCAAGCCGGCAATGGCGCGACCGTCCTCAGTGATCGGCTCGACGCTCAGGTCCGTCAGGTACTTCTGGGCGTGTTCGCGCGGGATTCTCTTCAGCTCCATTGCCTTGGTCACAGCCTGCACGCGACGGTTTGCGTCGAAGCCCACGGACACGTGCCAGTTGACGGGTTTCGCATCCTCGCGGGCCTGCCCTACGAAACGTTGGTAGGCATCGATGAACGCCATGCGCGCACCGATCTTGTCGCCGCCATCCAAGATGGGCTTCGCAGCAGCCAGGGCCAGCTGGATATCGTCGGTCAGCACCACTGTTTCAAATTCGTCGTTAGTGGTCATGGCGATGGCCCAGGCCTCGTCCTTGCCCGGGCGCCCGTCGGAGGACTGGACGCGTTGCAGGATGTCGGCCATCGCCAGCTTGCCCTTCACCTCGAAGCGGCAAGCCTTCAGTGCGCCTTTCACGACAGGCACCGGATACGCACAGAGGTCTTCAGCCATCATCGCGGCAGTGCCCGGGTTCATTTCCTGGCCCATGGCCTCGGCGGTGGCGCAGATGGCGGCGGCCAGCCCGGCAACCTGCTGGTCATTCATTTCAAAGGTATTCATTGCGGTTTCCTGCTTGGCGTTTGGCCAGAACCATCTGGGCGGCCTGCTCCGCTGCGGAGTGGTTCGCCTCTGTCCGTTCCATCTGGCGGGCGGTTGTGCCGTTGATGCGCTGCCCGGTCACCCACTGGGTGTGATAGCTCTCGGCGTTGGCCAGCAGCTCGTTGAGGCTGTGGCACTTGCGCAGCACAGCGGCATCGCTGGTTTTCAGGAAGTGGGCAGCGACGTGGTGGGCGACGTCGGCGCCGAGACGGTCTACCAACTTTCCGAGCTGGCCGCCGACCTTGGCATTCCACACAGGCCAGGCGCTATAGCGCTTGCGGTAAGCCATGGCGTAGTTCGCCCAGACCTTGAAGGTTTTGCAGGTCTGGTCTTTGGGGCCAGGCATGTCGGCGGGGATCTCGACCCGTGGGGTGTCGGTGCGATCAACCACCAACACCAAGCTGCGGGACTGAGCCTGCACAACCTCGGCGGGAGCCGGGGGTGCAATTGGTTCAATGACCGGTTCCATGACTGGTTCAAGAGAGTTACTGATTCTGGGTGCAACTGCTGCACTACCCCCTGGTGCAGGAGATTCACTAGGGGGTGAACCTGCTGCACTACCCCGGTGAATCTTCTGCACTACCCCTGGTGCAGGAGGTGCACCACCACCGTCGAGGGTGAGGAAGTAAACGTTCGACGAATTCCCCTTTGGTCCACCCTTCCGGATCTCCTTGCGCAACAGTCCCGCCTCACACAGAGCGGTGATGTGGTTCATGACAGAACGCTTGCTGATCTCGCACTGGACAGCAATGTGCTGATAGGAGGGCCAGCACTCGCCTACGTCGCTGGCGTTGTCGGCCAACTTGATCAGCACCAGCTTGCGCAGCGGATTACCAACGCGAAGCTTCATTGCGGCAACCATAAGGCCCATGCTCATGCTGCACCTCCGGCGAACGCGCGGAAATCAATCGTCCGCACGCCCTTCCAGCTATTGCAGGACATGCAAAGGGTCTGGAGATTGCCCAAAGAAGCCTCTCCACCTTGGCTTTCAGGTACGACGTGATCAGCCCTCAAGCGCATCAGCACCGAGCAGCCACAGCGCAAGCACGCGTGGCCGTCGCGGGCGAACACCAGAGCACGCAAGCCAGAAGGGATTGGTTTCTTTTTTGTCCTGCGCCGGGGCGGGAGGACCGGCGGTTGGTGCGCGGTGACGTGGCCCATACGGTCCGGGTTCCACTCACAGCCTTTTTCGGTGAGTCGGAATGCTTCAGGGCGAAGCTCAATCAAACCGGCCTCTTCCAGGGCCTTCAGCATGCGGTAAGCGGTGTCTGGCTTATCGGTGAGCAGTGGAAGCTCCTCGATGATCTTGGCCTTACTCAGCGCGAAGAAGATCCCGTCATCGGTCTTGATTGGCTTGGTCCAACTCGGGCAGCCGTAGACGAAGGCGAACAGCAGGGCCTGCTGAGAATTCGGCCCCCACTCCAACGCCTTCACCTGGTTAATTGTGACGGTGTATTGCATGTCAGGCCTTCCCGACCTTAGCGGCCAATTCAAGGAAGCGATCCACGTACCAATGAGGCTGCGTCTCGCGGGGGCATTGAGGGCTGGTGAGGTTCTTGCCGTAGGCCATGCCCTTCTCGGTCACAGACCAGAAGTCGACCATTTCCTGCTTGGAGTTTTTGCGCTGCAGGACCTTGAGGAAGCCGTGGGTCTCAAGTGCAAGGTTGAAGGCGCGGGCGGTGCTGGCGATGGCGTGCTCTTTGATAAGGGCGGTGATTGCCTTGGTGGGCATCGAAGAGCCCCCAGCAGCGTCAGAGGCGGCATCAACGGCGTAGCCTGGGAGGAATTTGGCGTCCAGACCGTTGTTGGCGGCGATCTTGGCCAGCATCATCATCTTGCTGGAGTTGGCAGGCTTCAACAGGCGGTCGAAGCATTCCAGGATGGCGAGCTCGCCGACGATTTTAGAGTTGTTCGGGCCCTGTGTGGAAAAGGTGCCGGTCTTGCGAATGCTCGGCAGGACCTGGCCCACCACCCACTCTTCAAACTTCTCGGCGGCCGGCAGCTTGGACTTCATCACCAGCCGGTACAGATCGCGCTCAGGAATGATGGTCATGAAACCACCACCCTGTTTCGGGGTAGTGGTCGCGGCCTTACAGTGACGGGCCACAGCATTCTCCGGTTTGGAGTAACCGAGGGCGTCCGCTACGTCGCGCGCGATAAACCACGGATCGCCGAGCTTGTCGGTGATGACCCTGATTGCGGCGCCGTCGAAGTCGAACGGAATCACTGAGGAATTGCGCGCCACGTTTTCAGATCGCGAAAAACGTGGCGCGGGAATGTTGGGGCTATTGATCGATTCTGTGTGTTGGTGCATGATTCGCTCCAGTTGTTTACTGCTGTTGAAAAAGCCGACCTCGTACGTCGGCTTTTTTTGTGCCTGTGATTCAGGCGATGGATTTCAAATTCGGTCGGGCGTCCTTCATCAACTGCTCCGCCTTGCGCCCCAGCTCCCCCGCCTTCGCTTCAACCTGGCGGCATTGCTTAGCGAACGCCGGCAAGTGCGGAAGGTCCAGTTCGCACATGACCTGGTCGTCAAACACTTCGCTGCCGGTGTCGATCACATCGCCGAGCGCACGGATCAGCGCGCCGAAGCTTTTGTTCGCGCATTGGTCGCTGGTCATCTGGCGGGCGCCGGTCAAGCCATGACGGCTCGCCAGTTCGTTTACGCAGTGGTCACGGAATTCAGGCTCAAGGGCGTTGACCCACGACTCTTCCAGCCACGACGGCATTTCCTGATCGCCGGATAGCCAGCGCTGAACACGCTTAAGCCAGCGGCCGGTCGCCTTCACAAAGTCAGAGACGTCGTTCTGCAGCGTCAGCGCGGCGAAGTCCGGAACCTCTTTGGCGACGGCCTTCTCTGGGCACGACAGGTGCAGTTCGCGGCTCAGCGCCTGGGCGAAGTCGTCTTGGCTAAGGCTGGTGCGCGCGATCTGATTTGCAGCGTGGGCGACCAGCACCTGATCACGGGTTTGTACGGTGTGTCTGGAACTGGACGTTTGCATGGGGACTGCTCTCTTCTAATCTGGCTTCAATGGATTGGTGGACATGGATGTCAGGCGGCCTGAGCCTTCTTTGCTGCCTTGAACTTTCCTTTGGAAAGAACCTGAATTTGGTACTGCCGGGATTCGGGGATGGTTTCCCCCCACATGGTCACTGCGCTTGGGCGGATGCCCAGGGCCAGTGCCAGCTTTGTCTTGCTGCCGAAGAATTCGGCGACTTCATGCGTATTCATTTCGCATCCTCGTTCGACTTTTACGCAATTTCAGCATGCTTAAGTTTTCGAGTCAACGGGGTTTTCTCCCTACTGCATGCTTAAATTCAGTTAACTTAATATTGAGTCCATGGAAAGACACGAACGTATTGCCCGAGCCATACAGCTCAGCGGGAAGAAGAAGGGGGAGATTGCAGCGCTATGCGGTGTTGCAAACTCGGCCGTCACTCAATGGATTACTGGTGAGAGCAAAAGCCTCCGGCCAGAGAATCTGTACGCCTTGGCGGATGCCACCGGCTTTGAAGCTGAATGGCTTGGAGTTGGTCGAGGGCCCGAGCGAAAGAGCGGTGAGACTGGAAATTTGGCCGATGCAAATATGCAGGAGCAGAAGTTTCGCTACCCAGTAATCAGCTGGGTTGCTGCCGGCGCCTGGTCCGAGGCTGTTGAGCCCTACCCGACTGGCTTTTCAGACACCTACGAGTTTTCGGAGTACGACTCCAAAGGCCCTGCGTTTTGGCTGACAGTTAAAGGTGATTCGATGACGGCGCCTGCCGGCCAAAGCATCACCGAAGGTACGCTGATCCTGGTGGACACCGAGGCTGAGGTCGCACCAGGTAAGCTGGTCGTGGCCAAGCTGCCGGACAGCAACGAAGCCACATTCAAGAAGCTGGTCAGCGACGGCGGGCGGCTGTTCCTCAAACCGCTGAATCCGAGCTACCCAATTGAGGCTGTCGACGAGAACTGCCGGATCGTGGGTGTAGTAGTACAAGCGCTGCAAAAGTTTTACTGATTGACGGTGCAGGGCGTTTATTCAAATTCATACGACATGGAAGACGTGCATGAAAAAGCTGCCAATTGACTATAAAATTATAGCTTTGCGCCGTCATAGATTTGCTCTTTGTAAGGTAACGAGATCATCCTCACCGCGGGAGTCAAAAAGGCGTTTAAAAACCGTAGTTCATCACGCTCCAGCTATTTTTTGCGCCCTAAATGAACCCCGGCAGAAGCTCATTAAGTTTATCGAAGAGATCCGATCTTCGGTAAAGTCAGGATGCAGATCAATATTGATTGATTTTTCCAAAACCCATAAATTAATGGCAAGCGGGACAATCCTTTTCTTTGCAGAAATAGATCGGCTATTAGATTTATTTCCGAGACTAAATATCCGCTCGACCATTCCTTTAAATAGGAAAGCGTCCCTTGTTTTACAGCAAATCGGTTTCTATACGCGGATAGGAAAGAACGTACCAGTAGTAAGTTGCGAGTTGGCCGACGTAATCAATTGGCGAGTAGCAAAAGGTCAAAATGTTACCGGCGAAAAATACGATGTCATACTTGGTAAGTATGATGGTGCAATTACGCCAGCTCTACAGCGTGAACTTTATGCTGGCCTCACTGAGGCTATGACCAACGCTCACCATCATGCATATATAGCCAGGAGAGCAGACGGCATAGCATCATCCAAATCCTACAAGCCATGGTGGATGTTTTCCCAAGAAAAAGATGGGATGCTATCGGTTGTGTTTTGTGATCTTGGAGTGGGAATTCCTGGATCACTGCCGTATAGCGATGACGACGGCTGGAGGAAATGGTATCTCGTCCTTTCACGATTCGGAATGCAAAATCTTGGGGATGCGAGGCTTATCAAGGGGGCTATACGTCACAGCAAGACTCGTACCAGAAAGCACAATAGAGGTAAGGGATTAACGCAAATTGTGGAAACAGTTCTGGCTAGCGAGGGGAGCGTTGCCATATTGCAAAGCAACAGGGGCTGGTATCAAATTAAAGACGGAAAGGAAACCTATGGCGACTTTAAAATGTCTACAAATGGTACGATAATTTATTGGCAAATGCCCTTGAACGGCGAGGCCTAGTTATGACTGAGATACATTTGGCTGAGGACTTTTCGAAGCATCCGGCCGGAAGATATAAAAGCGACGGGCCTTATAGCGGGGAGCTATTTCGTGAAAGGTTCCTTGAGCCGCGGATGAAAGACCATGAGAAGATTGTGGTCTATCTGGATGGTGCACGCGGTTATGGATCCTCTTTTTTGGAGGAAGCCTTTGGAGGCATAGCCCGGAAGTACCCAACCGATCTGGTTGAGTCTTTAATTGTTTTGAGCTCCCGAGATTCTAATCTTGTTCAGCGCATAAAAGGTTATATACACGAAGCTCGGGGAAAGAGCGGAGTGAAAAACAAATCATTCATACGGAGCATGATTGATGGCGGATACGAACCAAAGTAGCGGAACTCCAATTTGGTTTTACCCGGTTACTTGGGCTCTTGTGATAATAGGATGGCTGATAGTAAACTGGCAAAACAATAGGAGAGAAGAGCGAAAGGAAATTCGGACAGCATTATCTAAAATATTCGAAGATGTTGCGGCATTACAAAATGAAGCGATCACCTATCACACATCAGCGAACCGAAATTTCAATTTAGAAACAAAAATTGTAATGATGGAAAGCAGGCTAAGCGAACACCTGAGCTACCTAAGAATTCGAAATTCATCATACACATCTGAATATGCATCGTTTGTCGACTCAATAATGCTAAACAACTTTGAAAGCTCAACATTTTTCAGGCAGGCTCCGAGCTCTATCATTATAGAAAGTATCAGGGATACATCAAGCGAGCTGGAGTCCGCGTTAGAACTTGAGTTCAGCAATTTATTTAGGGGAAACTTCGTCACTAAGACTGCTGCTCTTATCAAGCAAGCAATTGAACAACAATTAATTCTTGGTGGCTTAGCGCGATTCGTAGAGCGAAAATCAGAATGGATAATGATTTTACTCGCATACTTATTCCTAGGATACATAATAGCTTATACATTAAAGCTTATCCCTTTATCGAAAGTTTAAATACGGCGACCTGGTAGTATTATTTCTGAATATGAACTGCCTGCCTCCGCCTGCGGTTGCCCTACCCGTCCAGCTAATGGTGGCCGTACTCCGCGAATGGTAAAGTGAGGGCTCAATTAAGGGAGGGATCCAATGAAGGGATTTGGGACGTTCGCGTTGATCGTCGGCGTGTGCTGGCTGATCTTCGCGCTGAGCATGGATGTGTCAGTGCCGACCGGCGCCGGCGGCCGGGTGAACAACTTAGGCCTCATGGCAGACCGTCAGGTGCACACGATTGTCGGCGGAGTGATTGCGCTCGCCGGTCTGCTCATGATTTTACTGGGCGGTAAAGGATCCCAGGCTGCCGCCCTGGTAGAGAAAGATACTCGCCCCTGCCCTATGTGTGCTGAGAGCATCAAGACTGCTGCGGTCAAGTGCAAGCACTGCGGCGCCGATGTTGAGCCATTACCCGCCCCGCGCCTTAAAAATGGATGGGTTGCATCAACTGTCTGCCGTGACGAAGAAGAACAGCAACGAACCATAGAAGCAATTGCCAGCACAGGACTTCCAGTTGTTTCAATGATCGGTATGGCCGTGGGTGCAGGCCCATTCGAAACGAAGGAAGAAGCCAAGCAAGCCCTGATCACAATGCGCGACGGGCCCCGGCTATTCAGCGAGATCGTCTACAGGGACTCAGTGAGCGGTAAGTACCCACCGATTACCGATTGACACACTAGCATCAGCAGAGCCCGCCATGTGCGGGCTTTTTCATGCGTAACAGAAAGCGCGTCGCAAGCCAATATGCATTTATGCATGAAACTTCCTGCCGCACTATTGCCAAGATATGCCAGTCCAAATACTGTGTATTCATACAGTATTCGCAAGGAGCGAAGCATGAACCAGGCACCCTACTCCACATCAAAACCACGAAACTCATACGAGCTTGTTGGACGCCGCCTGCAAGGTCTGATCACCTCTCCCCGGGTCCAGAGAATTCAGCTGGTGGAAGTATCCAGGCGCGACGATGAAAGCCCCGAGGCCTGGCACCAGGTCATCCAGGATATCGGCGACACCGCCGGCATTAGGATCGAGCATTTGGATGACGGCGCCGTCAGGATCGGCTGGCGAGAGTACTGCGACACATAACGGAGCCCGCCAATGAGCGGGCTTTTTATCGCCTATAAATTTCAGCAATCTGAATTTATTAATTCAGCATGCTTGACACCATGATTTCAGCTTGCTTAAATTTAATCCATCGAGTCACCCAACGGGGACTCGTTAGGGCCTCACAGCCCGCCGCTCTTTAACAGCACGGGAACCTCGCAGATCGATCCCCAGTATTGGGCACAGTGCGAGCAATAAATTCGATCTCCACGCCAGCTCTGGAACTGGCCGCACCTTCCTCATGAGGGTGCGCGAAACCACGCAAGCCGGTCGGCGAAGAACACCGTCCACGAAATGTGTGACGCCGGCCAGAGATATGAATCGGGCGATGCGCGTGGTGGAGATGAAACACCCACAGATTTACTGATGCCGCTTCTATGAGGCGGCATTGGAAATCAACGGAGGGCAAGACCATGAATATTCGTAACGACAAAGGCCAGTTTGTCAGCACCCAGCAAGCGCTCGCTGCCGACCTTCAAGGCTTCATTGACGACTGGACGCACTGAGCCAAGCGAGCGCTGCGCAGCGGTGACAAAGCGAAAGCCACCCACTGTATGGCAGAGGTCCGGGACTGCCGCCAGAAGCTGAATGCACTGCAAGCATGACGGGCATTTTCACTGATGCACCTGGTGACGGGTGCATTGGGAAAACAACCGATCAAGCACGGAGCCTCAAATGAGCGAACAAACCCTTCAAGCGCTGCTTGCCGAGCGCGTCACTGCATACGCCCAGTCAGACCGCCCGCGCGAGCTGATCGACGAGGGTATCGAGAAGCTGTTCAAAGAAGTTGTTAGCGACACCTTCCGCTCCTACGGCGATTTCGGCGGAGCCATCAAGGAGGCTGTCAAGGCTGCATTGCCGGCCAACGTCTCCGACGTGTTCGACCTTCAGCGTTACAACGCAGTCGTGGCGAATGCGCTTCGTCAGCGGTGGGAAGCGGCTGGCCTGGGCGCAATCATCTTGGAGCAGGCGGACAAGTCGATCACTGAGGTGCTTACCGGCGAGGGCCTGATAGCTGGCGAGGTATCGCTGAAGGCCCTGCTCGACGAATTCATCGAGCATCACAAGGACAGCGCAGCAGAAGGCCAATGGGAGCGCCCGGAAATCCGTGTTGAAGAAAGAGACGGCAGCTACTCACTCAAAACACTTCACATCTACTTCGATCCGGAGCCAGAAGGCAGTTACCGGAGCAGCCACTACTCGTCATCCTCACGCAGCAACTACAGCCTGAAACATGCTCTGCACGTGAGAATCAAAGGCGAACGTGAAACCGGCGATCGGTGGAAACCAACCATCGCCTTCGGCGAGGTCTACAGCGCAAAGCTGGATGACAAAAAGTTAGCCATCAACATGCAGGTTTATTCGAAGTGGGAGCGCATGTTGGCAGCCCTGTACTTCGGCAACGCAATACTTTTGATCGATTGCGATACGGATGACCTGAGCTACGGGCTTTACGACTGAACAACCAGCGCCACGACAGCCTGTCGTTAACTGCCCGATGCCCTGGTACTCCCCAGCACCAGGCTGCATCGGAGATCGCTCGGCTGACTGCCCCGAGATAGCAGGGTGGCCACCTTTACCCGAGCCAGAGCGACGAACAACGCGGCGAAGACGGTTTACTCGCCAGACAGATTCGAGCGATCTCCGATGCAGACTCAATAGGTGGCCACTGCCTTCCCAGTGAGCGAACAACAGGAGATACGGCCATGAAGTAGATCATCGATTTACCCGCGCGGCGTGGCAAGCCTGAAGGCTGCGTCCAACACTCCTACAGGCAGCGGATAGTAGGTCGTCGATGTCACCGCGCATCGGCCGGAACTCCGGTAGGCCACCCCAGCGCACCAGGACAACTTGACGCTGCAAACCCAGGCCGTCGCCAGTAGCGGGCCTGGGCACCCTTCCCCACCTCTATTACGTCAGCACTCCTACCCCGCGCCCATCGGCAACCAGCGGGAGGCATGAGTGTTGACGAATACAGGTGAACCAACGAATGGAGAGAGTCATGCCCGAGCAACGAGCGCCATATCCACGGTCTGCGGACAACACGGACCAGATGAGTCTGCCTGAGGGCAAGACCTGCGGCGACTGCGCGCACTGCAAGCGCTGCACCGCGATGTTCGGCCACATCCCTGCTGACCAGTCTTGCGACTGGAGCCCATCGCGGTTTCGTGAAGCTGTCCCGGTCGCAGTCTCCGCCTAACCCCAAACACTGGAGGTCGCCATGTGCGCAACAGTTGAAGTCAGTTGCGCATGGTGCGAGGGCAAATTCACCGCACGCGTTGCCGACCGAAAGCGCGGATGGGGCAAGTTTTGCTCCAAGTCATGCAAGGCCAGCAAGCAAAAGTACGGTGCCACCAAAGCCTTTTGGGAAAAAGCCAGTCCCGGCAATAAGCGCAGCAACATTGCCAAATACGCGGATCGACTTACAGGCCGTGCCGATAGGTATCACGGTGTGCCGGCCAGCCGCAGAGCTGACAAGGACTGGGACGATGAAAACCCGCTTGATGGAATTTCAGATTGGGAATACGGCGCCAGCGATGGCGGCCTGAATTGATCACGCCACCTTGGAGGCGACCATGAACGCAGCATTGAAGATATGCCAGGAGCGTTACGACGCTCAGTTGCCTCCAGAGGTCAGCGAGAGCGACGAGGTGACGGACTGGCTTGAGCATTCGGCGGAGCGCCTGGTGTGCGGCGTCGACATCAAGTGGAAGCGCCGCTACGGCCAGCTGCAGGTCGTGACGTTCGACCGGTTCTGCACGGTGCTGCAGGGTCACCTAAATCAGCGCCAAATCGACGGCCTGGACCAGCGTGATTCGTTTGCCCGCCTGCTGCTTTCGGCAATGCTCGGCAGCCAGAGCGATGCCCGGTCTCACGCCGCAGACCTGCTGGGCCAGCAACGGCCCATTGAAGCAGTCGAGAAGATCGCTGTAGCGCTCCTGAGGCCGTATGCCGAAGACGCGATAGCGGCGGAACGGGAAGAGCGCGAAGACGACGTGGATGCCGATGTATGAGCCCGCACATCCTGATCGATGAGGCACTTGAAGCGCTTGAGCATCCCAGCAGCGAGCCCGGCGCCCAAGCCGTCGTGGCGCGGATGATCACGAGCATGCTCACCGGCGACGCAATCACCGTCGAAGAATTCAACCACTACTGCCAGCGCCTGCTGAAAATCACCAGGCAGCGCAAGGAGGCTGCATGACCACCGCACCGGTTAAATCGCTGATTGATGAGCAGCTCGATGACGTTGAGTCGAAGCTGATCATGCTGGGCTTCGGCCTCCCCTTCAATGAAGTGATCGGCCAGCCGCGAGAGCGTGCCGTGTCCTCCCTGCCAAAGCGCCTGGCGGCGACCATGAAGGGCGGTCGAATTGCGGTGAGGGTTCGGCCGTGACCACCCGCCAGCGCACCCGGCGCCTGCTCATCTGGCGCGGCTCCTTCCCTGTCCTCGCCCTCTTCACCTTCCTGATGTTGCTCAGCGCCCTCGCTGATCGAATCACTCAATAACCAACACCTTCAATCGCTGCGAGCATCGCGGCAAGGATTCCCCATGTCCGCAGTAATGAAGCAGGACGACAACACGCCTGCGATGTCGGAGGCCGCGCTCGTTGAAGTACTGAGCAGCAGCCTCTACCCCGGCGCAGAAAAAAACTCAGTCGTGATGGTGTTGGCTTACTGCCAGGCCGCTCACCTGGACCCAATGTTGAAACCGGTCCACATCGTCCCGATCTGGAACACCAAGACGAAAAAGATGCAGGACACGGTGATGCCGGGCATCGGCCTGTACCGCATTCAGGCAGCTCGCACCGGCCAATATGCAGGGATCAGCGAGCCGGAATATGGCCCTCCAGTAACGGCGAAGTTGAGCGGCGTAGAAGTCACGTATCCCGAATGGTGCCGTGTAACGGTCAAGCGGCAGATGAGCAACGGCCTGGTTGCCGAATACACGGCCAATGAACGCTGGCTCGAAAACTACGCGACGTCGAGCAAGGACACCGCGGCGCCCAACGCCATGTGGAAGCGCCGAGCATTTGCCCAACTCGCCAAGTGCGCCGAGGCCCAGGCCCTGCGCAAAGCTTTCCCTGAAGTTGGATCGGCGCCAACGGCCGACGAGATGGAAGGCAAAGCATTCGAGGAGCCGGCGCGCGATGTCAGCCCACGACAGCACGCCCAGCCTGAACCGGAAGCGCTGCCCGCCTACTCCGACGAACTGCTGACCGAGAACATCGTGAGGTGGCAGCCATTGATCGACTCGAACCGCACCAGCCCCGAACACCTCATTGCGACCATCAGCAGCAAGTACACGCTGAGCCCGGCGCAGATTGAAAAAATCACCAACCTCAAAGCCCTCGATGGAGATTCAGCATGAAAATTCACAACGTAGCTCAAGGCTCCGCCGAGTGGCTTACCCTTCGCGCTAAGTTCCGCACCGCCTCCGAAGCCCCGGCAATGATGGGCGCCTCGAAGTACCAAACCCGCACAGACCTGCTGGCAGCCAAAAAGACCGGCATCACGCCCGATGTCACGCCGTCTCAGCAGTTCATCTTCGACAAGGGCCACGCTACTGAAGCCCTGGCCCGCCCACTGACTGAAGCGTTGATCGGCGAAGAGTTGTATCCGATCGTCGCGACCGAGGGCAACCTGCTGGCTTCCATGGACGGCGCCACGATGCTCGGCGAGACCCTGTTCGAACACAAGCTGTGGAATGAGTCGGTTGTGGCCCAGGTGAAAGCCGGCGAACTGGCTCCGCACTACTACTGGCAGCTTGAGCAGCAACTCTTGGTCAGCGGCGCTGAGCGGGTGATCTTTGTTTGCTCGGACGGCACGCCGGAGAACTTCGTGCACATGGAGTACCGGCCCGTCGCCGGCCGCGCGGCCCAGTTGATCGAAGGATGGAAACAGTTCGAGGCAGACCTGGCCAACTTCGAGATGGCCGACGCTCCTTCAATCGTCGTCGGCAAGGCACCTGATGAGCTGCCAGCCCTACGCATCGAGCTGACCGGCATGGTCACTGCCAGCAACCTGAAGGTATTTGAAGACTCGGCCCTGGCCGTCATCGATTCGGTGAAAACCACACTCTCCACCGACCAGGACTTCGCTGATGCGAAGAAGGCAGTCAAATGGTGCGGCGATGTTGAAGAGGCTGTCGCCGTCGCCAAGAAACAGGCCCTGTCGCAAACCCAAAGCATCGATGAGTTGTTTTCATCGCTGGATCGCATCAGTGCCCATGCTCGCGAGACTCGCCTGAAAGTCGACAAGCTGGTGAAGGCTCAAGAGCTGCTGGTGAAGACCAACATCAAGCAAAAGGCCGAACTGGCACTGGCAGATCACATCGCTGCAATCAACAAGACGCTGGGCCAAGTCACACTGCCTCATGTTGTTTCAGACTTCGCCGGCGCCATGAAGAACAAGCGCACCATCGCCAGCCTTCAGGACGCGGTAGATACCGAGCTGGCCCGGGCGAAGATCGATGCAAGTCAGGCAGCGGACAGTATTCGCTTGAACCTGACCAGTCTGGCGGAGCTCGCCGTTGATTACGCCTTCCTGTTCAACGACGTGCAGCAGCTGGTGACCAAGGCCAATGATGACCTGGTGACGCTGATCAAATTCCGAATCTCCGAACACCAGAAGGCGGAGAAGATAAAGGCCGAAGCGAAGCGCATCGCCGAAGAGCAGGAAGCCCAGCGGCTGGCAACCATCAAGCCAGAGCCTGTCGTGGAGAAGGTGGCGACACCAGAGCCTGTCCGCACCGCTCCGGTCAAGGCGGCGCCCGTCGGCCAGGCCACAAAGCCTGTGCCGAGCAACACGGTGGAGCAGGTAGCGCTGCAGGCCAACGTGACGGACTTCGAGGCACTGATAAAAGCGGTGGCATATGGTCAGGCGCCGATCACGCTGCTTCTGGTGAACTGGGAAGCGCTCGACTCGATGGTCGCAGCGCAGGGTGCAAACTTCAGCATGGCTGGGGTGACACTCGGCAAGGCGGCAGCATGATCAGCAACCTCAGATCAGATATCGAGTTCCGGCGCGAGAAGGCGCTGGAGCTTTCCAGTCAGGTTCGCCGGCACTTGGCCGCCGGCGGGAAGATCACAATCGGCGAGAGCCCGGCGATCAATCCAGAGCCGGCAAAGCGTTCGGAATTCATCGACCCGACAACCATCCTCAAGCGTCGCAAGCCCCCCATCACGCGGGACGAGCGTAAGGCGCTGCGCAAACTTGCGGAGGCTTTATGAGCAAACGCAAGCCGCATAACCTGCAGGCGCGCATCGCCCGGTCGTGCCGCTCGCTGCTGGCATCCAACCACGTCGCAGTGGTCAACATCGACCCCAGCGGCCGACAGGGCATGATCAATTACAAATCGCTGAAGAACATCGCACCAGGGAAGATTGGCCAGGCCGTCTGCGGTATCCCCCACCGCTGGACGATCTATCTCAGCGCGCTTTGCATCGACGCCCGCGGCGACCGCTACAGCAAGTCAGTGGAGGTTGCACCCGATGGCGTCTACCTCTCCGACCATCTGGAAGACGTGATCGAGCATTGCTACAAGAAGCTGCGCGACGAGGCCAATCAAAGCCAGATGGTGGCTTCGGGCTGGATCGCCATTCCCGAGGCCCTGTCGCTGGACGAGGCGCACGCCGCGCGGATCTTCGAAACCGTCGGTGCCTGGCATCAGGTCAAGGTCGATTCATGCGCCGCATAGCCCGCACCCAGCAACGCAAACGTCAAACCTGGCTCGCACTGCAGGCCAGCGGAATAGAAGAGGTAGGCCATGGCCAAATCAGTACAGGAACGGTCGGCCAAGGCTGCGCAGAAGCGCCTGGCAGTCGCCGAGAAGGAATTGCGGCACAAGGTCAGGCCGGGTATCGAGCAGGCCATGGACCGTATTCGGCTTCGCGGCCAGGTGCCGATCATCAGCGAGGTCCTGCAGATCGCTATCATGAAGATGGACTTGATGGGCGACGACGAGCTGTTGGAGTTCTTGCGTTATCCGCGCCACGAAATTGTTATTAGTGAAGACGTGGCGCATCACTTCCATAACGAAAGCTTGCGCGAACTCAAGCGTGACTCAGGTGATGAAATACTAGGGCATCCTAATATCAACCCCAATCCGGATCAAAGCTACTAATCTCGGCGATGACTTTATCAACGCCTGCGAGAGTGACTGATGGACGCACATGAGGCTTGTACGGCAGCTCGATTTTTGAAGCATCGACAAATGCCTGAACAGGCCCCCAGAAAATCTTGCGAGCATCATTGATATATTGGTTAGTAGACATCCATTCGGGAGAGCCTGGGATTTTCCACTGATCAATGCAAAGCCGTTCAGTCTTGAACTGCTTTGTAACATGCACCCAGTAGCAAATACCCTCGTCAACCTTCACGCAGAGAAATGGGCGTTTACTGCCTACATCTCCCTCGTGGTCATGATGTACACGTGCATCATTTAAAAGGTCTGCCGCATCTAAAATCGCCACGTTGCCTACCACAACTTCTTGGATTGTCAGCATAACCGCTCCTTGATCCGGCTCCATGCCGGTCACCCCGTAATACTCCAACCCAACCCAAATTGCCACCACCGGTCACGGAGGGCGGCGCCTACCTGAGGTAAACGCAATGCCCATCCGCCACAGCATCATCCACAAGATCGACAAGAAGCCCGTCGGGAGCCCGGCCGTTCTGCATCTCGCCAGCGACGAGCAGCTGGATAGCGGCGCCCGTGACGACCTGATGCAGCAGTTCAACGAAAACTACAACGCCACCGCAGGCAAGGCCTGGGGGTTCTTTCACGCCGCTTCGGGCGCCTTCCCCCTGAGCAGCTGGCTCAGCGAATATTTGGCTGGCGGCTCCACCTTCTTGGAGTTCAGCACCACCGCGGCGGAACACCTGGCCAAGCTGATGGAAGAATCGAACCTTTCCACCGGTGGGCACGCGCTCTTCTGCCATTACCAGCAAGGTATGACCGATTACCTGGTCATCGCCCTGGTGCAGGAAACAGAAGCGGTGACCATGACCGAAGAACTCCACCTGATGACAGTGAGGCGCCTGGACCTGGACCACATCCGCCTGGCTGCGCGGATCAATATCAGCGAATGGAAGAACAACCCACTGTCGAAGCAGTACATCTCGTACATCAAGGGCAAGCAGGGTCGGAAGTTCAGCGAGTACTTCCGCGACTTCATTGGCTGCCAGGAAGGGATCGACGGACCGGGCGAGACCCGGACGCTGCTGAAGGCGTTCAGCGACTTTGTTGAAAGCGAGGATCTTGGCGAGGAATCGGCGCGGGAGAAGACCAACACCCTGGTCAGCTACTCCATGGCCCAGGCCAAGCTGGGCGAGCCGATCACCCTTGCCGAGCTGTCGGAGTTGATTGACGACGATCAGCCGAAGAACTTCTACGACTTCATCAAGGCCAAGGACTACGGGCTTTCCGAGACCCTGCCGCCGGACAAGAAGACGCTCAACAAATTCCGGCGCTTCACTGGCCGGGCCGAGGGCATGTCGATCAGCTTCGAGGCGCACCTGCTGGGCGACAAGATCGAGTTCGACGAAGCCGGCGGCACGCTGACGCTGCGCGGGCTGCCGACTCAGCTCACCGAACAACTTAAACGCGCCTCTCTCCAACTTTCTGGACGGTGTTAGTCGGGGACGATGGCTAAATGAGCAAAATGGTTGTCATCGACAACCATCGCGCGACCTCCTTCCGTCTCCGAGATACGGCCTAAATATTTGGCGGTCGCCCCGGCTGTATAGACCTCGTCACCATCAATCCGATATAGAAGCTCTCCGGAATTGTTTCGCACGAACTCGTCCTCGTCGATACGACCAATCAGCGGTGCTATTGGGCCTCGGCCCGCGTAGACGTTATATCGGCCCTTTGTGAAATCGGTAGCCATCTGATTCTCCTTGATCCGGCTCCATGCCGGTCACCCGTAATACCCCAACATGGACTAAATTGGGACCACTGGTCACAGAGTAGGGGCCGCCTTAAGCTGATCGACGACCAGCTCTGATAAAGGCGCGACTCCATAGTGCGATAACGCCGATTATGAATGGAGGCCAAAAGACCAAGGCGTCCTTGTGGATGTTGGAGATGTCCTCCAGATCTATTTTACTGGAGATTCCAAGTACAAGGATCAGCAGCCCCAAGACCAGCGCAAGCCAACCAACTATCCATAACGTTTTCTCCATTAAATTAAGCTGCGCTTCGTTCATGCCATTCCTTGATCTAACCCTGTACCTTTAACCCCAATACCCCATATCAACGAATCAAGCCAACTTGATCGCCTAGCTGATCGAGCTCTGCAGCATCGTACTGATGACGTCTGAATTCCCATAAGAGCTGAAAGTAGATGATTGCCGATTCCATATCGGATCGGCTCTCGAAACGTTCTGCGTGCCTAGGATCGATGCAAAGGCGCCGATTGCCGTCACCACTTTTTGCTTCGCTGTAGAAAACCTCGCTGCCTGGGCTCGTAATTCTCAAAATCCATCTCACACCATACCCCGTTCGTGAGCGCGAATTGCTCATCTCTAACTTCTTCAAGAATGAATAGCTTAGTTCAGCGAGGTTACTCCATGTCCGCACAAAAGAAGAAACACCTCTTCGATTTCAAAACCCAATACTTACTCGGCTTCAACCCTCAGGACGATGAGATCGTTGTCGATTTTTTCTGCGGTGGTGGCGGAGCCGGTACCGGGCTGGAGATTGGCCTGGGCCGCACGGTGAACGTGGCGAAGAACCACAGCCCGCAAGCGATCAGCATGCACACAGTCAATCACCCTGGCGCCCGGCACTTCACCACCGACGTGTTCAAGGGTGATCCGGACACCGAGTGCGGCGGCAAGGCCGTCGGCTGGTTCCACATGTCGCCGGACTGCACCCACCACAGCCAAGCCGCCGGGGGTCAGCCGCGCAAGCGCGAGATCCGCAACCTTTCGTGGATCGGCCTCAAGTGGGCAGGCATGAAACGGCCCCGGGTGATCAGCCTGGAGAACGTGAAGCAGATCCTGCAGTGGGGCCGCTTGGTCGCCAAGCGCGACAAGGCCACCGGCCGGGTGGTGAAACTCGGCGGCGACGTTGCGGCGCCTGGTGAGGTTGTGCCGGTGGGCCAGCAGTTCCTGATACCCGACCCGAAGCAGCGCGGCCGCACCTGGCGCCGCTTCGTGGCCCTGCTCGAGGGCATGGGCTATGTCGTGGAGTGGAAAGTCATCAAGGCCTGCGACTTCGGCGCGCCGACCAGCCGGGAACGTCTGTTCATGATCGCTCGGTGCGACGGCCAGCCGATTGTGTGGCCGGAGGCGACCCACGCCAAGAACCCGGCCAAGGGTCAGCAAAAGTGGAAGACCGCCGCCGACTGTATCGATTTCTCCGACCTGGGCAAGAGCATCTTCGGGCGCAAGAAAGACCTGGCCGAGGCCACCCTGAGCCGTATCCGCAAGGGCATGAAGAAGTTCGTCATCGACAACCCTGCGCCGTTCATTGTCCCGATCGCGAACTGGTCGGGCGAATCGGTGCAGTCAGCCGGCGAGCCGCTGCGCACCATCACCTCCTACCCAAAGGGCGGCGCCTTCTCGGTGGTGAGTCCAATCATCGCGCCGGCAACGCACCAGGGCAGCGATCGCATCAATGACCCGCTTCAGCCGCTGCCCACGGTAACGTGCGCGAATCGCGGCGAGCTGACACTGATCAGCCCGTTGATGGTTGGGGCCGGCGGCCCGGAGTATTCCGGCAAGCCGGTGAGCGTCGACCAGCCGACCGGTACGGTCACGACCCAGAACCACCGCGCGATCGCAGCGGCGCACCTGGTGAAGTTCCGCTTCGACGACGCGGGCAAGGCGCTGGACGAGCCACTGCCAACCATCACCAGCGGTGGCAACTATCAGCGCCCGGCCGGCGCAGCCCACGCCATGGGCATATCCACGGTGTTCATGGCCCAGATGAATGGCGGCTTCAACACCACGGTCGCCAAGAGCATCGAAGAACCGATGACCACGGTGACAAACACTGGCAGCCAGCAGCAGTTGGTCAGCGCGACTTTAATTACGAACACCACGGGCCATGCTCCCAGCGATCTTGCCGGGCCAGTGCCGACGGTGACCACCGGTCAACACCACGCATTGGTTGCAGCTAACCTGGTGCACATGCGCGGCAACTGCGATGCACGGGATGTAAATGATCCGCTGCACACCATCAGCGCCGGCGGCCAGCACCACGGGTTGGTCAGCGCGTTCATGGAACGGGCATTTGGCGGCAGCGTTGGCCAGGGTCTGGAAGAACCCGCGCCGACGATCACCGCCGGTGGCGGCGGTAAGAGTTCCTTGGTGTCGCTCACCCTGTCGCCTGAACACGAAGCCGGCGCCCTGCGCGTTGCCGCCTTCCTGATCAGCTACTACGGCACGGAGAACATCAGCGCATGCGACTCGCCGGCGCCGACCATCACCACCAAGGATCGCCTGGCCATGGTCACCGTGATGGTTAAGGGCACGCCCTACGTAATCGTCGACATCTGCCTCCGGATGCTGAAGCCGTCCGAGCTGTACAAGGCCCAGGGCTTCCCCGCCGACTACATCATCAGCCACGGTGCTGACGGCAAGCCGTTCACCAAGACCCAGCAGGTGCACATGTGCGGCAACAGCGTCAGCCCGCCGCCGATGGCTGCGCTGGCTCGGGCCAATGACCCGTGGCGTGTGGCTGAGCGTCAGGCCGTTGCTGCTTAAACGCCCTCGGCAATCAACCGGGCCCCGACCTCACGCCCGGCAACCTGCGCCAGTCCACGGTCAACATAGGTTCGGTCACCCGCAACAACCGGCACCACCACCTCACCATCGCGCTTCACCTCGACGTTGATACGCCAGGTCTCCCGGCCTTCCTCGTCCTTGTCGCATTCCATGTAGTTCCAAACCTGAAAGCCTTCAATCTCATCGTAAATATCGTGCTTAGTCATGGTCCAGCCCATTTAGAGGAAGGGGCCATCGTAGCACCACACCCCGGGCATGGCCCGTCAAGGACTCCCCGTGAAAAAGATTTACCTCAGTGGCCCCATGACCGGCCTGCCCGGCCTCAACTTCGCGGCCTTCCACGCCATGACCACCAACCTGCGCGCCGGTGGCCACACCGTCACCAACCCCGCCGAGATCAACCCCGACGGCGGCACCTGGAACGACTGCATGCGCCGCGACATTTCCGCACTGATGGACTGCGACACCGTGGCCACCCTGCCCGGCTGGGAGCATTCAAAGGGTGCCCGACTGGAAGTCCTGATCGCCGAACGCCTCGGCATGACGGTTGTGAATGCCCATGATCTGGTAGCGCTGGAGGCTGTATGAGCGAAGTGAAGAAGTGGTACATCGGGGCGTTCGGAGGGGAGGCACAAGCAAGACCTTGCTCTCCCGCCGAATTCGAGATCATCCACGCCAGCGAGGGCCGGCTCTTTGTTCTCGCTGAAAACTACGACAGCGCCGTGCAATGCTTTCTTACTGCTGCCGAGCGCTGCGTTGCCGCTGAACGCCGGGAGAAAGAACTGCAACAGCACCTGACCGCAGCGGATGAGCAGATTGACCTGCTGTCCCCTCGCCATACCGAACAACCAGAAGGCAAGCGCGAGCGCTTTGAAAAATGGGTGATGGCAACCAAGCACCCGGTCTACGGCTTCCTCGATGGTCGATCCCTGGCCCGAGGCGATGATCGCACGGGTTACGCCGACGAGTATGTGCAGGGCCTGTGGGTGGCGTATCTGGCGTTTGGCGTCGAGCAGTTCGCTCCGGTATCGGTGGTGCCCATTCTGGAGGATCGCGAAACCCTAATCGGGTACGGTCGAAGTAGCGGCCTCGACGAAGCCTCGACGCTTTGCGCTCGCCTGGCATACGCCGCCTATTACCCGCCGGGCACACGCTTCAAGGCATTCACACCGAAGGCACAGAAAGCCCTGGGCGATCTACTGATCAAGGCGGCCAACGAGATTGCATCGCTGCCCGGCGGGCCTTACGAGCGCTTCAAGGCGCGGCAGGCAAAGACGGCCGAGTCAGCCAAATCCCGATAGGAGTACATCCGTACTCCTCTCGCGAAACGTGCATATTTCAAGACATCGCCTGCTGACTAATGGCGACTTTCCGAAGCTGCCGGGGCAGTCCTTAGAAAATCTTTCCAAGCCTCATAGGCGTAATGATGCTTCTGAGCAGACTCGAGCCACTCCGGCCCGGTCATCTGCCCAGCCGACACCAACATCATCATTTTGCTAGTGGCGGCATCGAGTTCTACGAGCAGCTCGTGGTATTTGAATCGAACGTCTTCCATACCGCTTTCCTCAAAGGCTCATCCAAGTGGGCCTCATAACGGATCTGATTAATTTGGGATCCAAAAGAGTGACAAGTCACTCGCTCCAAAGATCCACATCAGCTGATAAGCGGTTGAATTCGAAGCTAGAACGACCTTTGACGTCGCTCTTTTGGGGGAGAAGCAAGGTTGGGTACGGACTGCGTAGCTCTCTCGCGAGCAAAATCCAAGCCCCAGACCAGAGCCTGAGACATGGTCTGCGCCGGGCGATCAAGAAAACTATCTTCAAAAATCATCATTCCAGTCTGTCCGTAAACACCAACGAATAACTGGGTCTGATTGGTCTTTGACAGTCGGACTTGGATGTTCAGCAAGATGCCAGATGGAAGACGCTCATCGTGATTGCGGCAATGCAATTCAGGATCAGCCCAATTCCAGTAGATCTGACCGCGGGTACGCATGGTCCGGCCTCATTAGATGTGTGTCGCTCAAGATTACACCAACGCCGGTGGATAGCTACGCGTGGCGCCGAAGGTTCCGCATATCCGACCAAAGGTCATTAACTAATCCCTCCCCCTCACAATCAGCCGCTATAGCGGCAAGGACGAAGTCATGCCTGAAGAAATCAAATTGATCCTGCCAGCCCCGGTCGTGCGCGACGAATACGGCATGTTCGCTCACCCCGATATGCCCGATTTCGACGAGGGCGACGGTGATAAGTGCAAGGCCTGGATCGCTACACAGGGCTTGCAGGTGAAGATGGTAAGCCTCGAATACCACAGCGACGAAGCGGTCTCTGAGCGCTATTTCGAAGCAGGCGACCCGGACTGCAGCTACTGGGAACCGGATCGGCCTGATGGCGAAGGCTGGTTCTGCCTGGCCATTCACGACACGGACGATGGCCCGGTTTGCTGGTGGGCACGCCGGGTGACGCCATGATCGCCACCCTCTGGTTCGCCTACGTCTTCATCTACAAGGGGCCGAGGCCATGAAAGAACATCGCGTTTTGATCGGCGACTGCATTGAGTCGATGCGGACGCTTCCGGATAACAGTATTGACAGCGTGGTCACCGATCCGCCCTACGGTATTCGCTTCATGGGCAAGAGCTGGGATGGCGAAGACATCGAGGCTCGAGCCGCTTACCGAGCCAGCATGCCTTCACACGCTTCGACCTGCGGTCCGAATGGTGGTCACAGGTCAGTGGCCGCCGAGGCCGGCAAGTATGACCTGACACCCGAAGGCATGCGCGCTTTCCAGGCCTTCACGCTGGAGTGGGCAACCGAATGCCTGCGAGTGCTCAAGCCGGGCGGTCACCTGCTCTCGTTCGCGGCGGCACGCACTTACCACCATATGGCGGTTGGAATTGAAATGGCCGGGTTTGAGATCCGCGACCAGATCATGTGGGTGTTTGGCTCAGGCTTCCCGAAGTCGCACAACCTGAAGGGCGATCGCGCTGGATGGGGTACCGCACTGAAGCCAGCGCACGAACCAATCTGCATGGCGCGCAAACCATTCTCTGGAACGGTCGCATCGAACGTTGCCGAGCACGGTACCGGCGCCCTGAACATTGATGCTTGCCGTGTTGACCCTACGGGCGAGCGACTCGGCGGCGGAGATGAGAGCGGGAAAGTATCTAAGCCGGAAGGCTGGGTGAGACCCTGGATGCATGACACAGAACACGTAGCGGCCCACGGCAAAAAAGTTACCGCCAACGTCGACAAGGCCAGCCGCTTGGGTAGATGGCCGGCGAATCTGATACATGACGGAAGTGATGCCGTACTGGCCATGTTCCCTGACGCACCTGGTCAGCTCGCCGCTGCCAGCACCAGCGACACACAGCGGGCCGGACAAAACTGCTACGGCAGGATGAAGCGAGGGCGAGCGACGGAGGCGAGTGCAGGCAGCGAGAATGGCGGTATCGTTGGTTTTCAGATGAAGCCCGGCGATCGTCGGCTGGATACCGGCAGCGCTGCCCGCTTCTTCTACTGCGCAAAGACCAGTCGCACCGATCGGCACGAAGGGATGGTCAACCCAGGACCTCAGTTCAAGATGGGCACCACCCTGCGAAAGGTCGAGACGACTGAAACGAAAGGCAACAACCACCCAACCGTCAAACCTACCGACCTGATGGCATACCTGCTTCGACTGGTGACACCGCCCGGCGGTGTAGCGCTGGACCCATTCATGGGGTCGGGCAGCACCGGCAAAGCAGCAATGCGCGAGGGCTTCGAGTTCATCGGCTGCGAGATTGACGAGCAGTACGCGGCGATCGCCCGAGCACGCATCGAATTCGAAGTACTCCGGCAGCAAGAGCAGAAGGTCGAATCAGACCAACTCGATCTGTTCGCAACAGCCTAACCCCAATCCCCCTAAATGCCTGGCGGTGAGCGGCATCAGGGCAACTGGCTGTCTACCCAACGCTCTGCGGCCGCCATCGCATCACCCAGCGCTGCCGGGTAGTCAGGCCACGGCCCCTTCAACTCAGCAGCAACCTCACCTAAGCCATCAATGAGTGCCGGCTCGATGATCTTGGCAGCAACAGGAGAATCATCGTTCGGGCGGCGCCAGTCGAACTTGAGGAACATTACGTGGCAGCGATAGGCGTGCGCTATTGGTGCATCGAAGTTGTGTGACACGTCCATGCCTCATCACGAACTTAGTTGAGCCCCTTTTGTACACAAAACCTCACGCATTTTAAATATCAGCAAAACGCCATCACTACATTCCCCTACGGGCCTGTCGGTGAGCGGCGGGCGAGGTGCTCACCCAGAAGGTTCAGCCTCGCCATCCGTGGGCCGGTAAAGAGCGTTCCCTTCTGAGTGAGCGTGGCAAAGATACTCCCAAATAACAATCACTATCAAAAAATCCGATAGCCGCCCAGCGCGGCAAGGACACCACATGTTCGCATTCAAAGTCACCCTGATCCTGCTGGGCACTTTGCTGTACCTCGTCGGCAGCGGCGGCTGGCTCTTTTGGATCGCCCCACGCCTTCTGGCGGACGGCGGAACGGCCGACATCCTCTACGCCTTCGCCGGCGCCTGCGGCTGGATGCTGATCACCTTCAGCGTGGTCATTCACTTCATCAAGACAGCGCGGCCCACGGCGGCCAGCGGGAGGTAGATATGTCAGCGGCAGAACAACTCAACGATGGCGTCACCGGTGACAAGGTTCCCGAGGCGCAAATGGCCGAAATCCTCGGCACCACCATTGCGGCGCTGCGCTCAAAGCGAGCCAGGAACCAGATACCTCTTGGCGTCTGGAATAAGCATGGCAGCAGGATCATCTACAGCATCAGGAGATATTACGAATGGCTCGAAAGTCAGTGGGTCTGCCCGCAGGAATGGACCTCCACCACGGATCGATCCGCATCCGGTTTATGCGGAACGGCAGCCGGCGCAGTGAAACGCTCCCCTATCCCGCGACACAGAAAGGAATCAAATCAGCCTCACAGGTTGTTGATCAGGTAAAGGGGCTGATCAAGCTGGGGTTGCTCGACGACGACAAGTACGCCGAGCTATTCCCCAGTTCCAGCAACGTCGCCGGCGGGAAGATCAACTTCGGCGAGTACGCTCAGCTCTGGCTGGATAGCCGCGAGGTAGTGGCCGGCACGAAGGGGAATTACAAGGGAGCGCTAAACAGGTACTGGATGCCTGGGCTGGCCCTGGTGCGGATCGACCTGATCACCACCACGCTGCTCCGCCGGGTTATGGCTTCCAGGGAGTGGAAGTCGCCAGGGGTGAAGCGCAACGCGATCTCGAAGCTGTCGACAATACTGAACTCCGCTGTGTCTGAGGAGTTGATCCCAAAGAACCCGGCGGCGATCCTGGAGCTGCCCAAGCGTATTAAGAAGGAAATCGACCCGTTCACCCTAGACGAGGCAAACCAGATCATCGCCAAAATGTACGAGCACAGTCACTGGCCCAGTACGATCTATGCGGCATTTTTTGAGTTTGTTTTTTTTACGGGGATGCGCCTATCCGAAGCCCTGGCGATGCGCTGGGATGCGGCTGACGAAGAGAAGAGGACGGCCCACGTATGTCGCGGGATCGCCTTGGGGGAAGTGGTGGAGCGCACGAAAACCGGCGGAGACCGATTCGTTTTGTTGAATGACCGGGCCATGCACGCCCTGCAATTTGCCAGGGAGTACGCGGAGCGTCGGAAAAAAGGCAAAGGGAAAGTGCTGGAAACGCCCTTCATTTTCCCGCCGTCAAAGAACTCGGAGTACGTGAAACAGACATCTGACCTGCACAAGCAGTGGATTCCGACTTTGAACGCTCTGAATATCCGTCGTCGGCCGCCATACAACTGTCGTCACACCTATGCGACAATATGCATTATGTCTGGCATGAACCCCGCCTTCATCTCCCAGCAGCTCGGCCATAGTGTGCAGATGCTGCTCTCGACTTATGCGCGTTGGATCAACTCAAGCTCGGACTGGAGCGAAATGGAAAAGCTCCAGATTGGTCCCAAATTGGTCCCAGCTCAAATAAGCGCACCCTAAGCTATTGATAGGTAAAGTAATTGATCTCCACAGCTAACATCACCATGCAGTTCGGCGCCAAGCCGCTCTTCGAGAATGTCTCGGTCAAATTCGGCGCCGGCAACCGTTATGGTTTGATCGGTGCCAACGGTTGCGGCAAGTCGACCTTCATGAAAATCCTTGGCGGCGACCTTGACCCGTCCGGCGGCCAGGTCATGCTCGAGCCGAACGTACGCCTGGGTAAACTGCGCCAGGACCAGTTCGCCTACGAAGAATTCACAGTGCTCGACACCGTGATCATGGGCCACGAAGAGCTGTGGAAGGTCAAGGCTGAGCGCGACCGCATCTACTCGCTGCCGGAAATGAGCGAAGACGACGGCATGGCCGTGGCCGAGCTGGAAACCGAATTCGCCGAAATGGACGGCTACACCGCCGAATCCCGCGCCGGCGAGCTGCTGCTGGGCCTGGGTATTCCGCTGGAGCAACACTTCGGCCCGATGAGCGAAGTGTCCCCAGGCTGGAAACTGCGCGTATTGCTGGCCCAGGCGTTGTTCTCCGACCCTGAAGTGCTGTTGCTCGACGAACCGACCAACCACTTGGACATCAACACCATCCGCTGGCTGGAAAACATCCTGACCCAGCGCTCCAGCCTGATGATCATCATCTCTCACGACCGTCACTTCCTGAACAGCGTGTGCACCCACATGGCTGACCTGGACTACGGCGAGCTGCGCCTGTTCCCGGGCAACTACGACGAGTACATGACCGTGGCAACCCAGTCCCGCGAGCAACTGCTGTCGGACAACGCCAAGAAGAAAGCCCAGATCTCCGAGCTGCAATCGTTCGTCAGCCGCTTCTCGGCCAACGCCTCCAAAGCCAAACAGGCCACTTCGCGTGCCAAGGCGATCGACAAGATCCAGCTGGCCGAGGTAAAGCCTTCGAGCCGTGTGAGCCCGTTCATCCGTTTCGATCAGAACAAGAAGCTGCACCGCCAGGCCGTGATGGTCGAAAAAATGGCCAAGGGTTTCGACGGCAAGCCGTTGTTCAAAGACTTCAGCTTCCAGGTTGAAGCAGGCGAGCGTGTTGCGATCATCGGCCCGAACGGTATCGGCAAGACCACCCTGCTGCGCACCCTGGTCAATGAGTTGACCCCGGACGCCGGCAGCATCAAGTGGACCGACGCTGCCGAACTGGGCTACTACGCTCAGGACCACGCGCACGACTTCGAAGACGACGTCACCCTGTTCGACTGGATGGGTCAGTGGACGCAAGGCGAACAAATGATTCGCGGTACTTTGGGCCGCATGCTGTTCTCCAACGACGAGATCCTCAAGTCGGTCAAGGTGATTTCCGGTGGTGAGCAAGGCCGCATGTTGTTCGGCAAGCTGATCCTGCAAAAGCCGAACGTGCTGATCATGGACGAACCGACCAACCACTTGGACATGGAATCCATCGAAGCGCTGAACCTGGCGCTGGAAAACTACCCGGGCACGCTGATCTTCGTCAGCCACGACCGTGAGTTCGTATCGTCCCTGGCCACCCGCATCATCGAGTTGAGCGCCAACGGCGTGATCGACTTCAGCGGCACCTATGACGACTACCTGCGCAGCCAAGGCGTGGTGTTCTAAGTAACGCCACTGTAGTGAGCTGGCTTGCCCTGTGAGCTGGCTTGTTGTGGCGAGCAGGCTTGCCCTGCGTTGGGCTGCGAAGCGGCCCTAAAATCAGACACCGCGTTCTGCCTGGCAGAACGCGGTGTTTTTTATTGGGGCTGCTGCGCAGCCCAACGCAGGGCAAGCCTGCTCGCCACAAGCAGCCCGCTCACCATAATAAACCCAGCCATCAAACAAACTAGTTAGCCTGCTTCCTTTTCCCCCACGCCCTTGCCATCATGCCGTCACCGCCCGCCCGCGAACGAGTGACCATGCCTGCCACCGCCCCCACTTCACTGTCGATCACCCTGCAGATCGTCTCCATCGTCTTCTACACCTTCATCGCCTTTATCTGCATCGGCCTGCCGATCGCGGTAATCCCGGGCTATGTGCATGAAAACCTGGGTTTCAGCGCGGTGGTGGCCGGGATCACCATCGGTTCGCAGTACCTGGCCACCCTGCTCAGCCGGCCCATGGCTGGGCGCATGTCCGATAACGTCGGCACCAAGCGGGCGATTGTGCTGGGCCTGGCCGGTATCCTGGTCAGCGGTGTGCTGACGTTTTTCGCGACGCTAATCGAGAGCCTGCCCGCGCTGAGCCTGGGCATCCTGATCGTCGGCCGGCTGTTGCTTGGCGTGGCTCAAGGGCTGATTGGCGTGGGCACCATCAGTTGGTGCATGGGCGCGGTGGGCGCTGAACACACCGCGCGCTCGATTTCGTGGAATGGCATTGCCTCCTACGGCGCCATTGCGATTGGCGCGCCGCTGGGCGTGGTGATGGTGGCGGATTATGGCTACACCAGCCTTGGCATCGCCTTGACGGTGCTGGCGGCGTTGGGTCTGGTGCTGATCCGCAATAAGCCTTCGGTGCCCGTGGTACGCGGCGAACGGCTGCCCTTTTGGGCGGTGTTCGGGCGCATTGCGCCGTTTGGCACCAGCCTGTGCCTGGCGTCGATTGGCTATGGCACGCTGACCACCTTTATTACCCTGTATTACCTCAATCGCGGCTGGGCCGGGGCAGCGTATTGCCTGACGGTATTTGGCGTGTGTTTTATCCTGTCGCGCCTGGTGTTCATCTCTGCCATCAGCCGTTTTGGCGGGTTCAGTGCAGCGATTGCCTGCATGACCATTGAAACCCTGGGCCTGACGCTGCTGTGGCTGGCGCCCTCAACCGGGGTTGCGTTGATCGGTGCCGGGCTCACGGGTTTTGGCTTGTCGCTGGTGTACCCGGCGTTGGGCGTCGAAGCCATCAAGCAAGTGCCCAATAGCAGCCGTGGCGCCGGCTTGAGTGCGTATGCGGTGTTTTTTGATCTGGCCCTGGCGATTGCCGGGCCATTGATGGGCGCCGTGGCCCTGAACCTGGGCTACGGCTGGATATTCTTTTGCGCCGCGCTGCTATCGGTCACGGCGCTGGGGCTGACCGTGCTGCTCAAACGCCGCGCTTACTGATCGGCGGTCTGCATACCGGCGCGGGTCGCTTGGCCCAGCGTGTGGGAGAAGAAGCGCCCCGCTTCTGAAATCAGGTCGCGGTGGATGCCTTCGCGGTCGACGCCATCGGCATCGGTGCAGATCGCCGGCATCGCCACCAATTGGTCGCTGTCACACGGCGCCATGAACACGAAATGCCCGGCGCCCGCCAACAGTTTGAAATCCGGCGGCTCCGGCAGTTTGCGCGCCAGCGCAGCGGCGTTCTTGTCCACTGCCACCAATTTGTCGCCGTCGCCGCTGTAAAGCAGCACGGGCACATGCACATCCGCCAGGGTATGGCGGCCAAACATCAGGCTCAACGGCGCCATCAGCATCAAGGCATGAATGCGCGGGTCGGCCTGTGGCTGCAAGTCGTCGCGATCCACCACCAGTTCGCCTTTGGTGGTGCATGCGTCGCGGTCTTCCGGGCGCTCCTGGCAATAACGGCGCAGGCGGTCGAAGTCCGGCTTGGCGCCGGCCAGGATCAACGCGGTTTCGCCGCCGGCGGAGTAACCGATCACGCCCACCTGATCGACGTTGACGAACGGCGACAGCATCGGATCGCCGAGGGTGGCGGTGATCGCTTCGGAGATCTGAATCGGCCGGCCGTACAGGTTACTCACGGTGCCCAGGCGGCTGTGATCCTTGTAGTTGTCGCCAGGGTGCAACACGGCCACCACGACAAACCCCTTGCGTGCCAAAGACGTGGCCAGGTCGTGCAGGGCCAGTGGCGTACCGGTGTTGCCGTGGGACAGCATCAGCATCGGAAAGCGGCCGATGGCGACCTTGGAGTCTTCGGTGGCGGCGACGTGATAGGCGCCCAACGCAGTGCTGTGCTCATCGTCGGTCGACGGATAAAACGCGATGGCTTTCATCGGCTGCAGGTCCAGCGGGTCGAGAAAGGTCATGCGATGGAAGCCCACACTCCAATGCGGGTGCGGCGCTGGGGCGGCGTGCACTGAAATCAGGCCACCGAGCAGGGAGAGAACCAAAACAGCACAAAGACGCATCATGGGGATGTCCACCTTTGCTGCGCGACCACGTTCAACACCCGCGGCAGATCTATATGAAAAGTCCATGGTTCAAGGCGCTCACACCGGGTGATAAACCCATGCGTGCATAACCTGGGCCAAAGTAGTGACAGCGGGTAAACGAAAAAACTCCGTATTCCGGTCGTTTGAGGCGATCAGAATACAGAGTTTAGGCGCCCGGCTTCAGATTGGAACCGAGCAGACGCGAAATTTACACAAGCCTTACGCGGCGGCGAACAATTGTTCGTTGATGACAGCGTTGGCGTCGCTCAGGGCTTTGCTGCGTACTTCTTCACCGTAGGCCAGGCCTTGGGCGCGGACGAACTCGATGTCGGTGATGCCAAGGAAGCCAAACACCAGTTTCAAATAGTCTTCGTGGCCGACGTTGCTTGCCTGACCGGCGTGCAGACCGCCCGCAGTCGAGACGATGATCAGCTTCTTGCCACCGCACAGGCCTTCAGGGCCGGCTTCGGTGTAACGGAACGTCTGGCCGGCGACGGCGATGCGGTCGATCCAGGCCTTGAGCTGGGACGGCACCGAGAAGTTGTACATCGGCGCGCCGATCACCACAGCGTCGGCGGCGATGAATTCAGCCAGGGACGACGCGCTCAGCTCAGCCTCGTGCTGTTGTACCGCGTCGCGCAGTTCAGCCGCGGTGCCCAGGGCGCCCAGGGTCAGGCCCGAAAAGTGGCTGATGCCTTCGCTTGCCAAGTCACGGTAAGTCACTTCCACACCCGGCTCAGCCGCTTGCCAGGCCTTGACCACACCAGCGCTGAGCTGACGCGAAGCCGAGTTGTCGCCGAGGATGCTGGAATCGATATGCAACAGTTTCATGCGGGATCTCCAAGTGAGGATCGCGGCTAGGCGATCGAATGAGGTTGATCCTACACATGAACCCAATAAACGATTAGACAGCTTAAATGCGATTGTTCGTCCTGCCAGCAGGACAATCGATAAAGCGCCAACATTCAATCCAACAAGGTTATTGCCTGATGCGATGACGCACTGGATTTCGCCCGCGCTTGGCTTCATTCTCGCCGGCAGATCCGACAGCCACCGGCCACGCCATGCACCCACCCTCTCCCGTCCTGACCAAGAGCCTGACCCTGATCCTAGCCATCTGCTGCGGGTTTTCGGTCGCCACGATTTACTACAACCAGGCCATGCTGCCGCTGATTGCCGACACCTTTGCGGTGTCTACCGCGCACGTCGGGCAGATCGCGATGCTCACGCAGCTCGGTTATGCCTGTGGCCTGCTGCTGTTCGTGCCGCTGGGCGACCGGATCAGCCGACGCACCCTGATCCTGGCCGTGCTGTGCCTGAACTTCATCAGCCTGCTGGCCTCGGCCACAGCGCCGTCTTACACCTGGCTGCTGGTGGCGAGCGGGCTGCTGGGGCTGTCGGGGATCAGCGCGCAGGTGATCATTCCCGCCGCTTCCGACCTCAGTACCCTCGAACAGAAAGGCGCGGTGCTGGGCCTGATGGTCAGCGGCCTGTCGGCCGGTGGCTTGCTGGCCAGGACCGTCAGCGGCGTGGTCAGCGGCTGGCTGGGCTGGCGCGGCATGTTTGCCGTGGCCGCGGCGCTGGATGTACTGCTGTTTATGGCAATTCTGACGCGCATGCCGGTGTCGATCTCCACCAGCAAACTCGCGTATGGCGCCTTGCTCAAATCCCTCTGGGGTTTGGCCAGGCAATATCCGACCCTGCGCCAGTCGGCGCTCAAGGGCGCCCTGGTATTTGGTGCATTGAATGTGTTCTGGGGCTCGATGGCCGCCTTGCTGGCCTTGCCGCCGTATGGCTTTTCGAGTGCCCAGGCAGGCCTGGTGGGGCTCTCGGCCATTGTCGGCATTCTCTGCGCCTCGACCATCGGCCAACAAACCCGGCGCCATGGGCGCTTGCTCGAGCGCGCCGGCATCACCACGGTGCTGGTGGCGTTTATCCTGATCTACAGCCTTGGGCTGAGCGGCTGGTGGTGGCCCATCCTGATCGCGGCCACCTTCCTCGACCTGGGTAACCGGACCAACCAACTGGCCAACCAGACCCGCGTATTGACGCTGGAACCCTCAGCCACCAGCCGCCTGAACACCGTGTTCATGGTGGTCTACTTTATCGGCGGCGCCCTGGGCTCGGCGGCGGGCGCTTTCGCCTCGCAGCACTACGGCTGGCAGGGTCAGGCCCTCACCGGCGCGGCCTTTGCCGGGCTGGCCTTGCTGATGACCCTGTTCAGTGGGACGACACATAAAGCGACGCCGACGTAGGCGCCGGCAACGCGTAGGTGCGCTTCATCCACTGGACCTCTGCCTGCGGCGTGCGCCCGAAAAAGCGTTTGAACTCGCGGCTGAACTGCGAAGCGCTTTCATAGCCGACCCTGGCACACGCCGTGGCGGCGGTGATGTCGTTGCGCAACATCAATAAGCGCGCCTGGTGCAGGCGCGTGGACTTGAGGTATTGCATCGGTGAGGTGCCCGTGACCGTGCGAAAGTGCGCATGAAAACTTGGCACGCTCATCACGGCTTCCGCCGCCAGGGCCTCCACGTCCAGGTGCTGGTGGTAGCAGCCGTGAATTTTGCGGATCGCCCGCGCGACCTTGCCGAACTGGCCCTGCTGGTTAAGTGCAGCGCGCATCGAGCCGCCCTGCGCACCCGTGAGGATGCGGTAGTAGATTTCGCGCACCAGCGACGGGCCGAGGAGCTGCGCGTCCATCGGCACACGCATCACTTCGAGAAAACGCAGCAACGACTCGCTGAGCGGCTCATCCATGGGCGATGAATACATGCCGCGGGGCTTGGCCTCAACCAGGTCAGGGAAGTCATCCAGCGCCACCATCCATTCGGCGGCGAGGGTAAAATCCAGCCGCAGGTACACCGCCAGCATGGGCTCCTCTTCGCTGGCCTCGGTTTCCATGGTGAACGGCACGGGTACCGAGACCACCAGGTAATGCTGCGCGTCGTACAGGTAAATGTCTTCCCCCAGAAAGCCACGCTTGCACCCCTGGCAGACAATCACAATGCCGGGATCGTAGAGCACTGGTACTCGATGCAAGGGCCGGTTGGAACGCAAAAAGCGCACATCATCCAACGCGGTCAGGTTATAGCCTTCGACAGGCGCCAGGGTGCCCATCAGCTCGATGATTCGTTGAGTACGGCCCATGGTGAAAGGCTCCTGGCGAAAACCGCACGTTACTGCGCAATCGTCGCCGTGGCTATGCACTCATAGGAATAGGCAATCAGCAGATTGGTTTGGATATTCGCTCAAACCGCCCGTTTCCGTAGCCTGAAACACCACGTTCAGCCCTCGGAGATTCCCTCATGCTTATCGTCTACAACCCCGCCACCGGTGAAGAAATCGGCCGCGTTGCCAAGAACACCTCGGCTGAGGTCAAAGCGGCGGTCGACCGCACCTGCGCGGCGTTCCCTGAATGGTCTTCGACGCTCGCCAAGGAGCGCAGCGAGATCCTGCGCCGCTGGCACGACGCCGTTAAGGCTGACAAGGAAGCCTTTGCCGAACTGCTGTGCCGCGAAAACGGCAAGTGCCTCACCGAAGCCCGGGGCGAGATCGATTACGGCCTGGATTTTATCGAGTGGTACGCCGAAGAAGCCAAGCGCGTGTACGGCGACACCCTGCCCACCCACGACCGCAACGCCAACGTGCTGGTGACCAAGGAAGCCATTGGCCCTGTCGCGGCAATCACCCCGTGGAATTTCCCGTTCATGATGATCACGCGCAAAGTCGCCACAGCCTTGGCGGCGGGTTGCACCATGGTCATCAAACCTGCCGAAGACACGCCGCTCACCGCCTTCAAGCTGCTGGAATACGCGCGCAAGGCCGGTATCGAACCCGGCGTGCTGGAAGTGGTGGTCGGCGATCCCAGGGAGATCGGCCTGATCTTCACCGGCGACCCGCGTATTCGCAAAATCACCTTTACCGGCTCCACCGCTGTCGGCAAGTTGCTCGCGGCGCAATGCGCGGCCACCCTCAAGAAAATGACCCTGGAACTGGGCGGCAACGCGCCGTTTATCGTGTTCGAGGACGCCAACCTGGATGAGGCCGTCAAGGGCCTGGTCAGCGCCAAACTGCGCAACAGCGGGCAGGTGTGCATCTCGCCAAACCGGATTTTCGTGCAGCACAGCATCCTCGACGACTTCGTCCAACGGGTGCAGGCGGCCGTTGCCAAAATCGACGTGGATCAAGGCCTGCGCGAAGACTTTGTGGTCGGGCCGCTGGTCAATCAACTGGGTTTTGACAAAGTCGTCCGCCTGGTGGAAGACGCCAAGGCCGCCGGCGCCAGCGTGCTGATGGGCGGCAAGCCCCACGCCAGGGGCGGGTTGTTCTACGAACCCACCGTGTTGACCGGTTTGCGCGACGACTCGCCGCTGGCCACTGAGGAAATCTTCGGGCCGGTGTTCGCCTTCTATTCATTCAAGGATGAAGAGGAAGTCATCGCGCGCGCCAACCAGACGGAGTTTGGCCTGGTGGCGTATGCCTACACCCGCGCGCTGGGGCGATCGTTGCGGCTGTCGCGCCAACTGGAGGCTGGGATGGTCATCCTCAATTCCGGTTCGGTCGGCACCGCGTCGATTCCATTTGGCGGTATCAAGCAATCCGGCTATGGCCGTGAGGGCAGCTACTACGGAATCGAAGAGTACGTGCATGTGAAGTATGTGCTGATGGCGGGCGCGCAGTTCTAAGCGTTTAATCGCGTCCACAGCGAGCCGCCACACGGCGCTCGCTTTTTTGTAGTGGATTTGCCCTCGCCAGACGCGGATAGTTCGTCCCACTGACAGGACAATAGGTTGACCATGCAAGACCTCAACGACCTCTACTATTTCGCCAAAGTCGTCGAGGCCGGCGGCTTTGCGGCGGCCGGCCGGCTGCTGGGGATTCCCAAGTCACGGCTGTCACGGCGTATTGCCGAGCTGGAAGAACGCCTCGGCGCGCGCCTGTTGCAGCGCACCACCCGCCAATTGACCCTCACTGCGGTCGGCGAGCGTTATTTGCGCCATTGCCAGGCGATGCTGCTGGAAGCGGAAATGGCCGACGAGGCCGTGGCCAGTATGTCCAGCGAACCGCGCGGGCGCCTGCGGGTCAGTTGCCCGGTGGGCATGGCCCAGCACATGTTGCCGGACATGGTTGCCGGTTTTCTCGCCGCCCACCCGCTGGTGCAGCTGGAGATGACGCTGGTGAACCGCCGTGTCGACCTGGTGGCTGAGGGCATCGATGTGGCCCTGCGCGTGCGCGAGTCGGGCGATGAAGACCCGCTGCTGGTGACCAAGCGCCTGCGCCAGGCCCAGACCCTGCTGGTGGCCAGCCCTGAATTCATCCAGGGTCGGCACATCGACAGCCTCGAAGACCTCAAACAACTGCCGGTGCTCGGCGCGCTGGAGGCCGACCGCCTGGTCCACCTGCGCCTGATCGACCCGCAAGGCAACGCTCAGGACCTCGCGCTGGAAGCCCGCCTGGGCATCGACGACTTCATCGTGCGCAAGGCTTGTGCCCTCAAAGGCCTGGGTTTCACCGTCTTGCCGATGATGTACTGCGAAGAGGAATTGGCCAGCGGCCAATTGGTGCAGCTGCTGCCGCAATGGTCGTCGCCGGGCGGCTGGTTGCAGGCGGTGTACCCGCATCGCCGTGGCGTGCTGCCGGCCATTCGTGCCTGGATCGACTACCTGGAAGAAGCCTTCAAGGGCTGCGGAGACCGCTTGCTATGAAAATGACTGAAGCACACGTCGCCGCCTTCTGCCTGAGCCTGCCCGGCGCGCGGGAAGACTACAAATGGGGCGGCGTGCGGGTGTTCTCGATCGCCGGCAACAAGATGTTCGCCCTGCAGAACCTGCGGGGCGAATCGCTGGCGTTCAAGGTCGACAAGGACCTGTTCCTCGGCCATGTCGACCGCCCCGGCATCCACCCGGCGCCTTACCTGGCGCGGGCACAGTGGATCATCATGAACACGCCCTACCCGCTGGGCGCCGAGGAACTGCGTGGCCTGTTGCGGCGTTCTCACCAATTGGTGGTGAGCAAACTGCCCAAGCGCACGCAGATCGGGCTGTTGCTAGAAGATTGAAAGCAGCGTGCCGCCCAGGAATAACTGGTCGAGCCAGAACACCTCGTGCAGCAACACGATGACCCAGAACAGCACCTGGTACGACACCTTGCGCGTCTTGTGGCGGAACACCTGCTGGGCGATCAACGCCCCAGGCCACCCGCCGGCCAGTTCCACGGCGTGCAGGATGTTTTCGCGAACGCGCGGGCCTGCTGTCTCAGCCTTGCGCTTGTCACCCCAATAAAGAAAAAACGCCACCACGCTGACCACGCCATAGGCGGCCAGCGGGATCACTGTCTCACCGCGATGCCACACCAGCGCCGCTCCCAGCAGCGGCGCGGCGCACAGCAGCACAAAGATCAGCGCCTTGAGGCGCGGATGCTGAATGTTCATGGCTTGACCGCCGACCAGTCGATCCAGCCGAACTGCCAGGTCGCCAGGATCAGCACACCGAACGCGATGCGATACCAGGCAAAGGCCGCATAGCTGTGGCTGGCGATGAACTTGAGCAAGGCCTTGACCGCAATCATCGCAAAGATGAACGAGGTGACAAACCCGATGGCAAACACCGGCAGGTCATCGGGCTGGAACAAGTGACGGTACTTGTAGCCCGAATACAGGGCCGCGCCGACCATGGTTGGCATCGCCAGAAAAAACGAAAACTCGGTGGCGGTCTTGCGCGACAGGCCGAACAACAGGCCGCCAATGATGGTGGCGCCGGAGCGTGAGGTGCCCGGAATCATCGCCAGGCACTGGGCGACGCCGACCTTGAGCGCGTCTTTCCAGGTGATCTGGTCCACGGTTTCAGCATGGACCGCATGCTGGCGGCGCTCGGCCCACAACATGATCACGCCGCCCACGACCAGGGCGGTGGCCACGGTGATCGGGTTGAACAGGTAGTGCTTGATCAGGTCGGCAAAAATCACCCCCAGCACGATGGCCGGCGCCACCGCGATGATCAGGTTAGCCGTAAACCGCCGGGCACTGGGCTGGGTCGGCAGGCCGATAACCACGTCGAGGATCTTGCGCCGAAACTCCCAGACCACCGCCAGGATCGCGCCCAATTGAATGATGATGTTGAACGCCTCAAAGCGTTCGCCGCCGAAGCCGATCAAGTCGGCGACGATGATCTGGTGCCCGGTGCTGGAAATGGGCAGGAACTCTGTCAGCCCCTCCACCACGCCAAGAATCAATGCCTGTATGGCGGTCCAAAAATCCATGTATCCCCCAAAGGTCATGCCTGTCGGCATGCCTTGACTGTCTTTTTAATAGTTCACTGACGACAAGCGCACTCAAGTTCCGGTGCTGATTTTCAACATCGGTCTGCAAAAATTTCGTGAAAAATCAGGGAGTACTCAGGTTTTTCAATTACAGGCCGAAAGCCTATCAGACAAGCCGGAAATGTCGATGCAGCGCCCACAATTATAAAAAGCATGGAGTGACAGGACGATGAACAGTTTGCGCAGCATGTCGATCAGCCGCCGCCTCTGGCTGATCCTGATAGTCGCCGTGTTGATGCTGCTGACGTTGGGGCTGTTGATGCTCAAGCAGATCCATGGCGACCTTTACCAGGCCAAACGTCAGCAGACCCAGCACGTGGTGCAGACCGCCAGCGGGGTGCTGGCCTATTACCAGAACCTTGAGAAAACCGGCGTGCTCAGCCGTGAAGCCGCGCAGCAGCAGGCCCTGAGCGCGGTGCGTGGCCTGCGCTACGACCACGACGATTACTTCTGGATCAACGACCTGACGCCGGTGATGATCATGCACGCGGCCAACCCCAAGCTGGATGGCCAGAACCTCTCGGCGATCCGCGACCCGGACGGTTTTGCGGTGTTCAACGAATTCGTGATCCTGGCCAAGGCCAAGGGCGCCGGCATCGTCAACTATCGCTGGCCCAAACCTGGCGCCGAAGCGCCCGTGGAGAAAACTTCGTACATCCAGCTGTTCGAACCCTGGGGCTGGATTATCGGCTCCGGCGTGTACGTGGATGATGTGCAGGCCGAGTTCACGGGCCAGGTGTGGAAGGCCTCGCTGATTGGCCTGGGCATCGCCCTGCTGATGGCCGTGTTGGTCACCTTGATTGCGCGCAGCATCGTGACGCCGTTGCAGGCGGCGGTGAACGCCATGGCCAATATCGCCAGTGGCGAAAGCGACCTGACGCGCAGCCTCGACACCCACGGGCGCGACGAAGTCACCCAGTTGTCTCGGCACTTCAACAGCTTTACCGCCAAGCTGCGCCAGGTGGTCGGCCAGTTGCAGGTGTGCGCCAATGCGTTGGGCCAGTCGTCCACGGAATTGGGCAACAACGCCAGCCAGGCGCATGACCGCAGCCAACAGCAGTCGCAGCAGATGGAGCTGGTGGCGACGGCGATCAATGAAGTCACCTATGGCGTGCAGGACGTGGCGAAAAACGCCGAACATGCCGCCAGTGAGATGCGCGATGCCCAGGCCCAGGCGCAGCAGGGCCAGGTGAATATTGACGGTAGTTTGCAGCAGATCGACCAGCTTTCCGGCACCATCAGCCAGGCCGTGGAGGTGATTCGCACCTTGTCCAGCGAGAGCACGCAGATTGGTGGTGTGCTGGAAGTGATCCGCTCCATCGCTGACCAGACCAACCTGCTGGCGCTTAACGCGGCCATTGAGGCCGCACGCGCCGGGGAGCAGGGCCGTGGGTTTGCGGTGGTCGCCGATGAAGTGCGGCTGCTGGCTCAGCGTACGCAAAAATCCACTGCTGAAATCCAAGTGATGATTGAGCGTCTGCAGGGGCACTCGGAAGCGGCGGTCAAGGTGATCAGTGACAGCCATAGCGCTTCGCAGCTGACGATTGAACAGGCTGGGCAGGCCGGTGCCAGTCTTAACGCCATTGGTCAGGCGTTGCGTAACCTCAACGGGCTGAATGCCTCGATTGCCAGCGCGACCTTGCAACAGGCGCATGTGGTGGAGGATATCAACCAGAACGTCACCCAGGCGGCCGGGTTGTCTCACAGCACTGCGCTGGCGGCGGAGCAATCCAGCGTGGCGAGTGCGCATTTGCGTGGGTTGAGTGAGGAGTTGGACGGGTTGCTGCGGCAGTTCAAGGTTTAGCTTTTTTTTGGGGGGGGGGTGTACATATCCGGTGTTTGGGTGATGGCCGCTTTGGGTTCCGCCCTTACGGCGGGTCACTTTGGAAAAGCCCCAAAGTCACCAAAGGGCTCTTGCCCCACCACTCGGCACCTCGCTTGGGCTCGGTGTGCCCGAACGAAGGCTTGAATCCGTGGGCCGCCGTGACGGGCCATCCATGGCCCAACACGGCTAACCCGGCGTCCTGCCGGGTTAGCCACGGATTCAAGCCTGCGTTCGGCCAGCGTGGTTTAACGGGGCGCCTGAGATCAAAATCAAAAGCAAAGCACGGCGGCCTAGTAGCCGACCTGAGTGGTAGAAGCAAAAGCACAGCCGAGGCGGCCTGACAGCTGACCTGATCTTGAGAGCTGAACCCAATTCAATGTAGGAGCTGGCTTGCCTGCGATGGCATCAACTGGTTGTGCCTGATACACCGAGATGCCTGCATCGCAGGCAAGCCAGCTCCCACAGAAAGGCAAAGTAGCACGGTGCTGGCTGCTGAATTCGGTCAACTTGTGGGAGCGGGCTTGCTCGCGAATGCGGTGGTTCAGTCAGCTCATGGGTCACTGGCACACCGCCTTCGAGAGCAAGCCCGCTCCCACAGTTGATGCTCGAGTGGTAGAAGCAAAAGCACAGCCGAGGCGGCCTGACAGCCGACCTGATCTTGAGAGCTGAACCCAATTCAATGTAGGAGCTGGCTTGCCTGCGATGGCATCTACTGGTTGTGCCTGATACACCGAAGTGCCTGCATCGCAGGCAAGCCAGCTCCCACAGAAAAGCAAAGCAGCACGGTGCTGACAGTTGAACTCGGTCAACTTGTGGGAGCGGGCTTGCTCGAGTGGTAGAAGCAAAAGCAAAGCCGAGGCGGCCTGACAGCTGACCTGATCTTGAGAGCTGAACCCAATTCAATGTGGGAGCTGGCTTGCCTGCGATGGCATCAACTGGTTGTGCCTGATACACCGAGATGCCTGCATCGCAGGCAAGCCAGCTCCCACAGAAAAGCAAAGCAGTGCGACGCTGGCGGTCTGTACCCGGTCAAACTGTGGGAGCGGGCTTGCTCGCGAATGCGGTGGTTCAGTCAGCTCATGGGTCACTGGCACACCGCCTTCGCGAGCAAGCCCGCTCCCACAGTTGATGCTCAGTACATCTGGTGATGGGGTGTTGCTCAGCTTCTGCCACGCACGCCGTGCTCTGCTTTTGATTTTGATCTCAGGCACCTCGTCAAACCACGCCAGCCGCCATGACCGCAGCAATGTGTATACCTCCACATCCGCGTTTAAACATTCCTCACCTCTGGTTACAATTAGCGCCCTCTCCCACTCTCCCAAGGAACCGCCATGTCCGGGCTTGAATTGTTCGCCGCCGCCCTGGGGGTGATCGCTGTCTGGCTGACGGTCAAACAAAACCCTTGGTGCTGGCCCATCGGCCTGGTCATGGTGTTGCTCTACACCTGGGTGTTCTTCGACGTAAAGCTCTATTCCGACATGCTCCTGCAAGTGGTCTACGCCGCCCTGCAACTTTACGGCTGGTGGCAATGGACCCGCGCCGGCGAGGTCAAGCAAGGCCGTCAGGTCACGCGCCTCGGCGTGCCCGCGATCATGAGCAGCCTGGCCGTCGGCGCCGTCTTCAGCCTGCTGCTCGGCGCGGCCATGGCCCACTGGACCGACGCCGCCCAGCCGTGGCTCGACGCCGCCCTCACCGGCTTCAGCCTGGTGGCGCAAATGTGGATGGCGCAAAAACGCGTGCAATGCTGGCCACTGTGGATCGCCGTGGACGTGATCTTCGTCGGCCTGTTCCTCTACAAAGGCCTGTACCTCACCGCCGCGCTTTATGCCCTGTTCACCGCGATTGCCGTGCAAGGCTGGCGTGAATGGCGCAGCGACCCGGCGTTGCACGCATGAAAGTGGTGGTACTGGCAGGCCCCGAATCCAGCGGCAAAAGCTGGCTGGCGGCTGAACTGCATGCACACTTTGGCGGGCTGATGGTTGGCGAATACGTGCGGTATTTCATCGACCATCACCAACGCGACACCACCCTGGCGGATATTCCGGCGATCGCCCGCGGCCAACTGGCCTGGGAAGACGCCGCCCGCGCCGAACAGCCCAACCTGCTGGTGCTCGATACTCACCTGTTGACCAACAAACTGTGGAGCCAGACGCTGTTCGGCGACTACCCGGCCTGGCTGGACAACGAACTCCTGGCCCGGCATTACGACCTGCATCTGCTGCTGTCTCCCGAGGATGTGGAGTGGACCGCCGACGGCCAGCGCTGCCAACCGGAACTGGCTGATCGTCGGGCGTTTTTCCAGGGCAGCCTGGCGTGGATCGAACAGCACCAGCAGCCCGCCGTGGTGATTGGCGGCCATTGGCAGGCGCGGCGTGACAAGGCATTTGAAGCGGTGGCGCAGCTGCTGGCGTAAGGCCCGATCCTGAGTACCGACCATCGGGTCAACGCAGTCCCTTTCCTTCGGCGCCAGTCAATCTTCTAAAGGAGATTGGCCTATGAACATGCGCATTGTTGCTCGCCTGATTAACTTGCCGGAAAACCGTGGCGTTCGCGTCACCGCGGCAAAGCATCCTGTCTTGCTGGTGCGTGTCGGCGACCGGGTGCGCGCCTTCCAGGCCGACTGCCCGCACGCCGGCGCCCCGCTGGAAGAAGGTGTGATCTGTAACGGGCGGATCATCTGCCCCTGGCACAAAGCGGCGTTTGCCGTGGACAGCGGCGCCGTCATCGAACCTCCGGCACTGGTCGGGCTCACGCAATACCCGGTGCAGGTGCACGATGGCGTGGTCAGTGTTGGCGACGAGCCCATCGCCGCCGAAGCCGCGCCGGCGCGGGATGAACACCGCTGTTTAGCGGTCATCGGCGCTGGCGCGGCAGGCACTGCCGCCGTGGCGACGTTGCATCAGCAGGGCTTCAGCGGACGATTGCTGTGGATCGACCGCGAACAAGCTCCGGCCTACGACCGCACCGCCCTGAGTAAATTCGTGATCGCGGGCCAGATGACGCCCGAAGACACGCCGCCACTGCTGGATAAGCAGCCCATTGGCATTCACGGCGAAGTTCAGCGCCTGGACGCCCGCGCCAAACGCATCGAACTCGCCGACGGTCGTCACTTCGACTATGACGCGGCCCTGGTCGCCACCGGAGGCGAAGCGCAACCACTGGACATCCCCGGCGCCATATTGAGCCACGTGTTTGTATTGCGCAGCCGCGAGGATGCAGCGCGAATCGATGAAGCAGCGCAGTCGGCAGCGTGCGCGGTGATTGTCGGCGACAGTTTTATCGGCCTGGAAGCCGCGTCCGCCTTGCGCCAACGGGGCCTGGTGGTGCAGGTGGTCAGCCGCCATGACATTCCTCTCGCTGCGCAATTGGGCAAGCGCATCGGTGCGGCCATTCGCCAATTGCACGAAGACAATGGCGTGATCTTTCACTGCAACACCGAGCCCGAACGCTTCGACGGTCACGGCGCGGTGAGTACCGTGCTGCTTAAAAACGGCAAGCGCCTGGCGGCAGACCTGGTGGTAATGGGCGTTGGCGTCACACCCGCCACAGGCTTTATCCAGGACGTCGACAAAGCCGAGGATCAGTCGCTGAACGCAGACAGTCATTTACAGGTGGCGCCTGGGTTATGGGCGGCCGGCGACAACGTGACTTTTGCCTGGCGTCAGCAGCCGACACGCATCGAGCACTGGCGCGTGGCCCAGCAACTGGCCGTGCTGGCCGCGCGCAATATGCTTGGAGACACGCAGGTGTACGCCGACGTGCCCTTCTTCTGGACCTACCACTTCGACAAAACCTTTGAAGTGCTCGGCCACCCGCTGCACTGGAACCGCCTGCACGTGGAAGGTGATGTGAGTCGTCACGACTTCATTGCCTTGCTGTGCCGTGATGATCAAGTGGAAGCCGTGATTGCCTGCGAACATCAGCAAGCCATGGCGCGCCTGTCACAACGCATGCAGCACCCCTTGGGCAAAGCCGAGGCCTTGGCCATTATTCGCGCTGATTAGCGCTTTTTGCGGGTGCTCAGTTGAATCCATGTCGGTGCATGGTCGCTGGCGTGCGGCTCGTTGCGCACCCAGGCGTCCACGCCGGCGTCTTTGAGGTAAGGCCTGAGCGCGGGATTGAGCAGCAGGTGATCGATACGCAGCCCGGAATTGGTCTGCCAGTGCTGACGGAAGTAATCCCAGAAGGTGTAGACGCGCTCTTCGGGGTACAGATGGCGCAGCGAATCGGTCCAACCCTGCTCCAGCAGGCGCTGATAACACGCGCGGCTCTCGGGTTGCAGCAAAGCGTCCTTGAGCCAGGAGCGCGGGTTGTAGATGTCGAGGTCGGTGGGCACCACATTGAAATCCCCGGCCAGCAGCACCGGGTGTTCGCTGACTTGCAGCGCCTGGGCGTAGTCAATCAGCCGTTCGAACCAGGCCAGTTTGTACTCAAATTTCGGCCCAGGCTGCGGGTTGCCATTGGGCAGATACAGGCAACCGACCAACACGCCATGCACCGCGGCTTCCAGGTAACGGCTTTGCGTGTCGCTGTCATCGCCCGGCAATCCGCGCCGGCTCTCCAGCGGCTGGGCATCGCGCGCCAAAATGGCCACGCCGTTCCACGAGGCCTGGCCCAGGCAGATCGCACCGTAGCCGGCTGCTTCGAAGTCGGCATAGGGAAACAGGCTTTGCGGCGCCTTGAGCTCTTGCAGGCAGACAATATCGGGCTGCTCGCGCTCAAGCCATTGCAGCAGGTTGGGCAGACGGGCACGGATGCCGTTGATATTGAAGGTGGCGATTTTCAGCGCTTTCATCGGTCCGGTCCTTTCAGGGCTCTTGGGGTAGAACCTGAAAGCGGCGCGGATGTTCAATCCAAACCACGCTCCAGGTTGGCATTCACGCGCAGCAATAACGCCAGCAGCGTCGCCTCTTCCTCAGCGCTGAAGCCCTGCATCGCCTGCGCCGTGCCCTGCACCATCACGGCGTAGGCCGCAGGCATGCGTTCACGCACCGCATCGGTGAGGGTGATCAGGCGGCTGCGTTTGTCTGCGGGGTCGACCATGCGCTGGATCATTCCATCACGCTCCATGCGCCCCAGCAGCTGCGCCATGCTCGACTGCTCGACACGGGCGATGCGCACCAATTCAGCCTGGGGCAGACCCTCGCTCTGCTTGAGCGCCACCAGCACCGGAATTTGCGCCACGGCAAACCCCAACGCGCGTAGCTGGCCCTCGTAAAGGCGGATAAAACCGCGGTTGGCGAGACCGATCTGTTGCATGGGATTGGGTGACGGGGTTTGAACATTCATGGGGTCGTTGACTTTCCATAGGAGCCTATGCATCAAATGTATAGGATCCTATAAACATCGCCAAGGGCCATTTCAATGATCATTCCAACGCGTATTGCGATTGTCGGCGCCGGTCCTGGCGGATTGACCCTGGCGCAAATCCTCACGCGTCATGGCGTCGCCGTCAGCGTGTTCGAGCGCGAACGCGGGCCGCTGGAACGCCCGCAAGGCGGGACGCTCGACCTGCATGTCGACTCCGGCCAACTGGCGCTGCAACGTGCCGGCCTGGAAGACGCCTTCAACCGGATCGCGCGCTACGAAGACCAAGGCTCACGGTTGATGGATCAACACGCTCGCCTGCTGTTCGAAGCCCCCAACCCTGATGCCGGAGACCGCCCGGAGGTCGACCGCACGGCCTTGCGCCAGATCCTGCTGGAGGCGCTGCCCGCAGGCTGTGTGAACTGGGGCGTCGGCATCAGCGCCATTCGCCCGGCCGAGCACGCACGCTGGACGCTGCACCAGGGCGAGATCAGCCACGGCCCATTCGATCTGGTCGTCGGTGCCGATGGCGCCTGGTCCAAAATCCGGCCGCTGCTGTCGCCTTACGTGCCGCAGTACAGCGGGCTGACGTTTATCGAGTTCGGCATCGATGATGTCGACCGCCAACACCCGCACATCGCCAGGCTGGTCGGTCGCGGCAAACTGGAAGTCGAAGGCGGCGCCAAGGCGATCATCGTGCAACGCAATGCCAACGCGCACTTGCGCGGCTACGCGATCTTCCGCGTGCCCACCGACTGGGCCGCCGCACCCCGCAGTGTGTCTGCGCTCAAAGCCCAGTTCGAAGGCTGGCACGCGGACATCCTGGCGTTATTTGAAGCGGCCAACGAAACCGTGCTGACGCGGCACATCTACGCCCTGCCCGTGGGCCATCGCTGGAACCACCGTCAGGGGTTGACGTTGATCGGCGATGCAGCGCACCTGATGTCGCCATTTGGTGGCGAAGGCGTCAATGCAGCGATGCTCGATGCGGCCGAACTGGCGCAGCATCTGCTCCAGACGCCTGACTGCTCGGCAGCAGTGCAGGCTTATGAAAACCACATGTTCGAGCGTGTGATGCCGGCCGCCAGAGACAGCGCCGAAGGCGCCGCCACCCAGTTATCCCATGACAGCCTGGCGCTGTCCCTGGCCCACCTGCATCACCACCTCACGCCTCAGTAGCCCAGGGACAGACCGGTATTGCGGCGCGGGTCGTTGGCCCCGTAGAAACGGTTGTTGCCCACCGGCTTGCCCCCCAGGGAAGGCGCGCCCACCAGGATTGCGGCCAGGTGGTTGGCATCCTGAGGCCCGGCAAACTTGTGGCCCCAGCTCTCGAGGATTTTCTGGGTGTCCGGGCTCACCGCGAAGGTCTCCAGGTTGGTGGTTTCAGGCATCCACTGCTGGTGGAAACGCGGCGCATCGACGGCTTCCTGGATGTTCATCTTGTAGTCGATGACATTCAGGATGGTCAGCAAGGTCGCGGTGATAATCCGGCTGCCCCCTGGCGTACCGACCACCATCACGGCCTTGCCGTCCTTGGTCACGATGGTCGGGCTCATCGACGACAGCGGCGCCTTGCCGGGTGCGATGGCGTTGGCTTCACCCTGGACCAGCCCGTACATATTCGGCACGCCGACCTTGACGGTGAAGTCATCCATTTCATCGTTGAGGATCACGCCGGTCTTGCTCGCCATCACACCGGCACCGAACCAGTCGTTGAGGGTGTAGGTCACCGACACTGCGTTGCCCCACTTGTCGACGATGGAATAGTGCGTGGTGTTGTTGCCTTCATGCGGCGACACGCCCGGCTTGATCGCCTGGGAATCCCCGGCCTTCTGCGGTTCGATGGCCGCGCGCAGCTTGGCGGCGTAGTCCTTGTCCAGCAGGTGGGCGATCGGGTTCTTCACGAAGTCCGGGTCGCCGAGGTAGCTGTTACGGTCCACGTAGGCGTGGCGCATCGCTTCGATCTGGTAGTGCAGGCCTTGGGCCGAGTGATAGCCCAGTTCCGCCATCGGGTAGCCTTCGAGGATGTTCATGATCTGGCAGATCACCACGCCGCCCGAGCTCGGCGGCGGTGCCGAGACCACGTGGTAGCCACGGTAATCGCACTCGATGGGCGCCAGTTCGCGGGTCTTGTATTTGTCGAGGTCGGCCTGGGTGATGATGCCCTTGCCGGCCTGGCTGGAATCCACCAGGGCCTTGGCGACCCAACCTTTATAGAAGCCGTCGGTGCCCTTGGCGGAGATTTCCTTGAGGGTCTTGGCCAGGTCTTTCTGCACCAGTTTCTGGCCGACCTGCATCGGTTGGCCGTTGTGCAGGAAGATCGCGCGCAGGTCTTTGTCTTTCTCGAACTCACCGGTGGCGGTGTGCAGCAGGTCGATATCGCCCTGCTCCAGTTCAAAGCCGTTTTCCGCCAGCTTGATCGCCGGGGCAATCACTTGGTCGCGCTTGAGCGTCCCGTACTTGCTCAGCGCGGTTTCCATGCCGGACACGGTGCCGGGCACGCCGACCGCCAGGTGGCCCTTGGCGCTGAGGCCTTCGACGACCTTGCCGTCTTTGTCCAGGTACATGTCGGCGGTGGCCGCCAGGGGGGCTTTTTCGCGGAAGTCCAGGAAGGTCTTGCGCCCATCCGCCAGTTGCACGGTCATGAAGCCGCCGCCACCGAGGTTACCCGCCGCCGGGTACACCACCGCCAGCGCATAGCCCACGGCCACGGCCGCATCGACTGCGTTGCCGCCGGCCTTGAGCACATCCACACCCACATGAGTGGCCAAATGCTGGGCGGTGACTACCATGCCGTTTTCACCGGCCACCGGGGCCTGGGAAGCGGCGTGCACACCGCTGACCGTCAGCACCAGAGCGGTGGCGATTAAGGTGCGGCTGAAGGGTTGGTATTTCATCCATGGCTACTCTAGTTATTGGGATGCACCAAAATAGCCCGACTCGGATCCAATCCCCAGCGCAGTGGCGTTTTTATTACAGAACTTGTCGGTCACAGAACGGCCGCGAAAAAGCCCATGCTATATTTCGCGCCCAGACTGGCTGCAAGGCGCGTTGAGATGGTGATCAAGAAGACCGGTATTCGGGCTCAGCAGGCCGACCAGACACGCGCGCGCATCTTGCATGCAGCGGTCAAGGTGTTCACCCGCGACGGTTACTCCGGCGGGCGCGTCGACACCATTTCCAAGGAGGCCGACTCCAACGACCGCATGCTTTATTACTATTTCGGCAGCAAGGAACACCTGTTCATCTGCGTGCTGGAACACATCTACGAGCAGTTCAACAAAGCCGAAAGCAAACTCAAGCTCAACCTGGAGGCACCCGTGCAGGCGCTGCAGGACCTGGTCGCGTTTATCTGGAATTACTACGTCAAGCATCCGGAATTCGTGGCGATTCTGAGCATCGAGAACCTGCACCAAGGCAAACACGCTCAACAGTCCGGGGAGATGCGCCGATTGTCGGGCGAAGCGGTTGGCGTGCTGAAACCGATCATTGAGGCCGGCCAGGCCCAGGGTGTGTTTCGCCAGGATGTCGACCTCAAGCACGTGTACTTGATGATCGCTTCGCTGTGCTACTTCTATAACTCCAACCGCCATACCCTCAGTTCGTTTCTGGGTGAAGACCTGGCGGATAAGGGGCAGCAGCAGGATTGGCTGGGGTTTATCACTGATTTGGTGCTGAGGGGCGTCTCCCCTAGCTCATCATAGAAACCGGCTCTGATCCCTGTGAGAGCTGGCTTGCCTGCGATGGCGATGTGTCAGGTAGTATTTTCGGTGCAGACACACCGCTGTCGCAGGCAAGCCAGCTCCCACATTTGATCTTTACCGGTTGTGGAATATCAGTGAGTGCCCGGGTTGGCCCGCAGGTGTGCGACCTTCTGCTCCACCCCCTTCCACTGCGCCGCATTCGGCGCAAATTGCCCGCGCAGGTACGCGACCAAGTCGGCAACCTGAGTGTTCGACAAACTGTCTTTGAACCCCGGCATATACCCCAGGTCCTTGGTCGCCGGGTTGCTGATGCCTTGTAAAATCACCTTGATCAAATTGTCCGGCTGATCACTGTGCACATTGGTGTTGGTCGCCAATGACGGGCTGACGCCAAACAGCTTTGGCCCCCGACCCTCGGCGTGGCAGGCCTTGCACGACCCTTCAAATACTCGCCGACCATTGGGATTGGGCACCGTCGCCGCCGCCACGGTTTGCGCCTCAACCGCCGCCTCGCCATTGAGCGACGCCAGGTACACCGCCATCGCGCGAATATCGGTCTTGGGCAACTTCGCCAACTCAGTCACCACCGGCCCCATCGGCCCCGCCGCCACGCCATGGGCATCGGAATAGCCGGTGCTCAAATAGGTGAATAACTGGTCCTCAGTCCATGGCGTTGGCGCCTTGGACAAACCCATCAACGCCGGCGCTTCCCACCCATCAACCATGCCTCCGGCCAGGAAGGATTTACCGCCCTTCTGCGCCCCCATCAGGTTGCGTGGCGAATGGCACGCGGCACAGTGCCCCAAACCATTGACCAGATAATTGCCGCGATTCCACTGCTCGCCGCGCTCCGGTTGCAGCGTGATTTCACCGCGCCTCAGGTTCAATGCATTCCACCCCGCCATCAACGGCCGGATATTGAACGGGAAGCGCATGGCATTCGGCGTCGGCGCCTGGCTCACTGGCGCTTGCGACATCAGGTAGGCATACAGCGCCTGCATGTCCGCCTCATTGATATTGCGAAACGCCGTATAGGGAAACGCCGGGTACAAATTGCGCCCGTCACGGCCAATCCCGTCGCGCATCGCCCGCTCGAACGCCGGGTACGACCAGGCGCCGATGCCGGTCTGCACATCCGGGGTGATATTGCTGCTGTACAGGGTGCCGAACGGCGTTTCCATCGCCAACCCACCGGCATTGGTCGCGCCGCCCGGTGCCGTATGGCACACCGCGCAATCGCCCACCGCCGCCAGCAAACGCCCGCGCTCCAGGGTGGCCTTGGACCAGGTGCCGGCGCTGGGCGGGGCAATCGGTGCGATCGCGCTGTGAAACGGCCAGGCCGTGGCCATCACCGCGCCCAGCGTCGCAAACAGCGCGCCAAACCACCATTTTTTGCGTTTCTGTGGCGACGTGGCAGGCTCGCCGAGGGTACCGGCATTCAGCGCTGCCAACACCCGCTCGGGCGTAATCGGCAACTCACGAAAACGAATGCCGGTGGCGTCATAGATCGCATTGGCAATCGCCGCCGCGCTGGGCACCGAGGCCGACTCACCGGCGCCCATCGGCGGCTGGTCCTGGCGCGGCATCATCAGCACGTCAATCTGCGGCACTTCAGGGAAGGTCAGGATCGGGTAACCGCCCCACTCCTTGCTGGCCACCGTCGATTCCTCAAAGGTCACCCGCTCCTTCAATACGCGGCTGGTGGACTGGATCACATTGCCGTGGATCTGATGCTGCACACCCGCCGGGTTGATCATCATCCCCGAGTCATGGCCGATCACCACCCGCGTCACCGAGACGTCGCCGGTGTGTTTGTTGATGGCCACATCCGCCACCCAGGCGGCCCACGCCGCGCCAAAACCGGGGAATTTACTGTGGATGTAGCGCGCGTAAGCAAAGCCACGGCCGCGCAACAAATGGTCTTCACTGGCGGTTTGCATGGGCGCAGTGCGCGGTGACCAGTTGGCGCGTTCGGCGGTGGATTTGACCAGGTCGATGGCGCGCTCGTCCTTGAGGTAGCGCAGGCGGTACTCCACCGGATCGACGCCGGCGGCAAATGCCAGCTCGTCGATATACGATTCGTGGGCAAAGGTATTGGGCAACGCCGACACACCGCGCATCCACGAGGCGCGTACGATGGGCGCCATGTCGTTGATAGTCACCCGCATGTTGTCGATGTCATACGGCGGGATCGAGGTGCGGTCGCCCATTTCGAACATCGCCGCCACGGGCTCAACGCGGCCGGTCAGCAACAGCGCCAGGGTCGGCGCGCCATTGGAGGGGTAGCTGGTTTCAAAATCGTACGCGGCAATGCTGCCGTCGGCGTTGAGGCCGCCGTCCACGTCCATCAACTGCGCCGTGCCCTTGGGCTCCCACAGGTGTTCCTGTTCGCGGGTCAGTTGCACGCGCACCGGCTTGCCCACCGCGCGCGACAACAGCAACGCATCGGCGCAGACGTCATCGGCGCAATTGCGCCCATAGCACCCGGCGGCTTCCATGCGAATCACGTCGATCAGCGCTTCATCACAGTCCAGCAACCAGGCCAGGTCGGCGCGCAGCAGATGCGGGTTCTGGCTGCCCGACCACACGCGACTGCCCGCGGCCTGATAGTCGGCCACGGCGCAGGACGGGCCGATTGAGCCGTGCATTTGATAGGGCCACAGGTAGCTGCGCGGCATCCGTTGGCTGGCGCCCGCCAGGGCTGCATCGACATCGCCCTGATCGAGCACCGTGCGGCGTACGCGCGGGTTGTCACGGATCGCCTGCTCGACATCGCTCATGTCCGGCAGGGCGTTATTCCAGGGCTTCCACTGCACCTGCAACTCATGGGCGGCCTTGATCGCCTGTTCTTCGCGCAACGCGACCACGCCCACAAAATCGCGGATCACCACCACGGCAACAATGCCGGGAATATGCGCGATGGACGCTTCATCCACACGCAGCAGGCTATTGCCGACAAAATCCCCGCAGTCCAGACCGGCATACGGCGGGCGCACGACGCGGCCGTGCAGCATGCCCGGCACGCGCATGTCGTGCACGTAGGTCAGCTCGCCCGTGGCCTTGCCGGGAATATCCACGCGCGCGGCGCCCTTGCCCACCAGGCGGTAATCCTCGATGGCTTTCAAGGGGGCGTCGCCGCTGATACGCAACTGGTCATGCTGGCCGCTGACCAACTCACCGTAAGGGGTGGCGCGCCCGTCTGCCGCCTGAATAACGCCCGCTTCGACCTTGAGGCTGGCGGTGCTCACGCCCCAGCGCCCCGCCGCCCGCGCCAGCAAAAAACGTCGTGCTTCGGCAGCCGCGTTGCGCAGCGGGATCGCCGAAATCTGCAAGGTCGCGCTGGCAATCGTCGCGCCCTGGTTCGGCGCGCGCTCGGTGTCGCCCAGCACCATGGTTACCTGGTCCATCGTCAGGTCCAGTTCTTCGGCGACGATCTGCGCCAGCGAGGTGCGAATGCCGGTGCCCAGGTCCACATGGCCGTTGAACGCATAGACCAGGCCGTCATCGTTGACCGCGATAAACAGCCCCAGCTCTTTGGGTTTCACAGTCGGCGTGCCGCCCTTGGCCACCGGGCCGGAGGGCGGCAGCACATCGTCGACGATCAACAAGACGCCCGTCTTGGCCAGCCACTGGTCACGGGAAAGTGGGATATCGGTCATGGTCGGCCATCCACGGTCAAGAGGTGAGCAGCACGCAATACGGCGCGCAGGATTTCGATATGAGTGCCGCAGCGGCAGAGGTTGCCCGAGAGTTCGTTGCGGATCTGGGCTTCGCTGGGGTTGGGATTACGGTCGAGCAAGGCTTTGGCCGTCATGATCATGCCGTTGAGGCAGTAGCCGCATTGCGCGGCCTGCTCGTCGATAAACGCCTGCTGCACCGGGTGCGGCGCCTGGCGTGTGCCGAGGCCTTCGAGGGTGACGATTTCACGCCCTGCCGCGCCCGCCAGCGGGAACACACATGAGCGTGCCGCGACACCGTCGATGATCACCGTGCACGCGCCGCACTCGCCCAGGCCGCAGCCGTACTTGGGGCCGTTGAGTGCCAGGTCATTGCGCAGCACCAGCAACAGCGGCGTGTCCGCCATGGCGCTGACTTCGCGGGTGCGGCCATTGACCTCTAGTGCAACCGTGATGGAGGGACTGATCATTCGCTTCGCCTGTGTCAGTTGGTGAAGTGGCTACTACACGAAACAGTCAAAAAAAAGCATCGCGGACCTGGGGTCTCGCGACACACTTGAATCGTGAAGTGGCTACTACATCAATACCGAGCAAAAACGATGCCAAGGGGTTGGGCTTACTCTGACGTACGCAGGTTTGTGATGGTTGTAGCGAGCGGGCTTGCCCCGCGTTGGGGCGCGAAGCGGCCCCTCGCTCAGGCAATGGGTTTATTCAGGTGAACCTCATGGCAGGGTTTGGGGCTGCTTGCAGCCCAACGCGGGGCAAGCCCGCTCGCCACTACAAGCCTGCTCGCCATATCAAGCCTGGTCGCCACATCAAGCCGCTGGTTTTAACAAGCCGGCCGGCTACGGGGCGCCCACTATTGCTGCGGGTCGTCGATCATCTTGCGCAGCAGGAACAACACCGCCACGCGCTCGGCCGGGTTGAGGTTGCTCAGGGTCAGTTCGCTGATCTGCGCGGCGCGCGGCGCCGTTTGCGCGACCAGGTCGGCGCCTGCGGCAGACAAATCCACCACCACCTTGCGCTTGTCTTGCGGGTCCGGCTCCAGCGTGATCAGTTCCTTGGCCTTGAGCCGCTCGACAATGCCGCGAATGGTCGCCTGGTCAACGGCCGTGGCCTTGACCAGTTCGGTGAGAGAACTTGCTCCGTGATCGCGCAGGGCACACAGGGTAACGAACTGCACGGCGGTGAGCTGGGAGTCGCCGACATTCTGCTGAAAAATCGCCAGGTGGCGCTGGTAGGCCTTGCGCAGCAGGTGGCCAACTTGTTCAGAGAAAACGTAGGAATCAGGCACGGCGGGCTCGGTGGGTGATTGGCGATGGGGAAGCATGATGGCTGGCTTACCGGATCGACTCAAGTTTCTCATCGAGGAAACACGGTTAGAACGGTGGGAGCGGGCTTGCTCGCGAAGGCGGCGTAGCAGTTAAAGATGTATTGACTGGCACACCGCATTCGCGAGCAAGCCCGCTCCCAGACAAGCCCGCTCCCACATTGGGATCTTCAGCGGGCCAGAGAGGCTGCCGGGGCGACTACGTCACCGGCGATAACCACCGCCTCGTCATCCAGGTACACATCGCAATGACGCAGCGGGATGTCCATGTGGCACGGCGTCTTGCGCGTGCCGCCCACTTCGGTATTCGGCCCGGTGGAGAACAGGAAATTGCCATAGAACGCCCGCGCGTCCATGCACATGCCGTCGTTCTTGTCATGCAAACCCATGGCGGTCCACTGCGCTTTTGGCTGCAAGCCCCAGCCGATATGAGAGATGCCGTACACCTCCGGATCGTTGAAGTACTTCATGTAATCACGCAGGTACTCGGCCTCGAAACCACCGTGGATCCTGGTGATAAAGCCCTTCTCGATTTCCAGCGTGATCTTCTCGCGGGTGTAGGTCTTGAATGGCAGGAGGATGTCGCCGACGTCCAGCACCAGCACGCCCTCGGCGGTTTCCTCGTTGGGCCAGGAGAACAGGAAGCCGCTGGGCCAGTGGTCCCAGCGCCCAGGCTCATCGGCAAAACCGTATTCGGTCACCGACGGGTACTGCCCCAAGGCGGCGCGAAAATCACTGCCGGCGCGGGATTTGACCTGAATCGAACGCGCCTTTTTCAGCAATCGCTCGGCCGCCAGCACACGCACCTTGTCTTCTTCGGTGGGCAGCATGCGCGCCAGCACTTCCGGCGGCTCCACGGCCAGCAGGATGCGCGTGCCGGTCTTGAGGATCTGCTCCTGTTCCGGCGAATGCAGCAGCATCATCGTGTCAACCACCAGGTCGGCGGCTTCCAGCGCACGCTGGGCGGCAATGTTGCCGGTGAGCGCGGTGTCGCCGCAGTAGGCGGTCATGTCATTGCCCATCGCACGCGGGTGATTGAACGACGGCAGCTCCACCGCATACACCTTGGCCCCCAGGCGCTGCGCCGCGTCCATTGCCGCGCGCACGGTGCGTGCGTCGGAGTAATGGCTCTTGAGCACGGCAACGCTCTGGGTCGGGTCGACCTTCGACAGCTTCAGCACGTGTTCAAACATCTGGGTCAGTTCGCAATCGCTTACCGGCATTTTCCTGTCTCCTGTGGGGCTGCACCAAGTTCAAGCACTGCGCTTCACTCTAGTGCACTTTTATAGCGTATACGCCAATTAATAACGATAAGACCTGAATTGCAGGCGGACTGCAAGCGGCGCGCCAATTCGTTACCAATCGACACACACCTAGCAATTACTGACTGCAACGCGTTACACAGGATAAATAGGGCCAAAAAATAAATTTGCGAAAGTGGGCTTCCCATTTCAAAAAATGAGCGTATACACTTTAAAAACCTTGCAGACAGACGCTGCCGACAATCACAAAGAAAGAGGATTACGCCCCATGGGAAGCACTCAAAAAATCGCCATCGTCGGTGCCGGCCTGGGCGGTGCCGCCGCCGCCACCCTGTTGCAGCAAGCCGGTTTTGACGTAGATATCTACGAACAAGCGCCGGAGTTTTCCCGGTTGGGCGCGGGGATCCACATGGGCCCCAACATCATGAAAATCTTCCGCCGCATGGGCATCGAACAGCAGCTGGACCTGATGGGCTCGCACCCCGAGCATTGGTTCAGCCGTTGCGGCGAAACCGGCGACTACCTCTCGCGCATCCCGCTCACCGGCTACGGCGCCTCGTATGTCACCGTGCACCGCGGCGACCTGCATGCGCTGCAGATGTCCACCCTCAAGCCCGGCACCCTGCACTTCAACAAGCGCCTGGAAACCCTCGAAGAAACCGACACCCAGGTGCGCCTGACTTTCGCCGATGGCGAAGTGACTTATGCCGACATCGTGATCGGCGCCGACGGCATCAACTCGAAAATTCGTGAAGAACTGCTCGGCGTGGAAAAACCGCTGTACAGCGGCTGGGTCGCGCACCGCGCATTGATCCGTGGCGAGCAGTTGGCCAAGTACGACCTCACGTTCGAAGACTGCATCAAATGGTGGACCGAAGACCGCCACATGATGGTGTATTACACCACCGGCAAACGCGACGAGTACTACTACGTGACTGGCGTGCCGCATGCCGAATGGGACTTCCAGGGCGCGTTCGTCGACAGCAGCCGCGAAGAGATGTTCGAGGCGTTCCAGGGCTACCACCCCACCGTGCAGGCCCTGATCGAGTCCACCGAAAGCGTGACCAAATGGCCGCTGCGCAATCGCAACCCGCTGCCACTGTGGAGCCGAGGTCGCCTGGTGCTGCTCGGTGACGCCTGCCACCCGATGAAACCGCACATGGCCCAGGGCGCCGGCATGGCCATCGAAGACGCCGCCATGCTCACCCGCTGTCTGCAGGAAACCGGCATCAGCGATTACCGCACCGCGTTCCAGCTCTACGAAGCCAACCGCAAGGAACGCGCCTCCCGCGTGCAGGCGGTGTCCAACGCCAACACGTGGCTGCGCACCCAGGAAGACCCGGATTGGGTGTACGGCTATGACCTGTACGCGCAGCCACTGAAATCGGGGGTGGCCGCGTGAGCACCTTTCTCTATGGCGGCAATGTCCAGTCCAACGGCATTCGCCAGCACTACCTGCGCTACGGCGGCAACGGCCCGGCGCTGATTTTGATTCCGGGCATCACCAGCCCCGCGATTACCTGGGGGTTTGTGGCCGAACGCCTCGGCGCGCACTTCGACACGTACGTGCTGGATGTACGCGGGCGCGGCTTGTCGTCCACCGGAGCCGAGCTGGATTACAGCGCCGAGACCTGCAGCGATGACATCGGCGCATTCGCCGATGCACTGAAGCTGGACCGTTACCACCTGGTCGGCCACTCCATGGGCGCGCGCTTTGCCGTGCGCAGTGCGGTCAAGCATCCGCAAGGCGTAAACCGTGTGGTGCTGATCGACCCGCCAGTGTCCGGCCCCGGTCGTCGTGAATACCCGAGCAAATTGCCGTGGTACGTCGATTCGATCCGCCAATCCCTGGTTGGGATGGATGCACAGGCCATGCGCGCCTTCTGCGCCACCTGGACACCCGAGCAACTGCAACTGCGCGCCGAATGGCTGCACACCTGCTTTGAGCCCGCCATCGTGCGCGCCTTCAATGACTTTCATACGGTGGACTTTCATCAGGACCTGCCTCACCTCAAGGCCCCTGCCCTGTTGATGGTAGCCGGGCGCGGCGGCGTGATCCTCGATGAAGACATCGCCGAAATCCAGGACCTGCAACCGGCCATCCAGGTCGTGCGCGTGCCCAACGCCGGGCACATGATTCCGTGGGATGACCTCGAGGGCTTCTTCGACGCTCTCGGCGACTTCCTCACCCACTAAGAACGGAGACCACCATGCAGAAGCTTTACCGCATCGGCCAGATCGTGCCGAGTTCCAACACCACCATGGAAACCGAGATCCCGGCGATGCTCAACGCGCGCCAGGCCATCCGCCCGGAGCGTTTTACTTTCCACTCCAGCCGCATGCGCATGAAGCAGGTGCGCAAGGAAGAACTGGCGGCAATGGACGGCGAGTCCGACCGCTGCGCCATTGAGCTGTCCGACGCCAAAGTGGATGTGCTGGGGTACGCCTGCCTGGTGGCGATCATGGCCATGGGCTTGGGTTATCACCGCAAATCCGAGCAGCGCCTGCGCCAGGCCACTGCCGATAACGACGCCAATGCCCCGGTGATCACCAGCGCCGGCGCACTGATCGAAGGCCTCAACGTCATGGGGGCCAAACGCATCGCCATCGTCGCGCCGTACATGAAGCCGCTGACCGAACTGGTGGTGAATTACATCCGCGAAGAAGGCTTTGAAGTGGTGGACTGGCGGGCGCTGGAAATCCCCGACAACCTCCAGGTTGCGCGCCACGACCCGGCCAACCTGCCGGCCATCGTCGCGGACATGAACCTGGAAGGCGTCGATGTGATCGTGCTCTCGGCCTGCGTGCAGATGCAGTCGTTGCCAGTGGTCGCCAAGGTCGAGGCGCAAACCGGCAAGCCGGTACTCACTGCCGCCATCGCCACTACTTACGCGATGCTCAAGGCCCTAGATTTGGAGCCGATCGTGCCCGGTGCCGGCGCCCTGCTCTCCGGCGCGTACTGAACATGCTCGTGGCTGGCGGGCTTGCTGTGCCAAGCGGGCCTGTCGTGGCTAGCGCGCTTGTCGTGGCGAGCGGGCTTGCCCCGCGTTGGGCTGCGAAGCGGCCCCTCGTCCAGGCAATGGGTTTCGTCAGGCAAACCGCATGGCAGGTTTTGGGGCCGCTTCGCAGCCCAACGCGGGGCAAGCCCGCTCGCCACGACAAGCCCGCTCGCCACAGTAAACCCGCTTGGCACAGTAAACCCGCTAGCCACAGTCAACCCGCGCGCCACGACGCAGAGAATGAGGTGAAAAACCAATGAGCGAACAATCTGCCGACGCCAACTACCAAGGCGTCTGGGGCAATCGCATCGGCTTCGGCAAAAAGGCCGCGCTGCTGATGATCGACTTCATGCAGGGCTACACCACCGAAGGCGCGCCATTGTTCGCACCGGGCGTGGTCACGGCGGTGGCCGAAAGCGTCGAGTTGCTGGCCACTGCGCGCCAGCATGGGATTGCGGTGGTGCACACCAATATCCGCTACCATCGCGGCCATTTCGCCGATGGCGGCATCTGGGTCAAGAAAGCCCCGGTGATGAAAGACATGGTCGAGGGCAACCCACTGGCGGCGTTCTGCGCCGAGGTGCTGCCCCAGGACGATGAAGTGGTGATCACCAAGCAGTACGCCAGCGCGTTTTTCGGCAGCAGCCTGGCCCCGATGCTGCACGCTCAAGGCATCGACACCGTGGTACTCGCCGGCTGCTCCACCAGCGGCTGCATTCGCGCCACGGCGGTGGATGCGGTGCAACACGGGTTTCGCACCATCGTCGTGCGCGAATGCGTCGGCGACCGACACCCGGCGCCCCACGAAGCCAATCTGTTCGACATCGACAGCAAGTATGGCGACGTGGTGAGCAAGCAGGAGGCGATGAGCAAGTTCAGGGAGCAATAACGATTCACCAGGAACCACGACAAAGAGCGTGGTCCGGAAAAAAAACTGAGCGTCTCCCACTTTGGAATGCAATCGAATGTGGGAGCGGGCTTGCTCGCGAAGGCGGCCTGTCAGGCAAAAATGCACTGACTGATCCACCGCTTTCGCGAGCAAGCCCGCTCCCACACTTGATCTCCTCTAACAGGGAAATCTCAGTCTTCTGACACTGCCTTTGGAAGTCGCTTTTACAGCACTCCGAAGTGCTGGAACAAAAGCGGCTGTATAAAAACCATAAGTCACCGCCAGGAGACACCCCAATGCCCATTGCGAATGCAGCGCCCGCGACCACCGTCGCCGACCCCGTCACCACGCTCTACCACAAGATCACCTGGAAGCTGATTCCGTTTCTGTGTTTCTGCTACCTGGCCGCTTACCTGGACCGCATCAACATCGGCTTCGCCAAACTGCAGATGCTCGACCAGCTGCACTTCAGCGAAACCGCGTTCGGCCTTGGCGCCGGCTTGTTTTTTGTCGGCTACATCATCTTTGAAGTGCCCAGCAACCTGGTGCTGGAACGGGTCGGCGCGAAAATCTGGATCGCGCGCATCATGATCACTTGGGGCCTGCTCTCGGCCTGCACCATGCTGGTCACCTCTACCACGCAGTTCTACATCCTGCGCTTTCTGCTCGGCGCCGCCGAAGCCGGGTTTTTGCCGGGTGTGTTGTATTACTTGACCACCTGGTTCCCGACGCATCGGCGCGGACGCATCATCGCGCTGTTCATGATCGGGCTGCCGCTGTCCAGCGTGATCGGCGGTCCGTTGTCCGGCTGGGTCATGAGCCACTTCGACAACCTGGGTGGCCTGCGCGGCTGGCAATGGCTGTTCCTGATCGAAGCGGTGCCCAGCGTTTTGCTCGGCGTGCTGACTTTCTGGGCGCTGCCCAATACTTTCCAGCAAGCCAAATGGCTGTCGGACGACGAAAAGGCCCTGCTCGAAAGTGAGCTGCGCAAGGACGAAGCCGATGCCACCGGCAGCAAGCACAGCTTCCGCGACGGCTTCTTCAACCTCAAAGTGTGGATGCTCGGCGGTATCGACTTCTCGATCCTGCTCAGCGCCTACGCCATGGGGTTCTGGATGCCGACGTTCATCCGCAACGCCGGGATTACCGACACGTTCCACATCGGCATGCTGACTGCATTACCCAGCGTGGCGGCCTTGCTCGGCATGCTGTTGATCGGCGCCAGCTCCGACAAACATCGCGAACGCCGCTGGCACATTATTGTGCCGTTCCTGGTCGGTGCGGCCGCCATGGCCACCAGCACATTCTTTACCCATAACGTGGTGGCCACGGTGGTGCTGTTCGCCATCGCCTCGGCCGCGATCATCGGCGCCGTGCCGGTGTTTTTCAGCCTGCCGGCAACCTTTCTCAAAGGCACCGCAGCAGCCACCGGCTTTGCCCTCGCCTGCTCGGTGGCGAACATCGCCGGCCTGGTGAGCAACTCGCTGATGGGCGTGGCCATCGACGTCACCGGCAGCAGCGCGGGCGCCTTGTGGTTTTTCGCCGGCTGCCTGATCCTCAGCAGCTTCCTGGTCATCGCCCTGCCGGCGAAACTGGTGAACCGTTAACAACAACAATTTCTGCGGATGAATCACCATGCAAGGTTTGTTTAAAAGCTGTGCACTGCTTGTTGCGGTCGGTCTGTGTGCCGGCACCGCGCATGCGGCGGAAAAAGTCATCTTCGACACCGACTTCAACGTGCTCAACGATGACGGCCAGGCCTTTATCATGCTCGCCCAGCTGCAGGCGCAAAAACGCATCGAGCTGCTGGGCATGACCCTGGTCAGCGGCAACGCCTGGGTCGACCAGGAACAGGTCGATGCCCTCAAGGCCGTGGAACGCATGGGCGTGGAAAAAGAGGTCGGCGTCTACTCTGGCGCCGCCTACCCGCTGCTGCATGACTACGCCACTTACGAGGCAGAGAAAGCGCTGTTTGGCGCGGGTTGGCCGGGCGCGTTCAAAAACCCGCGCCCTGCCTCGCCCTCGCAGTTGCTCGCGCCACCGGATGGCCTGGCGACGCACACCCAACTGCGCAGCGAGACCGCCGCGCAGTTCATTGTGCAAAGCGTGCGCGCCAATCCCCATCAAGTGACGATCCTCGCCGTCGGCCCCTTGACCAATATCGCCCTGGCGATTCGCTCGGCGCCGGACATCGTGCCGCTGATCAAGCGCATCGTGTACATGGGCGGTGCGTTCCAGATCCCGGGCAACACCACACCGGCGGCGGAATTCAACTGGTGGTTCGACCCGGAGGCGGCGAAGATCGTCCTGCGCTCACCCATTGAGCACGTGATTTTCCCGAATGACGTGTGCGAGAAAGTCACCTTCGACAAGTCGGTGTACCAGCGCGTGGTTGCGCAAAAAGGCGCGATTGCCGACCTGTACAAGCACGAGTTCGGCCCGCTGTTCGACAAAGACCCCAGCTACCACAGCTTCACCTGGGACAGCTTGCCGGCGCTGTTCCTGGTCAGCCCGGACATCGTCACCGAGTCCCGCGATTTGTGGGTGGATGTGGACGCAACGTTCGGCGCCGACTACGGCCGTGCGCTGGGCTACCGGAAAGGTGCACCGGTTGGCACGCAGAAAGCCAAGGTGGTATTTGGCGTCGATCAGCAAAAGTTCTGGGACGGCTACGTCGGCCTGGTGACGCTGCCGACGCCGGTCAAGCACTGATAAAAGGCATCGCTCCCACCTTGCGTGGGAGCGATCTTCACTCAGCCTGCCAGGGCAAAGCCGCGCTGCAGATCCTCGATCAGCGCCGCCACGTCTTCCAAGCCGATATGCAAGCGCACCACCGGGTTCAAGGCCCGGTCGGTCGCGCTTTCACGGTCGCGCGTGTCTGCCACGGTGACCAGGCTTTCATAGCCGCCCCACGACGCGCCCAGGCCGAACAACTGCAGGCCATCGATAAAGCGCTCAAGGTAAGCCGCGTGCGCATTCGCCAGTTCGAACGACAGCAGACCATTGCTGCCGCTGAAATCCCGACGCCACAACGCATGCCCTGGATGCTCAGCCAACGCCGGATGGAACACGCGCCTGACCTGCGGTTGCGCCTGCAACCACTGGGCAATTTCGACGCCCTGGCGCTCGTGCACATCCAGGCGCGAAGCCAGGGTGCGCGCGCCACGCAGGATCAAGTAGGCATCGTCGGCGCTGACCGCATTGCCAAAGGTGTCGCTCATTTTGCCCAACGCCGGCCAGGCAGCAGCGGTCGTGCAGACGCTGCCCATCATCACGTCGCTGTGGCCGCCCAGGTATTTGGTCAGAGCCATGATCGAGATGTCCGCGCCCAGTGCCAGCGGTCGGTACAGGTAGCCCGAGCCCCACGTATTGTCGACGGCCAAGAGGATATTGCGCGGCTTACACAGCGCCGCAATCGCAGGCAAATCGCACAATTCATACAGCAAAGAACCGGGCACCTCGGCGTACACCAGCTTGGTGTTGGCTTGCAGCTGCGCTTCCAATCCCTTGCCATCGGGTGAGAAATAGCTGACGTCGATGCCAAACGGCTGGAGAAACTCGCGGGCCAGTTTGCGCACAGGCGAATACACGGCGTCGGTGATCAAGACATGATCGCCGGGGCGCAGGTAGGCCAAAAACACCTGAGCCGCTGCCGCCAGGCCAGTGCCGTAGAGCCGCGTGCGATAGCCGCCTTCCAGCTCGGTGACCAGATCCTCCAGGGCATGGGCCGTGGGATTGCCGCGCGCACCGTAGCTCAGCACACGTTCGCTGTCGCGCCGGGCACGGGCGTCGCGCATTTGCGCCAGGTTATCGAACAGCACCGTGCTCAACCGCGTGATCGGTACATTCACGGCACGGCCGCCGCGGCCTTTTTCAGTGCGCGCGGCGTGGATCAAGCGCGTGCGCACCCGCGAGGCGGGCGTCAGCGGTTTGAGGCTGGCGATCTCGGCATCGCTCATCTGCGCCAACAGGCCGATTTCCCAGGCCAGGTACTGGCGCGCGGCATCCTTGTTGCCGCTGTGACGGTCATGGGTGAAAAACAGGAAATCGATGCACTGTGCGTCGGGCAAAGTTTGCGGGCCCTCATTGACCGGTAAACCGGCCGCTGCCCAGGCCGCGAAGCCGCCGTCCAGCAGCCTTGCCGACAAGCCTTCGGCAGCAAAGGCCGCCACCGCCGGATCATCCGCCACCAGCACCAAGGGCCGGTGATCGGTTTTGAGCAACGAGCGAATCGACCACTGCGAGCCGGCAATATGCCCTTTGCGATACACCATGCTCGGGCGCAGGTCGATCAGGTTGACGTCGTTCAATGCCAGCGCCAGTGCCTGAACACTGATCAACGGCAGTGGCTCATACGCCACCGGCTGCAGCACCGGCAAGGCCAGGCCGCTGTGGATGCCGCCGCTCAACACATAGGTCTCATGCCCCAGCTGGCGCAGCCAGCTGGCCACAATCGGCGCACGCACGCCGTCGCTGTCCACCAGTACAATGCGCGCCTGACGCACGCCGATGTACAGGTCGGTGGATTGGATCAACTGCCCGCCCGGCGTGTGCTGGGAACCCGGCAAGCTGCCGACGGCAAACTCTTGGGCGGTGCGCACGTCGCACAGGAACAGGCTGCGTTGCGCATCGTCCGCCCAGCCTCGAACCTGATCCGCCGAGACATCCACCACGCCGGCCCGCTCGGCCAACTGCCGCGCGGCCAGGCGCTGACGGGTCAAGTCGCCGCTGACCTGCTCGGCATAACGCCGGGTGCTGCCGTGCTCCAGCTGGAAGTCTTCCAGGTACCAGCCCTGGGTGCCGTTTTCCAGGGCATAGATCGGGTTTTTCAAGCCGAGGTTGATCAGCGTCTGCGCGCCGATAATGCTGCGCGTGCGTCCGGCGCAGTTGACCACAATCGGCGTACTCTCATCCGGCACCAGATCATGCACGCGATACCCCAGCTCGCCATTCGGGCAGCAGATGGAACCGGGAATGGTCATCTTGCGGTACTCCTCGAACGGCCGCCCATCAAGCACCACCAACGGCTCGCCACGCGCCTGCCATTCGGCCAATTGCTGGGCGGTGACGTGGGGCGTGTGGCTGGCCTCTTCGACCAATTCGCCAAAGGCTTTGGACGGCACGTGCACCCCGGCAAACAGCTGCAAGCCCGCTGCTTGCCACCCCTGGGCGCCGCCTTCCAGCACCTGCACGCGGCTGTAGCCAAGCGCGTGCAAACGCGCCGCCGCGCGCGCCGCCACCTCGTCGCCGTCCTGATCGTAGATGACCAGGCGCACCTGAGGATTGGGCGCCAGGCGACGGACCTCCAGCTCCAGGCGGCTATAGGGCAAATTCACCCCGTGGAACAGGTGGGCTTCGCCGTATTGCCCGTGCTCGCGCACGTCGAACACGGCGATTTCCTGCCCGTCGAACAGCCATTGCTGCAGTTGACTAGGGGTGATGGTCTGGCTCATGGAAGTCCCAACAAAGTAAGAAAAGAGTTACTGCAACGCCAGCGAACGCTCGGCCGGTGCTACTTCGCGCCCCTTGGCATAGGCACGCTGCACCGCCGGCCGGGCCTTGATACGCAGGCGCCAGGCCTGGATGTGCGGGTAGTCCGCCAGGTCCTGGCCCTGGCGCAATGGTTGAATCCACGGGAAGATCGCCATGTCGGCCACCGAGTATTCACCGGCCACGAATGGCACCTCGGCCAGGCGCTGTTCCAGCACGCGGTACAGGCGCGTGGCTTCGGCATTCAGCAGGTCCAGGGCGAACGGAATCGGCGCCGGCGCCTTTTCCTTGAACACCTGCAACTGGCTCAGGTAGGGGGTGATATGCCCGACTTGCCAGAACAGCCACTCCTGCACCTTTTGCCGCTCGGCAGTACCGGCCGCCGGCAGGAATTGCCCGGCGCCGTCGGCCAGGTAATTGAGGATCGCACCGGATTCGAACAGGCTCAGCGGCGCTTCGGGGCGATGATCGACAATCGCCGGGATCCGTCCGTTGGCGCTGATGCGCTGGAAGCTCGCCGTCTTTTGTTCGCCTTCGCGGATGTTCACCGGCAGCAGGCGGTAGTCGAGGCCCAGTTCTTCGAGCAGGATGCCGACTTTCAGGCCGTTGCCGGTTGGCCAGTAATACAGGTCAATCATGAACACCTCTGGATGAACACCGAACAGTTGATCGGTGGCGTGCTTAGGAATAAGCCTTGATCGACGGCGCCATCTGCGAGGCGTTGTAATTGAGAATGCGCCCGTCCGCTTCCACGCCGTAACGGCCGTTCAGCGATTCCAGCGGCAAGCCGTAGAGGTGGAAGTGCAACGTCGCCTGCTCGCCTTCAACCTTGATGCCATGCAGGTCTTCACCCAAGAACGAGATCGACGTACCGGGCTGCACGATCACTTCTTTTTCCAGTGTCAACGTGGTGAAACCCGGCTCGCGGCCCTCGTCATTGCGCGCGTAGACGTAGTTGATTTCCTGGCCCTCGATGGCGCTGATGATCGCCCAGGTCTCATGGTTGTGAGGGATCGTGCTTTTGCCCGGCAACAGCGAGTTGAGGTACAGCGTCGGGGTGTCACCGTCGTCATTCAGGCGATAGCGAAACGCGGTGCTGCCCTGCCCTGGCACCGGCGCGGGGAATTCGTCAAAGTTGAACAGGTCGCGGCGCTCGGCCAGGGTTTCCAGCAGGCTGACGATTTCCACCAGGGCCGCACGGTCTACGCCGCGCTGATTGATGACGCGGATGTGCTGCAAGAACGCTTCGATAACGCCAGCACGGTTTTCGCTACTCATGACGGTTTTCCTCTTATCAGACGGACAGGCTGTAACGGCTCAAATTGGTCAACAGGTACGGGTCGTGGGCGATGGGGCCACGGCGCCCCGAATCGCCCAGGGCATGGCGCAGGAACGTCTGGGTGCGTTCGCTGGCCGGGTTCTGGAAGATCTGTGCAGCGCTGCCGTGCTCGACAATCACGCCGTTTTCGGTGAAGTACACGTGGTCGCTGATTTCTTCGGCGAAGCGCATTTCGTGGGTGACCAGCACACAGGTCATGCCCTCTTCGGTCAGCTCGCGGATCACCGTCAATACTTCGCCGACGGTTTCCGGGTCGAGTGCCGAGGTCACTTCATCGAACAGGATCAACTCCGGGCGCATCGCCAGGGCGCGGGCAATCGCCACGCGCTGCTGTTGACCGCCGGACAACTGGCCGGGATAGGCGTCGGCCTTGTGCTCCATGCGCACCTTGGCCAGCAACGCTCGCGCATCTTTTTCGGCGTCGGCGCGGCTGCGGCCCAGCACTTTGCGCGGGGCAATCACTAGGTTCTGCAGCACCGATAAATGCGGGAACAGGTTGTATTGCTGGAACACAAAACCAACGCGCTTGCGCAACTCGATGCGCTGGGCTTCATGGGCCAAGGTATCGACGCGGGTTTCACCCACGCGAATGGTCCCACGCTGCGGCTGCAACAACCCGGTGATGCAACGCAGGATCGTCGACTTGCCCGAGCCCGACGGGCCGATGATCGACACGGCCTGGCGGCGATGCACCTCCAGGTCGATGCCCTTGAGCACCGCATTACTGCCGAACGACAGGTGCATATCCCGCAGGCTCACCAGGGGTTCAATAGAAGGCATAACGGCGCTCCAGGTGTTGGGTCAGGCGGGAAATCGGGTAGCAATAGGCAAAAAACAGCACCAGCAGGCTCAGGTAGATCACCACGGTAAAGCCGGTCAGGTTCACGGTGTTGCTGGCGATCTGCGCGGTGTCGATCACGTCATGCACGCCCACCAGTGAGGCCAGCGCAGTGCCCATGGTCACCACGGCGTAGAGGTTCATCCAGGGCGGCAACATGCGCTTGAAACACTGCGGCAGGATGATCGAGCGAAACAGCTGGCCACGGGTAAACGCCAGCGACCGCGCCGCTTCCCATTGCGTGCTGGGGATCGAACTGATGGCCCCTCGAAAGATCTCCGCCACGTTGGCACTTGCCGGCAAAGCCAGGCCGATGGTGACCTTGACCCAGTCGGGGAACGACACATAACTGCTGCCGATATGAATCTCGAACGGAAACACGTAGGTGGTGAAGTAGATCAGCACCAGCCAGGGCGCATTGCGAAACACCTGCACCCACAGCCGCGCGACAAACCCCAGCGGCGATAACGCCAGCGCGCCGATCAACAGGCCAAGCACCGAGCCGATGGCAATCGCCAGCAGGCTGATCAGGATGTTCTGACCAAAACCTGCCACCAGCGCCGGCGACCACTGCCACAACGCCGAAAGCACCGGAAATGATTCAATGGCCATAGCCGGGCATCCTCAGGCGCGCTTCCAGCCAGCGCCCCACACAATTGACGGTAAAACTCAGCAGGCCGAAGAAGCTCAGGATCAGGATCATCAGTTCCAGCACGTTGTCGCTCTGGGTCCAGATCATGATTGCGGCGTAGGTGATGTCGCCCACGGCAATGGCCGACGCCACGGCGGTCATCTTCACCAGGTCGATCAGGTTGTTGATCAGCGACGGCAGGGCAAAGCGCAGTGCCAGCGGCAACTGCACATTCCACAACAGTTGGCGTCTGTTGAAGGCCAGCGAACTGGCGGCTTCCAGGGTGACTGCGGGCACTGCTTCGATGCCGGCGCGCAAGGCCTCGGCATGGAACGCGCCCTTGTGCAGGGAGATCACAATCACCACCCACGCGAACGGCGTCAGCGGGTTGGCCGCGCCTACCGCCTGGGTCAGCAACATGTTCAACACCAGAAACGCACAGTACAACTGCACCAGCGTTGGCGTGTTACGCGTGACTTCGACGAACACCCGCGCCGGCCTGGCCAGCCAAGGGTTGCCCGAGGTGAGCATGGCCGCCAGGCTGATGCCCGCCAGCAGGCTGCCGATGATCGTGAACAGGCACAGCCAGCCGGTGGTCAACGCGCCCTGGACCAGCGTGCCGCGCTGGTAGGCGTCCAGCAGGAAGTTGTAGTTCAGGCCAAAGCCGGCAGCCCAATGGACGAACGCCTCCATCATCGCAACTGCCTGCAGGCCGCCGCGATGCGCCGCCCCGCCTCTGCCACATGCTCGGTGGCGGTGGCGATGGACAAGCGAAACCACGGCGACAAGCCGTAGGCACTGCCCGCCACACCGGCCACGCCCTCTTCGAGCAGCCAGGCGACCACATCGCCGTCGTTTTCGATGCGCTGGCCGTCCGGCCGATGACGGCCCAGCAGTCCGGCGCAGCGCACGAACACGAAAAAGCCGCCCTGGGGTTCGAGCACGTCCAGGCCTGCAACGGTTTTCAGCGCTGCAACCAGCGTATCCCGACGCAATTGATAGGCCGCGACCTGCTCGGCGAGGAAATCCAGCCCGCCGTTATAGGCCGCCAATGCCGCCGCCTGCCCCACCGATGAAGCGCCGGAAGTGGATTGCGATTGCACCACCGCCATCGCGTCAGTCAGGGTTGTTGGCCCCGCGCCAAAGCCGATCCGCCAGCCAGTCATGGCGTAGGTCTTGGACACACCGCCCACCAGCAGGCAGCGGTCCTGCAAGTCCGGTGCGAGGTTCAACAAGCTCTGGGCCGGGCGACCATCGAAGCGGATGTGCTCGTACAGCTCATCCAGCAAGATCAGCACGTGGGGGTGGCGACGCAGCACCGCGGCCAACGCGTGTAATTCAGTTTCGCTGTACACCGCACCGCTGGGGTTGCCCGGGCCATTGAGAATCAGCCAGCGCGTGCGTTCAGTGATGTGCTGTTGCAACTGCGCCGGCAGCAACTTGCAGCCCTGCTCCAGCCCGCACTCGACGAACACCGGCACGCCGCCGTTGAAACGCACGCTGTCCGGGAATGACGGCCAATACGGCGTCGGCACCAGCACTTCATCGCCGTCATCCAGGGTGGCGGCGAAGGCATTGAAGATGATTTGCTTGGCGCCGTTGGCAATCACGATGGACGCCAGCGGGTAGTCCAGGTGGTTTTCCTCGGCGAGCTTGCGCTGCACCGCAACGCGCAAGGCCTTCACGCCCGGCGTTGGCGTGTACTTGGTCGCGCCGGCGGCGATCGCGGCATAAGCGGCCTGCTTGATGTGCTCAGGCGTATCAAAATCCGGCTCGCCGGTGGTGAGATCCAGAATATCGCGGCCTGCATCACGCAGTTCAGTGGCGCGGGATTTGGCGGCCGCGTTGGCCGACAGCGACACGCGCTGCACGCGTTTGGACAAGCGTACGGTCATGGCTGCACCTCAAGGACTTTGCCGGGGTTGAGCAGGTTATGCGGGTCCAGCGCCTGTTTGATGCGGCGCATCAGGTCCAGCTCTACCGGGCTTTTGTAGCGCCCCAGCATGCCGACCTTGCGCTGGCCGATGCCGTGCTCGGCGCTGATCGAGCCGCCATGGGCGTGGGCGCTGTCATGCACCAGCGCGCTCAATTGGGCGTAATGCGCCATGTGTGCGTCTACCGTCGAACCCAGCGGATGCGCCACGTTGTAATGCAGGTTGCCATCGCCCAGGTGGCCGAAGGTGAAGTTGCGCACGCCCGGAAAATGCTGCTGCAGCAACGCATCGGTGTGCGCGACGAATGCCACCACTTGGGAAATCGGCACCGAGATATCGTGCTTCATGTTGCGCCCGGCACGCTTTTGCGCCTCGCTCATGTTCTCGCGCAGCAGCCACAGCGCCTCGCTTTGCGCCAGGCTTTCGGCGATCAGGGCATCACTGATCAGTTGCTGTTCGAAGGCATCGCCCAGCACATGCTCGAAGGCTTCCCGCGCGTGCGCTTCGCCGTGATTATCAGAAAGCTCAATCAAGGCAAACCAGGGTTGGCGTGCTGTTTTGAACGGCTGCGGGCCGTCCGGAAACTGCTCGCGCAACACTGCCAGGCAATCGGCGGACAGCAGTTCGAAGGCCGTCAGGTTGGCGCCAAACCCGGCACGCGCATGGGACAGGAACGCCACCGCCTGCGCCAGCTGGTCAAACGCCAACAGCGCCGTGGCCTGGGCCTTGGGCAGCGGGAACAGCTTCAAGGTCGCGGCGGTGATAATACCCAGCGTGCCTTCGCTGCCGATGTACAAGTCGCGCAGGTCGTAGCCGGTGTTGTCCTTGCGCAAACCGCGCAGGCCATGCCAGATCTCACCTTCGGCGGTCACCACTTCCAGGCCCAGGGTCAGCTCGCGGGTGTTGCCGTAACGCAGCACTGCGGTGCCACCGGCGTTGGTGCCCAGGTTGCCGCCGATGGTGCAACTGCCCTCGGCGCCCAGGCTCAACGGGAACAGGCGATCGGCCTCGCGGGCCACCGCCTGGATGTTTTGCAGGATGCAGCCGGCTTCCACGGTGAGCGTGTCGTTGTCGGTGTCGACATGGCGCACGCGGTTCATGCGGTCGAGCAACAGCAGCACCGAACGCCCGCTGGCGTCCGGCGTGGCGCCGGCCATCAGGCCGGTGTTGCCGCCTTGCACCACCACAGGCACCTGCAACGCCACGCAGGCGCGCACCACCGCGGCCACCTCGTCGGTGTTGGCCGGGTGCACCGCCGCGACCACCTGACCGGTGTAGCGGCCCTGCTTGTCGGTCAGGTACTGGGCCGCTTCAGCACTGGTTTGTACATGGCCGGCGCCGAGCAGTTGTTGCAAGGTGGCGAATAGCGTTTCACTCATGGCTGTACTGCTCGTGCAGGTCACGCAGAGCCTGGGACGGCGCCATGCCGGTGCGTTCGCCGAGGGCGATCAGGAAGCCGGTTTTATGCCAGTCGCGCACGATGGCGTCGAGCTTGGCCTGGGTGTCGTGTTCGCCCTTGCGAATCCAGATCACCGACTTGGACGGAATCAGGTCGCCCGGCAGCGGAATTTCATAGCCGTCCCACTCGGCATCGCTGAGCAGCGCATGCATGGTCGGGCTGACGTGCACCGCCGCCACGCAACCATTGCCGCGCAACGACAGCAGCGATTCGGACTGGCTGCGGAACGCCTTGATCTGCGCGCCGTAGGTCTCCTGCAGCGGCTTGATGAAGTTACTGCCCTGGGACACGCACACCGGCTTGTCCTTCAGGTCAGCCCATTGCTTGATGCCCGCACCTTTGCGAATCAACGCCGCGCCGCCGACTTCTTCGTACGGGGTGGGCACGTAGTCGAGGATCTCGGCGCGCTCTTCGGTGAACTGCATGTTAGCGATCAGGATGTCGACCTTGCCCTGTTGCAGGAACTGCACACGGTTGGGCGCCAGCACCGAGACGGTCTTGGTCTCGACACCCAGCGCCTGGCCGATGCCTTTGGCCAGTTCGACGTTGTAACCCAGGTGCTCGCCGGTCTTGGGGTCGAGGGTGCCGAACGGCGGGCCGCTGAGGATCACGCCGACGCTGATGGCATGGCGTTGCTGGATTTTGTCGAGGGTGGCATCGGCGTGGACGAGGCCGGCGCACAGGGTCAGGCCGAGTGCTGTGAGGGTTTTAAACCGCATGCTCAGGCGCCCTTGAACTGTTGTTGAAGTTCTACCAGCGCCGGCGATGCCGGGCTGATGCGGTTGCGGGTCTGGGCCTCGATCAGCCAGCCGCTGCGGTGCAGCTGCTTGACGATCGGGTCGAGTTTGGCCTGGGTGTCGCCTTCGCCGCGGCGGGTCCAGATCACCGATGGCGCCGGGTTAAGCTCAGGGCTGATGGCGCGGTAATCCTTCCATTCGGCGCTGTCGTTGATCAGCGGGTTGATCAGCGTGGAGTCATGCACCGCCGCCACACAGTTGTTACCGCGCAGGGCCAGCAGCGATTCCGACGAGCTCTTGAACGCCTTGATCTGCGCGCCGAACTCGGTCAGCGGCTTGACGTAGCTGCTGCCTTGGGAGGTGCACACCGGCTGGCCCTTGAGGTCTTCCCAGCGGGTGATCGCGCTGTCTTTAAGCACCGCCGCGGTGCCGCCGATGCGGTAGAACGGCGTCGGCACAAAGCCCAGGATTTCACCGCGCTCGGCGGTCCACTCCATGTTGGCGATCAGCAGGTCGACCTTGCCTTGCTGCAGGAATTGCACGCGGTTGGCGGGCAGCACCGGCACCAGTTGCACCTGGGCGTTGAGCTGACGGCCCAATTCGTTGGCCAGGTCGACGTTCAGGCCCTTGGGCTGCTGCGTGGCGGGATCAATGCTGCCAAACGGCCCGCCGGACAACAGCACGCCAACCACCAGCACATGGCGCTGCTCGATTTTGTCCAGCGTGGCATCGGCCTGGGCCGCCACACTGGCGCCCAGGGCGATCATCGATCCCAGGGCCACCGGCAACCACTTCTTGAACATCATTGGACTTCCCCCTGGCTAATGATCGGCGTACCCCGACCTGATGGAGGGGCATGCTAGGGAGACTGGGGTAGCAACGGAAATTCAAATATCTCATATCGTTATAACTTGCCGTGCAAGGTCGACCTTCGATTCAGGCATAACCCTTGATTTGTTGGCCCTTGGAAAAATCCGCTTCAACAACACATTAAAATCTGTAATGTTTAAGTTCATACCCTTGATGTAAAACTGCCTTTGGAAATGGCCTATGTCGACACTCGACCTGGAGTTGCTGCGTACCTTTATCGCCGTGGTTGACCACCACAGCTTCGCCGGAGCCGGCACGTATCTGGCGCGTACCCAGTCGTCCGTGACTCAGCATATGCAGCGCCTGGAACAGCAGGTGGGCGTGAGCCTGTTTGAAAAGCGCGGGCGGCAGAAGCAGCTGACCGAGCCGGGTATGCAGCTGCTGCGGCATGCGCGGCAGATGCTCTCGCTCAATGACGATGCGTTGAATTCGCTGCGTGAAAGCAGCTTGAGTGGCGTGTTGCGCATTGGTTCGCCGCATGACATCGCTGACACGATCCTGCCGCCGATCCTCAGCCACATCGCCCGCTCGGCACCGCGCCTGCGTTTGGAGATTGATGTGGGGCGTAGTCCGTTTTTGATGGATGACTTGCATCGGGGCAAGGTGGACATGGTGATTTCCACGCGTTCAGATCCGAATCTGGAGGGGTTTGCGTTGCGGACTTCGCCGGTGTGGTGGATTTGTTCGGCGCAGTACATTCACCAGCCGAGTGAACCGTTGCCGTTGATTCTGGTGGATGAGCCGAGTATTTATCGGCGGTATGCGCTGGAGGCGCTGGAGCGGGCGAACATTGCGTGGCGGCAGGCGTATCTGGCGTCGAATTTGATTGGGATCAAGGCGGCGACCCGCGCGGGGTTGGGGGTGACGCCGCGCAGCATGGAGATGTTGGGGCCGGACATGCGGGTGCTGGGGGAGACGGATGGGTTGCCGCGCCTGCCTGAGGTTACGTACTACTTGTGGATTCGGCCGAATACGGCGAATCCGATTGCGCGTAAGGCTTATGATTTGATACGGGGGAGTCAGGGGTTGTAGTGGTTGGGGTGGGTATATCCGTTATTTGAGTAACGGCCGCTATGGGTTCCGCTCTTACAGCGGGTCACTTTGGAAAAGCCCCAAAGTAACCAAAGGGCTCTTGCCCCACCACTCGACACCTCGCCTAGGCTCGGTGTGCCCTCACTCCGGTACTACGGAGCGGGCCGCCGCGACGGGGCGTCCCTGCCCCGTCGCGGCTAAACCGGCGTCCTGCCGGTTTACCCGCTCCGTACTACCTGCGTTCGGCCAGCGTGGTTTAACGGGGCGCCTAAGATCAAGATCAAAATCTACAGCACGGCGGCCTAGTAGCCGACCTGAGTGGTTAGATCAAAAGCGCAAGCGAGGCGGCCTGACAGCCGACCTGATCTTGGAAGCTGAACTCAATCAAATGTGGGAGCTGGCTTGCCTGCGATGGCATCGACTGGGTTTGCCTGATGTACCGAGGTGCCTGCATCGCAGGCAAGCCAGCTCCCACAGAAAAGCAAAGGCAGTGCGGTGCTGGCGGTCTGTACTCGCTCCCACATTTTGGATCTCTGTGCATCAGAAAGAGATGTGTCGCTGTGCCATTGCTGTGCTCTTGATCCGCTTTTGCTTCAACCACTCAGGTCGGCTACTAGGCCGCCGTGCTTTTGCTTTTGATCTTGCTTTTGATCTGACAGGCCCCGTCAACCACGCTGGCCGAACGCAGGCTTGAATCCGTGGGTAACCCGGCAGGACGCCGGGTTAGCCGTGTTGGGCCATGGATGGCCCGTCACGGCGGCCCACGGATTCAAGCCGGAGTGAGGGCACACCGAGCCTAAGCGAGGGGCCGAGTGGTGGGGCAAAGACCTTTTGGTTACTTTTGGCTGGGCCGGCATTCCGGGCGTTTGCCAAAAGTGACCCGCTGTAAGAGCGGAACCCTAAGTGGCCGTGACCGCAGCAACGGATATGCCCCCCGCAATAACCCGATGTAAAACCAAAGCCAACTCCACCGCCTGCCCAGCCGTAGCCACATTCGTAAACCCCATCAACAGCCCTCGCTCCCGCCCCGGCTCAATCATCCACCCCGACAACGCCTGAACCCCCAACCCCGCGTTGTCAGCCGCCACCGCCACCACATCATCGGGCACTTCCACCAACAACCGTGCCAGCAGATTAACCCCACCCGCCTGCTCATCCACGCGCAAAAACCCCGAGCAATGCACCCTCAGCGCCTCCACCAACCACCCCCTGCGCTGCGCATACAGCTGCCGCATCTGCTTCAGGTGCCGAGTAAAATGCCCCTGCTCCAGAAACCCCGCCACCGTCAGCTGCAACAACTGCGCACTGCGCTGCTGCAACGCCTCGGCACTGCGCTCAAACGCCTCCACCAATGAAGCAGGCACCACCAGATACCCCAACCGCAATCCCGGAAACAGCATCTTGCTGAAACTCCCGGCATGGATCACCCGCTCCCCCACATCCTGACTCTTGAGCGCCGCCAACGGCTGCCCGCGATAGCGAAACTCACTGTCGTAATCATCCTCGACCACCCAGCTCCCCTGCTCGCGCGCCCATTCCAGCAAAGCCAGGCGCCGCGCCGGGCTCAACGCCACGCCCAGCGGACTCTGGTGCGCCGGCGTCACGATCGCCAACCGCGCCTGCCGATCGCGCTGCATCCCACGCTCTACCTCCAAGCCGTCGGCGTCCACCGGCACCGGCACCACTTCCACACCTTGATGGATCAACAACTGACGCGCATGCAAATACCCCGGATCTTCAAACCAGCAACGCTGCCCCGCCATCTGCAGTGCATCGCACAACAGCATCAAACACCCCGCATACCCGGCGCACACGAACACCTGCCGTGGCGCACACTCCACGCCTCGGTACAGCGCAAGGTAGTTGGCAATCGCCACGCGCAACGCTTCGACGCCCCGCACATCGCCCATCGCCAGGCTGTCTGCATCGGTGCGGCGCACTTGCCGGGTGACCAGCCGCGCCCACAGCTTGCGCGGGAACGCATCCAGCGCCGGCAGCCCCATTTGCAGCGGCCGAGGCCCGCTGGTGGCTGACAGCACGACAGGTGGCGGCTTCACTGACACCTGCGGCAAAGCCCCGGCAATCACGGTGCCCGCCTGCCCACGCGCCTCGAAAAAACCCTCGCTGACCAGCAACTGGTAAGCCGCCTCCACCGTGCCCCGCGCCACCTTGAGTTCAAGCGCCAGGCTGCGCACCGACGGCACACGATCACCCGGGCCCAGTTGGCCCTGGTCGATGGCCAGGCGAAAACGCCGGTAGATCTCCTGGTATTTGGGCAGTGACGACATCGCAGGCGGGCTCGGCAGAAAGACAGGGCCAAGTCTGATCATGTCCCAACCCGCTTGTCCAATCATGCCCCTGTTGAGCGCCCGTCCTGCCGTCGAAAATGGCGCATCCCTTAACGACCACAAGGATCGCCGATGAAACACCGTCTTGATTACGCCCAAGCCGCGCCCGCCGGCTACAAAGCCCTGGGCTCGGTGCACAGCTATATCCACGGCTGCGGCCTGGAAAAAGAATTGATCGACCTGGTGTACTTGCGCGTCTCGCAACTCAACGGCTGCGCCTATTGCCTGGATGCCCATTCCCGCGACCTGCTCAAGCAAGGCGTGAGCCTGGAAAAAATCATGCTACTGGCCGCCTGGCGCGAGGCATTGCCACTGTTCACCGCGCGCGAAAGCGCGGCACTGGCCTGGGCCGAGGTGGTCACCGAAGTGGCGCACACCCAGGTGCCGGATGGCGATTACACCGAGGCCGCAGCGATGTTCAGCGCCAAGGAAATCGCCGACCTGACCCTGGCCATCTCCCTGATGAACGCCTTGAACCGCGTCGCCATCAGCTTTCGCAAAGTACCGGCCGCGATCAAGGCCCACCTGGAGAACCTCAACCATGAATGAACTCGTTGAATTCGTGCCGATGCGCACCCATGCCGACTACCTCGAAAGTTTCGCCGTGATGCAGCAACTGCGCCCGCACCTGACCGACGCGGTGGCATTCGCCGAGCAAATCCAGCGGCAACGGGAGAATGGCTACCACCTGCTCGCCGCGCGCGAGCACGGTAAGGTGATCGGCCTGGCCGGTTACCGGCTGACGGAAAACACCCTGTACGGCCGCTTTATCTACGTCGATGACCTGGTAGTGGACGCCGCACTGCAACGCCGGCGCCTGGGCGAGCAATTGCTTGATCGGGTCCGTGAAGAAACCCGTGCCCGTGGCTACCGTTTCCTGGTGCTGGATACCGGCATGCACATGGCCCTGGCTCAGCGCTTTTACTTCCGCCAGGGCCTGCTGCCGTTGGGGATGCACTTTTCCCAGGACCTGAGCCAATGACCCGCGCCCTGCTGCTCAGTTTCAGCCCCCATGGCAAGGCCGCGCAAACCTTCAAGCTGGCGCGCGCCCTGCTCAGCGACCTGGTGCCGAATGCCCACATCACCGAGCGTGACTACGGCGGCCAGGCGTTGCCACCATTGACCCGCGAATACGCCAACGCCCTCACCACGGCCGGCGGCTTGAGCGGCAGCGCCACGGCACTGTCGGAACAGTTGATTGTGGAGCTGGAAGCCTGCGACCTGCTGATCCTCTGCACCCCGGTGCACAATTTCACGGTACCGGCGGCGCTTAAAGGCTGGATCGATCACGTGGTGCGCATTCAACGCAGCTTTACGGTCAACGCCAGCTTCGAAAAGGTCGGCTTGCTCAAGGATCGGCGCACCTTTGTGCTGGTCAGTTCGGGCAATGCACGCAAAGGGCATGAGCCGGACTTTCTGACGCCGTACCTGACCGCCATCCTGTCCACGGTGGGCATTCGCAGCGTGGATTTCGTTTACCTGGGCGCCATGGTGCGCGGTGAAGAAGCGGTCAACCAAGCCGTGGAGCAGGCACAACGGCAACTGTGCGAGGCAATCAGCTCTGGCCTATAAAAATAATGGCGCTAGAATCAGCGCCATTCTTGCGCCTGCCTCCCTGACACGAGCCTCCCATGAGCTTTGATTTCGACACGATCCACCCCCGCCTCGGCACCGGCAGCACCAAGTGGAACCGTTACCCGCAAGACGTCTTGCCGATGTGGATCGCCGACATGGATATCGCCGCGCCACCTGCCGTACTGCAAGCCCTGCACCAGCGTCTCGACCAGCACATCCTGGGCTACAGCGTGGCCGGGCCGGATGTGCGCGAAGCCATCGTTGCCGACCTGTGGGCCAAATATGCCTGGCGCGTACTGCCAGACGAACTGCTGTTTTTGCCCGGCGTCGAACCGGGCTTCAACATGGCGCTGCACGCGTTCGTGCAGCCGGGCCAGCCGGTGGTGCTGCAAACCCCGAACTATCGCCCGATTCGCCTGGCGCCGGCGAACTGGAACCTGCCGCGTATCGAAGTGCCATTCGCGTTGCACAACGGCGAATACCTCACGCCACTGCCTGCCCTGCGCCAGGCACTGACCGGTGCCGGCGCGCTGCTGTTGAGCAACCCGCACAACCCCATCGGCAAAGTCTTCCCGCGCGAAGAACTGCTGGCCGTGGCCAACGCCTGCCTGGAAAGCGGCGCGCTGATCATCAGTGACGAAATCCACGCCGAGCTGTGCTTCGATGGCCGTCGCCATACGCCTACCGCCAGCCTCAGCCCCGAGATCGCCCAGCGCACCATCACCCTGATGTCGGCGAGCAAGGCCTACAACGTCGCCGGTTTGAAGACCTGCTTTGCCGTGGTGCAAAACGCCGAGATGCGCGAGCGCTTCAATAACGCGCGTTGCGGCATGGTCGACAGCGTCAGTCCGCTAGGCCTGGAAGCCACCCGCGCAGCCTACAGCCAGTGCGGTGAATGGCTGCAGGCGCTGGTGAACTACCTGCAAGCCAACCGTGACTACCTACTCAGCGCCGTGCAAACCCGTTTGCCCGGCGTGGTGACGCATGCCCCGCAAGGCACCTTCCTCGCGTGGCTGGATTGCAGCGCCCTGGGCCTGGACGATCCGCAGCAGTTCTTCCTGGAACAGGCCAAGGTCGGCCTGAGCGCCGGCATTGAGTTCGGCGATGACAGCCAGCAGTTTGTGCGCCTGAACTTCGGCTGCCCGCGCGCGATGCTCGAAGAGGGCTTGCAGCGTATGGAGCGCAGCCTGAAAAACCGGTGAGCGACTGGCCCCATTACCGGGGCCAGCCCCACTCGAACCTCGGGCTTGCCCGCCTCAACGCTCAGTCTGTTGACTTGCACAACCCGGCCGGATGAGCCCGTTGGCGCGGGCCGCTGGCGTTAATTCACAACGTTTCGCAACGAATGCCGACCCCCTGCTGTTACTGTTTTTGCCATCCGTCCCACCGGCAACAGCAGGAGTTTCATGGTATGGCGACCCAGCCCCTTGATCGCTCGTCCGATTCCAAAACCCTTCCCCGCACGCCGTCCAAGTCGAGCACCGCGTTTCATGTGCTGCTCAAAAACAGCGCCAACAAAAAAGTCGAATCCCAGGACAAGACGCCATCGGGGCTCGATGCCAGCCAGCAACAGGGCTATACACTGGCGGCCAAGGACGCCACGCCACCGCCCGCCCTCGCCGACTACAAAGCCATCGGTCCACCGGATGAAGTCGGGCCTGGGTTGATTCGTTATGAAACCCAGGACGGCAAGAAAGTCATCGTCAGCGAACAGGACAGCCCGGAGCTGTTCAAGCAAGTGAGTGCCGATTTCAAATCGCTCACGGGCGTGGTGGCCAGCCAGAACGCGGGTTACCAGAGCCTTGGCGCGGATGCAAAAGCGCCGGAAAAGCTCGCCGACTACAAATCCCTCGGACCGCCCGACGAGACCGGTCCGGGCGTGATCCGCTATGAAACCCAGGACGGCACCAAGGTCGTGGTCAGCCAGCGTGACAACCCCGAAGCCTTCCAGAAAGCCAAGGATGACTATGCGAGCTTCACCGGCCTCGCCAGCAGCGAAGACGCCGGCTACAAACGCGCCAGCGACAACGAAGTGTGGCCGCCCTACGCCGGCACCACGGTCGGCCCCGAGGATGAAGTCGGCCCGGGCTTGATCCGCTTTGAGAGCAACGGCCAGAAGATGGTCGTGGCCCGTGACGACAACCCCAAGCTGTTCGACTACCTGGCGGGCCTGCACGAGGTCTACACCGACCCTGGCAAGAAGGCCGTGGTGGAAGGCGAGCTGAATAACGGGGCGGCCCTGGCCGACGCCAACACGCCGGTGCCGGGCCTCAATGACTACAAGACGTTCAGCTGGAACAACGACCAGAAAGACAGCATCCTCACCTACGAACTGCATGATGGCACCAAGGTGGTGGTGTCTTCCGACGTCAGCCCCGAGCTGTTCAAGAGCGTCGCCACCGCCCACGACACCTGGGACAAGATCCACACCAGCGAAGCCGAAGGCTATAAGTTGGCCGGGCCGAATGACTTCCTGAAAAACACCGACATCACGTTCGGTTCGCCCGACGAACTGGGCGATGGCCTGATCCGCTATGAAACCAGCGAAGGCAAGGTCATCGTCTCCAAGGAACTCAGCCCGCAGCTCTACGATGACGTCAAGGCCAAGTGGGACGCCTTCAGTGCCGGCGCGGTCGATGACACGCGCACCCAGCACAACCTGCCCAAGGCCGGTGACCTCGACGTGCTGAACATGGACACCGGCGTCCATGCCGATGACAAAGACGACAAGTCGCCAACCTTGAGCGTCAGTGAGCTGGCCACCACCCAGTTGATCGACACCTACCGCGCCGGCGTCAAGGATGGCTCGATTCCCAAGGACGACCCGCGCGCCAAGCTGGTGCGCGCGCTGGAAGCCCAGGCCGCCTACCAGAATGGCCACGGCATTACCGGCTACGAAGAAGCCAAGCGCCCGTTCAACACCACCTGGCGCGAGTTCGATGACAAGCAGACCGAGCTGACCTCGGCCGATATGCACGACATCATCGACGGCAAGGCAGTGCAGGAGCAGATCGGCGAGCTGTTCAAAGACCCGACCGTGCAGGCCGACTACAAGTCGAAAATGGACGACGCGATCAACAAGCTGCCGAACAAGGACGAAATCAAGCAAAAGCTCCTGGACCTGACGTCCAACCCGGATTACGTGCTGTACCTCAAGGACCTGCAAGACCAGGGCAAGACCTCGGAGGCGCAGAAGGACCTGAGCGATACCCTCACCTCGCTGTCGTTGTTCGACCCGGAAGCGGCCAGCAAGGCGGCGCAGAACATTCAGGCCGACGGCTTGACCACCGACCTCAACGCGATCCTTTCGGACCCGAGCAAGATCTCCGACGAGAACAAGGAGCTGGCCACCAAGGACCTGTTCGGCCTGCTCAAAGGCGTCTTGAAAGGCAGCCTGCTCGACCTGCCACGGCGCACCCAGGAAACCCTGGAGAAATTCCTCAACGAAGGCCTGCAGGGCAAGGAAAAATCCGCTGGCGTTACCAAGGCCCTGGAGGAGTTGGGCGAGGTCTACAAGAACAATGGTTCGATCAGCGAGGCCGACCTGAAAACCGCGCTGAGCAAACCCTATATCCCGGTCGCCGACCGCGGCATGCTCGGCGAGGTGTTTCATACCCTCAACAGCAAGGGCATCCTGGGTTCTCTCGGTGCTGGCGTGACCCTGTTTTCGGCGATTTACCAATTGGTCGGCAAAGGCGGCAAGCTCGGCGAAACGCCCGCGCAGCGCATGTCCATCGCCAAGGACTTCTTGAGCTTTGCCGGCGGTTCCAGCCACTTCGTGCGCCTGGGCGACAAGATTGGCGAGACCCTGGGTAAAGGCGGCTTGGTGGACTTCCTTGGCCTGGACAAAACGCTGCCGGAAATCTGGGGCAAGACCGGCCTGCAGGAGCCGAACTTCGAGTTCCGCGTCAACGACCTGCCCCCCGATGTAAAAGCCAAGATCACCAGTGCACTCGATGCCGTGCCCGACAGCCAGTACGACGGCATTTCGAAGATGTTTGGCGAAGGCGACAAAGCCGTCACCGAGGCCACCGAAGGCCTGGCGACTCACCTGGATGACGGCCTCGCCGCTGCAGGCGCGGCCAAGCTCGGCGCGTCCAAGTCAGCGAAAATTGCCGGCTCGGTCATCAAGGTGCTCGGCCCGGCCACGGACATCGTCGGCGGGTTCGCCGATATTGTATTGGGCGCGCTGGCGATCAAAAGTGGCGTGGACAGCAAAGACCCGCTGGCCCAGGCGGCTGGCGGCCTGCAGGTGGCCGGTGGTGCGTTCGGTGCGTCGGCCGGGGTACTCGGCGCGGCGGCGCTGTTTGGCGCAGGCACGGCGGCGGCATTGACCGGGCCATTGTTCCTGGTGGGCGTGGTGCTGGCGGTGGTGGGCGGGATCATCGGCTACTTCGTCGACCACAACAAAAAGCAGAAAGCCACCGAGAAAGAAAACGACTGGTACCGCGACCTGGCCGGCGACGGTCTATTGCAGGACAACTGGGCCGACAAGGTCGAGTACGCCCACTACGAAATCCACCATTACCACGGCCGCGACACGCCGACCGATGACAGCATCTTTCGCTTCCAGCAATCGGAATGGGAGCACTTCGACGAGACGCCGCAAAAAGGCGGGTCGTCGAGCAATCGGCTGGATGGGGACTTGCACAAGCATTATGAAGACCCGAACACCCCACCCAAAAGCCTGCCCAGCGATGCCCCACCGGACAAACCGCAACCGCATCAACCGGGCGGCGGCGGCCCACGCATCAACTGAGGTTCACTGGGCTGGCGTCTATCAATGTGGAATGGGCTTGCTTGAGAGGGCGGTGTATCAGCGACAGAAAAGCTGAATGCCCCACCGCATTCGCGAGCAAGCCCGCTCCCACATTTGGATCCGGGTGCATCAGGGTAGTGGGAGTACTGGTCCAAATGTGGGAGCTGGCTTGCCTGCGAAGGGATCGACTGGGTATGCCTGACGCACCGAGGTGCCCGCATCGCAGGCAAGCCAGCTCCCACAGAGAAGCAGACCTGCTTTTGATCTGATGCTGATCTTGATTTGACAGGTCCAGCCAACCACGATGGCTGTCGCAAAGGATAGGCGCCCGGCCTCCCGAGTGACCTACCCGAGCAACTAAGTCCCACAGTTGGATCTAAGTGCATCAGGTAGCGAGTGTACCGGGTCCAAATGTGGGAGCTGGCTTGCCTGCGAAGGGATCGACTGGGTATGCCTGACGCACCGAGGTGCCCGCATCGCAGGCAAGCCAGCCCCTACAGAAAAGCAGATCTGCACTTAATCTGCTTTTGCTTCAACCACTGGCTTACAGCTTGGCAATGGAAACTTCGGTCGACTTCACAAAGGCAATCACTTCGCTGCCCACTTTCAATTCCAGGTCACGCACCGAGCGCGTGGTGATCACTGACGTCACGATGCCGGACGCGGTTTGCACGTCGATCTCGGACACCACTTCCCCCAGCAGAATCTCCTTGATCACGCCCTTGAACTGGTTGCGCACGTTGATCGCTTTAATGGTCATGTCGGCTTTCCTTTTGGCTGTTGGGTCAATCCGCACGAATGCGCAGGCCCTCAAAATGCGCCATCCAATCGGACATTAAAAGGAATATATAACTCTTTGTTTATTCGATATGGATATATATGAACTGTTCGCCTGGCAACAGCTGATCAACAAACTGCCCGCTGCCATCACAGCAACCGCGGCTTAAACCCGAGCAAATCCGCCTTCGGCGTAGATGGCACAGAGACTGCATATTCCGATAAAGCATGATGGAACATGCCAGTTCAATTTTCTGAATATAAGAAAAGCCTTCTCTCATCGCCTTGTCCGGAGCTGTTCCATGAAACCGTTTGCTCAACGTTTACTGGGCGCCTGCGCCCTCGCCTTGTGCCTGCAACCCCAGGCCTTTGCCGCCGAGGCCGACCCGGCGCAAGTCAATCTGGATTACGCCTACTATTCGCCGGTCAGCCTGGTGCTCAAGCATTTCGGTTGGTTGGAGCAGGCGTTGCCGCACACCAAAGTCGGCTGGGTACTGAGCCAGGGCAGCAACCGCTCACTGGAATACCTCAACAGTGGCGGCGTGGACTTCGCCTCCTCCGCCAGTTTGTCGGCCGTATTGAGCCGTGCGAATGGCAGCCCGATCAAATCGGTGTATGTCTACAGCCGCGCCGAATGGACGGCTTTGGTGGTACGCAAAGACTCGCCGTTCACCAGCGTGACGGACCTCAAGGGCAAGAAAATCGCCGCCACCAAAGGCACCGACCCGTACCTGTTCACCCTGCGCAGCCTGCAACAAGCCGGGCTGAAAAAAGATGACGTGGAGCTTGTGCACCTGCAACACCCGGACGGCCGCACCGCCCTGGAGAAAGGTGACGTGGACGCCTGGGCCGGCCTCGACCCACACATGGCTGCCAGTCAAATCCAGGCCGGTTCGCGCCTGCTGTACCGCAACAAAGACTTCAACAGCTACGGTGTGGTCAGCGTCACCGAGACGTACGCCAAGGAGCATCCGCAGACCATCACCAAGGTGCTCGGCACCTATGAAAAGGCCCGCGACTGGGCGGTGAAGCATCCGGATGAGTTCGCCAAATTGCTTGCCGATGAGTCCGGGCTGCCGCTGGAAGTGGCCAAGCTGCAACTCTCGCGTACCGACCTCGGCAGCCCGTTGCTGACCCGCCAGGATGTGGTGTCGTCCAAGGCCGCGGCGCCGATCCTGGTGTCCGAGGAACTGGTCCGTCGCGGGGTCAATGTGGATCAGGTGATCGACCAACTGATCGACACCTCGTTCGGCCAAGCCTTGCCGAAGCCGTAAGGGGCGCGTGATGACCAGCAAAACCCAAACCGTGCCGCTCGCGGCGCCGCTCGTCATGCAGCGCAGTGCCTGGCCACGGCGTTTGAAAGGACTGGTGTTGCCGGTGCTGATCCTGCTGGTACTGGAGGGGGTGGTGCGTATCGGCTGGCTGCCGTCGTACCAGATGCCGGCGCCCAGCGAGATCGCCGTAACCCTGACCGACCTGGCCGAAGGCGCGTTGTGGAAGCACATCGGCGTCAGCCTGTTGCGCGTACTGGCGGGCTTCGCCATCGGCGCGAGCCTGGCGTTGGTGTTTGCCGCCTGGGTAGGGCTCAGCCGCGAAGCCGAGGCGTACCTGGAACCCACGTTTGCCGGGCTGCGCTCGATCCCGAGCCTGGCCTGGGTGCCACTGTTGCTGCTGTGGCTGGGCATCGATGAAACCTCGAAGATTGTGCTGATTGCGATTGGCGCGTTCTTCCCGGTGTACCTCAATGGCGTCGCGGCGATCCGCGGTATCGACCGCAAATGGGTGGAGGTCGGGCAAATGTACGGCTTCAGCCGGCGCCGTCTGGTGCGGCGGATTCTGTTGCCCGCCGCCCTGCCCGGTCTGTTTACCGGCTTGCGCAGTGGCCTGAGCCTGGCGTGGATGTTTCTGGTGGCGGCCGAGTTGATCGCGGCCACCAAGGGTTTGGGCTACTTGCTCAGTGACGGGCGCGAAACCTCGCGCCCGGACATCGTGCTGGCTGCAATCATCGTGCTGGCGCTGCTCGGCAAAGTCAGCGATGGCCTGCTCGCAGCGCTCGAGAAACACTGCCTGGCCTGGCGTGACACCTTCAACGGCCAGGGTGCGGAGCAATGAGCATGCAGCCTTTATTGGACATTCGTGTAGAGCGTAAAAGCTTTGCCAGCACCCCCGTGCTGACCAACGTGCACCTGGCCTTGCAGCCACGCGAAGCGGTGAGCCTGCTGGGGCCCAGTGGTTGCGGTAAAAGCACGTTGCTGCGCATCGTTGCCGGCCTGGAAAAAGACTTTCAAGGCCAACTGCGCAGCCCCGAAGGCGAAGTGGCGTTTGTGTTCCAGGAACCGCGCCTGATGCCCTGGCTGACGGTAGAGCAGAACATCGGCTTCAGTGATGACAGTCACTATGACAAAGCCTGGGTCGCGCAATTGATCGACGAAGTCGGCCTCAAGGGTTTCGCTCAGGCACTGCCCAAAGCGTTATCGGGCGGCATGGCGCAACGGGTGGCGATCGCACGCGGCCTGTATTCGCGCCCGCAGGTGTTGCTGCTGGACGAGCCGTTCAGCGCTGTGGACGCGTTCACCCGCATGAAACTGCAGGACTTGCTACTGCAACTGGCCAAGCACCATGCCATCGCGTTATTGCTGGTGACTCACGATGTGGACGAAGCGCTGTACCTGAGTGATCGGGTGCTGGTGATGGACAACCGGCCGAGCAGCATCCGCCAGGAACTCGCGGTGGACCTGCCGCACCCACGCGACCGTCGCGACCCGCTGCTGGCACGGCTCAAGGCACTGGCCTTGACCGAGTTACAGCGGGCGCATGTGATTTAAAGACAGATCATCGCCCATGGCATGCGGGCGCCCTATGGCAAGCAGGCTTTCTGTGGCGAGCGGGCTTGCCCCGCGTTGGGCTGCGAAGCGGCCCTAAAATCCCACGACGCGGTCTATCAGTTTTACCTAAGTGTCCGAATTGGAAGCGCTTCGCACGCCAACGCAGGCCAAGCCCACTCCCACAGTGAGGCGTCAGACCAGTGTGCGGCTCAAGGTCACCCAGTACCGCGTACGCGCGCGCACTTCAAACCCCAACGTCTGGGACAGCAGCGTGAGAATGCGGTCGGTGTCGTCCAGCCGGAAGCTGCCGGTCACGCGCAGGCTTTCCAGGCTCGGGTCCCAGCGCAACACGCCTGGGCGATAACGCGCCAGTTCGCGCAAAAAATCCCCCAGCGCCTGGTTCTGCGCGGTCAACACGCCGTCGCGCCAGCCCAGTTGCAGCGCATCGAACGCTACCCAGGCGCCAAGCCCTTTGGCCTGCAACGGCGCCTGCTGCCCGCTGCTCAATGTCGCCACGTGCCCCTGCACGTCGCGCACCTGCACCGCGCCCTTGAGCACAGAGACCAAACAACCGGACGCCAATTGCCGCACACACACTTCGGCCTGGCTGACGTGAACCTCGCCGTAGCGGGTGTTCACGGTCATCGACGCCGCGCCTGGCACATTCACGGCCAGCTCACCGTCGACCAACGTGATGCGCCGCTGCTGCAGATCGACATCCGCCGCCGTGGCAGTGTTGAGTTGCAGGCTGCTGCCATCGGCCAACGGCAGACGCCTGCGCTCGCCGGTGGCGGTGTGCACGTCGGCCCGCCATGCCTCGATGGGCAACTGCCGACTCACCAGCCAGGCGGTCGGCACCAGCGCCGCCACACCCAGCGCACGCTTGAGCATGGCCCGCCGCGACGGCTGGGGCCGGTCGAGGCTGGCCATTGCCAATGCCTGCGGCACGTCGCTGAAACGCTGGCGCAGGGCTTGGGCTTTCTGCCAGGTCTGTTCGTGCTGGGGGTGGCTGTCGCGCCACTGCTGCAACGCGGCGTGATCAACTTCGGTGGCCGCGCCGGATTCCAGCAAGGCCAGCCACTGCGCGGCGGCGCGCGCGACCTCGCGGCTCACAGGTCTGCCAGCAAACAATGTTCGTAGGCTTGCGCCATGTAGCGCTTCACCGTGCGCTCAGAAACGTCGAGCCGCTCGGCAATCTCGCGATAACCCAGGCCTTCAAGTTGGCTCCACAAAAATGCGCGGCGCACCAGCACGGGCAAACCGTCGAGCAACTCATCCAGCGCCTGCAGGGTTTCCAGCAGCAGCCAGCGTTGCTCCGGCGACGGCACACAGGTGTGAGGAAGACTTGCCAAGGCCGTCAAGTAAGCCTGCTCAAGGCTGCGCCGCTGATGAAAGTTGACCAGCAAGCGCTTGCCGACCGTGACCAGGTACGCGCGCGGCTCCTGCATCTGCGCAATCGGCTGGGCACTGGCGAGCACGCGCAGGAACGTATCCTGGCTCAGGTCCGCTGCATCCCAGGCATTGCCCAGGCGCCGCCGCAGCCAGCTTTCGAGCCAACTGCGGTGGTCGCGGTACAAACTCGACAAGGTGGGTTCGGCGGCGTGGGTCGGGACAACTGCATCATTCATGGCAAGCGACCTGCGCGGCGCGAGTGAGTCTCAAATGAGATTCATTCTATTTAATATCGTGCCGGTGCACCATGCCCTTTTCAACATTGCGTTTATACAGAGGCTTCTGCGTCGAACACTTGCCCGCGCCCGATGACACTGGCAGGGGCTAACACGGCCCCCGGCGCCAGCACCGCATTGGCGCCAATTCGGCACTGATCGCCGAGCAACGCGCCGAATTTGTCGCAACCGGTGCGCTGTAACTGCCCGTCAATGCGCACCAGCACCTCTTTGTCCACGCGTTCATTGCGGTAGTTGGCGACGATGCTGCCCGCCTCCAGGTTGATCCCGTGGCCAAGCACCGAATCACCGACAAAATTGAAATGCGCCAGCTTGCTGCCCTTGAATACAAATGAGGTTTTCAGTTCGGCGCCTGGCCCGATGATGCACTGCGCATCCAGCCAGCAACCACCGCGCAGCAGCGAACCGCTGGCGATAAAGCACTCGGCGCCGATGATCAATGGGCCCTTGAGCAAGGCCCCGGGTTCGACCGTGGCGGTGCGGTGCACGGCGATTTCATCGTGAATGGCGTAATCCTCAACCGCCAGTTCGGTGAGCAAGTGGCGGACGATGGCGGGCGCCTGGGTCACCAACGCCCAGGGTGCCAGGTCGGCCCACGGCGCCAGCGGTGACTGGGCAAGGTTGGCGATGTAGTCGGTGAGTCGGATCAACGTCGAACCCTCGGGCGTTCAGAGAAGCTCGAAACGCTAGCATGAACACAGGAAACTTTACTATTTGTCTTGATATGGATATTTTATCCAAACACGCACATGAGGTCCGTCGCATGCAACTGCCTACCTATCAAGACGTCACCGCCGCTGCCCAGCGCCTGGAGGGCTTCGCGCACGCCACGCCGGTGCTCACCTCGCGCACTCTCAACGCCGAAACCGGCGCCGAAGTGTTCATCAAATGTGAACACCTGCAACGCACCGGCTCATTCAAGTTTCGCGGCGCGTTCAACGCCCTCTCGCAGTTTGATGCGCAGCAGCGCAAGGCCGGTGTGGTGGCGTTTTCTTCGGGCAACCACGCCCAAGGCATCGCGCTGGCGGCGCGTTTGCTGGGCATGCCGGCGACGATTGTGATGCCCACCGACGCGCCGGCCGCCAAGGTCGCCGCGACCCGTGAATATGGTGCCAGCGTGGTGCTGTATGACCGTTTCACCGAGGACCGCGAGCAGATCGGCCGTACCCTGGCCATCGAGCAAGGGATGACGCTGATCCCGCCTTACGATCACCCGCACATCCTCGCCGGCCAAGGCACTGCCGCCAAGGAACTGCTGGAATTCACCGGTCCTCTGGACGCGCTCTTCGTCGGCCTGGGCGGCGGCGGCATGCTCTCGGGCACAGCACTTTCGACCCGTGCGCTGGCACCGGATTGCCAACTGTTCGGCGTCGAACCGGAGGCCGGCAATGACGGCCAACGCTCCTTGCGTGCCGGCAGCATTGTGCACATCGACACGCCGGCGACCATTGCCGACGGTGCGCAAACCCAACACTTGGGCAACTACACCTTCCCGATCATCCGTGATCAGGTGAACGACATCTTCACCGTCTCCGACGCGCAGTTGGTGCAAGCCATGCGCTTCTTCATGCAGCGCATGAAGATGGTAGTGGAGCCCACCGGCTGCCTTGGCCTGGCGGCATTGCGCCAACTGGGCGAGCGGTTCAAGGGCCAACGCGTGGGGGTTATCGTCACCGGCGGCAACGTCGATATCCAGCGCTACGCCGCCCTGCTCAGCGAGGCGTCATGAACATCATCCACACCGCGACTGCCGCGCCGCCTGCCGGGCATTATTCGCAGGCCGTGCGCCATGGCGACACGCTGTATATCTCCGGGCAATTGCCGGTCAGCGCGCAGGGTCGCCACAACCTTGAGGCGTCGTTTACCGAACAGGCGCAGGTGGCGCTGGACAATGTGTTGGCGATCTTGAAAGCCGCCGGCGGTTCGCCCCAGGACCTGGTCAAGGTCACGGTGTACGTGGTCGGGGTCAACCACTGGCCGGAATTCGACCGCCTCTACGCCGCCGCGCTGGGCGAGCACCGCCCTGCCCGCGCGGTGGTGCCGGTGCCCGAGTTGCATCACGGGTATCTGGTAGAGATTGAAGCGCTGGCGCGTTACTTGGCGTAGGTGTAGACCGCCGCGCGCGACACGCCCAGGTGCGAGGCGACCGTTTCCATGGCCCGACGAACGTCCATGCAGCCGGAGTCTTTGAGCTCTTGCAAAAGCAGCCGCCGATCCGCCGCCTTGAGTGCCCGCGGCGTGGTGGCCAGGCGTGCGGCGAACTGGTCGATACGCGCACGAATCACATCGGCGCCGGACGGGTCGAGGGACTCATTGGGCTTGTCGCCACTGACTGAACCAAACTGCTCCAGCATGCCCTGCAAGCCCCGGAACAACGAGAGATCGACGTTCATGCACAAGGCCGCGACGTACTTGCCGCTGGCGTCCTTGATGCCGATCGACGTGCTTTTGACCTGACGCCCATCGGCGAACTGGTTCTGGTAGTTGGCGATGACCTGCGGGTAGTCCGGGTCGGCAATCCGCGCCAGGCCCAGTTCGGTGGCCGGGTCACCGGGTTGGCGTCCGGAAAGGTTGTTATGGATCGCCAGGATCGCGTGCTGCGGGTCGCTCAAGTCGTGCAGCACCACCTCGCAGAACGGGCTGAAGGTTTTGCTCAAGCCTTCGGCAATCTGTTCGAGCTGGCTGATCAGGGTGGTTTGTTCCGGAGAGGTCTTTTTCATGCAAGACAACATATCCAGTCCTGGACAGGGCGTCAATTTGGCCGCTGTCCCTCATTGTGGAGTTTCAACCATGGACACGCCTGCTGCATTGATTGACACGCTGAAGATGCAGCGCAATATCCAGCGCATGCAACAGCGCGCTGACAGCCTGGGCGTGCACTTGCGCCCGCATGTCAAAACCCATAAATGCGCCGAAGTGGTGGCCGCACAGATCGCCGCGGGTGCGCGCGGCATCACCGTGTCGACGCTCAAGGAAGCCGAGTACTTTTTCGAGCGGGGCATCCACGACATTCTCTACGCAGTCGCCATGGCGCCCCACAAGCTGCCCCAGGCCTTGGCGTTGCGGCGCCAGGGTTGCGCGCTGACGCTGATCACCGACAGCCTCGCCGGTGCCCAGGCCATGGTCGATTTTGGCCGGCAGCACGGCGAAACCTTTGCGGTGATGATCGAGATCGATTGCGACGGCCATCGCTGCGGGGTCAAGCCGCAGTCGCCTGAATTGCTGGTGATCGCCCAGCTGCTGGGCGCCAGCCTCGCCGGCGTGCTGACCCACGCCGGAGAAAGCTACGGCCTGGATACGCCTGAAGCCTTGCAAGCGATAGCGGAACAGGAACGCGCACGTTGCGTCGAGGCGGCCGAGCGCATTCGTGCGACGGGCTTGTCATGCGAACAGGTCAGCGTCGGCTCCACGCCCACCGCGTTGTCGGCGCTGAGCCTGCACGGCGTCACCGAACTGCGCGCTGGCGTGTATGCGTTCTTCGACCTGGTGATGCACAACATCGGCGTGTGCCGTGCCGATGAACTGGCCTTGAGCGTGCTGACAACGGTGATCGGCCATCAAGCGGAAAAAGGCTGGGTCATCACCGATGCGGGCTGGATGGCCATGAGTCGGGATCGTGGCACTCAGTCGCAGAAACGTGATTTCGGGTATGGCCAGGTGTGTGATGAATACGGTGAGCCCATCGATGGGTTGCTGCTCAGCAGCGCCAATCAGGAACACGGTGTGGCGCGGTTTGAGCACAGCCATGTGGATGTGGTCACGCACTTCCCACTCGGCACGCGCCTGCGCATTTTGCCCAACCATGCGTGCGCGACGGGCGCGCAGTTTGGTAGCTACATCGCCGTTTTGCATGACGCTGATGTGCAGGTATGGGAGCGTTTGCGCGGCTGGTAGCCCTCCGTTCAAGCACCGCTGGCTCAACGCGGAAGGTGGCTTGAGTCGGCGGCGCATTACGTTTCCTGAAAAGCCCGCTCCATCTTGATGATCTCAATGGAAACCGGACTGTTGCCACGGCTGAACCTGCCCTCGCCGATGTTGCGAAACCCGAAGGTGGCATAGAATGTTTCGGCGGTCAGGGTTGCTTCCAGGTAGGCCTTGGCATGGCCCGCGTGTTGGATGTGCTGCAAGGCTTCACTCAGTAAACGCGCACCAATGCCCTGTCCGGCCGCATCACCGCGCACAAACAATTTGCTGATTTCATGGCCGTCAATTTCGACGAAACCTTGCAGGGTATCGGTGTACGCCAGCCACAGCGTGCCCGCGGCGATGGCCGCGCGGTACGTCTCAGGCGAGCGACCGTCGAGCCACATTGCAATCTGCTCAGGGCCGTAGTCGGCATTGCACAGGTTTTCGACCGAGTGTTGATGCACCGCGAAGATGCTTTCGGCGTCTTGCTGGGTGGCCGCGCGCAGCAGAATCTTTTTCATTCCCTTGAGTTTCCCTATGTGGCCAGTGAACCCTGGCTTTATAGCTGAACCAGCGCCGGGCAGCGACCCATTACCGCACATCTTGTGCGTTGACCTACTTTGTTACACACCATATAGTGTGCCCACAAACAAACCAGACCACTACATAGTGTGCAGTATCGGTATTTACCGACCACACTACGCGCAGTATTTCAATGCCGAGTAGCCTGCAAACCGCATATTTTTGGACGGGTTCACACACCGTCAGAACAGACCAGGAAGGAGTATTTCAATGCTGAGTTGGGATGAAGTCGACAACGAAGACACCGGTGCAGCGGTGATCAAGGGCGCCAACGCCGGCCACGCCACCGAAGCCAACATGGACCGCCTCGACGGTGCCGGCGCTGCCGCCGCCATCGAAGCTCGCGCCGTTACCGCCAACGACTCCGCCGCGATCATCCGCGCCAAGGCCGCCCTGGACAAACTCGACGTCGCCGAAGGCCTCGCCGAGCTGGAAGGTTCCGCCGCCCGCGTCGCCGTTGACGAAAAGCGCATGATCAACTGCCGCGCCGACCTCAACCAACTCGTGCCCTTCAAGTACGACTGGGCCTGGCAGAAGTACCTCGACGGCTGCGCCAACCACTGGATGCCGCAAGAGGTCAACATGACCGCCGACATCGCCCTGTGGAAAAACCCCGAAGGCCTGACCGACGACGAACGTCGCATCGTCATGCGCAACCTCGGCTTCTTCTCCACCGCCGACTCCCTGGTTGCCAACAACCTGGTGCTGGCCGTGTACCGCCTGATCACCAACCCGGAATGCCGCCAGTACATCCTGCGCCAGGCCTTCGAGGAAGCGATCCACACCCACGCCTACCAGTACTGCATCGAATCGCTGGCCATGGATGAAGGCGAAATCTTCAACATGTACCACGAGATTCCATCGGTCGCCAAAAAGGCCGCCTGGGGCTTGAAGTACACCCGCTCGATCTCCGATCCGAAGTTCGAAACCGGCACCGTCGAAACCGACAAAGAACTGCTGCGCAACCTGGTCGCCTACTACTGCGTCCTGGAAGGCATCTTCTTCTATTGCGGCTTCACCCAGATCCTGTCCATGGGCCGTCGCAACAAAATGACCGGCGTGGCCGAGCAGTTCCAGTACATCCTGCGCGACGAGTCGATGCACCTGAACTTCGGTATCGATGTGATCAACCAGATCAAAATCGAAAACCCACATTTGTGGGATGCTGAAATGAAGGAAGAAGCGACCCAGATGATCCTGCAAGGGACTCAGCTGGAAATTGAGTACGCGCGTGACACCATGCCGCGCGGCGTGTTGGGCATGAACGCGGCGATGATGGAAGACTACCTCAAGTTCATCGCGAACCGTCGTTTGTCGCAGATTGGTCTTAAAGAAGAGTATCCGGGCACCACTAACCCGTTCCCGTGGATGAGCGAGATTATGGACTTGAAGAAAGAGAAGAATTTCTTTGAGACTCGGGTTATTGAGTATCAGACTGGTGGTGCGTTGAGCTGGGATTGATCAACAACACAGATCTAAACGTGTGGGAGCGGTTTTGCTCACGAATACAGTGTGTCAGTCGATGCATCCGGTGACTGACTCTCCGCATTCGCGAGCAAGCCCGCTCCCGCATTGGGTCTGCGGTGCTCTATAGACTTTGCAAATTGCCCTTTATGCCCAATCACACCATCAAGACCCCCTGCGTCGGCCTGTGCTCTACCGTTTACGGTGACCTGGTCTGCCGGGGCTGCAAGCGTTATCACCATGAGGTGATTCAGTGGAATGGCTACAACGCCGACGAGAAGCAGGCGGTGTGGCTGCGCCTGGAGCAGTTGCTGGTGCAGGTGATGGCCAGCAAGCTGGAAGTGTTCGACCCACAACGCCTGCGCCAGCAGTTGGAAGACCGCAAGATTCGCTTTATGCCGCACCAGTCGCCGTATTGCTGGGCGTACCAGTTGATAGCGCGGGGCGCGCGGGTGATTTCCAAGCTGGATGCGTACGGCTTGGCGTTGTTGCCGGAGTTTCGTGAGCGCAACCTTGCGGATTTGCGTGATGCGATTGATCGGGAATTTTTCCTGTTGTCCGAGGCGCACTACGAGCGCTACATCGCGCCGGAGTTTCTGAAGGACGCGTTTGGGCCAGCCCTGATTGCCACGTTCTAACACCACCGCAACCCTAAAGTGTGGGAGCGGGCTTGCTCGCGAATGCAGTCTGTCAGTTAATAAATCTGCTGACTGATTCACCGCCTTCGCGAGCAAGCCCGCTCCCACATTTGGATTTTCGCCAGTCAGCAAACCCAGGACGCTTCGCGTTCCGTCTGCAAGCCATAGCGCTCAATCGCCTGCTGACACACGTCCGGCGCCACACTCCCCTGCTCCGCCAACGCCGTCAGCGCTGCCAGCACCAGGTGATGGCGATCCACTTCAAAGAAATCACGCAACGCTGCCCGTGTATCACTGCGACCAAAACCGTCGGTGCCGAGCACGGTGTAGCGGCAGCTCAGGTAAGAAGCGATCATCTGCGGCACCGCCCGCACATAGTCGGACACCGCAATCACCGGCGCGCCGTTGGGCAAGCAGTCATTCACATGGCTGACGCGCTTGGCGTGCTGGGGATGCAAGCGATTCCACCGCTCCACTTCCCGCGCATCCCGCGCCAGCTCACTGTAACTGGTGACGCTGAACACCTCGCTCGCCACTTGCCAATCCTCGGCCAGTAACTGCGCGGCGGCCTGGGCCTCGCGCAGCAGCGTGCCCGAACCCAGCAAGCGCACTTGGGCATCTGGCGCACCTTGCAAGCGGTACATGCCTTTGATAATCGCTGACTCCACGCCCTGCGGCAGGCTTGGCTGCGGGTAGTTTTCGTTCATCAGCGTTACGTAGTAGAACGCGTCCACATCGTGTTCCAGCATCTGGCGCATGCCGTGGTCGAGGATCACCGCAAACTCGCCGGCAAACGCCGGGTCGTAGGCGTGGCAATTAGGCACGGTGGCGGCGCTGAGGTGGCTGCTGCCGTCCTGGTGCTGCAACCCTTCGCCGCCCAGGGTGGTGCGCCCGGCCGTGGCGCCAAGCAGGAAGCCGCGGGCGCGCTGGTCGGCGGCGGCCCAGATCAGGTCGCCGACGCGCTGGAAGCCGAACATCGAGTAATAGATGTAGAACGGCAACATGCGCAGGCCGTGCACCGAGTAGCTGGTGGCCGCTGCCACCCACGAGCTGATGGCACTGGCTTCGCTGATGCCTTCCTCGAGGATCTGCCCGTCGGTGGCCTCGCGGTAGCTGAGGATCGAGCCGATGTCTTCGGGCTCGTAGCGCTGGCCAACGCTGGAATAGATGCCGATCTGCTTGAACAGGTTGGCCATGCCAAAGGTGCGCGCCTCATCGGCCACAATCGGCACGATGCGCGGGCCGAGGGCCTTGTCCTTGAGCAGGTGGGTGAGCATGCGCACGAAGGCCATGGTGGTGGACATTTCCTTGCCGTCAGCCGCCGTGGCGAAACCGGCGTAATCCTTCACTGGCGGCACCGCCACCGGCGCTGCGACCTGACTGCGGCTCGGTACGTAACCGCCGAGCGCCTGGCGGCGTTGATGCAGGTAGCGCAGTTCAAGGCTGTCGTCGGCCGGTTTGAAGAAGCTCAACGATTCGGTCTGCTCGTCCGTCAGCGGCAACTGGAAGCGATTGCGGAAGGCGATCAGCGCCTGCCGATCAAGCTTCTTCTGTTGGTGTGTGGTCATCCTGCCCTGTCCGGCTTCGCCCATGCCGAAGCCCTTTTTGGTCTGCGCCAGGATCACCGTCGGCTGGCCCTTGACCCGGCGCGCGGCGTGGTAGGCGGCGTGGATCTTGACCATGTCGTGGCCGCCACGCTTAAGGCGGTCGATTTGCTCGTCACTCATGCCCTCGACCAACTTGGCCAGTGACTCGCTCTGCCCGAAAAAGTGCTCACGGTTGTAGGCGCCGTCTTTGGCGGCGAAGGTCTGGAATTGCCCGTCGACGGTCTGCGACAGCGTGCTCACCAGCGAGCCGTCACTGTCCTTGGCGAGCAAGGCGTCCCAGTCTGAACCCCAGACCAGCTTGATGACATTCCAGCCGGCACCGGCAAACAACGCCTCCAGTTCATCGATGATGCGCCCATTGCCGCGCACTGGGCCGTCGAGGCGTTGCAGGTTGCAGTTGACCACCCAGGTCAGGTTGTCCAGGCCTTCGCGAGCGGCCAGGGTCAGTGCCGACATGCTTTCCGGCTCGTCCATTTCGCCGTCGCCGAACACACCCCAGACGTGACGGTCGGTGGTGTCGAGCAGCCCACGATGCTGCAGGTAACGCATGAAACGCGCCTGGAAAATCGAGCTGATCGGGCCGATCCCCATGGAACCGGTGGGGAACTGCCAGAAGTCCGGCATCAACCACGGGTGCGGATAGCTGGACAGACCCCGTGCGCCCGCTTGTTGCCCGCCGATCTCCTGGCGGTAGTGCGCGAGGTCGTCTTCGCTCAAGCGGCCCTCCAGGAAGGCGCGCGCATAAATGCCCGGCGCGGAATGCGGCTGGTAGAACACCAGGTCGCCGCCAAAGTCTGGGTTGCGGGCGCGGAAAAAATGGTTGAAGCCGACTTCGAACAAATCGGCGGCACTGGCGTAGCTGGCGATATGGCCACCGAGCTCGCCGTACGCCTGATTGGCGCGCACCACCATGGCCAGCGCGTTCCAGCGCACCAGGGAAGCCAGACGCTCTTCGGTGGCGAGGTCACCGGGAAAGACCGGCTGCTGCTCAACGCTGATGCTGTTGATGTACGGCGTGCCGTGACGTGGTTTCCAGTTGATGTGCGGGGCGCTGCCTTCGCGGGCCAACAGGTCGAGGATCTGCCGCGCCCGTTCGGGACCGGCGTTGGCCACCAGCGAAGCCAGTGCGTCACGCCACTCGTCCTGCTCTACTTGATCCAACGCCGTGTGATTGACTGCACTGGCGAAACCATTCATGCGCACCTCCGGGCTTTTTTCCAGTTTATGCTGGCGCTAAAGGATTTTTTGCCTGTTATCAGGCGCAGGTTCGAGCATTTTGAGCATGAATCACTGCCAATCCGCTTTTTGCCAGCACGTTGTGCTCAAGCCCCACGCAACGCCGCAACTGTGTTTAAAATGCCGCCCGCTCAATGACCGACGCTGACCGATGACCCCAGACGCACTTGCCACCCTGCACGCCCACCTGCTCACCGCCCTGGCCAGCCCGCCCGCCGAGACCCGGCGACTGTTCCACGGCCGTGGCCGCTGCTGGCCGGGGCTGGAACAACTGACGGTGGACTGGTTGCAAGGGGTGATTCTGGTTTCGTTGTTCAAAGCGCCGGAGGCCGAACAGCTGGACGCGTTGAAACAGATGCTCAAGGAACAGCTCAGCACCTATACCGTGGCCCTGCAACACCGCTACCTGCCGCAAAGCACCACCGAATGGCTGGTGGGTGACGCCGTTGAGGAGCTGACCATCACCGAAGGCGGCCTGCGCTACCTGATCGACCTGGGAAAGAAACAGAACAGCGGGCTGTTCCTCGACATGCGTTACGGCCGTAACTGGGTGCGTGAGCAGGCCAAAGGCCAGCGCGTACTCAACTTGTTCGCGTATACCTGCGGGTTCTCGGTCGCGGCTATCGAAGGCGGCGCCGACCATGTGGTGAACCTGGACATGGCCCGTGGCGCCCTCAGCCGTGGCCGCGACAACCATCGCCTGAACGGTCACGACCTGAGCAACGTTACGTTTCTGGGCCATGACCTGTTCAAGTCCTGGGCCAAGGTCACCCACAGCGGGCCTTATGATTTGGTCATCATCGATCCGCCGTCCTTTCAGAAAGGCAGCTTCCTGCTGACCAAGGACTACCAACGCGTGCTGCGCCGGCTGCCGGATTTGCTCACGCCCCAGGGCAGCGTACTGGCGTGCATGAACGACCCGGCGTTTGGCGAAGACTTCCTGATCGACGGCGTCACCCGCGAAGCACCGGGCCTGCGCTTTGTTGAGCGGCTGCAAAACCCGCCTGAATTTCCGGATATCGACCCCCAAAGTGGCTTGAAGGCGCTGGTGTTCCGTCAGGGTTGATGCTGAAACGTGCTGCGCTTGCTACGCTAAGTGATACACCGGGGTGGTGAACCTTATCCCCCCCTTCCCGGTCGATACCTGCATTCCCTGGCCAGACTCGACGGCGTTACGTTGTCGGCTGCCCTGTTTGACCTTTTGGAGAAACGCCCGTGATATCGACCCTGCATGTAGCCAGACTCAAAGCCTGGGGCGCCCACGGCTTTACCGCCACCGGCGTCGTGCTGGCCTTTCTGGCCACGCTGGCGCTGCTGGAAAACTCACCCAAGGCTTGCCTGCTCTGGCTGGGCCTGGCACTGGTAGTCGATGGCGTAGACGGCTCCCTGGCCCGACGAGTGAATGTCAGCACGGTATTGCCAAGCTTCGATGGCTCGGTGCTGGACCTGGTGATTGATTACCTGACGTATGTGTTTATTCCGGCGTTGTTCATCTACCGCTATATCGACCTGCCCGACTTCACTCACCTGTTTACGGTGTCGGTGATTCTGGTGTCGTCGCTGTTCTGCTTCTGCAATGTGAACATGAAGAGCAAGGACAACTACTTCGTCGGCTTCCCCGCCGCCTGGAACGTGGTTGCCCTGTGCGTGTACATCATCCAGCCGGACGCCTGGGTCACCTTGCTGACGGTAATTGGCCTGGCGCTGCTGACCGTGACGCCGATGAAGTTTTTGCACCCGTTCCGGGTCAAGCGCTTTATGCCGATCAACATTGCCGTGACCACGATCTGGTTGCTGTGCAGCTTTTTGATGGTGGTGGACTACCCGAATACCAACCCATGGACGTTCGGGTTGTGGTCGCTGATGTCGGCGTATTTCCTCGGCATTTGTGTGTGGCGCACAGCGCTGGAGTGGCTGGACAAGCGTCACGGTTGATCGCGGTTAAACCTGTGGGAGCGGGCTTGCTCGCGAAAGCGGTGGATCAGTCACAGATATATTGACTGACCATGCCGCCTTCGCGATCAAGCCCGCTCCCACATTTGGCTCTCTGTTGATCTGACAGGTAAGATGCGGGCCTTTGGTGCAGCCCCTTCGCTGTGCCCTGCCAATAATAAGCCCTGCCCATGCCCTTCGAACTCAGCGTCGACCTCACCACCCTCGCCATCCTGGCCATCGTGGCCTTTATCGCCGGCTTCATCGATGCCATCGCCGGCGGCGGCGGGCTGCTCACCACGCCCGCCCTGCTGACCGCCGGCATGCCGCCCCACCTGGTGCTGGGCACCAATAAACTCAGTTCCACCTTCGGCTCGGCCACCGCCAGCTTCACCTTCTACCGGCGCAAACTTTTTCATCCCCGCCAGTGGGTGCATGCCATCGTCGGCACGTTGATCGGCGCGCTGGCCGGTGCGGTCGTCGCGCACTACCTGCCGGCCGAAACCCTGAACAAAATGCTCCCGGTGATCGTATTCGGCTGCGGTGTGTACCTGCTGTTTGGCGGTACGCCCAAGGCGCCGCTGGATGCCGACGCGCGGATCAAGAAGAAGTGGCAATCCACCCAGGGCTTTGGCCTGGGCTTCTACGACGGCGTAGCCGGCCCCGGCACCGGCGCGTTCTGGACGGTCAGCACGATGCTGCTGCACCCCATCGACCTGGTAAAGGCCAGCGGCGTCGCGCGCAGCATGAACTTCGTCAGCAACGCGGCGGCGCTGTCGGTGTTCATCTTCAACGGCTCGGTGGACTGGATCGTCGGCCTGGCGATGGGCTTTTCGGTAATGTGCGGCGCATTCTTTGGCGCACGCAGCGCGATCAGCGGCGGCGCCAAATTCATTCGCCCGGTGTTTATCACCGTGGTTCTCGGCCTGACCGTGCGTCTAGCCTGGCAACACTGGTTCAGCGTGGCCTAAACGACGCGCCAGGTAGAGGTCGATCAGGTAACGCGCAATCGAACGTGACGCCGGCAGCGGCGGCAGGTCGTGGATGCTGAACCATTGCGCGTCCTCGATCTCGTCAGCTTGGGGCACGATGTCGCCACCGGCATATTCGGCATGGAAGCCGAGCATCATCGAATGCGGGAACGGCCAGCATTGGCTGCCCATGTACTGAATATTCTTGACCTCCACCTGCACTTCCTCGCGCACCTCGCGGATCAGGCAGTCTTCGGCCGACTCACCCGGCTCGGCGAACCCGGCCAGGGTGCTGTAGACGCCCGTGACAAAACGCGGCGAACGCGCCAGCAGAATCTCGTCGCCTCGGGTCACCAGCACAATCATGCTCGGCGAAATGCGCGGGTAGCTGCGCAGGTCGCAGGCTGTGCAATGCATCGCGCGCTCACGCGGCACCTGGACCATGGCCTGGCCGCAGCTGCCGCAAAACCGGTGCTCGCGCGCCCAGGTGCCGATCTGCGCGGCGTAGCCGAGCACTTTGTACAACGTGTGATCGCCCTGCAGCATGAACGCGCGCAAACCTTGCCAGCTGCAGCCTGGCACGTCACTCGCCGAGTTCAGTTCCAGCAAGTACACCGGCTCACCGTCGAGGTGGCCGATGCCGTGTTCAGCGAACACCGACAGGTCCTGGCGCTTGAGCCATTCGCGCGGGAACAGCGGGCCATTGGTGTCATGCAAAAAGCCTTCGCGGCTGCGGGCGACCGCCCAGCCACCGGGGGCGTCGTTGTCCAGCAGCGTTGTGGTAATCCAGCCTGGGGTCATGTCAGTCAATCCACGAATTCGGGTTTCTGCTTACTCATATGGGCCGCGATGGCCACGCGCAGGTCGTTGGATTGCAACATAGCCGAGTTCCAGGTGGCAACGTATTCCAAACCATCATTGACCGTGTGGTCACGCATGTAGCTGATCATCGCCTTGGTGCCGGTCACGGCAATCGGCGACTTGGCGGCGATTTGCTGGGCAATGTCCATGACGCCGGCCAACAGGCTTGCAGGGTCCGCATACACGCGATTGACCAGGCCGATGCTGCGCGCTTCCTCAGCACCGAACTGGCGGCCGGTGTAAGCCAGTTCACGCAGCATGCCGTCGCCGACAATGCGCGGCAGGCGCTGCAAGGTGCCCACGTCGGCGGCCATGCCGATGTCGATTTCCTTGATCGAGAACTGCGCGTCTTCAGCGGCGTAGCGCATGTCGCAGGCACTGATCAAGTCGATGGCGCCGCCGATGCAGTAGCCGTGGATCGCCGCCAGCACCGGTTTGCGGCAATGGTCGACGGCGTTGAACGAGGCTTGCAGCTCGAGGATTTTGCGGCGCAACAAGCGCGCATTGCGGCCCACGTCCTTGCCGAATTCGTTGGCCACCGAGGCCAGCAGCATCAGGTCGATGCCGGAAGAAAAATGCTTGCCGGCGCCGCTGAGTACCACGGCGCGCACGGCGTCGGTGTCTTCGACCCACTGGAAGATGTCGATGATTTCGGTCCAGAACGCCGCGTTCATCGCGTTGATCTTTTCCGGGCGATTGATCTGCACATGGGCAACGTTGCCGGTGAGTTCGACGACGAAAGCTTGGTATTCGGACATGGCAGTGATCCCTGACTGGCGAGTGATAAGGGCCGAACTATAACAAGGGAGCGCGGCGGCGCATCGGCCAAAAACGGGACTGGCAAACGTAATGAAATGTTGTGGGGCCGCGGTTCATGGCCTGCCGATACACTTCACCCGGGAACGCGACTTTATCGGCTATACAATCTGGGCCACTTCCTGGAGCCGTCTATGCCGACCACGTTTCGCTCATCGTTGATTCTGGCCCTGGTGGTCGTGCTGACTGGCATCGGCGCCGGGCTTGGCGGGATGCTCCTGGCGTTGCTGCTGCACGGCATCCAGCACCTGGCGTACGGGTACAGCCTCGACAGCCTGATCAGCCATGAAACCTTTCTGTGGGGCGTGACCGCCGCCGCGCCACAGCGTCGGTTACTGGTCTTGGTCATTTGCGGCCTCGTTGCGGGTGTGGGCTGGTGGGCGATTTATCGCTACGGCCGCCCGCTGGTGAGCATCAAGCAGGCGGTTGGCGAAAAGATGCCGATCATGCCGCCCAAGACCACCCTCGCCCACGCCATCCTGCAAATCATCACCGTGGCCCTTGGCTCGCCGCTGGGGCGTGAAGTGGCGCCGCGTGAAGTCGGCGCACTGGCGGCGACATGGTTAGCGCAGCGTGCGCGACTGGAACCGTCGATGCATCGGCTGATCGTAGCCTGCGGCGCGGGTGCGGGCCTGGCGGCGGTGTACAACGTGCCGTTGGGCGGCGCGGTATTTGTGCTGGAAGTGCTGGTCGGCGCATTCAGCTGGCCAGCGGCGGTGATTGCGCTGGCAACGTCGGCGATTGGGGCCGCGGTGGCATGGATCGGCCTTGGCGCAGAGTCGCAATACGTGGTGCCGCATTTTCTGCTGAGCCCGGCGTTGATCGCCTGGGCCGTGGTGTGTGGCCCGGTGTTTGGCGTGGCGGCCTACGCTTTCAGCCGCGTTACCGGCGCCGCCAGGGCGAACGCCGCGCGCGGCTGGCGTTTGCCGGTGCTGGCGTTGATCAACTTTACCCTCATCGGTGGGTTGGCCATGCTGCTGCCCCAGATCCTCGGCAACGGCAAGGGCCCGGCGCAACTGGGTTTCGACAATGAGCTGACAATCGGCCTGGCCGCCATCCTGCTGCTGGTCAAAGTGCTGATCACGACCAGCAGCCTGCGCGCCGGGGCCGAGGGCGGGCTGCTGACCCCGGCCCTGGCCAATGGCGCGTTGCTGGCGATCATCCTCGGCGGCGCCTGGAGCCTGGCGTGGCCCGGCGTGCCGCTGGGCGCGTTTGCGATCATCGGCGCAGCGGCGTTCCTGGCGGCGAGCATGAGCATGCCGCTGACGGCGATTGTGCTGGTAGCGGAATTTACCCGGATCGACCATGACTTTCTGGTGCCGATCATCCTGGCGGTGGTGGGTTCGATGTGCGTGAGCAAACTGCTTGTGCGCTGGGAAAACGCTGGAAAAAAGCCGGCCTAAGCGCCATCCTTCGCGCTTTAAGCCGCCCCGCAGCGGCGCTCGACGCTCAAAGGAATTGCCATGCACGCCCAACCCCTCGCCCCCGCCGATTTCGAATTCATCGACGAAACCCTGCTCAAGTACGGTGACGATCACTCGGTGCTGAACCTGGCCGAACTCGACGGCTACTTCACTGCGCTGGTTTCAAGCCCGGCACAAGTGGACGTCGCTGAGTGGTTTCCGGCGATCTGGGGTGGGCAGAACCCGGACTGGGAAAGTGTGGAAGAGGCCCAACGTTTTCTCGAACTGTGCGTGCGCCATATGAATACCCTGGCCGCGCAGTTGGCAACCGACGCGCAAGGCTTCAAGGCTCGCTTTGATGACACGGAGCATCAGGGCCACGTCGTCACCCTGGCGGAGGAATGGTGCTTTGGCTATATCCGTGGCGCCGCGATCGGCCACTGGCCCGAATTGCCCGCCGAACTGGCCGGGCAACTGGAGAAAATTTCCGGGTGCGCCGAGCAGGACAACTTCGAATTGCCGGCGGACCTGGATGTAAACGCCCATCAACAGCGGGTCAGCGCAATCGAACCGGCTGCGCGGGCGCTACATGATTACTGGTTGAGCAAACGCTGAGCCGGGCTTATTTGAAGTCCAGGTCAAACGCCTGATAGAACGCGTTGCCGGTGTTGGCCACGATCCACATCAACACCACCACGTGGCGGCCTTTTTTGCCCTTGGGCAAGGTCACCTGGTGCTCGACCCTGGCTTTCATTTCGTCGGCGTGCTGGTAATACGGCACCTGGGTGTAGAAGTCTTCAAAGAATGGTTTTGCCTCAAGCTGGGCGCGGCTGATGCGCTGCTTGGGGTCCCAGCCATCCTTGGTGATGAGCCAGCGATAACCCCGGGTGACGTGGGCAGCGGTGTATTGCCACTGCACCTTGAACACCTGGCCGGCCTCGACATTGAGCAATGGCCAAGTGAACGGGGTGTTGAGCTTTTTGCTCATCTCCTCATCGGTGAAGTTGATGCAATCGCGCTCATCGGTTTTGCCGCCGCTCAGGATGTGCCCGTCGGCCGGCGGCGTGACGCTTTGATCATCGGTTTGATAAGGCGCAGGGAAAGGCCCGGCGGTGAGTGCCGGGAAGTTCTTGCCGCCTTCCATTTCATTGACCTGCCAGTTGCCCAGCAGCCCACGTTCTACCGCCACCGAGCCTCGGCTGGCGGGGGTCACGACACGGCCGTGCCTAAGTTGCGTCTGAGGTTTGTTCATTTCATTCACTCCTTGATTGAAAGCGCCCCGTCATGGGGCGTGCCTCGAACTTACCGTGGTGGGTTTTATTGTCCAATCGATGCTTCTTTCGGAACATTCGTACAGCGACGCCGTTTCGCGGCGTAAAGGCCGTTGTCCTGCAACGCAGGGGTTGTTTGTCCTACCCGGCTGAGGGCAGTAAGGCTACACGCCCTGTCCGCGAGTTGATCACGCCGTAATACGCGCCGTACAACGATCCCTGCTCGACAAGCGTGGCGTGTTTGGCTGATTATTCGGGTCCGCCCGTCGGCCACTCCACACCACCTTGCCTTGATCAGGAGCCTTGTACCTTGAGTTCGCAGAAAACCGTGACCGTGACACCGCCCAATTTCCCCCTGAACGGCAAGGTCGCTCCTCCCGGCTCCAAATCCATTACCAACCGCGCCCTGTTGCTGGCGGCGCTGGCCAAGGGCACCAGCCGTTTGAGCGGCGCGCTGAAAAGCGATGACACCCGCCACATGTCGGTGGCCCTGCGCCAGATGGGCGTGACCATCGATGAGCCGGATGACACCACCTTCGTGGTCACAGGCTCCGGCAAACTGCAATTGCCCGCGCAGCCGTTGTTCCTCGGCAATGCCGGCACCGCCATGCGGTTTCTCACGGCGGCCGTGGCAACGGTCGAAGGCACCGTGGTGCTGGACGGCGACGACTACATGCAAAAACGCCCGATCGGCCCGCTGCTGGCCACCCTTGGCCAGAACGGAATCCGCGTCGACAGCCCCACGGGTTGCCCGCCGGTGACCGTGCACGGCGTGGGCAAGGTCCAGGCCAAACGCTTTGAAATCGACGGCGGTTTGTCCAGCCAGTATGTGTCGGCCTTGCTCATGCTTGCCGCCTGCGGCGAAGCGCCGATTGAAGTGGCGCTGACCGGCAAGGACATCGGCGCCCGTGGCTACGTGGACCTGACCCTGGACTGCATGCGTGCCTTTGGCGCACAGGTCGAAGTGGTCGACGACACCACCTGGCGCGTCGCCCCCACCGGCTACACCGCCCATGACTACCTGATCGAACCCGATGCCTCCGCTGCAACGTACCTGTGGGCCGCTGAAGTGTTGACCGGCGGGCGCATCGACATCGGCGTGGCGGCGCAGGACTTCACCCAGCCGGACGCCAAGGCCCAGGCCGTGATCGCCCAGTTCCCGAACATGCAGGCCAACGTGGTCGGCTCGCAGATGCAGGACGCGATCCCGACCCTGGCAGTCTTGGCCGCGTTCAATAACACCCCGGTGCGCTTCACTGAACTGGCCAACCTGCGCGTGAAGGAATGTGACCGGGTGCAGGCGCTGCACGATGGCCTCAACGAAATTCGCCCAGGCCTGGCCACCATCGAAGGCGATGACCTGCTGGTCGCCAGCGACCCTGCACTGGCCGGCACCACGTGCAACGCGCTGATCGACACCCATGCCGACCACCGCATCGCCATGTGCTTTGCGCTGGCCGGGTTGAAGGTCGCGGGAATCCGCATTCAAGACCCGGACTGCGTGGCCAAGACCTACCCTGAGTACTGGAAGGCCTTGGGCAGCCTTGGGGTCGCACTGAGCTACTGAAGCAGCAGCGCCGGAATGGGGAGGGAATGCACATGACGATTCGCCCGCCCTGCCCGCCCGGCGCCTGCGTCTGCGACCGTGAGCAACTGCTGCAAGCGCCCGACGCCGACGTGCGCATTCTTCACCTGACACGCCAGGAAGAAAAACGCCTGCTCGAGCGCCTCGAAGACCTCAAAAGCCTGCAAGACCTGGAACACATGCAACAGCGGATGTACGAGCAATTGGGCATCCGCGTACACGTCGCACCGGGCCACACCGAGGTCAAGAGCATGCGCGGGATTCAGATCGTCATCGACGACCTGCCGGGCATGTGTCGCAAGACCCGGCAATCAATTCCCGCAGCGATTCGTCGCGGCATGGAAAAACGCCCGGAGATTGCCTACCGCTTGCTTGATGCCCACGACCTGTTTCGCGAAGGCTGAATCACCCGGCCACGGTTTCGTCCTCAAACAGGCCCTGCCCCACGACCTTCGCCGCCTGTAAATGCGCTTGCGCACCCCCGCTCTCGGATTCCAACAGCAGCGCGGACGTCACCACCTGAGCACCGCAATAATCAAAAATCCCGTAGTCAATTTGCGTGCGCATCGCCTGGGTGTACCCGTGGCGGTCGAACGCACTGTGATCCGCCGCGCCGAGGGCCAGCAGGTGCACCTGCAAGTGCCGCAGTTTCTTCACCACCGGCGTATCGGGACCGTAGTCGATGGCCCAGCCGTTGACGAACACGCGGTCGATCCAGCCTTTGAGCAAGGCTGGCAGCGACCACCAATAAATCGGGAAGGCGATAACCAGCGCGTCGGCGCGGTCGATGCGTACTTGTTCAGCGAGGATGTCGGCCGGTGGCGTGGCACGGGTGCGGTGCACACGGTGGTCGGCAGCGGTGTAGCGCGGGTCGAAACCTTCGGCGGCGAGGTCGGCGATCTCGAACGTATGGCCAGCGGCAGTCAAGCCTGCCGCCACTTGCGCGGCGAGGCTGTGGGTGAGCGATTGCGGGTCGTGATGAGCAACAACGATCAGAGCGTGCATGACATTGACTCCCTTTGCGTTTAGGCTGGGCTAAACTACTTTTAGTAAGTTACTCCCTCAAGTTACTTTTGGTATATAAGCATGTCAAGCACTGAATCCACAGCTCCACGCCGGCGCCTTGCGCGCGAAGATCGCCTGCGCCAATTGCTCGATGTGGCCTGGCAACTGGTACGCGAGGAAGGCACCGAAGCGCTGACCCTGGGCCGTCTCGCGGAACTGGCGGGCGTCACCAAGCCGGTGGTCTATGACCATTTCGTCACCCGCGCAGGCTTGCTCGCCGCGCTGTACGAAGATTTCGACGGGCGTCAGAACCAGCTGTTTGCCCAAGCCCTCGACAGCAGTGGCGCGACACTCGATGACCGCGCGCAGGTGATCGCCGCGTGCTATGTCGATTGTGTGTTGCTGCAGGGGCGGGAAATTCCAGGGGTCATTGCCGCGTTGAGCAGTTCGCCGGAACTGGAAACCCTCAAGCGCAAATACGAGGCGATCTTTCTCGACAAATGCCGCGACGCCCTGGCGCCGTTTGCACCCGGCGCCACCGTGTCGCAAGCCGGCTTGCGGGCGATGCTCGGCGCGGCGGAGGCGTTGTCACAGGCGGCAGCCAGCGGCGAGATCAGCCGCGATGAGGCGCAGCATGAGCTGCTCGCGACGATCCTGGGCATGGTCAATCGAAGCCGCGGGTAAATAATTATTCACGCCGCAGGAATAAAGCGTCGCGACGGGTGTTTACCTGAGTACGGCTTGTGAATACAGCACAAGGCCAGTACCTAAATCCAAAAACACCCAGGAGCTCGTCATGCTGAAAAAACTCTCCCTCGCTGCTGCCGTCCTGTTTGCCTGTGCGGCTTCCACGGCCTTCGCCGCTCCAGCCAACGTGGCTGACAGCGCCAAGGGCAAAGTGCTGGTGGACAGCAAGGGGATGACCCTTTACACCTTCGCCAAAGACAGCGCCGGCAAATCGGCGTGCAACGGCCAATGCCTGGCCAACTGGCCCGCGTTCACTGCCCAGGCCACGGCGAAAGATGCCGACGGCTACAGCGTGATTACCCGCGATGACGGCAGCAAGCAATGGGCCTACAAAGGCCAGGCGCTGTACACCTGGGTCAAGGACAGCAAACCGGGCGACATCACCGGTGACGGCGTTGGCGGTAATTGGAACCTGGCCAAGCCATAAGGTGTGAGGCCAATGCAGCGTACCGGTGGCGAGGGAAAACGCCCTCGCCACCGGTTGGCCTTTTCACGCCAAGTGCTCATTCACATATAGCCGCACCTTGCGCGCCAGCTGATCGAGATGGCGGTCGCGTTGCTTCTCGGCATCCACCATGGCGCGCTTGCCGTGTTTTTGCAGCAGGTAGGTATGAATCTGCCGCACTTCCAGCGAGCGATAGATCGCCGCCACATCCAGCACGCCCATCAGGCCGTCAGTGCCGTAATCGCGCGTGTTCATCAGCACCTGCGTGTCGCGCGCACCGCGTACCTGAAAGCCCATGGCCGTGAACGCCGGGACCTTTTCCACGGCACACGCCAACTCGGCGTGGGGATAACGCGCCAGCACGTCCTGCATCATTGCGCGCGCCACGCCCTGGCGCCGCCTACCCGCCTGCACTGCCATGAACGCGATACCGCAGGCTTGAGGGTCGTCTTTGACCGGCAGATAGAGGCAAAAGCCGACCAGCGTGTCCTCCTCCATCGCCACCACCAGTTCAACGGCGATGCCCTTCGAGCCATCCAGCGCTTGCAGGTACAGGTGCACCTCAAAGCCGGTGGTGTACTGGTAAATGTTGTAGAGCAGGTTGCTGGGCGGCAGCGCGACGCTGCTGATGTCGGTGAGGTTATCCACCACCATCTGCAGGATCTGGCTGGTGATCGGCTCGGGGCACGGCGCGGTGTAGCGGGTAAGGCTGAACATGCAAATTCCTGGGGTTTCGCGTCAAGGCAGCGACGATTGTACCTGCTGCTGCGCGTTTATTGCCCGCACCGCTCGCGTAAACAACCGCGCAACCCACGGTGGGCCAGGTCGGCATCCGGCCGCGGGTGTCAGCGCATGGCCACGGTAAACGACGCACGCGTCAGCGGCAGCGCAACGCGGTACAGCCCATCGCGCTGGTGGGCGGTGTAGCGTCCGGGCACGCGGGCGATCAGCCGGCACCTCGGCCCTGGGCGCAGTATTTGTCTGGGCCAGCCCGATATAACCCACGCAACCGCGCAAAGCGTGGCGAATGGCCTGCGCGTGACCTTTGCCGTGGCACTGGCGCCGATCATCCTCGCACGCCGCTTCGCCTGGCGCCGCCACAACGCCGTGAACGGCGCGCAGAACACCCGTTGAGGCAAAAAAACAAAAAAGGCGTTGCGCCAGACCGGGTTACATCGCGCATCATGGGCACTTTCAAGCTCAAGGGTAACGTCCATGCGCGTTCTGTCATTGATGATGGGTTTTACGACGCTGGCCGCCAGTCTGGCGTTCTGCGCCAGCGCGATGGCGAATGAAGAAAGTCAGTTGGTGCAACAGATCAACCAGTACCGCAGCCAGGTGCAGCGCTGCGGTGACCAGGGTTCACAGGAACTGCCACCGCTGGCCAGCGACACACGGCTGGTGCTGCCGGCCACCAATGTCGGCGATTTGCAGCAAGCGCTCGCGCGGGCTGCGTACCCGATGGTCAACGTGCAAGCCATCAGCCTGTCGGGGCCCAAGGATGCCCAGGCGGCCATGAAGGCGGTGCGGGACAGTTTCTGCCGCGTGGTGCTGGACCCACAATTTGTCGACATCGGCGTGAGCAACAGCGGCGAGGACTGGCGCATTGTGCTTGCCCGCCCCCTGCTCTCCAGTGGTTTGGGTGATTGGCAGACCGAAGGCCGGCAGTTGCTCAACCTGATCAACGCCGCCCGTGAACAGCCGCGCCAGTGCGGCACCCAGGCATTTGCCGCGACCACGCCCGTGTCGTGGAACGACGACCTGGCCAGCGCCGCCAACAGCCACACCCGCAATATGGCCAACGGCAACTTCTTCGACCACCTGGACCACGACGGCCGCACCCCGGGCGATCGCGCTGAACTGGCAGGCTATATCGCGAAAAACATCGGCGAGAACATTGCCGCCGGCCTCGACACGCCGCGCAAGGTGGTGGATGGCTGGCTCGCCAGCCCAGGGCACTGCGCCAACCTGATGAACCCGCAATTTCGCGAGTTGGGCGCCGCTTATGCAATGGACCCCAAGAGTGATGCGGGCATCTACTGGACCGGTTTATTCGGCACGCAATAGCGGTTGGGCAAGCGCCCAACCCGGCCCAAGCACACCTATTCAAATGGATAAGACATCAAAGTGCCATCTCGTTGATAATTGCGCTGAACTGCTAACGATCAACCGTGTCTGTAGCTGGGTGCCATGAATGTTCAGGCGCGCTGAAGACTCTGGCAAACAAGGTGTTCTCCCAATGATGAATTGGCTGCAAGGCAGCAGCGACATGGCCGAACGCGTGCGTCAGCATGATTGGGCGAGTACGCCATTGGGTCCGCTGGAAGACTGGCCCGACGTACTCAAAACGACGGTCGCGCTGTGCTTTGCCTCAAGCTTCCCCCAGTCCATCAGTTGGGGGCCACACCTGATCACGCTCTACAACGATGCGTTTGTCCCCATTCTTGGCGATAAACCCTACTCGTTAGGCCGCCCGTTCAGTGAAACCTGGCGTGAAGTCTGGGATGAAGTAAGCCCCATCGCCCGCGCGGCCTTTGAGGGGCACGCGACCTATATCGAGAATTTCCCGCTGGTGATTGAACGTGGCAACGGCCCGGAGCAATCGTATTTCACATTTTGCTACAGCCCTGTGCGCGACCCGTTGGGCGCAGTCGTGGGCATGCTCAATACCGTCACCGAAACCACCGCAACGGTATTCCTCAGCCGACGCCTGGCCGTATTGGATGCGATTGGCAGCGCGGTGGCCAACGCCACCGACGCCGAAGCCATCATGACCTTCACCACGCGCCTGCTCGCCGAGCACATGGGCGTGTCCATCTGCGCCTACGCCGACATGGAAGCCGACGAAGACAGCTTTACCATCCGCGACAACTGGGCCGCACCTGGCTCGCCGAGTATTGTCGGGCGCTACAGCCTCGCGGATTTCGGCGAGCAGGCCGTAAAGTGCCTGCGTGCAGGCGAACCGTTTGTGGTGAATGACAACCGCGTGGAGTTCAGCCCCGAGGAAGCCGCCGCCTACCAGTCGCTGGGCGTGACGGCGACGGTGTGCTTTCCGTTGATCAAGGATGGGCGCCTGACTGCATTGATGGCCGTGCACCATAAATTCGCGCGCCTGTGGTCACCGTACGACCTGGCGCTGGTGGGCGAAGTCACCGAGCGCTCCTGGGCACACATAGAACGTGTGCGCGCCGACGCCGCCGTACGCGAGGGCCTGGCCGCGATCACCGAGCTGAATGCCACCCTGGAACAACGCGTGGAAGAACGCACCGCCGCGTTGACCCAGGCTGAAGCGGCGTTGCACCAGTCGCAAAAGCTCGAGGCGATCGGCCAGTTGACCGGCGGCGTGGCCCATGACTTCAACAACCTGCTGACGATCATTCGCTCCTCGGTGGATTTTCTGCGCCAGCCGGGGCTGTCCGAAGAGCGACGCACACGCTACATGAGCGCGGTTTCAGACACCGTCGAGCGCGCCAGCAAGCTCACCAGCCAGTTGCTCGCCTTCGCCCGCCGCCAACCATTGAACCCGGAAGTTTTCGATGTGTGCGAACGGGTCAAGAACATCGGCGAGATGCTTGAAAGCGTGACCGGCGCGCGTATCACTGTGCAGATCGAACTGCCCCGCCTGCCCTGCTATGTGCGCGTCGACCCGAGCCAGTTTGAAACCGCGCTGATCAATATCGCGCTCAATGCCCGCGACGCCATGGACGGGCGCGGCACCCTGACACTGAGCGTCGCCACGGTGGCAGCGTTGCCGCTGATCCGTGGCGATGCGCAAGTACAGCAGCCGTTTGTGGCGATTGCCCTGGCCGACACCGGCAGCGGCATTGCCGACGACACCGTCGAGCGCATTTTCGAACCGTTCTTTACCACTAAGGCGGTGGGCAAAGGCACAGGCCTTGGCCTGTCGCAGGTGTTCGGGTTCGCCAAGCAATCGAGCGGTAACGTCGACGTGGCCAGCACCCTTGGCCAAGGCAGCGTGTTTACCCTGTACTTGCCCGAAGCAGAAGCCGAGACGGTGCAGGCCAGCCTGCCACAAGAGGACCGCTCGCTGGTCCACGACACCGCGCAGCGACATATCCTGATCGTCGAAGACAACCTCGAAGTGGGCCGCTTCGCCAACCAGATCCTGCAGGACCTCGGTTACCAGACCACTTGGGCCACCGATGCCGAACAGGCACTCGCGCTGGCCGGCCCGGATGTGATGGCCTTCGACGCGATTTTTTCCGATGTGGTGATGCCGGGCATGACCGGCGTGGCGATGACCAAACTGCTGCGCCAGCGTCGGCCGGACCTGCCAGTGGTGCTGACCTCCGGCTACAGCGAAGAATTGGCCGACAGTGGGTATGAAGGGGTCGAGTTCCTGGCCAAGCCCTACTCCGCGGACCAAGTGGCACGCGTGCTGGCCAAGTCGATGCAGCGCGCCTGACGCCTACTCCGCGATCGCTACCTGGTTACGGCCCATGGCCTTGGCGCGATACAGCGCCTTGTCGGCCGTGTTCATCAGGCTGTGCAGGTCCTGATCAAGGCTGCGGGTCGTCGCCACACCGAGGCTGGCAGTCAAGCCCTGCACCGGTTCGGCGGCGAGGCCAGAGATGGCCTTGATCAGTTGCTCGGCGATAGCCCGGGCGGTTTCCAGCGAAGTATTGGGCAACAACACCGCAAACTCCTCGCCGCCGAGCCGCCCATACACATCGGCCTGGCGAAACGATGCACTGATCACCCCGCCAATCTGGCGCAAGACCTGGTCGCCAGCCTGGTGACCGTAGGTGTCATTGATGGCTTTGAAGTGATCCATGTCCATCATCAGCGCGCACAGCGGCTGCTGGTTATGGCGACATTGCGCGTACAGCACCTGGGCATGCTCGAAGAATGCGCGGCGGTTCATCAATCCGGTCAGTTCGTCGGTCTGGGCGGCGCGCGTGGAAATCGTGTGCGCACGTTCCATTTGCCGGGTCAGGCGAAAGGCCTTTTCCAGGGCATCCGCCAATTTGCGCGTGGCGCTCGCCACAAAGGTCGAGAACACCAGCACTGCCACGCCCACACCCACTTGCATCGACGAGGGCTGGAACAGCAGCCACAGCGTGCAGGGGAACAGCACCAGGACCATGGAGCCCAGCGTCATGTAACGGTAGGCGGAATAACACGAGACGGCGCTGACCGACATGCCCACGGTGAACAACATCACCAGCACCTGGGAGACGCGGTCGTCGGTGGGCATCACCGCCAACGCGCCAATGCCCCACACACCCGCCGACAGCATCAATGTCACCCAGTAGCGACGCTCCCAGCGGTCGGGTGTACGTTCGCTGTTCGGGCAGCGAAACCATTGCATGAACATCTGCACGCGCAGCAGCGAGGTCACTGCCAACACCGATAACCAGACCAGCATGACGGTGTGGTCAAAGCGGTCCCAGCACAACCAGCAAAGCATGACGGCGGCCAGGTAACTGCCAAAAATGGCGGCGAAGGATTGACGAAACAGTTGATGCAAGCGGTCGGTTCGCACCAACTCTTCTATCAAACCATCCTGGTCCTGCCCACGCCCTAGGCCGTTCATTCAATACGCCTGCTTCGACTGCCGCGACAAAGGCGCCATTGTGGCACCCTGCCAGCAGCGCGGACAACCGAATCCGGCACCTGGGTGACCTTAAAGCGATTCCGGCCGCAGAATCAGCACACCCAATGGCGGCAAATTCAACGACAGCGACACCGGCTGCCCATGACGTGGCTCATCCTGCGTGAATACTTCCCCGCCGTTGCCGTAGTTGGAACCGGCGTACATGTCGGCATCGCTGTTGATCACCTCGCTCCAGCGCCCGGCAAACGGCACGCCGACGGCGTAGGCTTCACGCGGCACCGGGGTGAAGTTAGCGACGACCAGCACCGCTTTGCCGTCCTTGCTCCAGCGCAGCCAGGCATAGACGCTGTTGATCGCATCGTCGCCGATCAGCCACTGGAAGCCCTGGGGCGCATCATCCTGCTCATGCAGCGCCGGTTCCTCACGGTACAGGCGGTTCAAGTCGCCCACCAGTTTCTGCACGCCCTGGTGTTCAGGGTATTGCAGCAGGTACCAATCCAATTGCTGGTCGTGGTTCCACTCGCGCCACTGCCCAAACTCGCAGCCCATGAACAGCAGCTTCTTGCCGGGGTGCATCCACATGAAACTCAGGTAAGCGCGCAGGTTGGCAAACTTCTGCCAGCGGTCACCGGGCATCTTGTCGATCAGCGAATGCTTGCCGTGCACCACTTCATCGTGGGAGATCGGCAGGATAAAGCGCTCGGACCAGGCATACACCAGGCCAAAACTCAGCTCGTTGTGATGGTGAGCGCGGTACACCGGGTCTTGCTGGATGTAATGCAGCGAATCGTGCATCCAGCCCATGTTCCACTTGTAGTTAAAGCCCAATCCGCCCTGCTGGGTGCTTTGGCTCACACCCGGCCACGCGGTGGATTCTTCGGCGATCACCAGTGCGCCCGGCGCTTCCAGGGCCACCACGTCGTTCAAATGACGCAGGAAGTCGATGGCTTCCAGGTTCTCGCGACCGCCATGGCGGTTAGGCACCCACTCGCCGGCTTTGCGCGAATAATCGCGATACAGCATCGACGCCACGGCATCCACCCGCAGGCCGTCGATATGGAAGTGTTTGAGCCAGTGCAGCGCCGAGGCCAGCATGAACCCATGCACTTCGGTGCGGCCCAGGTTGTAGATCAGCGTGTCCCAATCCTGATGGAAGCCTTCCAGCGGGTTGGCATATTCGTACAGCGCGGTGCCGTCGAACTGGGCCAAACCGTGAGTATCGGTCGGAAAATGCGCCGGAACCCAGTCGAGAATCACACCGATATTGGCCTGATGGAGGGCGTTGACGAAGAAGCCGAAATCTTCCGGCGAGCCAAAGCGCGCACTCGGGGCAAACTGCGACAGCGCCTGATAACCCCAGGAACCGCCGAACGGGTGCTCCATGATCGGCATCAGCTCAACGTGGGTGAAGCCCAATTGCTGCACATACGGAACCAAGCGCTCGGCCAGCTCGCGCCAACCGTACTGGCGAGAGACTTCACCGGCCTCGTCGAGCTCGCATTGCCAGGAGCCGACATGCAGCTCATAAATCGACAGCGGCGCCGAGGGCTTCTGCTTGTCGGCGCGCGACTGCATCCACTCATGGTCTTGCCAGTCCACCTGCAACGGCGCGGCCACTTTCGAGGCGGTGTCAGGCGGCAGCTGGGTCGCCAGCGCCATCGGGTCGGCCTTGAGCGGCAGAATGCCATGGGCACCGAGAATCTCGTACTTATAGGCCGCGCCCGGTTGCAGGCGCGGGATGAAGATTTCCCAGACGCCCGAGGGGTGGCGCAACCGCATCGGATGGCGGCGGCCATCCCAGATATTGAAATCACCCACCACCGACACGCGCCGGGCGTTCGGCGCCCACACGGCAAAGCGCACACCTTGCACGCCATCGACGCTGGTCACTTGCGCGCCGAGGCAACTGCTCAGGTCGCGGTGATTGCCTTCGGCAAACAGGTACAAGTCCATTTCACCGAGCAGCAACTGGCTGAAACTGTAAGGGTCTTCTGTGATCTGCTCGCCGCCGGCCCACTGGATTTTCAGCAGGTAGCTCTGGCGCGTCTTGAAGTGGCCGACAAACAAACCTGGTACCGGGCTGGCGTCCAGGTTGCCGAGTGTCTCACCGCTGTCTCGCGCCAGCACCTGAACACTCAGGGCTTCGGGCAGAAACGCGCGGATGAACTGGCCGCCTTGCTCGTCATCATGTGGCCCGAGAATCGAGAACGGGTCATGGTGTTCGGCGCGTACCAGTGCTTCGACGTCCTTGGACGCCGGCATTGCAGTCAGTTTCGGTTGCAGCGGTTCTTTATTTGTAAAGCTCATGACGTCTCCCCACCGCGTGCAGTTTTCGATATAGGTGTTAGCCCGCTGAGCAGACCGTGCAAACCTTGCAACGGCACCGGCAACCAGGTCGGGCGATTTTCCGCTTCGTAGGCCACTTCATACGCGGCCTTTTCCAGACTGAACAACGTCAGCGCAGCGCTTTGGCCTTTGGCATCCTGCCAGTCATGCGCCAGTGTAGACGTCGCCTGATGATAAGCCTGGGTAAATGCCTGACGTGCTTCACTCAAGTACCGGTCGGTCACGCGCTTGCGGGCAATGTCCGCTTCGGGCGAGTGATCCACACCTTGCACATTCAAGGCCATGGCAGCGGCGTAATCGAACGAGCGCAGCACGCCACTGACATCTTTATAAGGGCTGTGCTTGCCGCGTCGCTCATGCAGCGCACGCGCCGGTTCGCCTTCAAAGTCGATCAAGTAAGCATCGCCCTTGACCACCAGTACCTGGCCCAGGTGCAAGTCACCATGAACCCGAATCCGCAACCCGCCGGCCGTGGCTTTCGCCAGGGCCTGAACGTGCGCGCCGATGGCTTTTTTCTGCGTCAGCAATTCACTGACCAGCGCCTGATCGGCAGGGTTCAATTGACTTTGATGAAGCTTGAGCAAGTGCAGCGCGCGGTCGATCTGCGCGCCAACGTCCTTGGCCCAGGCCTGGGTGTCCTTGACGCTCGTGACTTCGGGTTTGAAGTCTTTGTTGGTGGTTGTCGCCGCCAAGACCGCGTGCATCTCACCCAGGCGCTGGCCGAGCAAACCGGCAAAGTCCTGCAGTTCGCCAAGGGCGTTGTAGTGCTGTTCCTGTTCGGACATGGCTTCGGCCAGCTCGTCACGAATCGCCCGCTCCAGGCTGTTTTGCGTCCAGGCCCACGCATCGCCCTGGTTGCTGAGGTAGCCCTGGGCAATCATCAACAGGTTGTCTTGCCCTTCACCGTCACGACGCACCATCGAGCCCAACAACGGCGAGATGTTGGGGTAACCGGCTTCGGTCAGGTAAGCGCTCATTTCCAGCTCCGGGTGCACGCCGGCGCTGACTTTGCGGATGAGCTTGAGCACCAGGCTCTCGCCCACGACCACCGAACTGTTGGACTGTTCGGCGGACAGGTAGCGCACCTGCGATTCGTCGCCCAGTTGCAGCTTGGCCAGATGCGGCGTGGCCTCAAAGCGCAAGTCACCTTCGCCGGTGTTCAGCACGGTGCCGGCTTGCAGGCCATGGATCACCGCGCGAATAAAATGCTCAAGGCTGAAGGCGTCGGTTACCAGGCCGACCTGACGCGCACGGCGTACACGGGCGAGTGCCAACTGCTGCGGCAACGCGCTGGTGAACTGGTCTTCGCCCAGAAAGCCGAATGGCAGTTGATAGCGGCTGACGTGGCCGGCGCTGCTCACCTCGATTTCGCTGAGCAGCACCGGGTGCTGCGGGTCGCCAAAGCGCACGCCGTAGGCAATGCGCACGCTGTCGATGGCCGTGTCCTTGCCGGCAAACCAGCGCCGCTTGGGCAACCAGGTGGGCAACGAGGTTTGTTCCAGCGTGCTGCGGCACGGTTCTTCGAGCAGTTCTTCCATGCGTTTTTTCAATACCAGGGTGGTGAAGTCCGGGATGCTCTGCGCCGGTTCCACATGCCAGCTCGGCATCTGGTTTTCCGCCGCCAGCACAAACCAGTAGAAACCGTAAGGCGCCAGGGTCAGCAGAAAATTGAGCTGGCCAATGGGTGGGAAGGCATTCCCGCCGAGCATCTCCACCGGCACCATGCCGGCGAACGCCGACAAGTCCAGTTCGGCGGCCTGGGCACTGCGTGACACGTTAGCCACGCACAGGATGATTTCCGTGCGGCCGTCTTCGCCGGTGAATTCACGGGTATAGGCCAGGATGCGGCGGTTGCTCGGCGAGAGCATTTTCAAGCTGCCACGGCCAAAGGCCTTGGACTGCTTACGCACCGCGAGCATGCGCCGGGTCCAGTTCAGCAACGAGTGCGGGTCCTGAGCCTGGGTTTCGACGTTGACCGACTGGTAGCCGTAAAGCGGGTCCATGATCGGCGGCAGCACCAGGCTTGCCGGGTCGGCGCGGGAAAAGCCGCCGTTACGGTCGATGGACCACTGCATCGGCGTACGCACGCCGTCGCGGTCGCCCAGGTAGATGTTATCGCCCATGCCGATCTCATCGCCGTAATACAGGGTCGGCGTGCCCGGCATCGACAACAGCAGGCTATTGAGCAGTTCAACACGGCGGCGATCACGTTCCATCAGTGGCGCCAGGCGTCGACGAATACCCAGGTTGATCCGCGCGCGACGGTCGGCGGCGTAGTAATTCCACAGGTAGTCGCGTTCTTTGTCGGTGACCATTTCCAGGGTCAATTCATCGTGGTTGCGCAAGAAGATCGCCCACTGGCAGTTGGCGGGAATCTCCGGGGTCTGGCGCAAAATATCGGTGATGGGAAAGCGATCTTCCTGGGCCAGCGCCATGTACATGCGCGGCATCAGCGGGAAGTGGAACGCCATGTGGCATTCATCGCCGTCGTCACCCTTTTTGTCACCGAAGTACAGCTGCGTGTCTTCCGGCCATTGGTTGGCTTCGGCGAGCAGCATGCGGTCGGGATAATGCGCGTCGATCTCGGCACGGATCTGCTTGAGGACGTCGTGGGTTTCCGGGAGGTTTTCGTTATTGGTACCGTCGCGTTCGATCAGGTACGGAATGGCGTCCAGGCGCAGGCCGTCGATGCCCATGTCCAGCCAATAACGCATCACCGACAGCACCGCCTTCATCACCTGCGGGTTGTCGAAGTTGAGGTCCGGCTGGTGGGAATAGAAACGGTGCCAGAAGTACTGACCGGCGACCGGGTCCCAGGTCCAGTTGGATTTTTCGGTGTCGAGAAAGATGATGCGGGTGCCGTCGTATTTCTGGTCGTCATCCGACCACACATAGAAGTCGCGCGCGGCTGAACCCGGCTTGGCCTTGCGCGCACGCTGGAACCAGGGATGCTGGTCGGAGGTGTGGTTGATCACCAGTTCGGTGATGACCCGCAGGCCGCGTTGGTGGGCTTCGGCAATAAACCGCTTGGCGTCGGCCATGGTCCCGTAGTCGCTGTGCACGCCACGGTACTCGGCAATGTCATAACCGTCGTCGCGGCGTGGCGAGGGGTAGAACGGCAAGAGCCAGATGGTGTTCACGCCCAGGTCGGCGATGTAATCGAGCTTGGCGATCAGCCCGGGAAAATCACCGATGCCGTCGTTGTTGGAGTCGAAATAGGATTTGACGTGAACCTGATAAATCACCGCGTCCTTGTACCAGAGCGGGTCTTTGATAAAGGTGGCAGCCTTGGGTTTCTTCGCCATTGGAAACTCCTGAAAATTCTGAAAAAACCAACTGGTGGAACACGCTCCCTGCAGGCGCCGTGTGCCGACGCCTGCAGGTGACTGGCTGGTTTCAGGAGGTGGTGATTCTCCAAATTCCAAACGGCATGTGCGGCTCCAGCCGCGTCCACTGAGTCTTGCCGTACCAGGTCCAGCGGTGCCCGTTCATCAAGTCTTCGCCTTGGGTCTGGGCGTCGTCCGGCAAGCCCAGCTCCCACAGCGGCAACTCGAAATGGGCTTCCTGGGCATTGAACGGGTCGAGGTTCACCGCGACGAGGATGAAATTGCTGCCGTCTTCACTGCGCTTGCCGAAGTACAGGATGTTGTCGTTCCAGGCGTTGTAGAGCTTCAACCCCAGGTGCGTTTGCAACGCGGGGTTCTGCCGGCGGATACGATTGAGCTGCGCGATCTCGGCAATGATGTTGCCGGGCGCCGTGAAATCGCGCGGGCGGATCTCGTACTTCTCTGAATCCAGGTACTCTTCCTTGCCCGGCACCGGCGCGGCTTCGCACAACTCGAACCCCGAATACATGCCCCACAGGCCCGAGCCCATGGTGGCCAGTGCGGCGCGGATCAAGAAACCCGGCCGCCCGGATTCGTGCAGGAAACCGGGGTTGATGTCCGGCGTGTTGACGAAGAAATTCGGTCGGTAGCACTCGCGCCAGGGCGATTCGTTCAATTGCGCAAAGTACTCGCTCAACTCGGCCTTGGTATTGCGCCAGGTAAAGTAGGTGTAACTCTGCGAATAACCGACCTTGCCCAGGCGCGCCATCATTGCAGGCGTGGTGAACGCTTCGGCGAGGAAGATCACGTCAGGGTGTTTGCCGCGCACGTCGCTGATCAGCCATTGCCAGAAGGGCAGCGGTTTGGTGTGAGGGTTGTCGACCCGAAAGGTCTTCACGCCCTCTTCCACCCAGCTCAGCACGACGTCGCGCAACTCAGTCCACAGGCTCGGAATCGCATCGGCGGCATAGAAGTCGACGTTGACGATGTCCTGGTATTTCTTCGGCGGGTTCTCGGCGTATTTGATCGTGCCGTCCGGGCGCCAATTGAACCAGCCCGGGTGCTGCTTGAGCCACGGGTGGTCCTGGGAACACTGGATGGCGAAGTCCAGAGCGATTTCCAGGCCGTGGTCGGCGGCGGCCTTGACCAACCGACGGAAGTCATCGCGGCTGCCCAGTTGCGGGTGGATGGCTTCATGGCCGCCCTCCTCGCTGCCAATCGCGTATGGGCTGCCGGGATCATCGGGGCCGGCGGTCAGAGAGTTGTTCTTACCTTTGCGATGGCTGCGTCCGATGGGATGGATCGGCGGGAAGTACAGCACGTCAAAGCCCATGTCATGGATCATCGACAGCCGAGAGTGCACGTCGTTGAACGTGCCGTGGCGGGCAGGATCGTCAGTGATCGAGCGCGGAAACAGCTCGTACCAGCTGGCAAACTGCGCCGCGGTGCGCTCGACATCCACCGGATACACCGGGCTGACGCTCAAGTAGGCACGGTGGTCGGCCTGGGTCATCAGGTGTGCACTGTCTTCGTGCAGAAACTGCGCGACCTGCTCGGTTTCCAGCAAACCGGACAGTTCGTGGTGCAACAGCATCAGGCGATCGCGCAGCTCGTTGTCACTGCGCTCGGCGGCCTGCAACACCAGGCTGCGACCTTCCTGCAACTCAAGGCTGACTGGCACGCCGGCCTCGTGTTTCTTGCGCAGCTCATAACAGAAGCTGGCAAAGGTATCGATCCAGGCTTCGATGCAATATTGGTGGGGGCCTTGCTGCGTCACAGTGAACGCGCCTTCCCAGCCATTGTTGCCGACGTCGGTCATCACCACGCTGTGCCAGCTTTCGTCCTGCAACGGGCGCCAGCGGATCAGTACGGCAAGCTTGTCGTGGCCATCAGCAAAGACCTTGCTGGTGACATTGATGCGCTGGCCGACCACGGCCTTCACGGCAAACTCGCCGCCGTCGATCACGGGCGCGGTACTTTCGATAGCGATCCTGGGCAATAACAACGCCTGGGACAGCGGCAAAATGGAATCGTCTGGAGCCAGTGTTTCAGCAGTCATCGAGCATCTTCCCCTTACGCCCTGTGGACGCTCTTTGCTTGATCCGAATTCTGATATGGCAACGCTCTCCCTGAGCAGGGCCGTAATAGGTCCGAGCCTGGCGTCAGGTGAAAAGTTCAGGTGGATATGTCGCCATTGGGCGGGGAATCAATTCCCCCAGGCGGATGTCCACCGCAAGAGCAAAGCACAAAGGAGGCCACACCGATGAATATCCCGATTCCGGCTGAAACACCCGATCCGAACATCGACGACCCAACGTTACCGCCCGCTGAGCCGAAGCCGATCCCTGAACAGGAACCCCCTGAAAACGATCCACCGCCGGTGCAGGAACCGCCAACGAGCGAGCCGCCGGCCATTCTGTGACGAGGTCCTTATAGGTTCAGCGTCCGCTCGCAAGGCACGGCGGGTACTGCCGACGCAGTACTGGCCGTTGAACCGTGACTCGCGAGCAGGCGTTGACGCAGAAAATTCCCACTCACTTGAAAGGCAAAGCCCTAATTCCAACTGATGTGATCGTTCTCATACTGATTTTGCGCTGACTTCATTTCCAGGCCCCTGGCCCCAGCGCTCGTCCGATTGGTTTTTGAGGATTCATCATGTCGACTATCCAGCAGCCGTCTCGTGCCCGCGCCGAACTCATCCCAGGCCACCTTCATTCCCACCCCATGCCGCCATCACCCGTGAGCGTGTCTGCTCAAGCGCTGGACGCCCTGCTCCGGTCGGCGCCGAACACCACCCGCGAGCCGATGCGTGCAGATGGTGCCGTACCCGCCGACCAGGCGGCGCTGGAAAAACAGCTCAAGCAACTCTGCGACCAGCTGGACCGCAAAACCGTTGAGCGCCTGATGCGCGACCCTGAGTCCAGCGAGTCAAAAGACACCTTCAACACCATCGACAGGCTGTTGACCCCCGACAACCTCAAGTGCCTGTTGAACAGCCCCAACGCAACGTCCTGCATCAAGATCCTCGCCAGGATCGAAACCCAACTGAACAAAGGTTCGCTCGACACGGTCTTGAGCCCCATTGAAACCGAGCAGGTCGGCGCCTATCGCAACTATGTGGAGGCGGCGCTGTTCGCGTTGAAAGCCAGCTTGATGAAAGCCTCACCGAGCAGTCGCTTTGATATGGTTCGCGCGTTCTCCCGCCAGGAACACGCGCCCCTGACGAGCATTCAGGACTATATGCATAGCCTGCAGGTCAAGAGCAAACACCTCTGCGACATTGCCACTCAGGTCCGGAAGGTGACCGAGCCGTTGCAATATGCGCATCTTGAAGATTGGCAGCGACGGGACCACTACGAGTCCGACTGTAAAAACCACCCCAAGACCTACAGTTTCACTAACACGCTTGAGTCCACGCTCGAGCACCCGTGTGAAATCAGGCACTTTGTCACCGACCGGGACAAGCTGGACGTCACCGGCATTCGCCGGCAACTGAATAAACCGCTGCACTGGGTCAACCAGTTATCCGGCGCCAGTGGTGAGATGCAGTTGAAATACTCGCGTGCGCACAACGCCAGCGTGCTGGTGATTGCCGGCAACCAGGGGGAGCCTGCGCTGGTCGCAAAGATATTTGGTCAGGTCAAAGAAAACGATCTACTCACCTGATCGGCGGTCATCCTCATTCTCGAACGCCCTGACGATCCGGGGCATCACGCTGAATACCGCCAAGGCCAGCAAGGTACTGAGCACCGCTGTCGATTCGCGGCCCATGCCGGCGGCAACCCCGATTGCCGCAGTCATCCACAGGCCGGCAGCGGTGGTCAGGCCTTTGACGTGCTGGCCCTGCTCATCTTCCTTGCCTTTGAGAATGGTGCCGGCGCCGAGAAATCCGATGCCGGCAATCACGCCCTGAAGCACCCGGCTCATCGCATCCGCCTGGCTGCCGGACGTCTGCGGCACCAATACAAACAGCGCGGCGCCCAACGCCACCAGCATGTGGGTGCGTACACCGGCCGCCTTGCCCTTCTGTTCCCGTTCGAACCCGAGAATACCGCCCAGGAGCGCGGCGATCAGCAAGCGCACGGTGATCTGGGTGAGTTGTTTCGCATCGCCGATGTCGGCAAATTCGGCTTGCAGGGTTTGCCACACTTCGCTCCACCAGGCATCCATGGAAAGCGGTCCTTTGTGATTATGGGTCTAGCATGGACAACGGCGACCGCCAGTCAGTTGCCTGGAACGCCGGGCAACCTTGGGAACCCTAATGATCACCCGCCAATGGAAAAGGAGATCACCATGCCTGTACGTATCGATAACCAGACGTGCTACTTCAAGGTCGATGAAAACGGCCAGGAGCGCAGCCTGCCTGCGCCCGAGGTGACGGTCAGTACCGACAGCCTCAAAGCCATGTCTTTTGTGACGCTGGATAACGACAGGATCTACATCACCGAGGCCGAAGCCGATGCCTTGACCGTCGCCGGTGCCGAGGATGGACGTAAACACTTAAAGGCGACCGACAGTGATTCGGTGATTTGATTGATCTGTATCAATGTGCGCTGATTGGCGCTGCACTCCTGGCGCCACGGAGTGCAGCGACCGGCCACAGCCTTGTAGAAAAAACCCCATCTGATCCGCTTTTTATCGCCCTAGCTGAGTCTGTTATGCACACGGAGCGGCGTCCATAGTTCATCCGCCTGATGGAGGCTGATGAGCGAACGACCATGAGCGAAAGAATCCCAACCGTGGAAACCTTTGAGCCCATACACCCAAAGAAGGTGAAGGCCAAATCCAGTGACAACCTGATCCATACCCGCAGCTTTACCGGCCTGTTTCGTACCTTGCGCATAGCCGGCGCCGCGGTGCTGTTCCTGGCCTTTTTCGGCACCGTATGGCTGAACTGGGGTGGACGCCAGGCCGTGCTGTGGGACCTGGCCGAGAGCAAATTCCACATCTTCGGCGCAACCTTCTGGCCTCAGGACTTCATCCTGTTATCGGCGCTGCTGATCATCTGCGCCTTTGGCCTGTTTGCCATCACCGTGTTCGCAGGCCGGGTGTGGTGCGGCTACACCTGCCCGCAAAGCTCGTTTACCTGGCTGTTCATGTGGTGTGAAAAGGTCACCGAAGGCGAACGTAACCAGCGCATCAAGCTCCACGCAGCGCCGTGGAGCCTGAACAAGCTGGCGCGGCGCTCGGCCAAACATACCTTGTGGCTGGGCATCAGCGTGTTGACCGGGCTAACGTTTGTCGGCTACTTCACGCCCATCCGGCCTTTGGCCTTGGAGCTGCTGACGTGGCAAATGGGCGGCGTCAGCCTGTTCTGGGTGCTGTTTTTCACCGCGGCCACGTACATCAATGCCGGCTGGCTGCGTGAAGCGGTGTGCATGCACATGTGCCCCTATGCGCGCTTCCAGAGCGTGATGTTCGACAAGGACACCCTGACCATTTCATACGATGCGGCGCGTGGAGAACACCGCGGCCCGCGCAAACGAGACGTGACGCCCGCCGACGTCGGCCTGGGTGACTGCATCGACTGCCAGCTGTGCGTGCAGGTGTGCCCCACTGGCATTGATATCCGCGACGGCTTGCAGATGGAGTGCATCGGCTGCGCGGCCTGCATCGACGCCTGCGATTCGATCATGGACAAAATGGGCTATGCCCGCGGCCTGGTGAGCTATACCTCCGAGCATCAACTGCAGGGCGGCAAAACCCACCTGCTTCGGCCGCGACTGATCGGCTACAGTGCCGTGCTGCTGGTGATGATCGCCGCACTGGTGGTGGCCCTGGCAGGACGGCCGATGGTGTCGCTCGACGTCACCAAGGACCGCGGCATGTTTCGCGAAAACAGCCAGGGCTTGATCGAAAACATTTACAGCCTCAAGGTCATCAACAAAACCCAGCAGCGCCAGGACTATCGCCTGGCGTTGGTGGACGCCGAGGATTTCGTGCTGCAAGGCAAGACCGAGCTCAGCCTGGCGCCGGGGGAAATCAGCGATGTGCCGGTGTCGGTGGCATTGTTGGCCGACACGCCGGCGAGCAGTTCACAGACCCTGCGGTTCAAGGTGACAGACGTGGATGAGCCGTGGATCTACAGTGCGGCCGACAGCCGCTTCGTGGCGCCGATGAACCGCTGAGGTCTAACCGACACAGGCCCGCAGCCACTGTTTGCCCTGTGTTCATAATGAGAAAACTGTTTTTAAGGTCTTCATGAAACGCTACGAAAAATTCGCCGATGACATCGCAGAACTGATCCGCTCCGGCGTGCTCGGGCCCGGCCAGCGCGTGCCGTCGGTGCGCTATGCGAGCCAGACCTACGGCGTCAGCCCGTCCACGGTGTTCCAGGCGTATTACCTGCTCGAACGCCGTGGGCTGATCCGCGCGCGGCCGCGTTCCGGTTACTTCGTCAACACCCATGCACCGAGCCCGTTTTCCGAGCCGGTGGTGAGCGAGCACGTGCACGAATCCACCGAAGTCGATGTGAGTGAACTGGTGTTTTCGGTACTGGACTCCATCAAAGACCCCAACACCGTCCCCTTCGGTTCGGCCTTTCCCAGCCCGATGCTGTTCCCTTTGCCACGCCTGGCACGTTCGCTGGCCAGTGCCAGCCGCGAAATGGACCCACGCCTGGTCGTGACCGACATGTCACCGGGCAACCCGCAGCTGCGCAGGCAAATTGCCCTGCGTTACATGGTTGGCGGCCTGATGCTGCCGATGGAAGAGTTGCTGATCACCAACGGCGCGCTCGAAGCCCTGAACCTGTGCCTGCAGGCCGTGACCGAGCCGGGCGATCTGGTAGCCATCGAAGCGCCGGCGTTTTATGCCTGCCTGCAGGTGCTCGAACGTCTGAAGCTCAAGGCCGTGGAAATTCCGGTGCACCCACGCGACGGCATCGACCTCAACGCCTTGGCGCAAAGCCTTGAGCGCTACCCGATCAAGGCCTGCTGGACCATGACCAGCTTCCAGAACCCGATGGGCGCAACCCTGCCGGAGGCCAAAAAGCAGGCGTTGGTGGAACTGCTGCGCAGTCATCAGGTGCCGCTGATCGAAGACGACGTGTACGCCGAGTTGTATTACGGGCAGCAAGCGCCCAAACCGGCCAAGGCCTTCGATACCGAAGGCCTGGTGATGCACTGCGGCTCCTTTGCCAAAAGCCTGGCCCCGGGTTACCGCGTTGGCTGGGTGGCCGCCGGGCGCTATGCGCAGAAGGTCGAGCGCTTGAAGCTGATGACCTCGTTGTGTCCATCAATGCCGGCGCAGGCGGCGATTGCCGACTACCTGCAACACGGCGGTTATGACCGCCATTTGCGCAAGTTGCGCTATGCCCTGGAAGAACAGCAAAGCGCGATGCTGGCGGCCATCGCCCGCTATTTCCCGGCCCAGACACGGGTCAGCCAGCCGGCTGGCGGGTATTTTTTGTGGCTCGAACTGCCGGAGCAAACCGACTCGCTGAAGTTATTCCAGATGGCCCTGGCCCAAGGCATCAGCATTGCGCCGGGGCCGATTTTCTCGGCGACCCAGCGCTTCAGAAATTGCATTCGCTTGAATTACGGCAGCCCGTGGACCGAGGCGTCGGAGAAAGCGATGGAAACGCTGGGGCGAATCGTGCGCTCGTTTTGAACAGGCTCGCCGCAGCCAGACCGTCGGGCAACGCCCCTCCGGTTAGCGAAGACGTTTCAGCCTTGTTACACTCGCCGCCCCTCAACGCTCATGGATGACGCCGATGCTTCGCCCACTGTTATCCGCCCTTTGCTTGCTGGCGCTTGCCAGCCAGGCCCAGGGCCAAACCACTGCCGCCACCCCTGATCAGCTGTTCAGCGATTTCTCCCGCTGTGACGCACGCTTTTTCGAAACTCTCAACACCGCTTCCCTGCCCGCCGGCACCCTGCGCGTGGCCAAACAGGGCAACGTCAGCGCTCCAGTGGTCATGAACCCACTGCAGGAAGGTGGTCGCTATCAGACCTTTGAGCAACCGCTGGTGGTCAACGGCGTGCGCCTTGTGGGGTATCACAATGAAGCCATGTCGCTGCCCAATGTCGGCAATTTGCTGTTCTGGGGATTCGTCGCCGAAGGTTCGGCGAGCGATGTTGCCGAGCGCCTCAAGCCTTTAATCGCCGACCACGCACGTCTGGTAGCAGAACGAGGCAGTGTCAGCCGCGCCGATATTCGCCGGGTAGGCGACCCGATCGGCCAATGGCGCACCGAAGGTTTGGCGGGACCGGGCGTGGCCACGCCCTTTGGCTTTGTAGAGCGTACGCTGAGCCTGGAAAAAGGTCCGACCGAGGGGCGTACGAAGATCTTCTGCTCCTTGCAAGGCACCGTCACGCCTGCCCTGCTGCAAGTCTATCGCCCCGACCTCAACGCCAATCTGCTGGACTGACCAAGCATGCCTAACGCCTCTATTCGTGGTTTCGCCCTGCTGGCCGTTGCCGCAGTTGTCACCGGTTGCGCGCACCAGCCAACCCCCGCCGAACTCAATTTGCAGCATTGCGTCAACACCAGCAAGGCCATGAGAGCCGAGCAAAATCAGCAGGTGATTCAAGAGTCAGAGCTGTGCCTGACGAAGAACACCCTGCCGCCCAAAATCAAGAGCACCGTGTACCTGTTGCAGTCAGTGGCCTACAAAAACCTCAAGCAGTATCCGCAAGCCATCAGCGCACGCGAAAAATCCATCGCCACCAACCCGCACCCCGAACCGCGCGCCACCCTGGAACTGAGCTATCTGTACCGCCTCAATGGCAACCCGCAAAAAGCCCTCGAACTGGTGCAGTCCAATCTGGATGCCGGCCTGGGTGAGAATGGCAAAGGCGCCGGGTTCAACATGCCGACGTTCTATCATTTGGGCCTGGCGCTCTACGACCTCGGCCAGTACCGCGAAGCCGCCGAAGCCTACAGCGCCGGACTGATCAAGCAGCCTGACTACGCGTGGGCCTACTACCAGCGAGCGCTGGCCTATGACCGGCTGGGCGACAAGGAAAACGCTCGACGCGACTTGAACCAGTTTGCCAAACGCGTCGACCCAAGCTCGGTGGAGGCGCAACACAAGGCCCAGTTGGCGGCGTATCAGATCAAGCTGCCCTGAACGTCACCGTGAGGCGCCCCTTGGGTGCCTCACTCAACAGCCGGGCAACAGCGGTGATCAGCGACCGCCGCCCAGGTCCAGGAAGGTGCCGGTGGTGTACGAGGCCTTGTCCGACAGCAACCAGATAATCGCCTCGGCCACTTCGTCCGGGCGCCCGCCACGGGCCATCGGAATGCCGGATTCAAGTTTGCTGACCCGGTCCGGGTCGCCACTCAGGGCGTGGAAGTCGGTAAAGATATAGCCGGGCCGCACGGCGTTAACGCGGATCCCTTCACCGGCAACTTCTTTCGACAGCCCCAGTGTGAAGGTGTCCAGCGCTCCCTTGGAGGCGGCATAGTCGACGTATTCACCCGGCGAACCCAGGCGCGCCGCCACTGACGACACGTTGACGATACTGCCACCCTGCCCGCCATGCCTTGGCGACATGCGCAGCACCGCATGCTTGGCGCACAGGATCGGCCCGAGCACGTTGGTTTTCATGATCTTGAGGATGCGGAATTCGGACATCTCGTCGACCCGCGACTTATGCCCCACGGTGCCGGCGTTGTTCACCAGCGCGGTGACGCGGCCCAGCTCGGCATCCACGCGACTGAACAGCGCGACCACTTCATCTTCGATGCTGACATCCGCACGCACTGCAATCGCCTGGGCGCCGAGGGCGCGAACCTGTTCGAGCACGCTATGGGCGGCGTTTTCGTCGGACTGATAGTTGATGCAGATGCGGTAACCCTCGCGAGCGGCCAGCAATGCCGTCTCGGCGCCGATGCCGCGGCTGCCCCCAGTGATGATGACGACTTTGTCCATGCGTGCGGTCTCCTGACTCAACCTGATGTTTAGGGTTGGGGCCAAGAATACTCGTCACGCACGGCTTTTGTCAGGCGCTACCGCCTCTTCGGCACGCTGGATGTCGGCCATGAAACCGTCAGCCGGCAAGGGATGCCCCAACAGATAGCCTTGCAGCGAGTTGCACCCCAGGCGGGTGAGGAAACTCTGCTGCACATCGGTCTCCACGCCCTCGGCGACAATTCGCAGCCCCAGGGCCTGACCGAGGGCGACGATGGCCGAAACGATGGCGGCATCGTCGCTGTCGTGTTCCAGGTCGCGGACAAACCCGCGATCGATCTTCAGCTCATTGGCGGGCAGACGCTTGAGGTACATCAGGCTCGAATAGCCGGTGCCGAAGTCATCGATGGACAGGTCAACGCCCATGTCCGACAACTGCTGCAACACCGTCATGCTCGCGTCGGCGTCACTCATGGCAGTCGTTTCGGTAATTTCCAGGGTCAGGCTATTGGCCGGCAACTGGTGACGGTCCAGGGCTGCGGCAACACTCTTGACCAGCCCGGCATGGCAAAACTGCAAGGCCGACAGGTTTACCGCAATGCGCCAGTCTTCATAGCCCTGCGCATACCACAGGCGCATCTGACGACAGGCTTCGTTCAATACCCACTCGCCGATAGGAATAATCAAGCCGGTCTTTTCCGCCAGGTCGATAAACGTCGCAGGCAACAACAGCCCCTGCTGCGGATGCTCCCAGCGCAGCAAGGCTTCGGCGCCGACCGGGATGCCGCTCACCGCATCGAACTTGGGCTGGTAATACAGACAAAATTGCTCGTGCTCGAGGGCGTTGCGCAGGTCCTGCAATAACTGCAACTGCTTGCGCGCGTTGGTGTTCATCGACACATCGAAGAAACTGTAGCCGTTCTTGCCCATGCCCTTGGCGTGGTACATGGCGGCGTCGGCGTTCATCAACAACTCTTGCGGGTTGCTGCCGTTGCCCGGAAACAGCGCGATACCGATGCTGGCGGAGATTTTCAGTTCATGCTCGGCAACCTTGAAGGCACGGTTGATCAGGCCGACCTGACGTTCGGCGAGGCCAACGGCGTCGTCCGGCTGCGTCAATTGCACCAGCAACACAAACTCATCCCCGCCGATACGGGCCAACGTGTCATGGCCGCGCAGGTCTTCGCGCAAGCGCAGGCCCACCTCGCGCAACAACTGGTCACCCATGTGGTGACCAAACGCATCGTTGACCGGTTTGAACCCATCCAGGTCGATAAACATCAGGGCAAAGCAACCGCCCTGCTCCTTCACCGCCTGAATGGCTTGCTGGATACGGTCGGCGAGCAACGTGCGATTGGGCAGGCCGGTGAGCATGTCGTGCAGGGCCAGGTGCGTCAGTTCCTGGTTGGCCAGGGTCAGGGAGTCGGCGAGTACGGCGGTGCGCGCCTCCAGGCGAGCGTCAAGCAACGAAGTCAGCAACGCGATGATCAACACCGCCAGCGTGGTCACCAGCACCAGGTTGTCCAGGCCCTTGCCACTCAGGCCCGTCAGTGCGGCGCCGCAGAAGCTGTTGTCATCAAAGCGCGCGGCAGCCATGCCGGTGTAGTGCATGCCCACGATGGCAATGCCCATCACCACGGCTGCGCCACCGCGTGCCAGACGTACGTAAGGCGTGCTGCGACGCAAGTTGAAGGCGATCCACAGCGCAGCGCCGGACGCGACGACCGCGATCAACAATGAGGCGCCGAACAGGGTCGGGTCGTAGTCGATGCCCGGCGTCATGCGCATCGCGGCCATGCCGGTGTAGTGCATGCTGCTGATGCCCGCGCCCATGATCAGCGCACCGAACGCCAGTTGCCACGCAGGCAGGCGTGGCTGGCTGACCAGCCATAAGGCAAAGCCGCTGGACAGCACGGCGATCAGCAGGGACAGCGCGGTAATGCCCAGGTCAAACCCGAGGGCAAACGGCAGGCGCAAGGCCAACATGCCGATAAAGTGCATGGACCACACGCCTACGCCCATCGCCAATGCGCCGCCCGTCATCCACACATACACGGCGCGGCCCCGGGCGGTCGCAAGACGGCCGGCGAGGTCCAGCGCGGTGTAGGACGCCAGGATCGCGACGAACAGGGAAATCACGACCAGGGAGGGGGAATAGCTACCGATCAGCATGGAATTTCTCAGAACTGACGGGCCTGGAGCGCCCGTGCCAAGTGGCAAAGCGGGCGATTGTAGCGAGAATAATTATGGGCGCGTTGATTAATTATCACGGGGCCACTAGTGGCGTTTTGACGTCAATCTACTGGCTTAACATTGCGATGCTCGGGGGTTGAAGTTGCGTCTGTATCGACGTGGCTTGCCCCCTCCCACCTGCAGATGGCAGCAACGGACAGTTGCTCAATCACTCCTTGAACGCTACCTGCCCATCCCATCCACCGCCCAGCGCCGCTATCAACTGCACACTGGCCACCAACCGGGTCTGCAACAACGTCAGTACGGTCCGCTCATTGCTCAGGGCCGTAGCCTGCACCGTGACGACATCCAGATACGCAATCAACCCGGCCTTGTACTGATTCTGCGTCAACCGCAGCGATTCGCGCGCAGCTTCCAGCGCTTCATTGCTGACGACCGCCTCGTCCTCCAGCACCTTCAACTGCACCATGTAGTTTTCCACCTCGCGAAAACCATCCAGCACCGTCTGGCGATACTTGGCTACCGTCTCGTCATACGAGGCCACGCTGCGATCGACCTCCGCCGAACGCTGCCCACCGTCGAACAACGTCATCGCCAACTTCGGCCCCACCGACCAGAAGCGGTTCGGCAAGCTGATCCAGTCGGCGTAGGTGCTGCTGGAATAGCCGCCCGCCAGACTCAAGGTCAAATCCGGATAATAAGCCGCCTTGGCCACACCGATATTTGCGTTCGCAGCGATCACCGCGCGCTCAGCCGAGGCAATGTCCGGACGGCGCTCCAACAGTTGCGACGGCAGGCTCACGGGAATTTGCGGCAACGCTGGAATATCTTTGCTCACCGCCAGGTTGAAGTTGGCCGGTGCCTCGCCGATCAACACCGCGATGGCGTTTTCCAACTGAGCCCGCTGCCAGATCAAGTCGATCAGGCTGGCCTGGGTGGTCTTGAGCTGAGTTTGCGCCTGAGCGATCGCATCCTTGCCGGACACACCGGCGCGGTATTGGTTTTCGGTCATTTGCAGCGAACGCTGATACGTGTCCAGCGTGGCTTGCAACAACCGCGTCTGTTCATCCATGACACGCAGTTGCAAGTAGTCCTGCACCAGCTCCGATTGCTGGCTCAAGCGCATCGCCGCCAAATCCGCCGAGCTGGCCTCGGCCGTGGCTTCATTGGCTTCCAGACCGCGGCGCAATTTGCCCCACACATCTGCTTCCCAACTCACGCCCAGTTGCGCGTTGAGGGTGTCGCGGATACCGCTGCTGGAACTGCTCAGGCTGGCGTTACTGCTGCCGGTGCCCTGGCTCGCGCGGGTTTTTCCGGCACTCAGGTCCACCGTTGGAAAGAACGCACCGCGCGCGCTGCGCACCTGGGCCTGGGCCTGACGGAAACGTGCTTCGGCCTGGGCCACGGTCTGGTTGGCGTTGTTCAGGCGCGTCACCAGGTCATTCAGCTGGCGGTCGCCGTACAGCTCCCACCAGGCGCCCCGCGCCAGCGAATCGCTGGGCGTGGCCTGGCTCCAGCCCTGGGCTTCTTTGAACTGCACCGGCTCGATGACATCCGGGCGTTTGTAGTCAGGCCCGATGGCGCAAGCGCTGAGCAATGCGCCGCACAGCAGGAGGCTGGCAACGCGCAAACCACGGGGCATGCTCATGGCCAATTGGGTCAAGGTTGAATCGCTCATAGCGCAGTGTCCAAGGCAGCATCGGTACGCACGCCGCGCCAGGCGTTGAAGCGATGGCGCGCGCGGTCAAGATAGAGGTAAACCACCGGGGTGGTGTAAAGGGTCAGGATCTGGCTGAACACCAGGCCGCCGATAATCGTCAGGCCCAGCGGCTGGCGCATTTCCGCGCCATCGCCGGAGCCGAGCAGCAATGGCAAGGCGCCGAGGATGGCGGCCAGCGTGGTCATCAGGATCGGGCGCAGGCGCAACAGGCAGGCACTGCGGATCGATTCCAACGGGCTCATGCCGTCATGGCGCTCCAGCTGCAGGGCCAGGTCGATCATCAGGATCGCGTTCTTCTTCACCACCCCGATCAACAGGAACAAGCCCAGCAGTGAGATCAGGCTGAACTCGCCGCCCAGCAGGTAGATCGAGAGCAACGCGCCGACACCGGCCGACGGCAAGGTCGAGAGGATGGTCAGCGGGTGAATGTAGCTTTCATACAGAATGCCCAACACCAGATAAACCGCCACCAGCGCGCCGAGGATCATGAACGGCTGGCCCTTCTGGGTCGCCGCAAACGCGTCGGCGGTGCCGGCCATCTTGGCGATCACGTCTTCGGGCAAACCGACCTTGGCAATCGCGCGCTCGATGGCAGCGGTGCCCTGCTCCACCGTTACCCCGGGCGACATATCAAACGCGATGTTTTCCGAGGCGAACTGGCCTTCATGGCTGACCCGGTCGTCGGCCAGACTGTTCTCGTAATGGGCAATGGTCGATAACGGCACCCGCGCACCGGTGGAGGTGATCACCTGCATCTGGTTCAGGGTGATCGGGTCCTGGGCGTATTTCGGGTTGACCTCCATCACCACCTGGTACTGGTTGAGGCTGTCGTAGATGGTGGAAATCTGCCGTTGGCTGTAGGCATTGTTCAACACCGCCGTGACCATGCTCATGTCGATGCCCAAGCGCTTGGCCTGGTCACGGTCGACCACCAGCGTTACCTGCGCTGCACCACGGCCTTCACGGGCGTCGATGGCGGTCAGCTCCGGCAGCTCGCGCAACGCGGCGACCACTTTCGGGTACCACAGGCGCAACGCGGCCAGGTCACCACTTTGCAGGATGTAGGAATACTGCGCGCTGGTCTGGTCGCGACTGCCGCCAAATTGCAGGTCCTGGTCGGCCATCAGGAACAAGCGCCCGCCCGGCACCAGCGGTACTTCCTTGCGAATACGCTCGATCACCGCCTGGGCCGAGATCTTGCGCTCGGCGATAGGCTTGAGGCGCACCAGCATCACCGCGTTGTTGGTGCCGTTGTTGCCGCCGATAAAGCCGGCCACGCTGAGCACTGCCGGGTCCTTGAGGACCGCCTTGCGAAAGGTCTCCATCTTCGGCTGCATCACGTTGAACGACAGCCCGTCGTCGCCGCGCACAAAGCCAATCAACTGACCGGTGTCCTGCTGCGGCATAAAGGTTTTCGGCACCACCACGTACAGCGCGATGTTCACGCCCACGGTAAGCAACAGGCTCAGCAGGGTCAGGCGTCGGTGGCGCAGTACCCAGTCCAGGCTGGTGGCATACACCGCCACCATGCGCTCGTTGATCCTGTGGCTCCAGCGCTGCAAACCGCTCATATGCCCCTTGATGTGCGGTTTGAGCCAACGCGCGCAGAGCATCGGGGTCAAGGTCAGCGAGACGATCAGCGAGACGATGATCGCCGCCGACAAGGTGATGGAGAACTCACGGAACAGGTTGGTGACGATACCGCCCATAAACAGGATGGACAGGAACACCGCCACCAGCGACACGTTCATCGACAACAAGGTGAAGCCGACTTCCTGCGCGCCCAGATACGCCGCCTTCATCGGCGGCACGCCGTCGTCGATGTGCCGGGAAATGTTCTCCAGCACCACGATGGCATCGTCCACCACCAGGCCCGTGGCCAGAATCAGCGCCATCAGCGAGAAGTTGTTCAGCGAGAAGCCGAACAGGTACATCACCGCAAAGGTGCCCACCAACGACACCGGCACCGCCAGGGTCGGGATCAATGAAGCACGGAAATTGCCCAGGAACAGGTACACCACCAGCACCACCAGGGCCACGGCAATCAGCAAGGTCATCTCGGCTTCATGCAGGGTCGCGGTGATCACCGGGGAACGGTCCATGGCCAGGTTGAGCTTGACGCTGGACGGCAACACCGCCTGCAACGCCGGCAGCTGGGCCTTGATCTGCCGAACCGTCTCGATGATGTTGGCGCCGGACTGGCGGTTGATCACCAGCAGCACCGCCGAATCATTGTTGAAAAAGCCGCTGTTGTAGCGGTCTTCAACGCCGTCGCTGATTTTTGCCACGTCGCCCAGGCGCAAGGCCGCGCCGTTCTGGTAGCGAATCAGCAGCGGCTCGTAATCCTTGGCTTTTTCCAGTTGGTCGTTGGCCTGGATCTGCCAGTTGCGCTCGCTGTCTTCCAGCGAGCCCTTGGGCCGGCGCTGGTTGGCATTGGCGATGGTGTTGCGCACGTCGTCCAGGGCCACGCCGTACTGGTCGAGGGCCTTGGGCTCCAGCTCGATGCGCACCGCCGGCAGGGAGCTGCCGCCGATCTGCACTTCACCCACACCCGGCACCTGCGACAGGCTTTGCGAAAGAATGGTCGAGGCCAGGTCGTACAACTCGCCCTTTTGCAGCACGCCGGAGGTCAGCGACAGCACCATGATCGGCGCCTGGGACGGGTTGATCTTCTTGTAGGTCGGCATGCTGCGCATACCGCTGGGCAGCAGGTTGCGCGAGGCGTTGATGGCCGCCTGCACTTCGCGCGCCGCGCCGTTGATATCCCGGTCGGAGTCAAAGGCGAGGATTACCCGCGTCGAGCCCTGGCTCGACGAACTGCTCATGGTGGTGATGCCGGCAATCGCGCCGAACGAGCGCTCCAGCGGCGTGGCCACGGTGGACGCCATCACCTCGGGGCTGGCCCCGGGCAAACTGGCCGAGACCACGATCACCGGGAAGTCGATCTGCGGCAACGGCGACACCGGCAGCAAGTTGAAGCTGACGCCGCCGAGCAACATGATCGCCAGGCTCAGCAGCATGGTCGCTACCGGCCGGCGAATGAACGGTCCGGACAGGTTCATGACTCAACCGGCTCCAGGCTTTGCGGCTCTTTGCGCCAGCGGCGGCCAAGGCGGTCGAAGTACAGGTAGATCACCGGCGTGGTGAACAGGGTCAATACCTGGCTCACCAGCAAGCCGCCGACCATCACCAGGCCCAGGGGCTGGCGCAGCTCGGCGCCGGAGCCGGTGGCGAGCATCAACGGCACCGCACCGAACAGGGCGGCCAGGGTGGTCATCAGGATCGGCCTGAAACGCAGCAGCGCCGCCTGGTAGATCGCGGTCTGCGGGTCCAGGCCCTGGTTACGCTCGGCGTCGAGGGCGAAGTCGATCATCATGATCGCGTTCTTTTTCACGATACCGATCAGCAGGATGATGCCGATGATCGCGATCATGCCCAGGTCATTGCCGCTGAGCAGCAATGCCAGCAAGGCCCCCACCGCTGCCGACGGCAAGGTCGAAAGGATGGTGATCGGGTGGATGTAGCTCTCGTAGAGCACGCCCAGCACGATGTACATGGTGACCACCGCCGCCAGGATCAGCAGCAAGGTGCTCGACAGCGACGCTTCGAAGGCCTGGGCCGCGCCCTGGAACTGGGTCTGCACCCCCACTGGCATGCCAATGTCTTTCTGGGTCTGGTTGATCAGCTCCACACCTTTGCCCAGCGCGACGCCGGGGGCCAGGTTGAACGACATCATCACCGCCGGGAACTGGCCGATGTGCGCGATCGCCAACTGCGCCTGGCGCTGCTCCACGTGGGCCAGGCTCGACAGGCGCACCTGGCCGCCGTCGGCGGTCTTCACGTGGATCTGGTTCAGCGCCGCCGGGCCGAGGGTTTCACCGGATTGGGCCTGCAAGACCACCCGGTACTGGCTGGCCTGCGTATAAATGGTGGAAATCTGCCGCTGGCCAAAGGCGTCGTACAGTGCGTCGGTGATGGTCGATACGCTGACGCCCAGGCGCGAAGCGGCGTCGCGGTCGATCACCAGGAACACCTGCAGGCCTTTGTCCTGCAGGTCGCTGGCGACGTCGGTAAGTTCCGGCAACTGGCTGAGGGCGTGTACCAGCTTGTCGCTCCACAGCGCCAGCAGGTCGGCGTCGGGCGACGACATGCTGAATTGGTACTGGGTGCGGCTGACGCGGTCTTCGATCGTCAGGTCCTGCACCGGCTGCATGAACAGGCGAATGCCCACCAGCTTGTCGATTTCCGGCTGCAGCCGTGTGATCACCTGGGCCGCACTCAAGTCGCGCTGGCCGTGCGCCTTGAGGTTGATCAACAGGCGCCCGCTGTTGAGGGTGGCGTTATCGCCATCCACACCAATATAGGACGACAGGCTTTCCACCGCTGGATCAGCCAGGATCACCTTGGCCAGCTCTTGCTGGCGCTGGCTCATCGCGGCAAACGAAATCGACTGCGGCGCTTCGGAAATACCCTGGATGACCCCGGTGTCCTGCACCGGGAAGAAGCCCTTGGGCACCACCAGGTACAGCACCACCGTCAGGCCCAGGGTGGCGATGGCCACCAGCAAGGTCAGCGGCTGGTGCCTGAGCACCCACTGCAACTTGCGCCCGTAGGCTTCGATCAGCCAGTCGATCCAGGCGCCGCTGGCCTTGTAGAAACGGCCCTGTTCTTCTTCCTTGGGTTCGCGCTTGAGCAGCCGCGCGCACATCATCGGCGTCAGCGTCAGCGAGACCACCAGGGAAATCAGGATCGCCACCGCCAGGGTGATCGCGAACTCGCGGAACAGCCGCCCCACCACGTCAGCCATGAACAACAGCGGGATCAACACCGCGATCAGCGACAGGGTCAGGGAAATCAGGGTGAAGCCGATCTGCTTGGCGCCCTTGAGCGCAGCATTGAGCGGCGTCTCGCCCTCCTCGATATAGCGCGAGATGTTCTCCAGCATCACGATGGCATCGTCCACCACAAAACCGGTGGCGATGGTCAGGGCCATCAGCGTGAGGTTGTTGACGGAGAAGCCTGCCAGGTACATCACGCCAAAGGTGCCGATCAGCGACAGCGGCACGGCAATGGACGGAATGATCGTGGCGCTGACACGGCGTAAAAACAGAAACGTCACCATCACCACCAAGGCAATGGCGATCAGCAATTCATGTTGCACATCGGTGACCGAGGCGCGGATGGTCTGGGTACGGTCGGTGAGCACCGTCACGTCCAGGCCGGCCGGCAGGTTGTCGGTGATGCTCGGCAGCAACGCCTTGATACGGTCGACGACCTCAATCACGTTGGCGCCCGGCTGGCGCTGGATATTCAGCAGCACGGCCTGGTTTTCGTTGGCCCAGGCGGCAAGGCGCTCGTTTTCGGCGCCGTCGACGATCTGTGCCACATCCTTGAGGCGCAGGGGTGCGCCATTGTTGTAGGCCAGGATCAATTCGGCGTATTGCTGGGGCGAGACCAACTGGTCGTTGGCGTCCAGCATCGACACCCGCGTCGGGCCGTCGAAGTTGCCTTTAGGCTGGTTGACGTTGGACGCGGCGATCAGCGTGCGCACGTCCGACAGGTTCAAGCCATTGGCGGCCAGGGCCTCGGGGTTGACCTTGATGCGCACGGCCTGGCGTTGGCCGCCGGCGATGCTGACCATGCCGACGCCACTGATCTGGGCAATCTTTTGCGCCATGCGCGTATCCACCAAGTCGTTGAGCTTGGGCAGCAGCATGGTCTTGGAGGTAATCGCCAGGGTCAGCACCGGGGTGTCCGCGGGGTTGACCTTGTTGTACACCGGCGGTGCCGGCAAATCCTTGGGCAGCAGGTTGGTCGCGGCGTTGATCGCGGCCTGCACCTGTTGCTCGGCGACATCCATATTGATGTCGAGGTTGAAACGCAAGGTCAGCACCGACGCACCGCCCGAGCTGGTGGACGCCATTTGGGTCAGGCCGGGCATTTGCCCGAACTGGCGCTCAAGCGGCGCGGTGACCGCGCTGGTCATCACATCGGGGCTGGCGCCGGGGTACAGGGTCATCACCCGGATGGTTGGGTAATCCACCTGGGGCAAGGCCGACACCGGCAGCAAGCGATAGGAAATGATGCCGGCCAGGACAATGGCCAGCATGCTCAGCGTGGTGGCAACCGGGCGAAGGATAAACAGCCGCGACAGGTTCATGAACCGACCTTTTGCGCCTTGCCGGCGTTAGCGCCGGTCTCCCCTTTTGCCGCAGGCTTGCCTTGCAGGTGCTCGGTCGGGGTGGTCGGCACGTCGCTGCTGTCGTTGACCACTTCGATTTCGCTGCCATCCTTCAAGCGGTCGGTGCCTTCCATCACCACACGGTCGCCGGCCGCCAGGCCTTCCTTGATCACGGTGTTGTCGCCATCGGTATCGCCGACCACCAGTGGCTGGACCTTGACCTTCCTGTCGCCGTCGAGCTTGTAGACGAAGGTGCCGTTGTTGCCAAACTGAATCGCGGCAGACGGCGCCAGCACCACGTTGTGCAGGGTGTCGGCGAGCAGGTGCACGTTGACGAACTGGTTGGGGAACAGCGCCTGGTCCTTGTTATCGAAACGGCCCTTGAATTTCAGGGTACCGGTGGTCACGTCGATCTGGTTGTCCAGGCTTTGCAGCACACCCACGGCCTGTTTTTTGGCGTCGCCACGGTCCCAGGCCTCCACCGGCAGCTTGTTGCCGGCGTGGTAACGGGCAAGGACGGTGTCCAGGGTGTTTTCCGGCAGGGTGAAGACCACACTGATCGGCTGCGTCTGGGTGATCACCGCCAGGAAGGTCGTGTCGTTGGCCGCCACCAGGTTGCCCACGTCGACCTGGCGCAAGCCCACACGGCCACCGATAGGCGCGCGGATCTTGGTGAATTCGAGGTTGAGCTTGGCGTCGTCCACTGCGCCCTGGTTGGTCTTGACCGTGCCCTGATATTGCAGGACCAGCGCTTCGGCGGTGTCCAGGGTCTGCTTGGCGATACTGTCCTGGGCATACAGGTCGCGGTAACGCTGGACATCAACCTGGGCGTTTTTCAACTGCGCCTGGTTCTGCAACAGCGTGCCCTGGGCCTGCAGCAAGGCATTCTGGTAGCTGCGCGGGTCGATTTCCGCCAGCAGGTCGCCAGCCTTGACCATCTGCCCTTCTTCAAAGGCAATCTTCACCAGCTCACCGCCCACCCGGCTGCGTACGTTAATGGTATTGAGCGCGGTGACCGTGCCCAATGCCTTGTAGTACACCGGGAACTCACCCAGCACCGCCGGCGCCACGCGCACGGGAATCGGGCCGGTGGAACCCCCGAAGCCCGGGCGCATCATCCCCGACTTGCTGGCATGCCCGGCCGGTTTTTTCTCGCCGGCATCCTTGTGGCTGCCGGGCCAGAACTTCCAGCACAGGACGGCGATAACCAGCAGCACGAGCAGGCCGAACAGCCAGCGGCGGGAGTTGCGGGGGGAGGATTGCATGGAGTGATCAACCATTGGGCGCGAGAGCTTCTACTTTGGGAGGCTGAAAGATAAGCACTGAGGCGCATTAAGAAAAGCGCCTTTACCGGCTATTTACCTTGGATTACAACTTTTAACTTCTGGCCTTAGTTTATGGGCTATTTAGCTAAGCCGCTGACTCTAAATGAAAACGGCCTGGACTAGGCCAGGCCGCAATCATCTATCAAGCGTGTTACTGCGAAAAGACAGTAATGCGCTGAAACAGTTACTTCAAAACAGCCAAGGCGGCTTCGTAGTTCGGCTCTTGGCCGATTTCGCTGACCAACTCGCTGTGCAGCACGTTGTTGTTTTCGTCCAGTACCACAACGGCACGGGCGGTCAGGCCGCGCAGCGCGCCTTCGACAATCGACACACCGTAGTCAACGGCGAAGCCCGGGTCGCGGAAATCCGACAGGTTCTTCACGTTTTCCAGGCCTTCAGTGCCGCAGAAACGGGCCTGGGCAAACGGCAGGTCGCTGGAAATGCACAGCACCACGGCATTGTTCAGGTCGTTGGCCTGAGCGTTGAACTTGCGTACCGAAGTGGCGCAGGTTGGGGTGTCAACACTTGGGAAGATGTTGAGTACTTTGCGCTTGCCGGCGAATGTGGCCAGGGTTGCGTCCGACAGGTCGCCGGCAGTCAGGATGAAATCGGGGGCCTGGGTACCGGTTTGCGGCAGCTCGCCTTCAACCTTGATTGGGTTACCACGATGGGTGACTTGAGCCATGAAGAGAATCCTTATGCTGGGTTTATTGAAACGAATTCGAGACGCAGAAGTTAACCACAAACGGGCGAAGCTACCTATGGCCGGGCGTAAATTGTCATGCGGGCGCCCGATTAACAACGGCTATGGTTTAATTGCGCGCTTTTCGCCCGCCCTTCAAGGAATCCGTTGTTGATGAATCAGCCCGCCACCAAAGTCCTGGTCATTGGTTATGTCTGGCCGGAACCACGCTCCTCGGCCGCCGGCGGGCACATGATGCAGATATTGCAGAGCTTCCTGGACCAGGGCTGGGACATCACGTTCAGCAGCCCGGCAACCGTGGGCGAGCACAAGGCCGACTTGCCGGCGCTGGGCATCACCGAATGCGCCATCGAACTCAATAACAGCAGTTTCGATGATTTTATTCGCGAGCTGGCCCCGGATATCGTGGTATTCGACCGCTTCATGATGGAAGAGCAATTCGGCTGGCGCGTAGAGAAGTGCTGCCCCGACGCCCTGCGCGTGCTGGAAACGTCCGATTTGCAAAGCCTGCGTGACGCTCGCCACCAGCGTTTCAAGGACCACCTCAAGGCCCATCCCGAGAGCGATGACTTCAGTGCGCTGTTCAATCCAGCATTAAAGGAAGAATTCCGGCGGATGGCCGACACCGACCTGGCCAAGCGCGAAATCGCGGCGATTTACCGCTGTGATATCAGCCTGGTGATCTCCGACGTGGAAATCCGCCTGCTCACCGAACAGTTCAAGGTGCCCGCCGCCCTGCTCCACGGGTGCCCGTTGATGCTGGAACCGCCGACCGAACCTTTCGCACCGTTCGAGGACCGCGCGCACTTTCTGAGCATTGGCAACTTCCGCCATGCGCCCAACTGGGATGCGGTGTTATGGATGAAGAGCAGCCTGTGGCCGCTGATCCGTCAGCAATTACCAGGCGCGCAGTTACATATCTACGGTTCCTACACCCCGCCCAAGGCCACGGCATTGCACAACCCAGCGCAAGGGTTTCATGTGATGAACTGGGCCGAAGACGCCCTGCAAGTCATGAGCGCCGCGCGTATCTGCCTGGCACCGCTGCGCTTCGGCGCCGGGATCAAGGGCAAGCTGATGGACGCAATGCTCTGCGGCACGCCGAATGTCACCACGCCCATAGGCGCCGAAGGCATGGGTGATGAGCAACCGTGGCCGGGTGCGATCGAACACAGCGCGCCGGCCCTGGCAGCCGCCGCCGTGGCGCTGTACCAGGACCGCGAACGGTGGACCCAGGCCCAGGAGGATGGCCGGCGCCTGCTTGCCCGCCGCTACGACCAGGCCCTGCACGGCCCGGCGCTGGTGCAATGCCTGGAGCAGTGCCGCCTCCGGCTCGCGGCCCATCGCCGGGACAACTTCACCGGCAGCATGCTGCGCCACCATGCGCATAAAAGTACGCAGTACATGTCCCAGTGGATCGAGGCCAAAAACCGCAGCGTCTAGCCATCGAGGCTGGCGAGGTCGCGCGCAAGGGGGCATTATCCCTGGCAGCAACCACAATAAAGCGACGGCAGCATGACCCGAGCAACGCGAATCACCGACCCTTCCTACGAGCTGATGGACGATCACAACGGTCTGTCCATCATCTATCGCCAACACGGCTTCCCGTGCCCGCTGGTGCGCTGGCATTTCCACAAGGAATACGAGCTGCACTTGATTGTCGCCAGCTCTGGCAAGGTGTTTATCGGCGATTACATCGGCAATTTTTATCCGGAAAGCCTGTTCCTCACCGGCCCCAACCTGCCCCACAACTGGATCAGCCAGGTGGAGGAAGACGAGGTCGTGCCCAAGCGCGACATGCTGGTCAACTTTACCGATGAGCTGTTCGAGGGCGGCAGTCAGATCTTTACCGAGCTCAAGAGCCTCGCGCCGTTGCTTGAGCGCGCGCAATACGGCATCGAGTTCCGCTGCAAAAAAACCATCGCCCAGGCCATGACGTTGATGCAGCGCATCGAAGACGCCCAGGGCATGGCGCGCCTGGGGCACTTTTTTATCTTGCTGGAAGTGCTGAGCGCGTGTGAGCACTACCAATTATTGTCTGGCGTGACCACGCCGCAACTGGCGGATGAGCACAGCATCGACCGCACCAACCGCGCGGTGGACTACATTTTCGCCCACTACGCCCGCGAGTTATCGCTGGAGGAAGTCGCGGAATACCTGGGGATGAAGCCGACGTATTTTTCCCGCGTATTCAAACAGGCCACGGGGCGCACGTTTATCGAGTTCGTAAACCGGTTGCGCATCAGCAAGTCCTGCGAATTGCTGGCAGACGGCGATAAAGCCGTGACCGACGTGTGCTTCGAGTCGGGTTTCAACAACATCTCCAACTTCAATCGGCGCTTTCAGCAGCTCAAGGGCATGACGCCCTCCCACTACCGGCGCCTGGCAGTGCAGCGGCTGACGGAACAAAACCTGGCTTAACTGTTTCAGCAACCTGGCTGATCAGTGCAAAAAAGTATCAGTCCAAGTGCGCCCAAGGATTTGTCATAACCCCATTTGAAGGCTGTAATCAACGCACACTCTTCCTGACTGTTCGTAGGAAGACACAACAACAATAACTGTCCTTCTGTAGCCCCTGGGCGCAGAAATGGAGTGCGCGATGAAGTTCACAGCAAAAACGCTGCTTGCCTGTTCTTGCATGACTGTATGCATGACCCTCAGCGCCGTCAGTTTTGGCGCGCAAACCCTGACCATTGCCACCGTCAACAACAGCGACATGATCCGCATGCAAAAACTCTCGAAGACCTTCGAGACCGAGCATCCGGACATCAAGTTGAACTGGGTGGTGCTCGAAGAAAACGTGCTGCGCCAACGCCTGACCACCGACATCGCCACCCAGGGCGGACAGTTCGACGTGTTGACCATTGGCATGTACGAAGCCGCACTCTGGGGCGCCAAGGGCTGGCTGGAGCCGATGAAAGATCTGCCGGCGTCCTACGACCTCGACGATGTTTTCCCTTCAGTGCGTGACGGTTTGTCCGTCAAGGGCTCGCTGTACGCCCTGCCGTTCTACGCCGAAAGCTCGATCACCTACTACCGCACCGACCTGTTCAAGGACGCAGGGCTGACCATGCCCGAGCACCCGACCTGGACCCAGATCGGCGAATTCGCGGCCAAACTCACCGACAAGACCAAAGAGCAGTACGGCCTGTGCCTGCGCGGCAAAGCCGGTTGGGGTGAGAACATGGCGCTGATCACGACCCTGGCCAACGGCTACGGCGCGCGCTGGTTCGATGAGAAGTGGCAACCCGAATTCAACGGTCCCGAGTGGAAGGACGCGCTGAACTTCTACGTCGACAACATGAAGAAATCCGGCCCGCCGGGTGCATCCAGCAACGGTTTCAACGAAAACCTGGCGCTGTTCAACAGCGGCAAGTGCGCGATCTGGGTCGATGCCAGCGTGGCCGGCTCGTTTGTCACCGACAAAACTCAGAGCAAGGTCTCCGATCACGTGGGCTTCACCTTTGCCCCGCACGAGACGACCGACAAGGGCACGTCGTGGCTGTACTCCTGGAGCCTGGCGATTCCCACCAGCTCCAAAGCCAAGGACGCCGCCAAGGTCTTCACCAGTTGGGCAACGTCCAAGGAATACAGCCAGCTCGTGGCCAAGACCGACGGCATTGCCAACGTACCGCCAGGCACGCGCAAGTCGACCTACAGCGACGAATACATGAAGGCCGCGCCGTTTGCCAAGGTAACGCTGGAATCGCTGAAAGTCGCCGACCCGACCAAACCGACCCTCAAGCCGGTGCCGTATATCGGTATCCAGTTGGTGACCATTCCTGAATTCCAGGCCATTGGTACCCAGGTCGGCAAGTTCTTCTCGGGCGCGCTGACCGGTCAGCAAACGGTGGATCAAGCCTTGACCGCCGCGCAGACCACCACCGAGCGTGAAATGAAGCGGGCGGGCTATCCCAAATAAGCGGGTTCATCCCTGTCAATGTGGGAACGGCTTTATGTAGGCGCTGCTTTCATGTGGGAGCTGGCTCGCCTGCGATACAGACACCTCGGTCTTTCTGTTTAAACCGAGTTGATGCCATCGCAGGCAAGCCAGCGCCCACACAAGCCAGCGCCCACATTGACCGCGCTTCGACTCTAGTTTTGCATGTACCTGACTGGTTCTGACCCTATGAATACCACCACTGCCAAAGTGCAAACCGCCGCGCCTGAAAAGCCGCGCAAAAGCCGCCTGGCCAACCCCGGCTGGTTCCTTGTCAGCCCCTCGGTGGCCTTGCTGCTGCTGTGGATGATCGTGCCGCTGGGCATGACCCTGTACTTTTCGCTGATCCGCTACAACCTGCTCTACCCCGGCGAAAACCAATTCGTGGGCCTGGAAAACTTCACTTACTTCATCACCGATTCAGGCTTCCTGCCCGGCGCCACCAATACCTTGCTGCTGGTGGGCAGCGTGCTGTTGATCAGCGTGGTGTTCGGCGTGTTGATCAGCGCCCTGCTCGAGGCCAGTGAGTTTTTCGGCCGTGGCGTGGTGCGGGTGATGTTGATTTCACCGTTCTTCATCATGCCCACCGTCGGTGCGCTGATCTGGAAGAACCTGATTTTTCACCCGGTGTCGGGGATTCTCGCCGCCGTGTGGAAGCTGTTCGGCGCCGAGCCCGTGGACTGGCTGGCGCACTACCCGTTGCTGTCGATCATCATCATTGTGTCGTGGCAATGGCTGCCCTTCGCCATCCTGCTGCTCATGACCGCCATGCAGTCCCTGGACCAGGAACAAAAGGAAGCCGCACGCCTGGACGGTGCCGGCGCCATCGCGATCTTCTGGCACCTGACCCTGCCCCACCTGGCGCGCCCGATTGCCGTGGTGGTGATGATCGAAACCATCTTCCTGCTCTCGGTGTTTGCCGAAATCTTCACCACCACCAACGGTGGTCCGGGTTACGCCTCGACCAACCTCGCCTACCTGATCTACAACCAGGCGCTGGTGCAGTTCGACGTGGGCATGGCCTCGGCCGGCGGCTTGATTGCCGTGGTCATCGCCAACATCGCGGCGATCATCCTGGTGCGGATGATCGGCAAAAACCTGACTGACAAGCCTTGAGGGCCGCGCCATGACGCTTCAACAATCCCGCCGCCTGCAAAGCCTGTTGCTCGGCACCCTGGCCTGGGCCATCGCGATCCTGATTTTCTTCCCGATCTTCTGGATGGTGCTGACCAGCTTCAAGACCGAAATCGACGCGTTCGCCACCCCGCCGCAGTTCATCTTCACGCCGACGCTGGAGAATTACCTGCACATCAACGAGCGCAGCAACTACTTCGCCTACGCCTGGAACTCCGTGGTGATTTCGTTCAGCGCCACGGCCTTGTGCCTGCTGATTTCGGTACCGGCCGCCTACTCCATGGCGTTCTACGAAACCCAGCGCACCAAGGGCACGCTGCTGTGGATGCTGTCCACCAAGATGCTGCCGCCGGTGGGCGTGCTGATGCCGATCTACCTGCTGGCCAAGAGCTTTGGCCTGCTGGATACGCGCATCGCGCTGATCATCATCTACACCCTGATCAACCTGCCGATTGTGGTGTGGATGGTTTACACCTACTTCAAAGACATCCCCAAGGACATCCTCGAAGCCGCGCGCCTGGATGGCGCCACGCTGTGGCAGGAAATGGTCCGCGTGCTGCTGCCGATTGCCAAGGGTGGCCTGGCCTCCACGGTATTGCTGTCGCTGATCCTGTGCTGGAACGAGGCGTTCTGGTCGTTGAACCTGACCTCCTCGAATGCCGCACCGCTGACCGCGCTGATCGCCTCCTACTCCAGCCCCGAAGGCTTGTTCTGGGCCAAATTGTCCGCCGTGTCGACCCTGGCCTGTGCGCCGATCCTGATTTTCGGCTGGATCAGCCAGAAACAGCTGGTGCGCGGTTTGTCCTTCGGCGCCGTCAAGTAACGGTTTCTTATAAAAATTCCAAGTGGAGGCCCATCCCATGGCCAACCTGAAAATCAAGAATCTGCAAAAAGGCTTCGAAGGCTTTTCCATCATCAAGGGCATCGACCTGGAAGTGAACGACAAGGAATTCGTCGTGTTCGTCGGCCCCTCGGGCTGCGGTAAATCCACCCTGCTGCGCCTGATCGCCGGCCTTGAAGAAGTCACCGAAGGCACCATCGAGCTGGATGGCCGCGACATCACCGAAGTCACCCCGGCCAAGCGCGACCTGGCGATGGTGTTCCAGACCTACGCGCTGTACCCGCACATGAGCGTGCGCAAGAACATGTCGTTTGCCCTGGACCTGGCCGGCGTCGACAAGAAGCTGGTGGAAAGCAAGGTCAGCGAAGCGGCGCGCATTCTCGAGCTCGGCCCGCTGCTGGAGCGCAAGCCCAAACAGTTGTCCGGCGGCCAGCGTCAGCGTGTTGCCATCGGCCGCGCGATTGTGCGTAACCCGAAGATCTTCCTGTTCGATGAACCGCTGTCCAACCTCGACGCCGCCCTGCGCGTGCAAATGCGCCTGGAACTGGCGCGCCTGCATAAAGAGCTGCAGGCGACCATGATTTACGTGACCCACGACCAGGTCGAAGCCATGACCCTGGCCGACAAAGTGGTGGTGCTCAACAGCGGCCGCATTGAACAGGTCGGCTCGCCGCTGGAGCTGTACCACCAGCCGGCCAACCTGTTTGTGGCAGGCTTTCTGGGCACGCCGAAAATGGGTTTCCTCAAGGGCAAGGTCACCCGGGTCGAAGGCCAGGGCTGCGAGGTGCAACTGGACGCCGGCACCACCATCAGCCTGCCATTGAGCGGCGCCACCCTGAGCGTCGGCAGCGCGGTGACCTTGGGCATTCGTCCGGAGCATCTGGAAATCGCCTCGCCCGGCCAAACCACGCTGACCGTCACCGCCGACGTCGGCGAACGCCTGGGCAGCGACACCTTCTGCCACGTGATCACCGCCAACGGCGAGCCGCTGACCATGCGGATTCGTGGCGACATGGCCAGCCAGTATGGCGAGACCCTGCACCTGCACCTGGACCCGGCGCACTGCCATCTGTTCGACACCGACGGCGTGGCCGTGGCCCGTCCACTGCGCGCTGCCGCCTGATTTCGCGAGATTTGTGATGAAACTGAATAAGCAAAACCTGACCCAACTGGCGCCGCAAGTGAAGATCCCGTCCTATGCGATTGCCAGCACCACGCAGGGCATCGCGCATATCGGCGTCGGCGGTTTCCACCGCGCGCACCAGGCGTATTACACCGATGCCTTGATGAACACGGGCGAAGGCCTTGACTGGAGCATCTGCGGGGTCGGCCTGCGCGCCGAAGACCGCAAGGCTCGCGATGAGCTGGCTGGCCAGGATTACCTGTTCACCCTGTATGAATTGGGCGACACCGACGACACCGAAGTGCGCGTGATCGGCTCGATCAGCGACATGCTGCTGGCCGAAGACGGCGCCCAGGCGTTGATCGACAAGCTCGCCGACCCGCAGATTCGCATCGTTTCGTTGACCATCACCGAAGGCGGCTACTGCATCGACGACAGCAACGGCGAGTTCATGGCCCACCTGCCGCAGATCCAGCATGACCTGGCGCACCCCAAATCGCCGAAAACCGTGTTTGGTTTTATCTGCGCGGCGCTTACCCAACGCCGCGCGGCCGGTGTGCCGGCGTTTACCGTCATGTCCTGCGATAACCTGCCGCACAACGGCGCCGTCACGCGCAAAGCGCTGCTGGCTTTCGCTGCCCTGCACAACGCCGAGCTGCACGACTGGATCAAGGCCAACGTGAGCTTCCCGAACGCCATGGTCGACCGCATCACGCCGATGACCAGCACCGCCCACCGCTTGCAGCTGCATGACGAGCATGGCATCGACGATGCCTGGCCGGTGGTGTGCGAACCCTTTGTGCAGTGGGTGCTGGAAGACAAGTTCGTCAATGGACGCCCGGCCTGGGAAAAGGTCGGTGTACAGTTCACCGATGACGTCACGCCCTACGAAGAGATGAAGATTGGCCTGCTCAATGGCAGCCACCTGGCCCTGACGTACCTGGGTTTTCTCAAGGGTTACCGGTTTGTGCACGAGACCATGAACGACCCGGTGTTTGTCGCTTACATGCGCGCCTATATGGACCTGGACGTCACGCCAAACCTGGCGCCGGTGCCGGGCATCGACCTCGCCGAATACAAGCAGACCCTGGTGGATCGCTTCTCCAATCAGGCGATTGCCGACCAGTTGGAGCGGGTGTGTTCGGACGGCTCGTCGAAGTTTCCCAAGTTCACCGTGCCCACGATCAATCGCTTGATTGCCGATGGGCGTGAGACTGACCGCGCGGCGCTGGTGGTCGCGGCCTGGGCGCTGTATTTGAAAGGCGTGGATGAGAATGGGGTGAGCTACACGATCCCGGATCCACGTGCGCAGTTTTGCCAGGATTTGGTGAGTGATGATGCGCTGATCAGCCAGCGGTTGTTGGGTGTGGAGGAGATTTTCGGCAAGGCTATTCCCAATTCTCCCGAGTTTGTGGCAGCGTTTGAGCGGTGCTATGCAAGCCTGCGCGACAAGGGCGTTACCCAAACCCTGCAAAACCTCTTGAAGAAATCGGCTTAACAATGTGGGAGGGGGCTTGCCCCCGATGGCGGTGTATCAGTCAAATACCCTTCACTGACCCACTGCTTTCGGGGGCAAGCCCCCTCCCACATTTGATCGGGTTTTCAATCCAAAAAACCACACTGCTGAGCACTCCACCATGACCCGGCAAAACCTTTACCTTGGCATCGACTGCGGCACCCAAGGCACCAAAGCCATCGTCCTCGACGCCACCAGCGGCAAGGTACTGGGCCTGGGCGCCGCCGCGCACACGCTGATCAGCGGCGCCAATGGCCGGCGCGAACAACATACCCAGGAATGGCTGGACGCTTTTACCGAAGCCACGCACCGCGCCTTGCAACAGGCCGGCGTGGACGGCCAGGACATCCTCGGCATCGGCGTTTCCGGCCAGCAGCACGGGCTGGTGCTGCTGGATGACCAAGGCCAGGTGCTGCGCCCGGCCAAACTGTGGTGCGACACCGAAACCGCACCCGAAAACGACCGCCTGCTGCAACACCTGGGTGGCGAAAGCGGCTCCCTGGAACGCCTCGGCGTGGCGATTGCACCGGGTTACACCGTGTCCAAACTGCTGTGGACCCGCGAGCAGCACCCGGACGTGTTCGCACGCATCGCGCATATTTTGCTGCCCCATGATTACCTCAACTTCTGGCTCACCGGCCGCGCCGTCGCAGAATTCGGCGATGCGTCGGGCACCGGCTATTTCAACGTGCGCACGCGCGAATGGGACGTGGCGCTGCTTCAGCACATCGACCCCAGCGGCCGCCTGCAAGCTGCCTTGCCTGAACTGATCGAGGCGCATCAAAGCGTGGGCACGATCCTGCCAGCCATCGCCGAACGCCTGGGCATCAACCCCAACGCCCGCGTCTCCAGTGGCGGCGGCGACAACATGATGGGCGCCATCGGCACCGGCAACATCGCACCGGGCGTGATCACCATGAGCCTGGGTTCGTCGGGCACCGTGTATGCGTTTGCCGATCAGCCGACTGTGAGCCCCCAAGCGTCGGTGGCGACTTTCTGCGCCTCCAGCGGCGGCTGGTTGCCATTGATTTGCACGATGAACCTGACCAACGCCACCGGCGTGATTCGCGAACTGTTCGACCTCGACCTGGCCGCCTTCAACGCCCTGGTCGCCCAGGCACCGATTGGCGCCGACGGCGTCAGCATGCTGCCCTTTCTGAATGGCGAACGTGTGCCCGCCCTGCCCCACGCCACTGGCAGCGTGCACGGCTTGACCATGACCAACCTGACGCGCGCCAACCTCTGCCGTGCGGTGGTCGAAGGCACCACGTTTGGGCTGCGTTATGGGCTGGACCTGCTGCGCCAGACCGGCCTGCAAAGCCTGCGCATCCGCCTGATCGGCGGCGGTTCAAAAAGCCCGGTGTGGCGCCAGATGGTCGCCGATATCATGAACACCGAAGTCGTCTGCACCGAACAAAGCGAAGCCGCCGCCCTGGGCGCGGCGATCCAGGCGGCGTGGAGCCAGTCCGGCGAGTCCCTGGCCAGCTTGTGCGACAAATGCGTAAGCGTCGACCCGGCCAGCCGCACGCTGCCGGTGGCGGCCAGTGTCAGTGCCTACCAACACGCTTACGAGCGCTATCAACAACTCGTGGCAACCCTTTAAGAGCGAACGACTATGTATCTGGTGTGTGGCGAAGCGCTGTTTGATTTTTTCAGCGAGGAGGATGCCAGCGGTCAGGCGTCCAAGGTCAATTACAAGGCAATTGCCGGCGGCTCGCCGTTCAACGTGGCTGTGGGCTTGCGCCGTCTGGGCATCGACTCCGCGTTGTTCGGCGGGTTGTCCAATGATTTTCTCGGCCAGCGCTTGCTGCACGTGCTCAAGGACGAGGGCGTCAGCGAGCAATTTCTGGTCGAATTTCCCGCGCCGACCACCCTGGCGATGGTGGCTGTGGGCGCCAATGGCTCACCGCAGTACAGCTTTCGCGGCGAAGGCTGCGCCGACCGCCAGCTGCGGGTGGTGCACTTGCCCACGCTGGGCCATGAAATTCGCGGGCTGCACATCGGTTCGTTTTCGCTGGTGGTACAACCCATCGGCGACACGCTGCTGCACCTGGTCAAGCGCGAAAGCGGCAAACGCCTGATCAGCCTGGACCCCAACGTTCGGCTGAACCCGCAGCCGGATATCCAATTGTGGCGTGATCGCGTGGGCGAGTTGGTCAAGCACGCCGACCTGATCAAAGTCAGCGACGAAGACTTGCACCTGCTCTACCCCGACCAGTCGCCGGAAAGCGTGCTGCAAGGCTGGTTGCAGCACCGCTGCCAACTGGTGTTTCTCACCCGAGGCGGCGACGGCGCAACGGTGTTCAGCCGCCAGTACGGCAGTTGGTCTGCACCGGCGGTCAAGGTGGCGATGGCCGATACCGTGGGTGCCGGTGACACCTTCCAGGCGGCATTGATTGCCTGGCTGACCGAGCAGCAGCTTGATTCGGTAGAGGGCCTGCAACAGCTGTCGCGCGAGCAGATCGACAGCATGCTCGGCTTCGCCATTCGCGCCGCCGCCCTGACGTGCAGCAAGACCGGGCCGGACCTGCCATACCGCGCTCAGTTGGGCTGATTACCCATCACAGCAGGCCACGTCTTTGGTGGCCTGTTGTCAGAACGCATGCGGCCCCGCAGGGCCGTCAGCGCGAACAAAGCCTGCTGGCCATGACGGGTGGCGGGCGCATCTAATGCGTTGGGCTGTTTGTCAGCCAACACCGCAAGGTTGATAGATGAAGGTTTTGTCAGCCAAGGCAAAATTAATCGATGGTTAATCCCGCGAGCCGAGAGTGAAGGTGTACCCACTTGCGGAGAACTACCATGAAACTGCGCACTTTGATGCTTGGCGGCGCATTGGCGCTGGCATCCGTCTCGGGCCTGGCCCAGGCCGACACACAAGCCACTGCGAGCAAACCGGTGCCCTACCAGTACGGCATGCCCATGAACGTTAAAACGGTGATTGCAATGCATGAAACCGACACCAACGTTTGCAAAGTCATCAATGCCGATATCAAGTTCGTCGATACTGCGGGCAAAGTCGAAGACGTCGGCTACCGGAAAATGTCCGAAGCCTGCGATTTCCAGAATTGATCCTTCACACTGGCGACAGAACCGTATTGGGCCTGGCATCTACCAGGCCCGCAGTTCCCCAGTAACTCAACCTCGCAACAACGGCTGATGACTAGCCGCGCCCTCCCACTCTTTGCAGAGCGGTTGAATGGGTGTGTTTGAGGTCTTCGCGCAAGCCGCTGATCAGGTTGCAAATGGCTCGACTGCTGTCGAGTTTGTCCGCGTTTATACCTTTTACTTCCAAATCCACCCGGTCGCGGTCACGGTCGTCATAGACTTTGATCGTCAACGAAGCATCTTCGGCTTTGGTGCATTCGCACCGTTTAGGCAGGAAACTTCCTTCAATAATACTGCGAAGTTCTAATTCCGAAAGCATGGCCAACCTCTCCTTTCATGAGACTGCCAACAGATTGTTATGTGTGCGGCAGACGCGTGCCTGCCACGTCTTACCGACCCTGGAAGACGCTTACAATCACCAGCGTACTCGGCAAAAACCGTTCTCGTTGTAACTTTTCCTCATAAGCGGCACGCGGGTTTATATAACTCTGAAAACTCAGCGCAAATCCTCGGCGAACAGCGTTGATTAAACGGTTATGCACTAAGTTGAACCTTGCGCTGCGACTCTTTCTGCAACATGTCGCAAACTATCAAAGTTGATATTTGCCCCGGAATTCACCGCCACCAGGGTTTGCCCACGCACGGCGTTTTGCGCCACGTACTTGCGGATGCCCGCTACCGCCAGCGCGCCGGATGGCTCGGTGATGGAGCGCGTATCGTCATAGATCAACTTGATCGCACTGCACAGCTGGTCGTTGCTGACAGTGATGACTTCGTCCACCCAGTCGCGGCAGATTTCGAAGCCATACGCGCCGATCTGCGCCACAGCCGTGCCGTCGGCAAACCCGTCAACGCTGGGCAACACCACACGCTCGCCCGCGCGCAGCGCTGCCAACAGGCAGCTGGAACCTTCAGGTTCGACACCCACGATGCGCACCTGGGGCCGCAGGTATTTGACATACGCCGCGATCCCGGCGATCAGACCGCCACCGCCCACCGGCACGAAGATCGCGTCCAGCGCGCCTTGTTGCTGGCGCAGAATTTCCATCGCCACGGTGCCCTGGCCGGCGATCACTTCCGGGTCATCGAATGGCGAGACAAAGGTGCAACCCGAGGTCTCGGCCAATTGCAGGGCATGCGCCAGGGCAAACGGAAAGCTCTCGCCGTGCAGCACCGCCTCGGCGCCTCGGGAGCGAACGCCGAGCACTTTCAACTCAGGCGTGGTGCAGGGCATCACAATGCTTGCCTTGATCCCCAGTTCGCGCGCCGCCAGCGCTACACCTTGGGCGTGGTTGCCCGCCGACGCCGTCACCACGCCCCGCGCCTTCTGCGCCTGCGTGAGCTGCACCAATTTGTTGTACGCCCCGCGGATTTTGAAAGAAAAAGTCGGCTGCAGGTCTTCGCGCTTGAGCAACACCTGATTGCCCAGCAAGGCCGAGAGTGCCGGTGCCGCTTGCAAGGGCGTGCGCACTGCCAGGTCATAGACCGGGGCGGCGAGAATCTTTTTCACATAGTGTTCAAGCAATGCCGTATCAGCGGTGTGGGGGACGGGGCACATGCTCATGGGGTGTCTCCTGGCTTTTTACAGGGCCCCGAGACGGAAAAACAAAACCCGCCTCAAGGGCGGGTTGGGGTGCAGCCGTGTGCTATCCCGCCAAATGAGGAATGGCGGTAATAATGCTTGGCTGGCTGCGGAAGGCTTGAAATGTCATGTCACGAAATTAACCGCCACCCACCGGCCACGTCAATGCCCAACCCCCCATTATCCAGCAGGGGTTTACGGAAAGGATACGAAACGTATACGCTTTGTATATCAATACAACACAGTGAACGTCATGGGCATCGTCAAGATCACCGACCAATTGCACGAACAACTCCGCCTGGCCAGCGCTGCCATGGACCGCTCCATCAACGCCCAGGCCGAGTTCTGGATCAAGATCGGCCTGCTCGCCGAACTCAACCCGCACCTGCCCTACAACGAGCTGATCAACAAGCTGTTGCTGGACAAGCCCGACCTGATCCGGGGGCGCAGCTGATGATCAAGACGGCCGCCCAACTGGCAGTAATGCGTGAATCCGGACGCCTGCTGGCCAAGGTTTTCGACATGCTTGACGGCTTTGTCGCCGCCGGCCGCTCCACCCTGGAGCTGGACAGCGCCGTCGAGGCGTTCATTCGTAACGACCTCAACGCCCGCCCGGCAAGCCTGGGGCAATATGACTATCCCTTCTGCATCAACACCTCGATCAACGAGGTGGTGTGCCATGGCATGCCCAGCGCCAAGGATATTCTCAAGGACGGCGACATCATCAACATCGACATCACCTTGGAAAAAGGCGGTTTTATCGCTGACGCCAGCAAGATGTACATGATCGGCACCGTGGCGCCCAAGGCGCGGCGCCTGGTGGAACAGACCTTTGAGGCCATGTGGGCCGGCATTCGCCAAGTCAGGCCGGGCGCGCGCCTGGGTGATATCGGCCATGCGATCCAGAGCCATGCGCAGGCCAACGGCTACAGCGTGGTGCGCGAATACTGTGGCCACGGTATCGGCCGCCAGATGCATGAAGAACCGCAAATCCTCCACTTCGGCCGCCCCGGCACCGGCCTGGAACTGCGTGAAGGCATGGTGTTTACCATCGAGCCGATGCTTAACCAGGGCAGCGCCAAGGTGCGCGACTTGAAAGATGGCTGGACGGTGGTGACCAAGGACAACAGCCTGTCGGCGCAGTGGGAGCACACCGTGGCGGTGACGGCCGACGGGTTTGAGGTGCTTACTTTGCAGGTGCCGGATTGAGAAGTGTAGATGTGGCGACTGGTGCTGGGGCCTTTCCATTATTGGAGTGACAGCAGTTAAGTGGTTAGATCACGAGCAAAGCCGTGGCGGCCTGATTTTAGAAGCTGAACCCAATCAAATGTGGGAGCTGGCTTGCCTGCGATGGCATCAACCCTGTTTACCTGATGGACCGAGGTGCCCGCATCGCCGGCAAGCCAGCGCCCACAGAAAAGCCAAGCACTGCATTGCTGCCAGCCGAATTCGGTCAACTTGTGGGAGCGGGCTTGCTCGCGAAGGCGGTGGAACAGTCAGCTCATTTGTAACTGACTCACCGCCTTCGCGAGCAAGCCCGCTCCCACAATTTTGGATCTGATTACACCAAGGGATGCGGCGTGCAACGCGGGCCCGGAGCGTGGGTAAGGCGCACTACCAAACGGGCCTTAGCGCAGCAACGGCGGTGTACTCACACCCCACTTGCCCCGCCCGCGATTCGCTTCAGCCCCAGCACCATCAAGCCCGCCCCCAACGCCATCGCGGCCATCAGCAGCGGGTACGACACCCACCACGGCGTACCCGCCGTCATCATGCTGAATTCCGACATGCCACCCACACTGGCAATCAGGTTAAGCGGCAGGAACACCACGTTAATCAGGGTCAACTTGCGCAGCAGGTTGTTCATGCTGTTGTTCATCAGGTTACCGCGCGCATCGATCAGCCCGGAAAACACATTGGAGTAGATCTCTGCCTGCTTGTAGCACTGGTGGTTCTCGATGATCAGGTCATCGATCAACCCCAGGATCTCAGCACTGAAATGCTCTTTTTCAGCGTGATTACGCAACCGCGACAACACCGCGCCGTTGCTGTGCAGCGCATTGATGTAATAGATCAGGCTTTCGCTGAGGCTGAACATCTGCATCAGGTGATGGTTGCTCATCGACGCGTTGAACTGCTGCTGCAATTCGCGCGCAACCAGCTTGATCACCTTGAGGTGGCCCAGGTAGTGGTGGATGTTGTTGAGCAACAAATCCAGCAGCACATCCAACGGCGTGTGCAGCGGCCGGCGCGCGCCGAGCCCGGACAGCGGGGTTTCATCGGTGGCGATCACCAGCAGGCGATCCTGCGAAAACAACAAGCCGCACGACGACACCTCAAACACCAGGTTGCCGCCGCCGGAGTAGTTTTCCGGGCGTTTCCAGATCAGGAACAGGTTGTCGGGATGAAATTCGATGCGTGACACTTCATCCGGGTCAAGGGCCGAGGCCAGGGCATGTTCATCCAGCTTGTGGTGGTCGCGCAGCCATTCACGTTCGGCCAGGTCCGGGTTGTTGAACAACATGATCGGCGCATCATCACTTCCCGCGCCGCACAACTTCCCACCGGTCAATTCAAAGCGCTGGATCATCGCGCGTCACCACACCTGGCCCTGGCGCTTCAACTCCAGGCGCCGCACGAACTCGTCCAGCACCAGGGCATACAGGTCGTCTTGCAGGTAGGCGTCTTCGATACCGGCATCCATGTTGGGGTTGTCGTTGACCTCGATCACCACCACCTTGTCGCCGGACTGCTTGAGGTCAACACCGTAAAGGCCGTCGCCGATCAGGTTGGCGGTCTTCACCGCCAGCTCTACCACCGCCTTGGGTGCTTCGTGGACCGCCAGGGTGCGGCATTCGCCGTTGATGTCCTGGCCGATAGCCTTGTGGTTGTAAATCTGCCAATGGCCCTTGGACATGAAGTACTGGCAGGCAAAGATCGGCTTGCGGTTGAGTACACCGATGCGCCAGTCGTACTCGGTGTAGAAAAATTCCTGGGCCAGCAACAGCACCGAATGCTCGAACAACTCAGCGGTGGCCTTGAGCAAGGCTTCCTGGCTTTCCACCTTGATCACACCGCGCGAGAAACAGCCGTCGGGGATCTTCAACACCAGCGGGAAGCCCAGGCGCTCGCCCACCCGCTCGAAATCTTCCGGTCGCTCCTTGTACAGAATCTCGGTGGCCGGCATGCCCAGTTGGTGGCTGTTGAGCAGGTCGGTGAGGTAGACCTTGTTGGTGCAGCGCAGGATCGACGCCGGGTCGTCCATCACCACCAGGCCTTCGCTCTCGGCCTTCTTGGCGAAGCGGTAGGTGTGATTATCGACGCTGGTGGTCTCGCGGATCAGCAAGGCGTCGTACTCGGCGAGGCGCGAGTAATCCTTGCGCTCGATCAGTTCCACATCGATGCCCAGGCCCTTGCCGACCCGCACGAAGTTTTCCAGGGCGCGGGCATTGGAGGGCGGCAATTGCTCCTGCGGATCGTGCAGGATTGCCAGGTCGTAACGGGCCAGCCTGCGTGAACGCGGTTGCCGCCAGATCTTGCGGCTGAAGTTGTCGAGGGCGTGGGCAAACTGGTCTTCCTGGTCATCACGCAACTTGTGCAACACGCCGGATTTGACCCCTTCGATGTGCCAGCCGTTGTTCTTGCGAAACTCAACTAACAGAATCGGGCACGGGAAGGTTTCAAACAACTGACGGGCCAATTCCTGCAACGGCTCTATATTGGTCCGGCCAAAATAAAGTGTCAGGGTAAAGCCTTCGGTGTTGCTGTAGAGGTGATGACTCAAGGCTTTATCGAGGGTTTTATCCAGGTCATCCAGCGACAAGCCATACAGCGACTTTTTCGTCAGTTCACTGATGGTGCGCACCGACGGAATCACCTTGTGCCCGCGCGCCTCGGCCAACAGCGAGCAGTAATAACCATGCCCCAGGTACTTGTAGCTGCGGCACAGGTTGATCACCTGCACGCGCTTGCCCGTCTCGCTCTCGCGGGTTTGCTCCAGGTATTCCTGAGCGGTGACGATGTCTTCGCTGGGGAAATAAGAAGCCCAATCTTCCTTGCGTTCGACAATGATCACGACTTGACTGGAACCCTTGAGAGGTGCGGAAAAATAACCGTTGGAAGTTATTGTCGCCGCGACGGTTTGCTCGGATACTTCACGCCAATGACTTTGTACCGCCGACATAATATTTGATCCGCTTTAGAGAACTCGACCTTTTCTATTAAGCACGATCTTTTAGAGAAGTCCCGTTTCGTTACGCAACTTTTACGGCGGTCATATGGCTCTTTCCTTTCGCGTTGCAACCCCCGCTGACGTGCCCGAATTGGTGGCACTGGAACAGCACTGTTTCACCACCGACCGGCTTTCGCCGCGCAGTTTCCAGTGGATGATCAGCCGCGCTCATGGCCAGTTGCTCGTCGCCGAAAATGACGGCGTTTTGCTCGGTTACGCCTTGGTGCTGTTCCATCGCGGCACCTCACTGGCTCGCCTGTACTCCATCGCCATCGCCGAACATGCGCGCGGTATGGGCCTGGGCAAGCAGTTGCTGGCGCGCATCGAAGCCTGCGCCGTGGCGCATGATTGCGCCTACCTGCGCCTGGAAGTGCGCACCGACAACCCCGGCGCCCTCGCCTTGTACGAGCGCAATGGCTACCGGCGCTTCGCGCTGATCAATGACTATTACGAAGACCATGCACCGGCCCTGCGCCTGGAAAAACGCATCGTCCAGCACCAGGACGCGCGCCCGCAAAACGTGCCGTATTACCAGCAAACCACCGACTTCACCTGTGGCGCCGCGTGCCTGCTGATGGCCATGGGCGCACTGGTGCCGACGCGCGTGGCCGGCCGGCGCGAAGAGCTGCAAATCTGGCGTGAAGCGACCACCGTGTTCATGACCGCCGGCCACGGCGGCTGCAGCCCGCAAGGCTTGGCCCTGGCAGCGTGGCGCCGGGGCTTTCGCGTGCGCATGCAGGTGAATGTGCGCGGCCCGCTGTTTCTGGACGGCGTGCGCGACCAACATAAAAAGGACGTCATGCGCCTGGTGCACGAAGCATTTGAAGAAGAACTGGCCGGCAGCGACGTCGAGCAGGTGCTCGGCGGCGCGTTGGATTTGCCGCAGGTATTGCGCGATGGCGGGCAGCCGCTGGTGTTGATCAGCAGCTACCGCCTCACCCGCTCCAAATCGCCGCACTGGGTGATGGTCACCGATTGCGACGAGGACTTTGTCTACCTGCACGACCCGGATGTGGACCACAGCCAGCACCGCCAGCCCCTGGACTGCCAGCACTTGCCGGTCAGTCATGGGGAGTTCGAACGCATGTGCCGCTTTGGCAATAACAAGTTGCGCGCGGCGGTGGTGCTCTTTAAGCCACTTGCTTGATCCCGGCCTTGGCTTCCAGCTCACGCACCAGCGGCAACACGCGTTTGCCGAAGTATTCGACTTCCTCCTGGAAGTGCAGGAAGCCGGCCAGCACCAGGTCCACGCCCACGGCCTTGAGCGCGACGATGCGCTCGGCAATCTGCTGCGGCGTGCCGATCAGGTCTGTCTTGAAGCCGTCGTTGTACTGCACCAGGTCTTCGAAACTGGATTTGGCCCAGTTGCCCTCGCCTTCCGGTGAGGCTTTGCCGGCCTGCTTGGCCGCGTCACCAAAGGCATTCACGGCCTCCGGGTCGGCTTTGTCGATGATTTCAGCGAGCACCGCGCGGGCTTCTTCTTCGGTGTCGCGGGCGATCACAAAGGCGTTTACGCCGACTTTGACCGAATGGTTATTCGCCGCCGCCTTGGCGCGGATGTCATCGACCTGAGCCTTGATGCCTTGCGGGGTGTTGCCGTTGGTGAAATACCAGTCCGACACGCGCGCCGCCATGTCCCGCGCGGCGCGCGAGCTGCCGCCCTGGAACACTTCCGGTTGGCCAAGGGGCTTGGGCTTGAGGGTGTAATTGTTGAAGCGGTAGAAGTCGCCCTTGAAGGTGAAGTCGTCCTGAGTCCAGATGCCTTTTAACGCGCGGATGAACTCCTCGGAACGGCGATAACGCTCATCGTGTTCCAGCCAGTGTTCGCCGATGGCCTGGAACTCGCCCTTGAACCAGCCACTGACGATGTTCACCGCGATACGGCCATTGGTGAGCTGGTCGATCGTCGCCAGTTGCTTGGCCGCCAATGCCGGTTGCCACGGGCCGGGCAGGATGGCGGCGATCACCTTGAGCGTGGTGGTCGCCGCCAGCAGCGCATGGCTGAAGGCTACGGATTCATGCTGGTTTTCGGCGCCGTAGCCGGCGGTGAAGCGAATTTGCGTGAGGCCGTATTCAAAACCGGCCGCTTCGGCCAACTGCGCCAGTTTGCGGTTGTAGTCGATGCCCCAATGGGTGCGTTGCTCGATCTTGCTGACCACCAGCCCACCGCTGACGTTGGGCACCCAATAGGCAAATTTCACGGCTTGCTGACTCATCTGGCAGTACCTCGCACGAAGGGATGTTCCAGGGCCAGAGCAGCAAGCGTGCCAGGCCGGTGCAAACGCCCTGGCCATGGGCGTCGCGGTAAAAATTCCAATCTCGCAGGGCTGAGCCGTCAATGTCATGGATCACACCGGTTTGTCGATCCGCTGTTGCCGGAGCAACAGTGAATGGCCCGCCTTCCCCGCAAACACGGGCTGCCGCCATCGGCACGAACTGTGCAATCCCCCAAGGACTGATACTGCCAAGGAGCTGCCCCCATGACCGAGCAACACGTCATCAACCCGCTGTCCACGGGTGCCGATTACCCCACGTTGGCCGCGCGTTTTCGGCCGATATTCGAGCGCATTGCCGCGGGTGCGGTAGCGCGCGAACAGACCCGCGCCCTGCCCTATGAACCGATCCAATGGCTCAAGCAGGCCGGCTTTGGCGCAGTGCGGGTGCCGGCGGAATACGGCGGCGGTGGCGCGTCGCTGCCGCAGTTGTTCGAGTTGCTGATCGAGCTGGCCGCTGCCGACTCGAATGTGCCCCAGGCGTTGCGCGGGCATTTCGCCTTCGCCGAGGACCGTCTGAATGCGCCACCCAGCGCTGGCCGCGACCTGTGGTTCAAGCGCTTTGTCGAGGGCGACATCGTCGGCTGCGCCTGGACCGAAATCGGCAACGTGGCCATTGGCGAGGTGGTCACTCAAGTGAGCCCCGACGGCGATAAATGGAAACTCAACGGTGAAAAGTTCTACAGCACCGGCAGCCTTTTCTCCGACTGGATCGACGTGTACGCCCAGCGCAGCGATACCGGCGCCGATGTGATCGCCGCCACCCGCACGCGCCAGCCTGGCGTGGTGCAAAGCGATGACTGGGATGGCTTTGGCCAGCGCACCACCGGCAGCGGCACCAGCCGTTTTACCGATGCCGTGGTGGACGCGGAAAACGTCATCGACTTTGCCACTCGGTTCAAGTACCAGACCGCGTTTTATCAGCTGGTGTTGCTGGCGAGCCTGGCCGGGATTGGTCGTGCGGCACTGAGCGACGTGGCTCATCAGGTGCGCAGTCGCAAGCGCATCTACAGCCACGGCAATGCCGCGCATGTCAGCCAGGATGCGCAGGTTCAACAAGTGGTGGGTGAGGTGGCGGCGCTGGTGTATGCCGCCGAGGCCAGTGCGTTGAAGGCGGCGGTGCCGGCGCAACAGGCGTACCTGGCGCGGTTTGCGGGGGATGAGGTGGCCGAGCGGGAGGCGAATGTGGCAGCCGAGATTGAATCGGCGACGGCGCAGGTGGTGGTGTCGGCGCTGGTGCAGCGGGCCACTACGGAGTTGTTCAATGCGCTGGGGGCGTCGGATGTGCGCCAGGGTAAAGCGCTGGATCGCCACTGGCGGAATGCCCGGACGGTGTCGTCGCATAATCCGGTGATCTACAAGGCGCGGATTGTCGGGGACTGGGTGATCAACGGGACTGAGCCGCCGTTTGTGTGGCAGATCGGGAATGGGCCGGCCAGGGGGTAGGCTTTTTTGATCGCTCAGGGTTGGGGTGTATATCCGTTGTTTGGGTGATGGCTGATTTGGGTTCCGCCCTTACGGCGGGTCACTTTGGAAAAGCCCCAAAGTAACCAAAGGGCTCTTGCCCCACCACTCGGCACCTCGCTCACGCTTCGGTGTGCCCTCACTCCGGCTTGAATCCGTGGGCCGCCGTGACGGGCCATCCATGGCCCAACACGGCTAACCCGGCGTCCTGCCGGGTTACCCACGGATTCAAGCCTGCGTTCGGCCAGCGTGGTTTAACGGGGCGCCTAAGATCAAAGTCAAAAGCAGATCAAGATCAAAAGCAAAGCACGGCGGCCTGGTAGCCGACCTGAGTGGTTAGATCAAAAGCGGAGGGGAGGCGGCCTGACAGCCGGCCTGATGTTGGAAGCTGAACTCAATCAAAGGTGGGAGCTGGCTTGCCTGCGATGGCATCAACTGGTTGTGCCTGATAGACCGAGGTGCCTGCATCGCAGGCAAGCCAGCTCCCACAGAAAAGCAAAGGCAGTGCGGTGCTGGCGGTCTGTACTCGGTCAAACTGTGGGAGCGGGCTTGCTCGCGAAGGCGTTGGGTCAGTGACACATTAGCTGACTGACACACCGCCTTCGCGAGCAAGCCCGCTCCCACATTTGGATCGCAGTGCATCAGATAGAGATGTGCTGCTGTGCTGTTGCCCTGCTTTTGCTTCAACCACTCAGGTCGGCTACTAGGCCGCCGTGCTCTGCTTTTGATCTTGCTTTTGACTTTGATCTGACAGGCCCCGTCAACCACGCTGGCCGAACGCAGGCTTGAATCCGTGGGTAACCCGGCAGGACGCCGGGTTAGCCGCGTTGGGCCATGGATGGCCCGTCGCGGCGGCCCACGGATTCAAGCCGGAGTGAGGGCACACCGAGCCTAAGCGAGGGGCCGAGTGGTGGGGCAAAGACCTTTTGGTTACTTTTGGCTGGGCCGGCATTCCGGGCGTTTGCCAAAAGTGACCCGCTGTAAGAGCGGAACCCTAAGCCGCCGTGACCGCAGCAACGGATATGTACCCACCCACCCAAACCCCCGAAAACATCAGAACGCCAACTTATAGCCAATAGTCATCAACATAACCGCCAGACAAGGCCGCAACACACCATCAGGAACCTTACCGGTCATGTGACTCCCCAGGTAAATCCCCGGCAACGACCCCATCAGCAAAAGGCCCAGCAAATGCCAATCCATATTACCCATGCTCGCGTGCCCCAGCCCGGCGACCAATGTCAGCGGCACGGCATGAGCAATCTCGGTACCCACCAACCGACGCGTCGCCAGAAACGGGTACAGAATAAACAGCGCCACGGTACCAAGCGCACCCGCCCCGATGGACGTCAGAGCAACCATGGTGCCAAGGATCGCACCGGTCACCACCGTCAACACGTTCAAATTGCGCGGGCTCATGTGATAGTCGTCACCCGCATGACGCTGCGCAAAAGCCAGCAGGCTTTTCTTGAACAGAATCGCCAGCGCCGTCAGCAGCAACACCCCACCAAGCGCCTGCTTGATCACCGCGTTCATGGCGCTGGGATCGGTATGCAAACTGGCAAGGAACCACAGGGTCAGCAGCACCGCAGGCACACTGCCCAAGGTCAGCCAACCGGTGATGGTCCAGTCGATATTCCTGTTCTTGCTGTGCACCAGCACGCCACCTGACTTGGTGATGGCCGCGTACAACAAGTCAGTGCCCACGGCGGTCGCCGGGTTGATGCCGAACCACAACAGGATCGGGGTCATCAAAGACCCTCCGCCGACGCCAGTCATGCCAACGATAAAACCAACCACCAGGCCAGCGATGACAAAACCAAAATTACCCACATCCATACAGCTACCCGCGGCCTTATAAATTTCTGGCCGCAGGATAGCGATTTTTCTTATAACGACTTATATCAATATGATCTGACTTTATGCCTTTTGTGTCAGCCGATGACAGACGTAAGCTTGCGTCTGATACGGAAAAGCCACGGTGTCACGCCCCCGCAAGGCAGGATGCGTGTCGATCAGCGCCTGCAATTGCGCAGTCACGCTGGCTTTTTCGGCGGCGGGCAGCGCCGCGATAAAGCTCACCGACAGGAAGCGATCCATGATCACCTCCCCAGGGCTGCCGACATGCTGATAGGCAAAACAGGTTATTTGGGGCGCAGAAAAATATTCGCCGGTGAAGGCTTCGCGCCAGCGGCCTGAATGAAAGCGCGGCGTGTCGCCTTCATAGGGGGTGATGATGTCGGTGATGGCGGCAACCCAATCCACCGATTCATCGCGCACATTCCACACCAACCCCAGGCGCCCATCGGGTTTGAGCACGCGGTGGATTTCTGCCAGCGCGGCTTCGGTAGAAAACCAATGGAACGCCTGCGCACAGACCACCGCATCGGCGACGGCGGTTTCCAGGGGAATGGATTCGGCCGTGCCATTGACCAGGCGCACATCGGGCAACAGTTTATTGAGCTGCGCGCCCATCGCTTCGACCGGTTCGACCGCCACCAGCGTGGGCGCCAGGGTGCTGAGCAAACGGGTGAACTTGCCGGTACCGGCGCCCAGGTCGATTACCGTCGATTGCGCATCGATGTGCAGCGCATCAGTGAGCCAGCCGGTGAGTTGTCGTGGATAGTCGGGCCGGCCTTGGGCGTAAGTGACGGCCTGGGTAGAGAAACCTTGTTGAGCAGACGTGTGAACACCAGTCATTGCCAATCTCTCCTCGGGTAAAGCGGGGGCACAGTGTGCGCCCTTGCGCATTTATTTTCTAATCACTGCATCCAATCGAGCGCGGCCTGGGTAGTGCTTACAGTGACCCCGCTGTTTTACTCAATGGAGAACCACCCATGAACGCTAAAGCACTGTTCTGCCTGACCGCCCTGCTGGCCGCTGCGCCAACGGTTTTCGCCCAGACCGGCTTGCCCGACAGCATCAAGGTGCCGGATGGGCACAAGGTGGCGCTGGAGACCACAGGCGTCGGCGAAATCACCTACGAATGCCGCGACAAAGCTAACGCCGCGGGCCAGACCGAGTGGACGTTTGTCGGCCCCAAGGCGGTGTTGAATGACCGCAGCGGCAAGCCAGTGGGTACCTATTTCGGCCCACCCGCTACATGGCAAGCCCAGGACGGTTCGAAAGTCACCGGCACGCAGTTGGCCGTGGCGCCCTCCGGTGCGGGCAACCTGCCGTATCAACTGGTCAAGGCCAACCCGGCCAAAGGCAAAGGCGCAATGAGCGGTGTGAGTTATATCCAGCGCGTGGCCCTCAAGGGTGGCGTGGCGCCGAGCACCGAGTGCAGTGCTGCCAACAAAGGCACGCAGGCAGTGGTGAAGTACCAGGCCGACTACATCTTCTGGGCGGCCAACTGAGAACAAACTCAGCTACGCTGCCCCTGTAAGGGCCGGCTTGCCGGCGAGGGTCGTCAACGATGACGCAGGGAACCTGGGTTATACGCTGCGCCCGTGCCCTTTTTCGCCGGCACGCCGGCGCCCTGCAGTGCGGTGGCGATTGTTATGACAGTGGTGGACACACGTGGCCTTGCCTGACGCCGATTTTGATTACGAAGCCTGTCTGCTGGCCTGCGCCCGTGGGGATCAACGCGCCTTGCGCCAGCTCTATGAGCAGGACAGCAGCCGTTTGCTCGGCGTGGCCTTTCGCATTGCCAGGGACAAGTCCCTGGCCGAAGACATCGTGCATGACGCGTTTATCAAGATCTGGCGTGGCGCCGGCAGTTTCGACCCCAACCGTGGCGCGGCGCGCGGCTGGGTGTTCAGCGTGACCCGGCACCTGGCGCTCAATGCCGTGCGCAATCACTACCGGGAATTACCCCTGGGCGACGCGCACGAGCACATCGCCACACCCGACACCTTTGAATTCGCTTCGCGCTCGGGGCAGGTCCACGCTTGCCTGGAGCAGCTCGATCCGGCCCGTCGCGCGTGCATCCTGCATGCCTATGTCGACGGCTATTCCCACAGCCAAATCGCACAGAAACTGGACACCCCGCTGGGGACCGTCAAAGCCTGGATCAAACGCAGCCTCGCTGCGCTGCGGGAGTGCATGGCATGAGCAACCCTCTGGACGAACTGGCTGGCGAATACGTGCTGGGCACCCTGCCCGCCGCGCAACGCGCCGAGGTTGAGCAGCGCTTATCCGAGGATGCCGCGTTGCGCGCGGCGGTGGACGCATGGGAGCAGCGCCTTTTGCCGCTGACCGCATTGGCCGAACCGGTGCCCCCTTCTGCCCAGCTGTGGCGGCGCATCGAGCGCACCGTCACGCCTGCCGACACCCGCACCGATCGCCAAACACCGTGGTGGAACCTGCTGGCGCTCTGGCGTGGTTTGGCCGGCGCGGGGCTGGTGGCGACGTTGGTCCTGGCGACGCTGCTGCTGACCCGCCCGCCCACTGCTGAACCCACCTTTGTGGTGGTGTTGGTGGCGCCGCAAAGCCAGGCTCCGGGGTGGGTGATCCAGGCCAGCAATACTCAGCAGATCCAGTTGATTCCATTGGGTGTGATGCAAGTACCTGCCGACAAGGCGCTGCAATTCTGGACCAAGGCGGATGGCTGGCAAGGCCCGGTGTCGCTGGGGTTGGTCAAGCCAGGGCAAACGCTGTCGGTGCCGCTGGACAAACTGCCGCCACTGGCGCCCAACCAATTGTTCGAGTTGACCCTGGAAGACCCGAATGGCTCGCCGACCGGCAAACCCACCGGGCCGATCCAGGCGATCGGCCGCGCCGTCAAGGTGCTCTGATCAGCTGACGCTGGGCAACCACAGGCGAAACCGTGCCCCGCCCAAGGGTGATGCCTGGGCCGTCAACGTGCCGCCCTGGGCCTCCATCGCACGCCGGCTGATGGCCAGGCCGAGGCCGAAGCCACCCGTGGCGCGGTCGCGGCTGCGGTCCAGGCGGTAGAAGGGTTCGAAGATCCGCTCGCGCTGGTCTACCGGGATGCCGATGCCATCGTCATCCACGCAGATCTCACAGCCTTTGGCACACACCTTGACGCCCACCTGGATGCGCCTGTCGCAATAGCGCGTGGCATTGCGCAACAAGTTTTGCAGCGCGCGGGCGGTGAGACGCGGGTCGAGGCGGAAGCGCTCCACCGCGCAATCGAGCGCCACGTCGATGACAATCTCGGGGTTTTCCAATTCGTCATCGACGCTGCCCAGCACGCTGTCGACAAACTCGTCGAGCACCACGTCCACTCGCTCCGGCAGTTGCGCCGGGTTTTGCAGGCGGCTGTACGACAGCAATTCCAGCACCAGCTCGTCCAGCTCACGAATGTGCGCCACCAGGCTTTGCAGGCGCTCGCGACTGGCATGGGGCAAGTCTTCGGACAACGCCAGCGCCAGGCCGAAATCCAGGCGGGTCAGCGGCGTGCGCAGTTCATGGGAGACCGCATTGAGCAGGTCGCGCTGCTGATTGAGCAGGCGCTCGATATCGTCGGCCATGGTGTCGAACACCGATGCCAGGCTGCCAATGTTGGAACTGGGCGGAATATGCGTGCGCTCGCCCAGGTTGCCTTTGCCCAGTTGTGCGGCGGTGCTTTTCAGGCGCTCCAGGTCACGCCAGTGCGGGCGCAGCCAAAACAGCAGGCAAGCCAGCAGCGCGGCGCCGATCAGCACGTTCATCGACCAGTACAGCAAGTTCATGTCCATCGGGTCGGGGGGAATCGTCAGCTTGACCGCAAACTGCTGGTTGACCGGCGAACTGATTTCTTCCATCCAGCCCCATTCGCCAAGGCGGATCACCGGCTTGCCCTGCTCCAGCAGCTTTTCTTCCGCGGGCGTGTAGCTGGCGTCCTGGCGCAACAGCAGTTTGACTTTCAGCGGCGCGAAGTCGCGGCCCAATTGCTCGGTCACCTGGGACCAGCGCTCGACCGGCGCGCGCAGGTATTGTTTGACGATGAGCGTCTGCAGGCCACGGGTCTGCTCGACGTTGTAGTCCATGTAGCGGTGTTCAAACAGCTGGATCACCAACCGCGGAATCAGGAAGATTGCCGCACTGAAGGTGATGATGGTGATCAGGTAGAGGCGCAGCAGGACACGAAACATGGATCAGCATTCCCACTCGGAACGGCTGAACAGGTAGCCCTTGCCCCACACGGTCTTGATCTTGCGCGCCTCGCCCGCGTGATCGTCGAACTTGCGGCGCAGCTTGGAGATGGCCACGTCCACCGAGCGGTCGGTGCCGTTGAACTCAATACCGCGCAGGCGCTGCAGGATCTGGTCGCGGCTGAGCACTTCACCGGCGTGCCGGGCCAGCACCACCAGCAGGTTGTATTCACCGCTGGACAGTTCGACGGCCTGCTCGCGCCAGGTCACGGTGCGCTCCGACAGGTCGATGCACAGGTTGCCCATGACGATCTGGTCGTTGGCCATCTGAGGTTCGGACAGGCTGCTGCGGCGCAGCAAAGTGCGCACACGGGCGAGCAGCACGCGTGGCTCGCACGGCTTGGTGACATAGTCGTCGGCGCCCATTTCCAGGCCCAGCACCTGATCGTGACTGTCGTCGCGCGCAGTCAGCATCAGGATCGGCAAGCCCGCCGAGTCTGCGCGCAGCAAGCGGCACACCTGCAGGCCATCGAGGCCGGGCAACATCAGGTCGAGGATCACCAGGTCCGGCGGGTTGAGGCGCGCGCGTTCGCGCACGTGGTCGCCACGGCTGAGCACACTGACATGGTAGCCATTGCGCTCCAGGTAGCTGGCAATCAGCTCGGAGAGTGCGGCGTCGTCTTCCACCAGGAGGATGTTGGGCATGGTGTTTCCAAATAATGCAGTTCATCAGGTGTACAGAAACCCAATGTGGGAGCGGGTTTGCTCGCGAAAGCGGTGGTTCAGTGGCTAGATTGATTGGCTGATCCACCGCCATCGGGGGCAAGCCCCCTCCCACATTTGATCTTTGCTGTTTGCAGGATTGTGCAAGGATATACGCCCTCAGGCGACTATGGGTCGCGCCTTACATTTCTTCACAGACGAGCTACACAGCTTCACAGCACCACGGCGCAGGTGTCTTTAGGATGCGCCAGTCAATATTGGGATATGAGCATGTCGAAGAATCTGTTTGCGCCGTTTTGCCTGCTGGCCCTGGCGCTCGCCCTGAGCGCGTGTGGCCAGTCGGCGGACGAGGCGCCGCCAATGCCGCTGGCCAAAGTCCGCATCGAGACCCTGCAAGCCAAGCCTCTCTCGATCAGCAGTGAACTGAGCGGGCGGATCGCCGCGCCGCGTATTGCCGAAGTGCGCGCACGGGTGGCCGGTGTGGTCATGCAGCGCGTGTTCAAGGAAGGTCACGACGTGAAACAGGGCGACGTGCTGTTTCGCATCGACCCCGCCCCGTTCAAAGCCGACCTGGACAGCGCCCAGGCCAACCTGAGCAAGGCGCAGGCCAACGCTTTCCAGGCGCGTCTGCAGGAGCAGCGCTACAGCCAGTTGGTCGAAGGCAACGCCATCAGCGGCCAGGATTACGACAATGCCCGCGCCGCCGTGCGCCAGACCAATGCCGAAGTCGCCGCCAACAAAGCCGCCGTCGAGCGCGCCAAACTCAACCTGGGCTACGCCACCGTGACCGCGCCGATCTCCGGGCGCATCGGCCGCGCGCTGGTCACCGAGGGCGCGCTGGTCGGGCAAAACGAAGCCACGCCGCTGGCGATCATCCAGCAACTGGACCCGATCCACGCCGACCTGACCCAGTCCACCCGCGAGTTGAACGACCTGCGCCGGGCCTTCCGTGCCGGTAGCTTGAAGCAGGTCGGCCAGGACCAGGCCAAGGCCACGCTGATCGAGGACGACGGCAGCCTGTACCCGCTGCCGGGCAAATTGCTGTTTGCCGAAATCAGCGTCGACCCCGGCACCGGGCAGATCATCCTGCGCAGCGAGTTCCCCAACCCGGACCTCGACCTGTTGCCCGGCAGCTTTGTACGCGTGCGCCTGGAACAGGCAGTGGACAAACAGGGCATCAGCGTGCCGCAACGCGCCATTACCCGTGACAGCGCCGGCATCCCGATGGTGCTCTTGCTGGACGCCGAACAGGTCGTCAGCCAGCAACCGGTGGAGCTGGGCGCGGTGATCGAGGATCGCTGGATCGTCAGCAACGGCCTCAAACCCGGTGACCGCATCATCGTCGAGGGCCTGCAACACGCGCGCCCCGGTGAAAAAGTCGAAGTGGACGACAGCCCCGCGCCGAATGCCCAGGCCTCGGTCCGCTAAGCAAAGGAATACCTGACAATGCCGCAGTTCTTCATTGACCGCCCGATCTTCGCCTGGGTGGTCGCCCTGTTTATCCTGCTGGCCGGCGCGCTCGCCATTCCGCAGTTGCCGGTGGCCCAGTACCCCAACGTCGCGCCGCCGAAGGTGGAAATCTACGCGGTGTACCCGGGCGCCTCGGCCCAGACCCTGGACGAAAGCGTGGTCAGCCTGATCGAGCAGGAACTCAACGGTGCCGATCATCTGCTGTATTTCGAATCCCAGAGCAGCCTGGGCTCGGCGACCATCACCGCGACGTTCCAGCCGGGCACCGACCCGGAAATGGCCCAGGTCGATGTGCAAAACCGTCTGAAGGCGGTAGAGCCGCGCCTGCCGCAAGCGGTGACCCAACAAGGCTTGCAGGTGGAGAAAGTCTCCGCCGGTTTCCTGCTGCTGGTGACATTGACCTCCAGCGACGGCAAGCTCGATGACGTTGCGCTCAGCGATTACCTGGCGCGCAACGTGATGAACGAGCTCAAGCGCATCGAGGGCGTGGGCAAGGCGCAGCTGTATAGCGCCGAGCGTGCGATGCGTATCTGGATCGACCCGCAGAAACTGATTGGCTTCAACCTTACGCCGGCCGACGTCAACGCCGCGATCAGCGCGCAGAACGCGCAGGTCTCGGCCGGCAGCATCGGTGATTTGCCGGGCACCCACACCCAGGAAATCACCGCCGCCATTCTGGTCAAAGGCCAGCTGTCGACGCCGGCGGAGTTCGCCGACATCGTGCTCAAGGCCAACCCGGACGGCTCCACCGTGCGCATCGGCGATGTGGCGCGGGTGGAAATCGGCAGCCAGGAATATCAGTTTTCCACACGCCTGAACGGCAAGCCGTCCACCGCTGTCAGTGTGCAGCTGTCGCCGGGCGCCAACGCGCTGAACACCGCGACGTTGGTGCGGGCGAAGATGGATGAGCTGTCGCGCTACTTCCCGGCCAATGTGGAGTACAAGATTCCGTACGACACCTCGCCCTTCGTCAAAGTCTCGATCACTAAAGTGATTTACACCTTGCTGGAAGCCATGGCGCTGGTGTTTGCGGTGATGTTCCTGTTTCTGCAGAACGTGCGCTACACGCTGATCCCGACGCTGGTGGTGCCGATCGCGCTGATGGGCACTTTCGCGACCATGCTGTTGCTGGGGTTTTCGATCAACGTGCTGACCATGTTCGGCATGGTGTTGGCCATCGGCATTCTGGTGGACGATGCCATTGTGGTGGTCGAAAACGTCGAGCGCATCATGGCCACCGAGGGCCTGTCGCCCAAGGAGGCCACGCGTAAAGCCATGGGCCAGATCACCGGGGCCATCGTCGGCATCACTTTGGTGCTGGTCGCGGTGTTCCTGCCGATGGCCTTTATGCCGGGCTCGGTGGGCGTGATTTACCAGCAGTTTTCGCTGTCGATGGCCACCTCGATTCTGTTCTCGGCGTTCCTGGCTTTGACCCTGACCCCCGCCCTGTGCGCCACTTTGCTCAAGCCGATTGCCAAGGGCGAGCACCACGCCAAGGGCGGTTTCTTTGGTTGGTTCAATACGCGTTTTGAACGCCTCACCGACCGTTATGAAGGCTGGGTGGCCTACGCCCTCAAACGCAGTGGTCGTTACCTGCTGATCTATCTGGTGCTGCTGGTGGGCCTGGGCTGGATGTTCAGCCGTCTGCCCTCCTCGTTCCTGCCGGTGGAAGACCAGGGTTACACCATCACCGATATCCAGCTGCCACCGGGCGCGAGCAAGAACCGCACGGTGCAGGTAGCCGAGCAGATCGAGGCGCATAACGCCCAGGAGCCAGGGGTGGGCGATACGACCATGATCATGGGCTTCAGTTTCTCTGGCTCCGGGCAGAACGCGGCGCTGGCATTTACCACGCTCAAGGACTGGTCCAAACGCAGCAGCGCCGATTCGGCGGCGGCAATTGCCGACCGCGCCAACGCCGCGTTCAGCGAGCTCAAGGATGCGATTGCCTATGCGATCCTGCCGCCGCCGGTGGACGGCCTGGGCACCTCGAGCGGTTTCGAGTTCCGGTTGCAGGACCGTGGCGGTGTCGGCCATGCCGCCTTGATGGCGGCGCGTACTGAGCTGCTGGCGGCCGCCGAGAAAAACCCGATCCTGGCCAATGTGCGTGAAAGCGCTCTGGCCGAGGCGCCACAAGTGCAGTTGGAAGTAGACCGCAAGCAGGCCAATGCACTGGGGGTTTCCTTTGCTGACGTCGGTAATGTGTTGTCTTCAGCCATCGGCTCGGCCTACATCAACGACTTCCCCAACCAGGGCCGTATGCAACGGGTGGTGGTGCAGGCCGAAGGCGATCAGCGCAGTCAGGTGGCGGATTTGTTGAAGATCAATGTGCGCAACAACGCCGGCAAGATGGTGCCGTTATCGGCATTTGTCGAAGCCAAATGGACCCAGGGCCCTGCGCAGCTGACCCGCTACAACGGCTACCCCGCCATCGCCATCAGCGGCGAAGCGGCGCCAGGGCACAGCACGGGTGAGGCCATGGAAGAAATCCAGCGCCTGGTCAGCCAACTGCCCGCAGGGCTGGGCCAGGAATGGACCGGTTTGTCGCTGCAGGAGCGTCTGTCCGGTTCCCAGGCGCCGTTGCTGTTGGGCCTGTCGCTGCTGATCGTGTTCCTGTGCCTGGCGGCGCTGTATGAAAGTTGGTCGATCCCGACCTCGGTGTTGCTGGTGGTGCCGCTGGGCGTGCTCGGCGCGGTATTGGCGGTGAGTTTGCGCGGCATGCCTAACGATGTGTTTTTCAAGGTCGGCTTGATCACCATCATCGGCTTGTCGGCAAAGAACGCGATCCTGATCATCGAATTTGCCAAGGATTTGTATGAGCAAGGCGAGGACCTGATCGACGCCACCTTGAAAGCCGCGCGCCTGCGCCTGCGGCCGATCATCATGACGTCGCTGGCGTTTATCCTCGGCGTGGTGCCGCTGGCGATTGCCACCGGCGCCAGCTCCGCCAGCCAGCAAGCCATTGGCACCGGGGTGATCGGCGGGATGATCACCGCAACACTGGCAGTGGTGTTTGTGCCGGTGTTCTTTGTGGTCGTCATGAAGTGGGTGCGCAAGCGTCCATAACCCGTCCGAAAATGCGCTATGGTGCTCACAACCTCTCTTGTTGTGAGCACCTATGGCCTTCCTCGCCCGCACCCACCCTCGCCTTTCATCCGCCGCCGTACTCGGTCTTGCCGTAGGCATTCTGGCGCCTGCCGATACGCTGATCAGCAAAATCCTCATCGGCTGGAACGCCGGCGTCTGGACCTACCTGTTGCTGATGCTGTGGCTGGCGACCCGTGCTCGCGCCGACGACGTAAAACGCATCGCCGAGATCGAAGACGAAAACGCCGGGCTGGTGCTGTTCATGGTGTGCATCGCGGCGATTGCCAGCCTTGCGACCATCACGGTGAACCTGGTGGGCAGCAAAGACCTCGACAGCACGGCGCGCCTGCTGCATTACGGCTTTACCGGCATGACAGTGGTCGGCTCATGGTTGCTGACCGGGGTGATTTTCAGCGTGCACTACGCACGCCTTTTCTACACCTGGGAGGGCGAGGAGCCGGCGTTGCGTTTTGCCGAAGGGTTGCGCAACCCCAACTACTGGGACTTCCTCTACTTCTCGTTCACCATCGGCGTGGCGGTGCAAACAGCCGATGTGGGTGTGGCCACGCGCGGTCTGCGCAAAGTGGTGCTGGGCCAGTCGTTGATCGGTTTTCTGTTCAATACGGCGATTCTGGGTTTTTCGATCAACATTGCCGCAGGGTTGTTCAGTTAGGCCCAGCGTGCTGATCAGACGGGCAAAAAAAGGGGAAGCCGAGGCTTCCCCTATTTCGTGCACATGTACTTTAGAAGGCGTACTGCAAACCTGCCGTTGCGCCCCAAGGCATGTCGTATGCCTTGCCTTTGCTGTGACTGACTTCGGCATGCAGGCTAAGGTTTTTCGACAACGAAACAGCCATGCCGCCCGCTACCTCGACGCTCGCGCCCGAAAGGTTGTTATTAAACCTCTGATCGTTGATGTACACCCGGTTGTCCGGGCTGAAATCACGCGCCGCCGCCGTCCGCAGGTACGGCTGCAGAATGCTGCCGCTGTCCAGCTGGACATTTTTGCCCAGGGTGACCCCCACCTTGCCGATGGCTGACGTGGCACGATCGCTCTTTGCCTTCAGGCCGTTGTCCATGGTGTAGTTGGCGCCACCAATGGCGGCGACGGACAACTGGGCAAACGGTTCAACATACAGGCCCTCATCGTCGAGCTTGATGTTTTTGCCCACCTCGGCAGATGCGCTCACCGCGTCTTGCGTGTATTTGCCTTTGGCACGTTGGCCGTCGCTCATGTTGACCTGGCTTTGGCCTTTGAGTTTGTTGACCTTGCCCACCAGATCCACGTACACGCCGCTTTCTTCATCCAGCCAGGTTGCATAGGTACCCAGGTAGTAGCTGTTGACCATACCGCTGCTGCCACGGCTCAGGCCCAGGGTTGAGTTGCTGTAACCACCCATGACACCGAGCGTCCACTGGCCGTCACCCGCATCCAGCGCCGTGTCGGCACCGATGGTCAGGCCGGTCTGGTTCTGTGAGTAGCCCACGCCGTTGCTGTTGGCCGCCACGTCAATCTTGTTGCCGTAGCCGCGCATCCACAGGCCCTGGCTCTTGCCTTGGCCAAAGCGGACTTCGCCCATGCGGGTGCGCAATATGCTCGACTCACCCACCAGTACCGCAGGTGCAGCGTTGGCCAATGCCAGCACGGCTTTAGCGCTGGTACTGGTGCCCTTTTTCTCGGTATCCAGGTACCAATCGGTCCCTTCCTGCTTGAGCCCATATTCGAAAGCGCCGACATCGACGGTATCGCCCACCAGCCCGAACCTCGCGCCGCCGCTTTCGGTGTGTACCACTTTGATGGCCTCACCGGTGGCCAACTCCGAGCCACTGGCGCCAATCAACAGTTGGTGATTACCTTCGGCGTTGCCATTGACATTCAGCAGGTCGGTCTCGCCGGTGTTGAAGTTGGTGTGCATTTTGAACGTGCCGTTACCGGTCAGGTTATGGGTGTTCAGTTGAAAGAATTGGCCCGGGGCGCCAAAGACTACGTTGCCGCCGCCCATTTTCAGGGTATTGACCTGGCTGTCGCCCACCAGCACCCATTGGGCGTTGCTGTTGACGTCGAGTTGCTCGACATTGCGCAACTGGCCGGTCAGCGAGGCATTGTTGTTGAGTTGCACCATGCCCGTGCTGCCCGCGCCAATGACCACGTCGCCGATCAACTGGCTGTTGTCGACGAACAGGTTGGCGCTGGAGTTATTGTCCACTTGAAGCAGCACGCCATTACCGCTGAGCAGGTTCGAACCGTTAAGAACCTGGATATCAGCCTTGGTGCTGTTGGTGAGCGGCGGATTGACCAGGATGGCTGAACCGCTTTTGCCCTGGACCACGGAATTATCCAGGATCAAGGAGTTGGTCCGCGTCAGGTCCCCCTCCATGCGCATATTGACCCCGTTCACCCCGCCAGTAATACGGCTGTTATTGCGCGCCACGGCGTCGGCATTAAGCAGCACCAAACCGACACCTGTCGCAGCCGTAGCGTCTACGCGGGCATTGTCCAGGTTCACCGTGCCGTAGCCGGCGGCCGAAATACCGCGGGTTGCACCGATAACACTGCTGTCTTTGACCGTGAGGGATGAGCCATCCGTGCCGCCTGTCGTGCGGGTGACACTCACACCCCAACCCGTGGCGTTGGTGACCGTACTGTTATTGGTGATTAAGGCACTGCTGTTGCCCGCGACCGAAATGGCCTGGGTGATCGTGGGGCGCGCCGTCACCTGGGAGTTATCAACGACCACTTTCGATTGCAGTCGGGCTTCAATATCTAACGTTTTGCTGCCCGGCTCCAGCGTCAAACCTGCGTTAACCATTTGAATCTGCCGGGTCGTCGCACCGTGCGCAATCAGGCTTGATCCGCCGGACAGTACATAGTTATCAATCGGCGTAGCGGCCGATATTGACGTGTTGGGGAGAATGACTTGGGTTTGCGCTTGCGCAGTGGGGGCAACCAGGAACATTAACGTGACGGCCTGGGCTGACAACGCAAGGCTCAAGGGTGTTGGTTTGAAGTTAAATACTGCCGACATATAATGGACCTCTAGTTCCTGCACGAAACGATTGGGCGGGTTCTAAATCTCGTGGGACCCAGCCCATTAAGCGGCGCCATGATTGACGAGCACTCGCTTAAAATCTGTAGGATTTCTCCCAATCAATCCGATAAAAATCAACAACTGCTGTGGGGTGGTGGCGCCCTCTACGCCTTTAAAAAATTCAATATAAGCCAGGAATACCAAAGAGGGTTCTGCCCCTCTCTGGTAACTACCCCAATGTTTTAAACTAAGCGGGCACAACGCCGCCGGCGCAATAGTTGGAACTTCCCGTGCCCGGACGGAAACCCCGCACCCGATAATTGGCGGGAAGCGAAGGCACTGTTTGCCCCAGATATTGAGTATCAAAGGTTACCGTTGCCGAGCCTTGGGTCAACAATGACCGGTTGGCGTTGATCGGGTTAAACAAGACCGTGGAACTTACGTCGAATGTAAGGTCCCACCCAATATTGGCAGCCGTGGCATCGGGCACGGTAAACGTTCTAGATTCCGTGACCACGGACGGGGGTGTCTGGGTATTATTCTGGAACCCGACGAACGTCACGTTTATAAGTTGACCCGCGCTCAAATAATCCGAGCCTGGAATATGGATGATGAGTCTGCCGCTGTTAATTGGCCTCAGCGTATCGCAGTTCAGCGTACCGGTATTATTAAGGACTCTCGGTGCTTCCATTCGCAAGATGACAGAGTCGACGATCACCGTTGTATTGACCGACACACTTGGGTTTGCACTGGCCGCCGACGTGATGGTGTAAGACGCCAACTGCGTAGGGCCGCCCAACGCTCTGATATCACTGAAGGGAATGGTGAAATCCACGAACCCACTGGCAGGCAGGGTCACGATATTCTGCGCTTGCAGACGGCCACCATAATTCAAGGTCACCGTGAACGGCAGTGATGCGGCCGGCAATGCAGGCGTCGTCCACAATGGAATTCGAGCCCTTGCCGCCAGATTTACGTCATCAACCTCCAAATGGTTGTCAGGCCCGAATGTGCCCCCGGCGCGCATCGCTTGGACCACCACGGGCAACAGGTTGGGATTCAAGTTGCCAGGCCCGACGATCACCGGCCCCACCGGCCCCACGATAGACAGGTCCAGATCGAACGGTGTTTCCAACGGCGGCGTCGGATGGGTGTTGGCGCCGCGACGCACGACGTACGAAGCCGTCACCGGCACCCGGTTCTTGCCGGGTGTTTGAGGCCCGTACAGCGTATCCATATTGGCCGCAGTGAACAGAGCCGGCACCGGGAATGCAGTGGTGCCCAGCGGCACCGTGACCTGGATTGAGGCGAACGTTGAGCTCAGCGCGACGACGATTTCATCTGTGGGGCGCAGCGCATTCGTGTAGCTGGGAACCAGCACTCGTACGCCGCCTCCGGACAATACATCAGCCCGATCAATCAAGCCGTCACCGGGCACTGCCAGTACAACAGTTGGCGCAGAAAATTCGGTGGGCAATGGCGCCTGCGCCAAGTCCGCCAAATCCAGGCTGTACGAGAGCTCGGACGGGTTGCCGGCCACGTCGAACAGGCGATAGCGCAGACTGAAGTTGCCCCGGCGTTCAGCCGCCACAACACTTGCCGGCAACGGGAGAGTCAGGGGCACGGCCGGATCAACCCGGAACTTTGTTTCCGGGTTAGGCGGCGCAAATGCGTAAGGCTTATCCGAAGAGCCGAAAAACATTTCGATGTAATCGCCATCGGACAGGCCGTTTTGCGCGTCGTAGGGAATCGGTAACAGCGCCGTCTGGTTTGGCTGACTCTGAATATAGGCAAGGTCCAGAGGCCCGACCAGACCCACCGGCAACGAGGGTTCCGGCGGGTTGATGCGGGGACGGTCATAGGGCGACGTCTCATCGACGACCAGCAGCTGCGGGACTGAAAAGTTATCGACGCCCGAGTCGGCAATGAGCACCCGATACCTGACCAAATACACACCCGGGGGACGATAGGCTTGCGGTATTGCCACCGGCACTGGATCGGGTTGACTGGTCAGTCGGCGTTGAAACCGGGTGCTGCTGGAGCCGAAATAGGCATCTTCGGCATCGACATCCAAACCACTCAGGTCCAGGTACGGAGCAATCTCGACCGTTAATACATCCATCGCCGCGGGGTCGGTACTGGCGCCGTCCCACAGGGGAATATTCAAATTGGTGGACTGTCCTTTTGAAGCCGCACGCGTCAGCAACCCCGTGTATCCGATCACTTGGTCAGCAAACACGCCCAGTTGAAATCTTTCGGGTGTGTAATCGGAGGGCGCCCTGGGTACAAAAGCATCTATGATTTGTCTATTTGTAAGTTCCATTATCTTGCTCCGGACAGTTAAACGGCTAAGACTAGCAATGCTCTTCGCCAATTGAATAAATCTTGTTTTTCAACCACGAAGCTTTACTGCAACAACCAAATACCTTGTGTACACATGACACACACCGATGATTCAACCCGCCACAATTCCATTTGCAGAACAATAACGACCTGTACCGTAAGTCAAATCAACTCTGACTCGTCCCGGGAGTGACTCGCCAACTTTCACACCGTCACGCCAGACTTCATAACTGCCGGTTGCCGATCCATACTTGCGCACCGGCAATAGCGTCGCGTCAAACGAATTCAGAACAATGATTGCGCCGGCCACTGTATGTGCGGGCTCCCATAACAGTGACCGACTGACTACAACGCTTGTATTTATAGTGCTCCAGTTATTCTCATTGAAGCCTTGCCACACGAACTTGAGCATGTCGCCCACCCGTAGCGCGGGGTTGGGTGTTATTAACCAACGCACGCCATCTTTCAACATTGACCACGGCACCCCGTTAACCGGGTTGGTTTGCGAACTGCAGGTCAAGTAACCATTGGTCAGCGTGTGTTGTATAAGCGGTGCAGGCAGTGGGACAAGCTGGGTATTCACATTGGTAACGGGGGAGCGTTGCTCGTTAAAGCCGTTGGTGGTGGTGTAATGCACCGCGTACACCGCGGCAGTGGCGCCGCTGATTACCGACCACGGCACATCGCTGAAAAACACCCAGCTACCGGCACTATCAGCGGTGCCCACAGCATAGGTGGCCACCGGGCCTGCCCCGTTCCAGTACAGGCTCAGCGAGTCGCCCACACGGGGCGTATCAAACAGCCGCACTCGCACGCGAACCGGGTAACCTCGGTCTGCATCAACCAGCGTGTTGATGCCTGTGCGGCCCACAATTTCCACCGGCGCCAACGTCGGGTTCAGCAATGCCGGTGCATTGGGGTGATCCTGGCCGGCGATCGTCAGGTTCACATTGACGGAAAGAGACTTGGACGACGTCGGCACAGGGTTGAGGCCATAAATTTCGTAGCGTACCGGGACGGTCTGCGCCGCCAGCACCGGACTCGGCCCCCGCAGAACCGTCCAGGGGATGTCCACGTCGAACGGCAGTTGCGACACCAACCGGCGCGTGGTGGGTCGGTCATCCCAATACACAATCACTTCATGCCGGGCAGCTGCGGACCATCCCGGGTAGCTGTCTATGCGCACAAACACACCGCCGCCTTCATCGACGCGAGCGTCATTGCGCTTGATCAACTCGTCGTTGTAGATCGGCGGACGAATGCTCGGGGCTGGCAGCCCCAGGGACAGCACAAAGGGCAGACCGCTGCTCAACGTGCTGAAATTACCGGCCTCGTCATAGATCCGATAGAACAGGTACCCGGGGCCATTGTTCAGGTCGCGAAACGCATCCGAGTTCAAGGTTGCCGTGGGTGGCGTGGTGCTGAAATTTACCAGCGAGCCGCCGTCCGCCAGCTTCAACGGAGGCGCAGGCGAATTGGATAAAAAGAATTCAATACGGTCGTTGGGCGCCGCGACGTTGTAGACCGGAATGTAAAACGCCGTGGGCTGATGGTCTGTCAGATACTGCGCGTTGATCGCCGGCTCTGGCGGTACGACAAAGCGTGCCATGTCTGTCGGCGCGATCAATTTTGGCGGTTCCAGGTCGATTGTGATCGTCACTGGCAAACTGGTGCTCTGCCCGCCGACGTTGCGAACGGTGTAGTAAACGCGCGCGACTCGACTGCGGCTGCGCAGGTTGAGCATGCTGATTTCACGCTCGAAAAAAGCCGGAATGTCCGGCGGTGGCGGCCCGATCAGAAACCGGTCGAGAAGCCTGATGCCATCATCGCTCTCCCACCAAAGTTCACACGTATGCACCGGGTCAGCCGGGTCACCCGGGATGGCGGGTGTTGGCATCGGCTCCCACGCGGGAATACGCACCTTCAACGGGCTGAGCAACAGTTGCAGTGGCACGACCCCTCTGCCATCGGCGGTCATAACACCTGGAACCGTAGCGGGATCCAAGCCGTCGCCTATGACGGCCTGCCTGGTTAAAAGCCGGGAACGCGTGTAGGGCTTTCGGATAGTCGACATGTTCCGGCCTCAGGAAAAGTTTCAGCATGGCGAGTCACGAGAGCAATGCCTTCGTGCCTGCCATGGAAAAATTAAACGCCTAAAGCCTGCACACGGATACTGTCAGAACTAACAGGTAGGCCCATCCACTCGTCGTTTTTTTCAGCGTTGTGCACGCGTCTATTTCTAAATATTCCTTGACGAAAGGCGCCACCTGGCATTTTATGAAACCGGTTTCAGAGCTTCTCTCAGGCACTGAAACGGCTAATTCCAATAAGAAAGGCCCGTTATCGTGACTCCATTTTCCGCCGCCCAGCGCAGCCGCGTGACCATGCTTGATGTTGCCGAGCGCGCCGGCGTGTCCAAAGCCAGTGTGTCGCGCTTTATCGGTGATGACCGCGCCCTGCTCTCCGACGCCATTGCGCTGCGTATCGAACAGGCCATCAGCGAACTTGGCTACCGCCCCAACCAGATGGCCCGTGGCTTGAAACGTGGGCGGACACGCTTGATCGGCATGCTGGTGGCCGATATCCGCAACCCCTATTCCATTGCCGTGATGCATGGCGTCGAAACCGCCTGCCGCAAGCACGGCTACAGCCTGGTGGTGTGCAACACCGACCGCGATGACGAGCAGGAGCGCCAGCACCTGGCCGCCCTGCGCTCGTACAACATCGAAGGGCTGATCGTGAACACCCTCGGCCATCACCTTGACCAACTGCTGGAACTGCAGCAGGAAATGCCGCTGGTGCTGGTGGACCGCAAGGTCGAGCCATTGCACAGCGACCTGGTGGGGCTAAACAACGCCGCAGCGGTACGCATCGCCGTCGAACACTTGCAACAGCAGGGTTATCGCGACGTGTTGCTGGTCAGCGAAGCCGCCGATGGCACCAGCTCACGCCTGGAGCGCCAGGCCAGTTTCAAGGCCGAGATCGCCAGCCGCCCGGGGCTGACCGGCGCGGTGCTGGAGCTGGACGACGCGCTGCAAAGCCGCTTGCAGGCCTTCGTTGCCACGCCCGGCCCGAAAGCGCTGTTCTGCGCCAACGGCATCGCCGCGCTGGCCTGTACCCGCGCGCTCAAGGCCTCAGGCTGCCGGCTGTTTGAGGATGTCGGCCTGATCGCCCTGGATGATCTGGACTGGTACCCGCTGGTGGGCAATGGCATTACCGCCCTCGCCCAGCCTACTGAAGCGATTGGCGCCAGTGCCTTTGACTGCTTGCTCAAACGCCTGCGCGGCGATGATGCGCCGACGCGCACCCTGGATTTTTTGCCGGAATTAATCATCCGTGGTTCCACACAATCCCTTGTGGGCGCTGGCTTGCCTGCGATGACGGTTTACCAGGCGAAGCCGTAGTCGCCTGACACACCGCCATCGCAGGCAAGCCTGCTCCCACATTTGTTTTGCGTATAAAAATGAAACCGGTTTCAGAGGTAAACAACAATGCACAAATACCCCGTCTCCATCAGCCTTTCCAGCTACGGCGCCGAGCGTGTTCGCCAACAGGGCCAACTGAGTTTTGTCGACGTACTGAGCGCTGCCGGCGCCCAACGCATCGAATGGCGTGAAGAACTGCTGACCACCGAGCACCCGGCCACACTCGCCCAGGCTGCCGCCGCGCATGGCCTGGAATCGGTGTACTCCTCGCCGCTGGAGCTCTGGGTCGCCGGTCGCGCGCAGCCCAACGCCGAGCTCAATGACACCCTGGACCGCGCCCAGGCATTCGGCGCGCGCTGGCTGAAAGTCTCCCTCGGCTACTTCACCGACACCAACGACCTGCAAAGCCTGCACGCCCTGCTCAACCGACACCCGGTCAAACTGCTGGTGGAAAACGACCAGACCCTGCACGGCGGACGGATCGAGCCGATGCAGCGGTTCTTCACCGAGGTAGAGCGCCTGGGCCTGCCCGTCAAGATGACGTTCGACATCGGCAACTGGCAATGGCAAGACCAGTCCGCCCTCACCGCGGCGCGTTTGCTCGGTCGTCACGTGGATTACCTGCACTGCAAGGCCGTGGCCCGGCGCCAGGACGGCAAGCTGGTGGCCCTGCCGCCCGGCGCCACAGACCTGCATCTGTGGGAACAACTGCTCAAGCATATGACTCAAGGTATTACCCGGGCCGTGGAATTCCCGTTGCAAGGCGATGACCTGACCGAGGTCACCGCGCAACAGGTCGCCGCCCTCGCCATCCTTGGCCAACCCCGTGCGGAGAATGCCCATGTCTGAGATCGATATCCTGTCGTTTGGTGAAACCATGGCGATGTTTGTCGCCGAGCAGACCGGCGATCTGGCCCAGGTGGCGCAGTTCCACAAACGCATTGCCGGCGCCGACAGCAATGTCGCCATTGGCCTGTCGCGCCTGGGGTTCAATGTGGCGTGGCTAAGCCGGGTGGGGAATGATTCCCTCGGGCGTTTTGTGGTCGACACCCTGAAAAAGGAAGGCCTGGATTGCCAGCATGTGGCGGTCGATCCCTTGCACCCCACCGGTTTTCAGTTCAAGTCCCGCGAAGAAGCCGGCGCAGACCCTCAAGTGGAGTACTTTCGCAAAGGCTCGGCGGCCAGCCACCTGTCCACCGCCGCCATCAGCCCCACGCTGCTGCAAGCGCGTCACCTGCACGCCACCGGCATTCCGCCGGCGTTGTCCGAGGCCACCCGTGAGCTGTCCCGCGAGCTGATGACGCAGATGCACAAAGCCGGGCACAGCGTGTCGTTCGACCCGAACCTGCGCCCATCGTTATGGGCCAGCCAGGCGCAGATGATCGCCGAAATCAACGCCCTTGCCGCCATGGCCGATTGGGTCTTGCCGGGTTTGAGCGAAGGTCGCTTGCTCACAGGCTTCGAAGACCCGGCCGACATCGCCGCGTTCTACCTCGACCAGGGCGCCGAGGCCGTGGCCATCAAGCTTGGGCCGGACGGCGCCTATTACCGCACCCAGATGGACCAGGGCTTCGTTGCCGCCGTGCCGGTGGAAAAAGTCGTCGACACCGTCGGCGCCGGCGATGGTTTTGCCGTCGGCATGATCAGCGCACTGCTGGAAAACCTCAGCTTCCCCGAAGCGGTACAGCGCGGTAACTGGATCGGCAGCCGCGCCGTGCAGAGCCGCGGCGACATGGAAGGCTTGCCCACTCGTTCGGAGTTACCCACTCGATCCGTTGCATGACGTACACCCTGTTGCCACAACTACAACAAGCTCAGGAGCAACTCCATGGATACCTTGAAACTCGCCACCCGCCGCTGGTGGTACATCATGCCTATCGTGTTTATCACCTACAGCCTGGCGTACCTGGACCGCGCCAACTACGGCTTCGCCGCCGCCTCCGGGATGGCCGAAGACCTGATGATCACCCCCGGCATGTCCTCGCTGCTGGGCGCGCTGTTCTTCCTCGGCTACTTTTTCTTCCAGGTGCCGGGGGCGATCTACGCGCAAAAGCGCAGCGTTAAAAAGCTGATTTTTGTCAGCCTGATCCTCTGGGGCGGCCTTGCCACCCTGACCGGCGTGGTGTCCAACGCCTACATGCTGATCGCCATTCGCTTCATGCTCGGGGTGGTCGAAGCCGCCGTGATGCCCGCGATGCTGGTGTACCTGTGCCACTGGTTCACGCGTGCCGAACGCTCGCGCGCCAACACCTTTCTGATCCTCGGCAACCCGGTAACCATGCTGTGGATGTCAGTGGTGTCGGGCTACCTGGTGCAGCATTTCAGCTGGCGGTGGATGTTTATCATCGAAGGCATACCGGCGGTGATCTGGGCGTTTATCTGGTGGAAGCTAGCAGATGAAAAACCCGCCGACGCCAAGTGGCTGAGTGAGCAGCACAAAAAAGACCTCGAAAGTGCGCTGGCCGCCGAACAAGTCGGGATCAAGGCGGTGAAGAACTACGCCGAGGCCTTCCGCTCGCCCAAAGTGATCATCCTGGCCCTGCAATTTTTCTGCTGGAGCATCGGCGTTTACGGCTTTGTGCTGTGGCTGCCGTCGATCCTCAAGGCCGGCCTGCAAATGGACATGGTCGAAGCCGGCTGGCTGTCGGCGTTGCCTTACCTGGCGGCGGTGATCGGCATGCTCGCGGTGTCCTGGGGCTCGGACAAACTGCAAAAACGTAAACGTTTTGTGTGGCCACCCCTGCTGATTGCCTCCATTGCGTTCTATGCCTCCTACGCACTGGGCGCCGAACACTTCTGGTGGTCCTACAGCCTGCTGGTCATCGCTGGCGCGTGCATGTATGCGCCTTACGGGCCGTTTTTTGCCATCGTGCCGGAGATCCTGCCGGCCAACGTCGCCGGCGGCGCCATGGCGCTGATCAACAGCATGGGCGCGCTGGGCTCGTTCGGCGGTTCGTACCTGGTGGGTTACCTCAACAGCACCACCGGTTCGCCCGGCGCTTCGTACCTGCTGATGAGCGGTGCGCTGATGCTGTCGGTGGTGCTGACGATTTTCCTCAAGCCCGGCGCCAGCGACCGTGAACGCGCGCCGATGCCGACCCTTGGATTGAAGGTGAAAACCCGATGAAAAAGTCTGTCGTTTTATACAAGAAACTCTCTGCGCCCTTGATGGCCCACCTGCACGAGCAGGCCGACGTCACGCTGATCGAAGCGCTCGACGAACCTGGCCTGGCCAAGCTGCGCGAGGCCTTGCCCCGCGCCCAAGGCCTGCTGGGTGCGAGCCTGCGCCTGGACGCCAAGCTGCTCGACCTGGCGCCACACCTTGAAGCGGTGGCCAGCGTCTCGGTGGGGGTCGACAACTACGACATCGACTACCTGACCCAGCGCGGCATCCTGCTCAGCAACACGCCGGACGTGCTCACCGAAACCACCGCCGATACCGGTTTTGCGCTGATCCTGGCCACCGCGCGCCGGGTGGTGGAGCTGGCCGACATGGTGCGTGCCGGCCAATGGAGCAAGAACATCGGCCCGTCCCATTTCGGCACCGACGTGCATGGCAAAACCCTCGGCATCATCGGCATGGGCCGCATCGGCGAAGCCCTGGCCCAACGCGGGCATTTTGGGTTTGGCATGCCGGTGATCTACCACAGCCACTCGCCCAAGCCGTTGGTGGAAGAACGCTTCGGCGCGCAGTACCGCAGCCTGGTCGATTTGCTCAAGGAAGCTGACTTTGTCTGCCTGACCTTGCCGCTGACCGCCGAAACCGAAAAGCTGATCGGCGCTAAAGAGTTCGCGCTGATGGGCCCGGAGACGATCTTTATCAACATCTCGCGCGGCAAAGTAGTGGACGAGGCGGCACTGGTTCAGGCGCTGCAGCAACGCACGATTCGGGCAGCGGGCCTGGACGTGTTCGAGCGTGAGCCGTTGAACCACGATTCGCCCCTGTTGCGTTTGAACAACGTGGTGGCCACGCCGCACATCGGCTCGGCGACCCATGAAACCCGCGAGGCGATGGCCAAGTGTGCGGTGGACAATCTACTGGCGGCGCTGTCGGGCGAACGCCCGAAAAACCTGGTCAATCCAGCAGCCTGGAAACACTGACTCCCTGTGGGAGCGGGCTTGCTCGCGAAAGCGGTGGGTCAGTGCCACCTGTGCAAACTGACACACTGTATTCGCGGGCAAGCCCGCTCCCACATTGACCGCGCTCATCCAACGTAGCCTGCTGTGTAAACCCAATCTCTGTGGGAGCGGGCTTGCTCGCGAAAGCGGTGGGTCAGTGCCACCTGTGCAAACTGACACACTGTATTCGCGGGCAAGCCCGCTCCCACATTGACCGTGTTCATCCAACGTAGCTTGTTGTGTAAACCCACATTTGGGCTGTCGTTACCTTCGAATCAGCGCAAGGCGCGGCGTAGCACTTTGCCCACGGTGGTCTTGGGCAACTCGCTGGTGCGGAACTCCACATACCGCGGCACTTTGTAACCCGTCAGGTATTCGCGGCAATGGGCGAGGATCTGCTCTTGCGTAAGGTTCGGGTCCTTGCGCACCACGATGATCTTCACCCTTTCCCCAGTGACGCCATCTTCCACGCCGACTGCCGCCACCTCACCCACGCCCGGGTGCATGGCCACCACGTCTTCGATTTCATTCGGGTACACATTGAAGCCCGAGACCAGAATCATGTCTTTCTTGCGGTCCACCAGGCGGATATAGCCGCGCTCGTCCATCACACCGATATCACCGGTCGACAGCCAGCCCTCGGCATCCAGCACCTCGGCGGTTTCCTTGGGCCGCTTCCAGTAACCCTGCATCACCTGCGGCCCGCGCACTTGCAGTTCGCCTTGCTCACCGGTGTCGGCCAGCTCACCGTCCTCGCGGATAAAACGCACCCAGGTTGAAGGCAGCGGCACGCCAATGCTGCCGGTGAATTCCATCTCGCGCATGCGGGCGATATTGATCGGGCTGATGCTCACCACCGGCGAGCACTCGGTGAGGCCATAACCCTCGATGATCGGCAGCCCGGTGACTTCCTTCCAGCGCTTGGCCACCGCCGTGTGCGTGGCCATGCCGCCGGCGATCACCATGCGCAGGGCGGAAAAGTCGCGCGCGCAGAACGCCTTGTTTTCGAGCAAACCATTAAACAGCGTGTTGACCCCGGCAATGCCGTTGAAGCGCTCCTTGCGCAGGATCATCTGCACGCGTTTCACATCACGCGGGTTGGCGATCAGGATGTTGCGCCCGCCCAGGCACATGAACATCAGGCAGTTCACCGTCAGCGAAAAGATGTGGTACAGCGGCAGCAAGGTGACGTTGGTTTCCTGCTGGTCCTGGTCCAGTTGGTCGCCGACCCAGGCCTTGGCCTGCAACAGGTTGGCGATGATATTGCGGTGGCTGAGCATCACACCCTTGGCGTCCCCGGTGGTGCCGCCGGTGTATTGCAAAAAGGCCAGGTCGTCGAGGTTCATGGCCACCGGAAAGTGATTCAACACCCGCCCCTGTTTCAGCACCCGATTGAAGCGCACCGCGCCTGGCAGGTTAAAAGCGGGCACCTGCTTTTGCACACTGCGCAAAATGAAATTCATCGCCGCGCCCTTGAAGGCGCCCAGCAAGTCGCCAATGGCCGCCACCACCACGCGCTTGACGCTGCTGCCGGCCACGACCTTTTCCAGGGTGTGGGCGAAGTTTTCGAAGATCACCACGGTCTCGGCGCCGCTGTCCTTGAGCAGATGCTTGAGCTCATGGGAGGTGTACAGCGGGTTGACGTTGACCACCACCGCGCCGGCCAGGATGGTACCCAACAGGCAGATCGGGTACTGCAAGCAGTTGGGCATCATCAAGGCCACGCGGTCGCCCTTCTTCACGCCCTGGCCCTGCAGCCACGCGGCAAACGCGATGCCTTGCACCTGCCAGTCGGCATAGGTCATTTCGGTGCCGATGCTGACGTAGGCGACGCGCTCACGAAATTTCTCCAGGTGCTCAAGGAACACCTCGCGCAGCGACGGGTAGTCCTCGATACCGGCCTCGATGTCCGCCGGCACGCCGGGCAGGTAAGCGTTCAACCAGATCCGTTCGGTACGTTCCAGGCTTACAGCGTTCATGGCAGTCTCCTTGTTGTTGTTTTTATAGCGCTACTTTTCGACGATGGCCGTAACACCCAGCCCGCCCGCCGCGCAGATCGAAATCAAGCCGCGCCCGCCACCGTTGTCATGGATGGTTTTGGCCAACGCCGCCAACTGCCGGCCACCGGTGGCGGCGAACGGGTGGCCGCAGCCAAGCGAACCACCGTTGACGTTGATTTTGCTGCGGTCGATGGCGCCCAGCGGTGCGTCCAGGCCCAGGCGCTCACGGCAGTAATCGGCGTCTTCCCAGGCTTTTAGCGTGCACAGCACCTGGGCGGCAAACGCTTCGTGGATCTCGAAGAAGTCAAAGTCGGCAAAGCTCAGGCCTTCACGCTTGAGCATGCGTGGAACGGCATAGGCCGGGGCCATCAACAGGCCTTCGGTGCCGTCGACAAAATTCACCGCCGCTGTTTCGCCGGTACGCAGGTAAGCCAGCACCGGCAAGCCCTGTTCGGCAGCCCAGGCCTCACTGGCCAACAGCACCACCGAAGCGCCATCGGTCAGCGGCGTGGAGTTGCCCGCCGTGAGCGTGCCGTTGTGGCGGTCGTAGGCTGGGGATAGCCCGGCGAGTTTCGCAAGGCTGGCGTCAGGCCGCAGGTTGTTATCGCGCGCAAGGCCGCGATAAGGGCTGATCAGATCGTCGAAAAAACCACGGGTGTAAGCGGCATCCAGGCGCTGGTGGCTGGTCAGGGTCAACTCATCCTGGGCCAGCCGCTTGATCTGCCAGCGCTTGGCCATTGCTTCACAGTGCTCACCCATCGACAGGCCAGTGCGTGGCTCGCCATTGCGCGGCAGCAACGGCTTGAACAACATCGAGGGGCGCACCTTCAGCAACGCCTTGAGCTTATCGCCCATGCCCTTGGCGCGGTTGGCGGCGAGCAAGGTGTGGCGCAGGGATTCGTTGATGCCGATGGGCGCGTCCGAGGTGGTGTCGCAACCGCCGGCAATGCCGACGTCGACCTGGCCCAGGGCGATTTTATTCGCCACCAGCAACGCCGCTTCAAGGCCCGTGCCGCAGGCTTGTTGCACATCATACGCGGGGGTCTGGGGCGACAATGTGGTGGACAGCAGCGACTCGCGCGCCAGGTTGAAATCGCGCGAATGCTTGATCACCGCGCCCGCGGCAAACTCGCCCAGGCGCTGGCCGTGCAGGTTGTAGCGGTCAACCAGGCCTTGCAGGGCGGCAACCAGCAAGTCCTGATTGCTGTCGTGGGCATACACGCTGTTGGAGCGGGCAAACGGGATACGGTTGCCGCCGACAATCGCCACGCGGCGAGTCGGGGCCGGGTTGAAGCTGTAGTCACTCATTGACGGTTCTCATTCCAGACAAAAAGCCCACGCATATGCGGTTTATCGCCAGCCGCATTGCGCACTTCGAACTCACCGCGCGGGCCGGTCACGGGGCGATTCCACAGGGTGACCTGGCCGGGCAGGAAGATCGGCAGTTTGAAGTCGCAATGCGCCTGGGCGTGTTCCAGGCCGCCCGGCGGTTGCTGAGCGGCGAGTGCGCGGCCCAGGGTCCACATGCCATGGGCGATGGCGCGGCGAAAGCCAAAGATTCTGGCGCCGATCACCGAGGTGTGAATCGGGTTGAAGTCCCCTGACACCTTGGCAAAACGCCGGCCCAGGTCGGCCGGCACTGCCCAGCGTTGGCTGCACAACAGCCCGTCTTCCTGCAACGTCAGCGCGTCTTCCCACGGCTCGCCGACCGGGCCTTTCACGTCACGGCGCAGGTACAGGCTGTCGCTCTGCCACACCAGCGCGTCGGCGCTGTAGGCCCGCGTGGCGATACTCAGCGCCTGGCCTTTGGGGTGCGCCACCCAGCGCTCGCACCACACTTGCAGGCGCAACGCCTGGCCTTCGTGCAAGCGCTGATGCTGATGAATGCGATTGGCCAGGTGCACCATGCCGCTGGCCGGATACGGAAAGCTCGGCCGGGTCAGCAGCATCAGGTGCAACGGGAACGCCAGCACGTGCGGATAGGACAGCGGCACACCCTGCTCGCGCCAGAAACCACAGGCGTGGCCATACGCGGCGATAGCGCCGGCCGACAGCGCCACCGCCGAACGCACCAGGCATTCCCTGGGCAGCAACGGCGCACCGTCAAGCTTGGGTTTGCGCAGCGCGCGCACGCCATCGAGCAACAGCTGGGTGCGCGACGGTGGCGGGTCGATGATCTGCGTCACGTAGTCCATGGTTCAGGCTCCCAGCAGGCTTTGGCCGCACACGCGTACGACTTGGCCGTTGACCCCGCCGGACGCCGGGTGCGCCAGCCAGGCAATGGTCTCGGCCACATCAATCGGCTGCCCGCCTTGGGACATCGAGTTCATGCGCCGCCCCGCCTCGCGGATCATCAGTGGAATCCTGGCGGTCATCTGCGTCTCGATAAAACCGGGCGCCACGGCATTGACCGTGACCTGTTGCGCTGCCGCCAACGGCGCCAGGCCGTGCACCAAGCCAATCACACCCGCCTTGGAGGTGGCGTAATTGCTTTGCCCCAGGTTGCCGGCAATGCCGGAGATCGACGACACGCACACAATGCGCCCGCCCGGGTTCAACCCTTGGTGGTGCAGCAACGCACTGCTCAACTGCAACGGCGCTTCCAGGTTGACCGCCAGCACACTGCGCCAGGCCGTCTCGGTCATTTTGGCAATGGTCTTGTCGCGGGTGATCCCGGCGTTGTGCACCACCACATCGAAAGCGCCGTACTGTTCGACGTGCGCCTGCAACAGCGCGGCCGAGTCGGGGGCGGTGATGTCCAGCGGCAAGGCTGAACCGTTGACACCGGCGGCGGCCTGCTGCAGCGCTGCATGGGCTTGGGGCACGTCCACGCACACCACGTGGGCGCCGTCGCGGGCCAGCACCTGGGCGATGGCCAAACCAATCCCACGCGAGGCGCCGGTGACCAATGCGCGGCGCCCGGCAAAGGGCTTATCCCAGTTGACGGCAACCTCGCCATCCACCGGTTTTTCCAGGCGCACGACCTGCCCGGACACATAGGCCGAACGGCGCGACAGAAAAAACCGCAGGCTGCTGTCCAGGGCGTCTTCGGCGCCCGGCGCCACGTAGATCAATTGCACGGTGATCGCCCGGCGCAGTTCCTTGGCCAGCGAGCGCACCAGGCCTTCGAGGGCGCGTTGGGCGATGGCCTGGGGCAAGTCCCGGCAATGTTCGGGCGCAGTGCCCAGCACCACCACGCGGCCATGCTGACTGAGGCGCTTGGCGTTGGCGTGGAAGAATACATAGAGCTCGTCGAGCTGCTGCAAATCGAGCACCGCCGTGGCATCGAACACCGCGCCCTGCACCTTGACCGTGGACGGCGCCCGGAGCGTCGCTGGCGTGGCCGCGACGGTGTCGGTGGCGGCAAAAATCTGCTGCACCTTTGTGGATAACCGCCCTGCCCCGGCGACGATGACCGGGTTGACCAGGCCCTGCTGGCCGCTGCGATGGCGCTGCAACGGCAACGGCTGCGGCAGGCCGATGGCCCGGGCGAGGCGCCCGCCCCACGGGGAGTTGACGAAGGAAAGGTAGCTGTCACTCATAGTAAGCATTCACTCACAACACACACTGGCTTTATAAACCCGATGCCGGTGGGCGCTGGCTTGCCTGCGCTGCAGACGACTCGGTCGTTCACAGGCACCGAGGTGATGCCATCGCAGGCAAGCCAGCTTCCACCTTGATCGTGTTTCTCCTAGTTGACCGAGGCGTTTTCGCTTTGGGGTGTGCGACGTTTGGCGCTCGGCTCCAACGCTTGTTTGCGCTGCTGTAACGCCTCAAGCAAACCAAAGTCCTGCGGGAAGTCATCGACCTGGATGCCGTGGTCGGCGTATTCCACATAGCGGCCGAGCAAGGTGTCTTCCTCGTCGCTGATCAGGTCCAGCGCCCGCACCTTGACGCGCCAGGCGCTGAACGCGGTGGCGGAAATCGGCATCGGTTCGATCAGGCCTTGCTTGACCGCCGACTTGAGGCGAGCGTCGATCAGCTCCACCTGCGGCAACAGGCGCAAGGCCAATTCGCCGTAGGCCAGCTTGTCGATTTCCGGGCGCGGGATGTAGGAATTGGCCAACAGGCGGTCGCGGGTTTCGCCTGGCGTCTGCACCACCTCAGCCACTTGGGCCAGCAAGCGATCCGACGGTTTGCGCAGGGGAATACCGAACGGAAAACTCAAGCCCCGCACCACTGCCGCAGCAGCGTTCGAGGGGTAGTTATCGAGCACTTCGGCCAGCGCTTCATGCGCACGTAACAGCGCATCCTGGGCGGCCCAGTGCACCAGCGGCAGGTCTGCCTGGGGCCGACCGTCGTCCTCAAAGCGTTTGAGCACGCAGGACAGGATGTACAACTGCGACAGAATATCGCCCAGACGCCCGGTGATACTTTCCTTGCGTTTGAGCGCACCGCCGAGCACGCCCATGGACACATCCGAGATCAACGCCAGCACCACCGACAGCCGATTGGCCTGGCGGTAGTAGGACGCCAGCGCCGGCTCGGTCTTGGCCGGTGCAGAAAGCAGCCGCCCGCCGGTCAGCGAATGCACCCCGGCGCGTACGGCATTGGCGACGACAAAGCTCACATGGCCGAACATCGCCCGGTCGAAGGCTTCCAGTGCCTGGCGCTGGTCCGGGTTACGCGCGGCTTCCATTTCGCGGAACACATACGGATGGCAGCGAATCAGCCCCTGACCAAAAATGATCAGGCAGCGGGTCATGATGTTCGCACCCTCCACGGTGATCGCAATCGGGCTTTGCTGGTAGGCACGGGCCAGGAAATTGTTGGGGCCCATGCAGATGCCTTTGCCGGCGACGATGTCCATGCCGTCGTTGACGATGATCCGCGCGCGCTCGGTGACGTGGTACTTGGCAATGGCCGAGATCACCGAGGGTTTTTCGCCGGCATCCAGCGACGCCACCGAGACCTTGCGCACCGCGTCGCAGGCATACAAATGCCCGGCCATGCGCGCCAGCGGCGCCTGCACGCCTTCGAACTTGCCGATGGGCAGGCCGAACTGCTTGCGCATGGCCGCGTAGGCGCTGGTGCCGCGTACCGCGACTTTGCCCAGGCCGACGTTGGCCGACGGCAGGGAAATCGCCCGCCCGGCTGCCAGGCATTCCATCAGCATGCGCCAGCCGTTGCCGACCTGTGCGCGGCCGCCAATCACCCATTCCAGGGGAATGAACACATCCTTGCCGGTGGTCGGACCGTTCTGGAATACCGCGTTCAAAGGCCAGTGACGACGACCGCTGTTGACGCCCGGGTGAGACGTTGGGATCAACGCGCAGGTAATCCCCAGTGAGCCCGCCTTGCCCAGCAAACCCTCCGGGTCTTCGGCGCGAAACGCCAGGCCCAGCACCGTCGCGATGGGGCCAAGGGTGATGTATCGCTTGTCCCAGGTCACTTTGAAACCCAGCACTTGCTCGCCCTCGTGCAGGCCTTTGCAGACGATGCCCAGGTCTGGAATTGCGCCGGCATCAGAGCCCGCATATGGGCTGGTCAGGGCAAAGCACGGGATGTCTTCGCCTCGCGCCAGGCGCGGCAAGTAGTAATTGCGTTGGGCGTCGGTGCCGTAATGCAGCAGCAGTTCAGCCGGGCCCAGGGAATTGGGGACCATCACCGAAATCGCCGCCGCCGAGCAGCGTGTCGACAGCTTCATCACCACCTGGGAGTGCGCATAGTGGGAGAAACCTTTGCCGCCGTATTGCTTGGGAATGATCATGCCCAGGAACCCGGCGTCCTTGGTGTACTGCCAGCCTTCGGGGGACATGTCCTGCCAGATCTGGGTGGTTTCCCAGTCGTTGGCGATGTCGCAGAGGGTTTCGACTTCGTTGTCGAGGAAGGCTTGTTCTTCGGCGCTGAGGCTGGGCGGCGCAGCTTTGAGCAGGCGATCCCAGTTGGGTTTGCCGCTGAACAGCTCGGCGTCCCACCACACCGTGCCGGATTCGATGGCGGCGCGTTCGGTGTCGGACATGGCCGGCATGATCGTACGAAACAGGCCCAAGGCCTTGCTGGTCAACAGCGCGCGCCGCAAGGGCTTGAGCGTCAGCAGCAGCGCGGGCACCACCACCAGCAGCGCCGCAACGCTGGTGCCCAGACCGGCCACCACGTTGAACAGGTAACCAAGCGCCAGCCAGATCAGGCCAATGCCCAGCCACAGCGCGGCGGCGGCTTGTCGATACGCCAGGGCAATCGCTGCTGCGACACCCACTAATAACCAGATAACCATGGGGATACCTCTACCTAATCAGGGCATGGGCGATGCGCAGGTCGCTCGAAATGAGTGACGGCGTAAAGCCACACTACAAACTTGAAAAGACAAATTCAAATTTTGTTTTGAAATTTTTATTTAATGCCAAGGCTAAAAAAAACCAGGCTGAGCACGTCAGCCTGTTGAATCAAAAAATGCGCTGCTGCACAGGTCGCGAGCGCGCCCCCGCTTCGAGCCTCTGAACAAGGGCGCCAAGATGCGCTTGCCGCCCCTGTCCTCAACGCTGCGTGACGGCCTTAAAAGGCATAGGTTGCCGAAACAGCCACTACGTCACCGGATGATTCAGCCTTACCGTCCAGGCTCGCGGCGCCCAAGCGGTCCACGTTCTTGGTCTTGAGATTGACCTCCTGCACGAACTGATGGGAATACGCCAGATCCAGCGTCAAGCCTGGAATCGCCTTGACGTCGTAACCCGCACCCAGCGACAGGAAGTACCGGTCACCGTCCGGAATCCGCGGGTCGCGTGTAGAGTTGCGGGTCGGCGTCTGGTCGGACGCCACACCGGCACGCAATGTCAGCTCATCGGTCGCTTTGAAATCGCCACCAATGGAGTACATCCAGGAGTCGCGGTAATTGTAGGGGATGGAAACGATCGTGTTGCCGTCGGACTTGAGGGTCAGGTCCTTGAAGGATGACCATTGGGTCCACACCGCACTCACACCCAGGGTCAGGCGATCATTGAACTGGTGCACCCAGTCCAGGCCCGCAGTTGCCGGGATGTCCAGTTGAGTGCTGGCATTGGCGCCGTCGGGCATCAATTTCAGCCCCGGATAGGCCACTTCGGGGATAGTCCCGGTACCGCCGAACGGGCTCGGGCCCGTCATCAGCTGATACGAGAAGGCGTCGGCGCGAATATTGTACTTGCCCTCCATCTTGTTCTTGATTTTGGCGTGGTAATTGAGGCCGAGGCTGTCTTGCTCAGTGGGTTTCCAGACCACCCCCGTGAACCAACCCACCGACGTATTATCGACTTTGACCCGAATCAGCGACGTGCCCAGGCCTGCCGGGAACGGAATACCGCCCAATTCAGACTTGGAGTTGGCAGCGGCGGCGAGCAAATCGATATTCTGGCTGACGAAGCCTTTACTGTGCTGAACGATCATCCCGGCACCGATGGACAGGTCATCGCGCACCTTGAACGACAAGGACCCGGTCAACCCTACCGTTTCAATCTTGGTGTCCACTGCAAAGTCACGCAACTTTGAGTCTTCGTTCCAGGTGGTGCGCATGCCCTGCGGTACGACTTGGGCCAGACCGAACGAAAACCGATCACCCAGCGGCATCACCATGAACCCGGTTGGGAGCCATGCAGTGAACCCACCCTGGCCGCCGTCGTTGTTGTTCACCGTGGTCAGCGCGGGGTCGAAAGTACCGTCGGGGTTAAACGGTGTATTGGATACCGGGTTGCCCTGGTAATCATTGGCCTGGCCTTTGTACTTGATCTTGATCCGCGCGTAATCGACGGTCATTTGTGCAACGTTATGGTCAACAAAAGCCATTGCCGCCGGGTTGTTGAACGCCGAACTCGGGTCGTTCTTGAACAACGAACCACCACCGAACGCCCGCCCCCAGCCCGGTGCGCCATACGTCGGCGTGGAAAAACCGCCGGCTTGCACAGGCACGGCCACCATCAGCCCGCCCATCAACGCCAACCCCAGTAACGCCTGTACCTGTTGTTTTTTATTATTCATGAGGCACTCCTTATTGTTATCACACTGAGCCGGCCCAGCCGTCTCGTCTTTCTGTTCGTTCATTCAGGGACGCGTTGCACGTTGTGCGCGCCCACGCGCTAACGCGTTGATGTCTTCAAGGGTTAATCGTGAGGGCAGATGAAGGCTTGAAGTTGAAAGCCGTGACCCTGCAGGTGGCGTTCACCGTGTGTGGGCTGGCAATGCTGAACGTGCCGTCGGCGGCACTCCATTGTGTGGTCAGCACACTTGGCGTCAGGCAGCTGTCATACGGAAATTTTTCGGTAAAGCCAGAAAGCGTTGCGGTGGTGGCATTTGTCGGCACCAGTGTCCACGGCAAGTTCAACGGGCCGGAAATACCACACAGCGCATTACCGGTGAACGTGGCGCCGGTGATCGTTGCGCTTGAGCCGTCCGCCGCGACTTGGCCACTGAGTGTCATCGTGCATGGCACCGGGGTAAACACCAGCAGCTTTACCGCGGTGGCGATTGAGCCCGAGGCGGTAAATGCAGCGCCCGCCGGGGCAAAGGTGGCTGCACCTGCAATGGACGAGACAGCGCCCAGGGTGAATAACATCGAACCCAGGAGGGCTGTTTTTTTAAGGCTTTGCATTGTCATGTTCCCCAGACAATAAGTACCGTACCCAACCGGCTCCGCCGGTGGTTTTCCCGCAGCCGGCGCCTCACGCGAGGCACCGGCCTTTCAACGGGTGATCAGCCCTTTGGAGTCACGCGCTTACGGGTTAACCGTCAGCGTTGGCGCCACAACACTCAGGGACACCACGGTGCAGTTGCCACTCAGCGATTGATTGCTGGCCGACAGGGTTTTGCTGGCCGCAGTCCACGCCACAGCGATAGGGGTAGGACCGCAGTTGGTGGAAGGCAGCGAGGTGATCTTGTAGCCGACGTTGGTCACGGTGCCGGTGGTGCTGGTTGCAGCGGTCAGCACCCAAGGCAGGTTGGTCAGCGTCGGCAAGGCGCAGAGGCCGCCGCCGGTCAGCGAAGCACCGTTGATGGAGGCCACGCCACCGCTGACGTTGCCGCTAAAAGTGATGCCGCAGGTTACGGCTGCACCGAACGACGAGGGCGACTTCACAACGATGGTGCCAGGGTTGGTCGTGAACGGACCGTCCGGGGTGATAGACGCCGCACTGGCCATCGAGGCGGCGCCAAAGCACAGAGCAAAAGAAGTTGCACAAACGAGGGTCTTCAAGCTTTTCATTGTTTTTCCTCACATGTTATGGCGAGTCATTTCGCCAGGGGTAATGGCCATGATCGAGAGGTCACGGTGAAACTGCAGAACTTCCCTTTCCAGCCAAATCTCAATTCAATTACCGCTGCATCTTTTTAATCTGTTTATTCGACCACTTTGAAGGTCGGCGGCATCGTGATCGACACCGTTTTGATCGTGCAGTCTTCGCCGATCGGAACATTGGTGGCCTCCAACTTTCGGGTGGCGTTGTCCCACGTTCCATCGGCCGTAGAAGGCCCGCACTTGCCGCCCAGGCCGAAGGCGTGAACATCGACGCTGATCTTCGACATGGAGCCGCTTTTGGTGTCTTTGGCAACTAACACCCAGGGTAAGTTGGTGGCCTCGACGCGGCTGCATTTAAGGCCGCCGTCGAATTCAACTTTATCGACATTCACCGATGAACCATCGGCCGCGACCTTGCCGGCCACCTTGATGGTGCAATCGGCGCTGATCAGCGCACCCTTGGAAAAGCTAATCGGGCCCTGGGCCGTAAAGGCACTGCCGGCCGGCTCGATGCGTGCGGCCTGGGCCTGGTGGTAAACGATCAGGCCCAGTGCGGCCAGTATGATATGCGCGGTGAACGTGGCAGGGCTGTGCATCATGAACGTCCTTCCCTTGAAGTTATTGTTGTAGGGTCAAACAACTTTCTTGGCATAAAACCGATAAACCCTGGGCGATAAAAACCGGCGCGATGCACAGATCCCGAGTTCACCCACGGCTGTTTTAATTCACCTCAAAACGGCTTGGCGCTGTTGCTGTACTTCTCCAGGTACTTCAAACGTTGTGACGGTTGAAGATTGGTCAAGGTGATATCGCCGGCGTAATGATTCAACACGCGATGGTCCATGCGACGTCGCCACAAGTACGGTACATAGGCCCACACAATCATGCTCGCGTAACCATAAGGAAGTTGCGGCGATTCATCAAAGTGGCGCAATGACTGATAACTGCGGGTGGGGTTGGCGTGGTGATCGGAATGCCGTTGCAGTTGAAACAGAAAGATATTGGTGACAATGCGGTTACTGTTCCACGAGTGCCGCGGCGAGCACCGTTCATAACGACCGTTGGGCAACTTCTGGCGTTTAAGCCCGTAATGCTCGACGTAGTTAACTACTTCCAGCAACGAGAACCCGTAGATGCCCTGAATGATCAGGAAAGGAATCACTGCCGCACCGAGCCAGGCAATCATCGCGCCCCACAACACCACGCTGTACATCCACGCGCCGAGTACGGCGTTTTTCCAGTGCAGTGCCGGCAGGCCGAGTTTGCGCAGGCGTTCGCGTTCCAGGTTCCAGGCCGACACCGCGCTGAACCACACCGAGCGCGGCAGGAACGCCCAGAAACTCTCACCCAGACGTGAGCTGGCCGGGTCTTCCGGTGTGGCCACGCGTACGTGATGGCCACGGTTGTGTTCGGTGTAGAAGTGCCCGTAGAAGGTCGGCGCCAGGGTGACCTTGGCCAGGAACACTTCCAGTGGCTTGGGCTTGTGCCCCAGCTCATGCGCGGTGTTGATTGCAATGCCGGTGGCGGCGCCGGTGGACAGCGCCATGCCCAGGTAGGTGAACCAGGTGATCTCACCGTGCAACTGGGTGCGCGCGGTAATAAACGCTGCGGTCTTCGCCAGCCAGCTCGACGGATCAAGGCTAGCCGTGGCGTTGAGCAGGCCGCCGTTGATGATCCAGTCGATGCCACCGGCGGCCAGCCAGCCGGTCACCACCACCGAGGTGATCACGAACACCACGCCGGTGTAGACGATCCAGCGGTAGTAGCTTTGCGATTCAAGGTGGCTGACGGCGGATTCTGGCGGGTTGCTGACGTCTTCACCGAGCAGGCCGTCGATCAATGGGATCAAGCCGAAGATCACCAGCACGCCGACCCACCACAATTGCTGCACACCCGTGGTAATGGCCAGGGCGCCGGAGAGCAATGGGGTCGCCAGAGGCATGATGCCCAGCCACCACAAATGACGTTTGCCGTCGGTCCAGGCGGTAGAAGTGACCAGAGTCTGATTCATGGCAGCCTCCGGACGAGACGGTTTGGAGATGCGATAAAAGGCGTTTTTTTCATTATTTTATTCGCTCTTAGGCACTTCAAAAATTGTTTCAAATTACACATTGAAATAATTTTTTTAAATAAATAGCGCGGAATCGTTAGGTCGTCAACTAGTTTCTCGAAGGCTTTTTGACGTGACTGACCAGTCTGTTTTTCAGCCGTTTGGTCAGGTGTCTAAAGCAGGCATCGACGCCGTTGTACCGCGAGTCGGGTAACACCATTATTTGCTCGCCAAGGCAAATGGCGGGTGCAGCACGGTGGCGCTGTGCGGTGGGCGAACGCGCTTGGCCACCTGCTCCACCAGCGCGGCCACGCGCTCTGTGGCGGTAATTGGCAGCATATGGCCGCGCCCCTCCACCACCTGCATCTTCAGCCCGGGCACTTTGCTGGCCAGGGCCTGGCCGTGCTTCTGGAAGTCCAGCACGTTGTCGCGCGCGCCATAGATCAGGCCGATTGGCAGAGTCAGTTGCGGGTAGCGCTTGACCATGTCCGGCAGGTGGTCGTTAACCGTATTGATCTCGGTGGAGGCCGCGTAGAAGTTGTCCGGACGCATACCCAGCAGCCCGCCTCCTCGCGTGGCGAAGTCTGACGGCGCGGCGTCGGGGGCGAACACGCCCTTCACCACCGCGCCTCTGGTCAGCAGGCCGACGGGCACGGTCAGGGTGTGGGACATCCACCGTCGCAACCAGGCCGGGCGCACCGCCAGGGACAGGAACACCGGCGGCAACATACGCTGGGGATGCGTCAGCGGCGCCACCAGGATCAGCCCGGACACCGCGTGGGGATGGTCAAGCGCCAGCGCCAGCGAAATCGCCCCGCCGAGGGAATGCCCCAGCACCAGCGGTTTATCCAGGTCCAGCGTTTTGATGAAGGCCGCGATTTGCCGAGCCTGAGCCGGCAGGTCTGCCGCGGTACCGGTTTGCCGGGTCGAATAGCCCGAACCCGGGCGGTCCAGCGTGATCACGCGAAAACGCTCACGCAACTGGGCGGACAAGGCATAGGTCAGGTTGCGACTGCTGCCCATCAGCCCGTGAATCATCACCAGCGGCGGGCCTGCACCCTCCTCGACATAATGCAAGCGCTCGCCATCGACCTCGACGAAGCGCCCGTTGATCGGAACAGTGGCTTCTATACGCCGCGTCATCCAGGCACTGAAGCCCCACAACAGCGCGCTCGCCACTCCTAACACACCCGCAGCGACAACCCATTCAACAGCCATAGCTCGGTCCTCTGCTTCCCTGCCGCTGGCGACCTGACCGGTATTGATCAAGGCCTCAGCCATCGTCCACACCCTGGACCTAAACTTCATGCATACCGTGCTCGTCCGTCGGACAAGTCGCACATGCGGAACAAGGTCCTAGCGTAGGCGAAATTTTCAGGTAGATTATTTAAAATCTTTTTTAAAATAATTAATTCAATTTTTCTTTGCAATGGTGTTCTATCTAAAAGACACAACAAAAACAGGAGCACATCGATGCCCACGAGGGACAAGCCATGAATGCCCACAGCGATTCAATCGACATCGCCATCATCGGTTCCGGTTTTGCCGGCCTGTGCATGGCGATCAAACTCAAGGAAGCCGGGATCACCGACTTCTTTATCGCCGAACAGGCCCAGACCCTCGGCGGCACCTGGCGGGACAACCATTACCCAGGCTGCGCCTGCGATGTGCAGTCCCATGTGTACTCGTTTTCGTTTGCGCCCAACCCGGACTGGACGCGGCAGTTCGCACCGCAGGCGGAGATCCGCGCGTACCTTGAACACTGCGCGCAGCGTTTCAAGCTGGCGCCCTACCTGCGCTTCGGCATGGGCCTTGAACGTGCGGTGTTCGATGAACAGCAGCAACGCTGGCAACTGAGCTTCAGCGACGGCCGAAAGGTCAGCGCGCGGGTGCTGGTGTCGGGCATGGGCGGGCTGTCACGCCCGGCGTTGCCGGATATTGCGGGGCTGGACAGCTTCAAGGGCAAGCGCTTCCACTCCCAGCAGTGGGACCACGCGTATTCATTGAAGGGCAAGCGCGTGGCGGTGATCGGCACCGGCGCCAGTGCCATTCAGTTCGTCCCACAGATCGCGCCGCAGGTGGCGCATCTGGACCTGTTCCAGCGCACGCCGCCGTGGATCATGCCCAAGCCCGACCGCGAAATCTCCCGCGTCGAGCGCTGGGCCTTCAAGCACCTGCCCTTCACTCAACGCCTGGTGCGCGGCGCTTTCTACTGGGCGCTGGAAGGCCGTGTGGTGGGGTTTGCCCTGCACCCGAGGTTGATGAAAATGGTGCAGAAAATCGCCCTGCGCCACCTGCGCAAACACGTGGCGCGCCCTTCCCTGCGCAAGACCCTCACCCCGGACTACACCATCGGCTGTAAGCGCGTGCTGATCTCCAATGACTATTACCCGGCGCTGTCGCGCAGCAATGTCGAGGTGATCAGCGACAAGGTGCTGCGCATCGAAGCGGACGGCGTGGTCACGGCGGACGGCATCAAGCACCCGGCCGATTGCCTGATCTTCGGCACCGGTTTCCAGGCCACCGACCCGCTGCCCCGCGATTGCATCATCGGGCGCGACGGCATCGACCTGATGGATGCCTGGCGCGACGGCGCCCACGCGTACAAGGGCACCACCGTGCCGGGCTATCCCAACCTGTTTTTGATCGTCGGGCCGAACACCGGCCTTGGGCATAACTCGATGATTCTGATGATCGAGGCCCAGGTCACTTACATCCTGGATGCCATTACGCAAATGCAGCGCCAGCGCATTGCCACGGTCGAGGTCAAACCCACGGTGGAGCTGGCCTATAACCAGCAGTTGCAAGCCCGGCTCAAGCGCACCATCTGGAACACCGGCGGCTGCCAGAGCTGGTACCTCGACCCGCGCACCGGCAAAAACACCACGTTGTGGCCCGGTTCAACCTGGCGTTTCAAACGTGATACCCGGCACTTCGCGCTCAAGGACTATGTCACCGAGCTGTTGCCCACCTCGACACCCCGCCCGGTTTCGGCGCCCCACTCCACCGCAGAAGGCAGCCTGTCATGAAGTCATTCAACGGCCGCGTGGCGGCAATCACTGGCGCGGCGTCCGGCATGGGTCGCGCATTGGCCCTGGCGCTGGCACGCGAAGGCTGCCACCTGGCGCTCGCGGACAAGAACAGCCAGGGTTTGGAACAGACCTTGGCGCTGATCAAGACCTCGACGCTGTCACCGGTGACGATCACCACCCACGTGCTGGACGTGTCCGATCGCCAGGCCATGCACGACTGGGCCGCACGCTGCGTGGCCGACCACGGCCAGGTCAACCTGATTTTCAACAATGCCGGCGTGGCGCTGTCGAGCACCGTCGAAGGTGTGGACTACGCAGACCTGGAGTGGATCATTGGCATCAACTTCTGGGGCGTGGTGCACGGCACCAAGGCGTTTTTGCCGCACCTCAAGGCCAGCGGCGACGGACACGTGGTCAACACCTCCAGCGTGTTCGGCCTGTTTGCCCAGCCCGGTATGAGTGGCTACAACGCGAGCAAGTTTGCGGTGCGCGGCTTTACCGAATCGCTGCGCCAGGAACTCGATCTGCAACGCTGCGGGGTGTCCGCCACCTGTGTACACCCCGGCGGAATCCGTACGGATATCTGCCGCAGCAGCCGCATCGACGCGAACATGGCCGGTTTTCTGATCCACAACGAGCAACAGGCCCGCGCCGACTTCGAAAAGCTCTTCATCACCGACGCCGACCAGGCCGCCAAGGTCATCCTGCAGGGCGTGCGCCACAACAAACGCCGCGTGCTGATCGGCCGCGACGCGTATTTCCTCGACCTGCTCGCCCGTTGCCTGCCCGCCGCTTATCAAGCCCTGGTGGTGTTTGCCAGCAAGCGCATGGCGCCCAAACAGCGCACGCAGGTGTTTGAAACCAACGACGAACCTCGTCTCTGAACAGGAGCACCCATGATGCTGCCCATCCGTCGCGATATCCGTTTTGCCTTGCCCGCCGAGCGCATCAAAAACTGGCATGAACAAGGCCCGTTCATCACGCACTTCTTCAACGCACTGTCGCTGCTGTTTCCCCAGGGCGAACTGTTTTTCATGGACAGCGTGCGCCACTACCGCCAGCGCATCGACGATCCGGAGTTGAAAAAGGAAATCCAGGGGTTCATCGGCCAGGAAGCCATGCACAGCCGCGAGCACGTGGCCTATAACGACCTGATGCAAGCTGCCGGCCTACCGGCGCACACCCTGGACCGGCGCCTCAAATTCATGCTCGACCTGCAAAAGAAACACCTGCCACCGTCGTTCAACCTGGCGGTGACCATCGCCCTCGAGCACTACACGGCAATGCTCGCGGAAATTCTGCTCAGCGACCCCACGCGCTTTGGCGAGTCACTCAAGGGCTACCAGCAAATGTGGTACTGGCACGCCCTCGAAGAAACCGAACACAAAGCCGTGGCGTTCGATGTGTGGAACACCGTGATCAAACCCGGGCCTGGGCGCTACCTGCTGCGCACCGGCACCATGCTGACCACCACGGTGTTCTTCTGGCTGGTAGTGCTGGATTTCCACCTGCGCCTGCTGATTGCCGACCGCAAGGCCGGAGGGCACGTGAAGGGTTTCTGGCGCATGCTCAAGTTTCTCTACGGGCCCAAGGGCGTGTTCCCGCGCATGCTGCGGCCATGGCTGCACTACTTCAAACCGGGCTTTCACCCCTGGGACCACGACAACCGCGCGCGGCTGGCGCAAATCGACAAGCTGGTCGAAGAAATCGAGCAGACGCAGCGTGAGTTCGCCGCCACGCCAGCTTAAACCCGAGTGGCCGCACGCTCGCGCACAAAGCGCTCCAGCTGATCGCCGGGCAGCGCCTTGCTGAAATACCAGCCCTGAACAAACAGCTCGGTGCCGGTATTGAGGAAGGCCAATTGCTCGGCGGTCTCCACGCCTTCGACCACCACCCCCAGGTTCAGCGCCTCGCAAAAACGCAGCATGCCGGTCAGCACACGGGCACCTTGGGGGTCGTGCTGGGCCACCACAAAGCTTCGGTCGATCTTGATGAAGTCCACCGGAAACTGGTGCAGATAGCTCAACGCGGAAAACCCGGTGCCGAAGTCATCGATATAGACCTTGGCGCCCATCGCCTGCAATTTCTGGATCGTCTGGCGCGTGGCCGGAACATCGCGCACCAACGCATCTTCGGTGATCTCCACCGACACTTGCCCATGGGCCTGGGCGAGAATTTCCACCAGGCGCTCGCCATAGGCAGCATTCGTCAGGGTGGCACTGGAAATATTGATGGTCATCGGCAGGGCAAAGCCGACTTTCTTCCAATGCTGGTACTGGCGCACGGCCTGGGAGGCCACCCAGACATCCACGTCCGGCATCAACCGCGCCTGCGCCAGCCACTGCAGAAACTCCCATGGCGAGTGCACCGTGCCCTGGCTGTCGCGGGCGCGCATCAGTGCTTCGCAGCCGGTGCACAACCCGGTGCGGGTGGAGACCTGAGGCTGGAATTCAAGGTAGAACTCATAATCGCTGATCTGCTGGATACGGGTCAGTTCGACGGCCTGGCGTGCCAGCGCCCTGTGGGACGCCAGCACCGGGTCCAGTTCCAGCAGCCGGCCCTTCTCCTCCAGGCCGCGAAAGGTCATGTCCAGCGACTTGAGGTACACCGTGCTGGCGTCGCTGGACTGACGATGAATTGCGCGCACATAAGGCGCATACACCAGCGTGCCGATGCCCAGCAGCGCCACCTGCAGCACCACGGCCGCCATGTCGCCGTGGGTACTGAGGTAGGCGTTGAGCAACACCGGTGCAGTAAACGGTACGCTGGCCACAGCCGGTGATACCCAGCCCAGGTGTACCGCCGTCAGCGCCAGCATGGCGTTGAATGCCGGCACCAGTAAAAACGGAACGAACAAGCGCGGATTGAGAATGATCGGCAAGCCGAACAGCAGCACTTCGCTGACATTAAATAGCGATAACGGCAGACTGGCCATCGCCAGCAGGCGCATGGACTGGCTCCTGGAAAACAGCAGGATTGCCAGTAACAGGCTCAGTGCACCGCCCGACCCACCAATAAACGCGAAACACCCCAGCAGGCCACTGTTGAGCGCGTATTTGATCGGCTCACCTGCCCCCAGCGCGGCGCCATTGAGCAGCACAGCCTGGTCCAGCACATCGAACAGCGGCTGCAGGGCATACACGCCGTGGATGCCAAAAAACCACAGCAGAGAATTCATCAGGGTCACAAACAAGCCACTGCCATACGGCGATTGCAGTGCATCGAGCACCTGCGGCCCTTGCAACTGCGCCACGGAAGGTATCTGCAACAGCAACGACAACACCCCCACCAACGACAGCGCAGTGATAGCCCCCGGCACCACCATGTTGATGGTGCCCCGCAGGTTATGGCCCACCAGGTCTTCGTTGACCAGACGCGTCCAGCGAAAGCGATGCAGCCAGGCCACCGCCGGTACATTCAGCAACGGCGAGGCGATGGCGATAAACAGCACAAACGTCGCCGACGCCCGCGGGTAATCGCGCAAGACGAACGTGGCGACCACCACATGCGCCAGGCACAGGAACGCCACCGGCAATTGTGGCAGGCGATACTGGATCGCCAGCATGTAACCAATGGAGGCGGCCACCAACAACGGGATCACCGAGCTGATCTGGTTGTGCAGCCCAGACAAAAAGGCCACTACCTGCGGATCAAACCCCAGCACCCTGGCGCATTCAGAAAGAATCAGGAAACCGGCCGACACCAGCAAACACGGCAAAATCCACAACAGGCCTTCACGGATGGCCCGTAACGACTCCGTGCTGGCCAAGGCCGCAAGGCGCTGAGTGAGGAAAAGTTTGAACAGCGTTTTCGCCATGACCCGTCCCTCTGCCCATCGCCCTCTGCCCGTGGTCGGCAGCCTCGATATCCCTTGCAACGCTACACGGCCAGAGACCGGGAGCGAAAGGCTTTTGCCGTGACACCAGCAATTATTCAGAATTAATTTAACCTCCCTGATCCTTGTCGGTCAGGGTGATTAAGCTCATCCTTTGCAGCTTAATTCTCGAACGGACTCGAGCCCAGGCCTTGCTCCGTCCGCTTTATACGACATCAAGGTGCCTGCCGATGCGACCCATCCTGCCGCTGACTTTTGTATTACTGGTTTTTTCAAGCGCCGCCGTCTACGCCAGCGTTACAGATTTTCCTGACGCCCAGGCCAGTGATCCTGCTCGCCTCAAATGGATGGTCGGCGCCCCACCGCCACCGGACCGCACCGTGCGTTTTGACGATGGCAGCTATTTTCGCTTCCCGGCGATGCGCTGGAGCGTGGCGAACTTTCGCCAACTGATACCCACGCTCAATGTTCCCCGTGGGCTCGGCGCGCCCTTGCCGCTGCCCCGGCAGCTCGACCCACGAATCGATGCGCTGCCCGTCGTGCCTACCGGCGCCAGCCAACCACTGACGTGGCGCCAGGCGCTGGATGCCACCTACACCGATGGCATCGTGGTATTGCGCCGTGGGAACGTCGTGTACGAGCGCTACTTCGGCGTGTTGACTGACGATGGGCAACACGCGGCCATGTCCGTCACCAAATCGGTGGTAGGCACACTGGGCGCGATGCTGGTGGCTGACGGCACCCTCGATGCGCGTAGGAAAATCGCCGACTATGTGCCCGAACTGGGCCAGTCCGCGTTTGGCAGCGCCACACTGCGCCAGGTCCTGGACATGACCACGGCCCTGGATTACAGCGAAGACTATGCCGACCCCAACGCGCACGTCTGGGCCCATGCACAGGCCGGCAATCCACTGCCCAAACCCAAGGACTACACCGGGCCGCGGAGTTATTTCGAGTTTCTGCAAACGGTGCGGCAACGCGGTGAACACGGGCAGGCATTTGGCTACAAGACGGTGAATACCGACGTGCTTGGCTGGGTGATCGCACGCGTCACCGGGCGCAACGTCGCGCAACTGCTCAGCGAGCGCATCTGGAGCCGGCTGGGCAGTGAACAGGACGCCTATTTCACCGTGGACTCCATCGGCACACCGTTCGCCGGTGGCGGCTTGAACGCCGGGCTGCGGGACATCGCCCGTTTCGGTGAAATGCTGCGCAATGGCGGCCGCTTCAATGGCCAGCAGATCGTGCCTCAAAGCGTGGTCAAGGATATTCGCCAGGGCGGCGATAAAGAGGCTTTTGCCAAGGCAGGCTATAGTCAACTCAAAGGATGGAGTTATCGTGCCATGTGGTGGGTCAGTCATAACCCCGATGGCGCCTATATGGCCCGCGGCGTCCACGGCCAGAGTATCTACATCGACCCCGCGGCCGAGATGGTGATTGTGCGCTTTGCTTCCCATCCGGTTGCGGCCAACGCCGCGAACGACGGTGTCACCTTGCCGGCCTATGCGGCACTGGCACGCTACCTGCTCGAAAACCCGGGCACCTGAGCAACATCCATCATCGGGCACCATGATCTGCGCCAAGTCATGAGCCTCCCTCAAAATGTACTATCGGCGTGTTTTGGCTCCCGTAGGAAAAGGAGCCCGACATCAAGGAGAACTGTTCAAGATGCAATACAAGCTGTCCCACAACCTGCGTCCACTGATGTTCAACGCCCTGCTGTGGGTAGTGGGCGTCACCTTGCTGTTCATGGCCAGAAATGTGATCGAGCGCCTCACCGGGCCCGTCGAAGAAACCTGGCTGGACTTGGATCTGGCGGTGATGCTGGGTGCCTACGTGTTATTTTTCCTGCTTGAGCCGATACGAAATCGCCTAAGCCGCCGCTTACGCAAATACCTGCGCCGCTGAACACCTCACCACAGGTCCGCTACCGGCGCCCGAGCCCCCAGGAGTTTTACCTTGTCCCAACCCGGCGATAACCACCAGCGCGCCCTGGACAGATTCTTGACCGAACATCCAGAGGTGGCCACGCAGCTGGACACCCTGAACCCGCTGGCTGCTCAAGCAAAGCGCGAAACCCTGGAGCAGTATCGCGCCGAACGCCTGCATGAAGCCTTCGAAGCCGAAGCTGAACGACAGAACCTGTTTGCCTGGGAGCTGACACTCAAGTTGACGGCCGATTCACCCGAGGCCTTCGAAGCCCAGCGCCTTGAAGTGCACAAGGAAGTCGCACAAATGGCCGGGTTGAGCTGGGCCGACTACTGCCAACTGCATGGCCTGGCCCATTGAGTATTGGGTTACAGCCACCCGCGTCGAGGCTGGTTGGCTATCGCTTCGCGTAACTCGGCGACGCTCAGCTCTCGACGTTCAGGGTCAACCGCCAGGGCCGAGAGCAAGGCTGGCCAGCAGCGCTTGGGCAGTTGCCGAGGCCGAACCAAGGTGTGCATGGGCTGACGCCCATCCAGGCGTTGGCCATGGGCCAGCTCGTACACTACGCAGGCCACGCCATATAGGTCGGCGGCGGTGCTCAGCGCCCCGCCGGCGAGTAATTCCGGGGCAACGTACGCGGGTGTCCACGCGTTAAAACGGTCGCGATTCAAACTCGGCAACCCCGCCGCCCCCGGCACCTGCGCATGGCCCAGGCCGAAATCGAACAACCGCACACCTTCTTCGCTGACCATGACATTGGCAGGCTTGATATCGCCGTGCAGTACGTTTTGCTGATGGATGTAAACCAATGCATCCAAAAGCTGTAAGACCATCGGTTGCAGTTCTCGCCAGGGCAACCCAGTGGGGCACTCGGGCAGCAGCCGGTCCAGCGTGATGCCATGCATCAGTTCCATCGTGAAAAACGCGGCCTGGCTGGTTGTATCAACCTCGAACGAAAATGCCCGCACCACACCGTCGTGGCGCAGGCTGCGGGTCAGGGAAAACTCGCTGTACAACAGCACATGCGCGTCCGGGCACTCAGACACAGTCTCGCCCAGCAGCTTGATTGCCACGCTGGAGCAGGACGCGCCAAATTGCTCGTGCAACAAGTCACGAGCGCGATAAACCACGCCCATCCCGCCCCTGCCCAACTCGCGTTCGAGGTGATAACGCCCGGCGAGTAGGCCGGGCGCCATTGATGTGTCATTCATGGCTGTACCACCACGGCGGTCAAATCATCCCGCGCGGGCCTGCGCAATACCGTCGCAAATAAACATTCCAGCACCTGCTGCGGCGTTCCCACGCTCAACGCAAGTCCCAGGTCTGCGTGACTGAGCGCCTGATACAACCCATCGCTGGCCAGCAGAAATACGTCCCCTGGCCGGGTGCTGAGTTCCAGCACCTCAAGCTGCAGCGGCGTTCGTGCACCGATGGCCCGGGTCAATGCCCTGGCCTCCGGGTGGGCTCGAGCTTGCGCCACACTCAATTGGCGCTCATCCATGAGGCGCTGCTGCAGTGAATGATCACGCGATAATTGGTAAAGCCTTTGTTCGCGCCACAGATAACATCGACTGTCCCCTGCCCACACACAGGCGGCGCGCCCCTGCTCGAGCAGCAATGCCACCACCGTACTGCCCATCGTGACACCGCCCCGCGCGTCAGACCGGTTACCCGCCTTCGTCAACTGCTGGCTGACCTGTTGCAAACGTTGCCGAGCCGCGTTGACGCGCTGATTAAGGTCACCTGTGCCAGACAATGAAGCGAGACTGCGGACCACCCATTGGCTAGCCACATCACCGCCCTGGTGACCGCCCATGCCATCCGCCACGGCCCAACAGCCATGTCGCGAACCGTCCAGGAATGCATCTTCGTTACGCGGCCGGGCCTGCCCCTGCTGTGTGCGCCCGGCACTGCGCCACTCAATAGGCGGGTTGCTCACAGTTGCTCAGGCAGGCGGAAAGTGCGCCACGCCTCCATGTCAAACGGGCTGGGCGTACGCTGACTGGTCAGCAAGTAATTGGCCCGCAGCCCGGCAAGGTCGGCCTTGAATATCAGCGCATGCCTGCCGGTCGCCGGCTCTCGCTGCATCAAGTCAAAAAACCTGAACAACGACCAGGCGCCGGTATCTTTCTCGATACCCACGGGACGTTGCTCCGTGCCCCGCTCCAATACCAGGCTGCTGCGACCGTTGTCGGCCTCCATCGGCCAGTCAAACACCATGGGCACGATGGGACCATGGCGGTATTCCAGCTCCTTATCGCCAAAGCGCAGGGTCGCCCGGCTTACCGACTGATCCAGGCTATAGGGCGCCACGGTAAATCGAACCGACACCTCACCCTGTGGCTCAGTGAAAAACACCTGGCGGATAACCTCGGCTTTCGTCAGTTGATCCAGCACCGAACGCGAAACCGGCAAGCCACTGCCATCCAGACCACGCAACCTGTAACGGTTGCCGTCAACGCTGACGAAAGGCCGCAGGTAGCTTTCATAAAAGCGCGCCATGACGCCCTGGGGTTTGAAGAACTCTTGAAAATCATTAAGGGCAACATCGCTGCTCGCATGAGCATCGAACGGGTAACGCTGGCGGATCGCCTTGGCATACAGTCCATACACTTCACTGTGATAGCGCTGATTGACGTGCGCGTAGGCCCCGTCCGACAGGTGACGCCAACTGTTGTCAGCCACCCCTTCAAACCAGCCTGCGAGCGGCAGCGGTAACCGTGCAGCGGCGTCACGCAGAGTGCCGAGCACATCCTGCTGCCCCTCCATTCGCCGCTTTACCCGTTGAAAAGCTGCCTGCTCGGGCGAGCTCTCGCGGTTGAGCGCAGCCAGTTGCAGGTGCAGCTCGTCGAGCAGGCGCAATGCCTGCGTCAACTCGACGCCCGGGTTGTGCTGCTCGTCGAGCAACTGGTGCAGTGGCTCAAAGCGTCGTTGCAACGCTCGGCGGGCAGAGTCTGGAAGGACCGCTTTCGCCCCTTCAGCCACGGCCGTCTGAGCGATTACCCCCAACGCTCCCGTCTGAACGGGTACGTTGGCCAAAGCGTCATGACCGGGCAGCAAACGCGTGTTTTCTCGCAACAGCAGCAACAATTGCATCAGCGGCGACTGCGCAGACGTCAAGCTCGCGAGCTGTTCGGCATCCTGCCTCAAACTGTCACTGTGTTGCAGGCTGACGCGGCCAAGGGCGGCACTCCAGGTATCGGCATATTCGCTGAAATAGCGCTGCTGCAGCTCAATCATCAGCCGCCGCAAGTCCATGGCACTGAGGTCGGCGCCCTCCCCCAATACCCAGTTGTCCTGCGCGATGGCATTCACCAGCCGCGGCCCCTGTGCCTCGAAGTACTGCCAATACCTTTTGGTGTAAAACCCGGGAACAGGCGGATCAATACCTGCGAATACCCTGCCCTCGGCAAGTCGCAAAGGCTCGAGGTTGCGTGATTGCTCGCGCAACACCCGGTAAACCACATCTGCCAGGGACTCACCCCGCAACTCTTCGCGAGCCTTCGCCACGAGGGCTTCATCGAGCGACGCAGTGAACGGTTGCTCAAGCAGCCGCGCCAAGTGTTCATTCAGGCGCTTGTGCAGCGACGCATCACCTGGATAACGCGCAGACCAATGGTCTGCCATATGCTGCGCCAGCCACCCGGTATCCCGGCGCTCGCGCAGATTGAGCATCAGGTAGGCGCGCAGGTTTTCCAGCAGTCGCTCACGATTGCCAAGGCTGGTGCGTACTTGCTCCTCAAGCACTATCGTTAGCCGGTCCAGTAACAGCTGCTGCACGGCCAGCTGATACGCGTGGGTCAAGGGTGGACGGCTCAATTCACCCTGATAAAGGCCGGCGCGCTCGACAAACCGCGCGTCTTCTGTTGCAGGGAAAACCTGCGTTGCCGCCCAGCGGGCATCCAACAGCGCCAGCAGTGTGAGGGTGTCGTCAGCACTCTGCGCAGCGGGTGCGGGTTGCATCGCCAGTGCAGCCACTTGCGCCAGGCGCTGCTGATTGACGGTGTAGCTGTGCGTCCACAGCCAGCCTGCGCTCCCGATAACCAGCACAACGGCCATGGCCAATAACCCCTGGCGCAAATGGATGCGCCGCTGCTCCGGGGTCTGCAGACCGGCGAGGTCTGCCTCGGCAAAGATCACCCGACTGAACAGGCCCTGCACGAAATGACTGTGCCTGTCGCCGGAGCAGGTCAAATAGAAGCCCCGCAACCCGCTGATGCGCTGATAACGATGTGCGGAGAAAGCCGACTCCACGAACAGGCACAACCGCTCGCCGAGTTGGGCCGCCTGCTGGGGGAAGTCGAGCATAGGGCCACGGCGCTCGACATTGCGCTCCTGATGCAATCGCGTGATCAGTTCACCGCTTAAACGCTGTAGCAGCTCGTCGAACGCCCGGCGCACCTGTGCGATGTCAACGCCGCCCTTGCCAACATCGAGTGGCTGGCCAAGCACGCTGTCTGCCTCTTCTCCCTGAGGCGCATCAAAGAACTCGGCAAACCCCGGCACGCGGTCAGCCTGGGTCAACACCAGATAGATGGGAACGTCCACGTGCAACGTTTGCTGAACCTCTTGCAGGCGTGAGTGCACTTGGCGAGCCTGCAGGTCCAGATCGTGCTCATTACGGCCCAACAATGTTTCAACCGACAACGCCACCACCACACCATTAAGCGGGCGCACTCGGCGCCGCTGCCTGAGCAGACGCAACAGCATTGACCAGCCAGCGGCGTCTAGCGTGCTGTCAGGTTGCGTCAGGTAACGACCGGGGGTATCGATAAGTACGCCTTCGCCAGCGAAATGCCACTCAGCATGAGCCGTGCCTGCCACCGCCATTGCGTCTACGCGATCAAATGGCAGCTGTAAGCCCGCCGCCGCCAACAGCCGCGTCTTGCCACTGCCCTGCTCGCCGATCAACAGGTACCAGGGCAATTTATTACGCCATCGCTGATTGTGCCCTGCGTACCGCGGCGAGGTTTTCAAGCGGTGGACGGCCTCTTTGAAGCGACCGCGTACCTGTCGCTGTTCGTCCTCAACCCATCCCAGTTGCTCATGGCGTGCCAGGCGTTCAGGTCTCTTGAGCTCAGCTGCACGGCGTATGCCGGCAAGGACCATCGCCAGCCCCCACAGCAGAAACAACACGCTGATAGTGACCAGGCGAGCACTCGCGCCTTGCCAAAAGCGGTGATCATCCACGGCCAGCAGCGGTCCGAAACACCACACCAACACCGCGCAGGAAAGTACCAGCAACAAGCTCCAGACCCAAATCGTGCCCAGCACGGTGCGCGCGCTCTTGAAGAATGCGTTCATTCATTGCTCCCAGCGTTTACAAGGGCGTCTGAGTCAGTTCCGACGCCGAAAATTGAAAGGGTTGCAGCGCTCGCGTGGCTTCTTCGCCCAGCCGCCAGGCAAATCCTGTGTACATCGCCAACAAACAGGCCAGGGTAAAGACTGCGACCCAAGTCATCGGGATAACGGGTAATCGTTTACGTCGCGCACGCCCTGCTCGCGTCGGCTGCAAAGGCGCCGACAGTGGCTCGCCTCGCACGTGCCGGATCTGTCGGTACAAGGCATCGCGCACGGCTTCAAGTTGGCTGACACCTCGCTCCATGATTCGGTATTTGCCTTCGAACCCGATGGAGAGGCACAGGTACATCAGCTCCAGCATCACCAGGTGCTTGACCGGGTCGCGGGACAGCCGCTCCAACAGTTGGAAGACCTTCTCCCCACCGAAGGTTTCGTTGTGAAAGCGGCTCAGAAGGCTCATCTTCGACCAGTCACTGCGGCTGCCCCACGCCGTGGTCACCACGGCTTCATCGACGACGCTGCACAACACATAACGTGCCGACATCACCTGGCTGCTCTCGACACCACTGTGCAAGGCGCGGGCTTCAAACTGAGTGATCGCCAATACCATCTGGTCGTTGACCGTGCCCAAGCTTTCGCGGCCAGAGGCGCTCTTGAGCTGAACCACTTGCGACAACAACGCCCATGCGGCCTCAACGAGAGGGTTGAACCCCATCTTGAAGCGCGGGGTTCCTCGCTCATGGGCGGCGTAGATCATTCGATCTTCCAACTGCTCAAAGCGCGGCGGCGCAGGGAAGTCCGTTATTGGGCTGTTTCCCGGCCCACGGCCCTGATGGTCGAGCAAAACAGTCTTTTCATCCTGCAGGTATTCACTGTCCATTGTGTTCAGTTCCTGATGGCCCAGAAGTTGAGTTCGAGCGCTGTAAATTCACCGCCTACATGGAAGGCGAAACCACCCGACTGCTCCAGCTGCGTGATGTCGCGGGCACTCAGATCCAGCATGAAATAGGTTTTGCCGGCATGAAACGGAATCTGCCGTGGCGCCACAGGCAATGGCTTGACCTTGATTCCCGCCAAGTGCAAGTTGACCAGCTCGCGTATGCGCTCCACCGGCCCGACCTTCAAATGCGAAGGCAGGCGATGGCGCAATTCCTCCGAATCACACTGAGCAGTGGCCGCCAGAATAAACGTCGCAGTGCCGAGCAATTTCAGGTCGCTCACCGGGCATACCAACACCCCGTATTGGCGTTGCTGCAGCGTCAACTCGATGGCGTGTTGCTCAAGCACCATTGACAGCACGCCACGCACGCCCTCCATCAACCCGCGAAAACTTTCTCCCTGGTCGTCATGTCGATAACGCACATCCAGGTGCGCACGTTTGCTGTCGTTGGCGAACGTAGATAACTCACCGAACAGCGACAGTAATGCCAGGAACAAGGCTTGCGGGCGCACGTGGGTCTGGCTCAGCCAGTGACGCAATTCCAACTCGGTGCGATTGATCAATTGCAGCATCAGAAAGTCGCCGATTTCCGTGCCTGCGGCGGTGCCTTCACCCCGAATACGTGCTGCAATGGCATCCCCCCGGCTGGAGAGCAGGCTGATCACTTCCTTGAGGCACGACGGCAAGTACCCGTGGCCCTGCAGAAAAATGAAGGAGGGAATGAAGTCGGTGTCCAGGCTCACGCCGCCTTCATCGGTCGACTCCAGCACCTGGGCAATCTTGAGTTTGACGAAACTCTGCTCGCTCGGAGGGTCGCCCAGCAACAGACGCAGGTCAGGACGCGCGCAACTGATGTGACACCGGGAGTCGACACCGGCATTCGAATCCCCCACCTCGATGTCACACGCCAGATAGCGAGCCAGGACGTCGGTCTGCTGCTGGCGGCGAACCTCGGTCTGATTGCCGGTATCCAGCGGCAGCGCGAGATAAATCGCCTGTTTGCCGGCGTTGGCGGGCACCTGCAAGACCAGCGGTTCCATCGTCCCGCCCAACTCGAACAGACTACCGTCCGGCAATACGCCACTGGCCTGGTTGACCACCACCTTGCCGAAATTGAGGTATTGCAAATCGACTTCCAGCGTCAGAAACCCCCACGCATCAGCCCCCAGCAAGCGCGTCCGATTGAGCTGCTGGTGGTAATAGCGATCGTTGTGCTGCAGATGCTGCGGCCGTAACAGCATGCCTTCCTGCCAGATGACTTTATGAATCTGCATATCATTCGGACTCCTGGCCATGCATGGACGAAGAAACGCGGATACCCGTCTGGTCCAGCACAAGATCGGCACGCGTTAACTGCTGCGGGGTAATGGGCACGACCCACCGCCATTGAACATGGGGCAGATCTCGATACGCCGCCAGCACGCCCAAGAAACGCGTGCCTGGTTCGAGCCCGAGCTTGAGCGCCAGCCGCTCACCCGGGCGCAGTTCAAGTTCCTCACTGCGCAGCCAGTCCTTGGGCAGCGATTGCTCGGCATTGCTGTACAGACTGAAGAAGTCGGCATTCTCAAATGCCACGGCGTGCCGCAACTCGATCAAGTGCACTACTACCGGAGATGGCCTGCCGTGAAGGTCGGGGTTGACTTGCTCACTGGCGGCCAGCGCCATGTCCAGCTTGGTCAAGGTAGAAAACGGCGACACGCTGCTGCAGCCGGCCAACAGGCCGAGCAAAAGCAGCGTGGTTGCAAGCGCGGCTCGAGACATAATGTTCATCCTGGATAATCGACGTGCAAGGTTGAGATCAAGCGAACCTGCTCTTCGTAAGCCTTGGCGAAGTCACTGCCTGGCAGACGATCGGTGAACTGCTCATCCTCGAGCAAACGCTGGTAGTGACGCTGATAAGCCCGCCAATACCCACCGTCGGTGAAAAGTCGGCGCCGTTGCCCCTGGTATTCGAAGCATGTCAGCAGATGACCCGGGGCAAAGGCGCTGCGCGTAGTGCGCAGTGCATTGCGGCAGGCCGCCAGCAACGCAACCTGATGAACTTGCATATCCCGGTGGGCCTGGGTGATGGCGTGTTCGGCCGGCAACTGGCCAAGATCCTCCGCGCCTAGCAGCATCGCCATTACAGCGTCGGTTTCGACGCTGTCTCTAAGAGGGCTCCGGCGCCTTTGCAGCGTCTCGAAAAGCGGCAGATTCATCTCGTTTTTGAGCTCTTCACAAGTCCGCAGACTTTGTTGCAGCCCCTCTACCTCCATACGCAGCAGGCGCGCTGCTCTGATCGCCAACGCCTCGCGACCCGTCGCATCAAGGGTTTCCAGGCTAATACCCAGTGCCGTCGCAAACTGCTCCCAAAAAACGTCGCGGCCTGCTGCAGGCATCGCATCGGGGCGAATCGGGACGGCTTCCAGAGCGGGTACAGCTCGCCGGGGTAACGCCAGATGATCCCTGTTGGTTACCCGATCGTCGGCCCACGGACCAGTCGTGTCGCCCTCATCTGCCAATGCCTCCAGGTCCTGCGACGTGGTCTGACGCTGCTGCTCGACATCGAGCGCTTGAATAGGGTCCAACGCCAGGTATGCATCATCGGGAATCAGTCCTGTGTTGGCGTCCCATTGCTCACCGCAAGGCTGCATCGACGCCACCAGTTTCGCCCGAATCAACAAGGTACCCAGTTGAAAAACGTCGCCGTCACTGATCAATCGCGCCTGCCCCTTGCGCAGACGTTCGGCGCTGCCGGCTACGCCGATACCGTTGCTGCTGATATCCGTCAATAGGTATTGGCCCTCACGATAGGCGACCAAACCATGGTGACTGGAGAGCAGACGGCTGGCGTCCGGAATCACCCAGTCACACCCGGCACCACGACCGATCACACCGCCCGCAGCGGAAAAAAGCTTGCGCGCCGTGGGTGCGCGGCTTCCGTCCTCGGTACCCAAAAGCTCAAGCATAAGTTGCATGGTCAGCCTCTCCCCTTTCACTGGCCACGAGTGATCGCCTTGGGCTCACCCAGCGGGCGGTAATCAGCGTCGTCAAACACGTAATTGGCGCTGCAGCCACTCAGCAGACACAACACAAGCACAACGGCTTGCCACGGACGATCAGGCATCAGGTTTCTCCTACTGAGATAAGGTTGCCCAGCTCGAGTCGGCACAGGCGTCGGTCAAGCATGGCAATGCAGAAAAGCAACATTCAGCCCTCGCCTCTGGCATCGTCGAAAGGAATGTTCAGGCGCGCGAGACGATAGAGCAGCGTGCGCCGAGCAACTCCCAGTTCACGGGCAGTGCGGGTTCGATTGCCCCGGTTCTTGTGCAGGCAATCAATCAGAAATACGCGTTCCACCCGCTCCATCCGCTGGCGTAGCGTCACATCAACGGCGTCGGTTGCATCCGAGGCCAGTGGTAACGACAAATGCGCCGGCAGAATCACACCGTCGTCACACAGCAGCACTGCGCGCTCCACCAGACACTTGAGCTCGCGGACATTGCCGGGAAAGCCGTGGCTCGACAGTTGATCGAGGGCCGTATTGGACCAGTCGACAGGCGCCCGACCCAGCGCGGCACACGCCTTGTCGGCGAAGTGCCGCGCCAGCTGCAATACATCGCCATCGCGTTCACGCAAGGCAGGCAATTGAATGGGGAACTGTGCAATTCGGTAATAGAGGTCTTCACGAAAACTGCCTTGCGCCACCATCGCAGCGAGGTCGCGGTGGGTCGCGGCGACGATGCGCACGTCAACCTTGTGCGCGACGCTGGCGCCCAACGGGCGGATCTCGCCCTCCTGCAATACCCGCAGCAACTTGGCCTGCAATGACAGCGGCATGTCGCCGATTTCATCCAGCAGCAAGGTACCGCCATGCGCGGCGTCGAACAGCCCCGCATAGTTGCGCTCGGCACCGGTGAATGCACCTTTGCGGTAGCCAAACAGTTCGCTTTCGAGCAAACCTTCTGGAAACGCAGCGCAATTTTGCACCACGAAAGGCTGCGCACTGCGTGGCCCGGCCGTGTGAATCGCCCGCGCCACGACCTCTTTACCGGTGCCGGTCTCGCCACGCAACAGCACCGTATAAGGGGTCTGCAGGACTTTGCCGATCAGGTGGCAAGTTTCTTCCATCGCGGTGCTGTTGCCGATCAAGCCATAGGCCCCCGCGGTCGACACACCGCGCGATGAACGGCTAATGACTGACGCAGGTTGCATGCGACGCAACATAAGCAGTTGGTTCACGGCGAAACCGCCGAGTTGCCCCAGCGAGGGCGCGTACCCCATCAGTGGCGTCGCCCGCCAGCTCGCGCACAGGAGTACACCTGTGACCGCATTGGTGCGGTTGAACAGCGGAACACACAACAGCGCCCGCCAAGGTGCCTGCGTCGCTGGCAAAAAGCCGATGTCATAGAGGCTGCTTCCCACATCATCGAGGCTCAGGCAACAACGCTTTCTCAGGACGTAGTGCAACAGCTGCTGGTTTTGCACCACCGGACGTGAAGTCGGTTCGCCGCCCGGCAGCGCCTCAGACAAATGTTGAGCAATAAGCTCGAATTGGTCGGTCACTTCATCAACCAGATACAGCTGAGCGAGCTCACAGTGGCTCAGGTGCGCAGCGCTCACAGCACATAGGCCTGGCAACGTCGTCGGGTCATTTTCCTGGCTCACGCGGATGAAGCCGTCCAGCAAGGCTGCGGCATACACCAACGGTTCGGCCACTTGGGTGAACAGATCGTTCGTCATTGGCCGAACTCACAGCTTGGCAGGCCATTGGCATCCAACCCTGCATGCACCCACGACAATGCTTCATCCGTGGCCATGGCACTCAGAACGCGATCAACCATTTGCGGCAGCAAGTAGCGCTCGATCCATTGATCGATGTACCGCGCACCACTGTCACGGTTGGCGCAGCGCTCGGCCATGTGCGCGATCAACTCAGGTGAACACGTCAGGGTCAACTTGCGCCGATGCAATCGCTCACCGAGGCGCGCCAGTTTGAGCCTTACCACCTCATGCAGGACTGGACCGGCAATCGGGTAATACGGCACGACACGCATCCGGGCCAACAGCGCCGGTTTGAAGTGGCTACGTAACACGGGCTGTATAGCATCCTGCAACACCTGGGCCTCAGGCCGCCGACCGGTTTCACAGAGCGCGTTGATGCAGTCGCTGCCAAGGTTGGAAGTCATCAGGATCAGCGTGTTGCGAAAATCTATTTCTCTGCCTTCGCCATCGTTGGCGCGGCCCTTGTCAAAGACCTGGTAAAACAGGTTCAACACCTCGGGGTCGGCTTTCTCGACCTCGTCGAGCAGTACCACTGAATAAGGCCGTTGGCGCACAGCCTCGGTCAGAACTCCACCTTCGCCATAACCGACGTAGCCCGGTGGCGCACCGATCAAACGGGACAGTGCGTGCTTCTCCTGGTATTCCGACATATTGATGGTGGTTACGAACCGCTCACCGCCATACAAAAGCTGCGCCAATGCCATTGCTGTTTCGGTTTTGCCGACGCCACTGGGTCCCACCAGCAGAAACACACCCACCGGCGCATCCGCGTTGTTCAGGCCCGCAGCAACCGCTCGCAAGGCACGATCAAGCACCTGCACGGCATGCTCCTGCCCCAGGATGCGCGTGCGCAGGGCAGCGGCAAGACTCAATACCTTTGCGTTGGGCTCAAGCGCCAACTGCTCAACCGGAATTCCGGTCCAGGCACTGACGACCTCGGCGATCAAACGCGGGCACACCTCAAGTTTGTCCGATGACTGGCCAGCCTGTTGAATCCGCTGCTGCTCCAATACCTGACATTCCTGCTCGATGGCGTCCAAGCGTCGGCCCAGCGCTTGCAATGCTTGAGCATCCACCGGCAGCCCCGCCTCGGCGTCCCGGCTTAACGCCTCATGTTGCCGCCTGCCTTCAGCCCTTTCCGTGTGCAGGTTCTGCAGCGCCTCCGGGGGCATTGCCTGACGCGTGCGCACTCGTGCGCAGGCGGTGTCCAGCACATCCACGGCCTTGTCCGGCAGCTGGCGGCCCGACAGATAACGAGCGCTCAGGTGTGCCGCCGCTACGACGGCATCATCGCGGACGTAGACACCATGGCTTGCCTCATAAACCGGAACCAGGCCGCGCAGGATCGACACGGCTTCCTCGACGCTCGGCTCACCGACCAGCACTGGCTGGAAACGTCGCGCCAACGCCGGGTCTTTCTCGATGTATTGCTTGTATTCCGACCAGGTGGTGGCCGCAATGGTGCGCAGAGCGCCTCGAGCCAACGCAGGCTTAAGCAGATTAGCGGCGTCAGAACCGCCTGCCGGGCCTCCCGCGCCGACCAGCGTATGGGCTTCGTCGATAAACACGATCACGGCCTGCGGCGAGGCGTTGACTTCATCAATCACGCCTTTAAGCCGTCGCTCGAACTCGCCCTTGAGGCTGGCACCCGCTTGCAGGAGCCCCATGTCCAGGGTCAGTACGCGAACCGCCTTGAGGGCATCGGGCACCTGCGCAGCGACAATTTTCAGCGCAAGGCCTTCGACAATTGCGGTTTTTCCTACCCCGGCCTCCCCGACCAGGATCGGGTTGTTCTTGCGGCGTCGCACAAGGATGTCGATCAGTTGCCGAATTTCCCCGTCGCGACACAGCACCGGATCAATCAGGCCTTCACGTGCCTGGCCTGTGAGGTCATGGGTAAAACGCTGCAACAACGATTCTGTCGCCAACGGCTCGGTCTCAGGTGCCTGGCTCGCGAGAAAATCCCGTACACGCTCTGCATCCAGGCGGCCCAACACGGCCTGATAGCCAGCACCAGCGTACTCCAGCGGATGACGCAACAGCGCCAGCAGCAGGGCGCCCTCATCCACAGAGCGTTGCCCCAGCTCGAGATGGGCAACCATCAACGCTTGTTGCAACCAATGCACCAGCGCCTGAGAGAAGACCGGATTGCGGGTTGCGCTTTGCTCACTTCTTGGCTGCAACGTTGCTTGCAGCGCGCTCATCGGCACGTCAGCGTCGGCCAAGGCCTTGGCCAGCAGCCCGCCGGGCTGCTCAAGCAAGGCAAGCAGCAAGTCTTCGACGAGCACTTCACGGCCACCGCGGGTTACACAGCGTTCCGAAGAGCGCTCCAGGTCGCGACGTACCGGGGGTGTCAGCGTACGTATGAGCTGTTGCAGGTCCACATTGATCATAATCATCCGTCCCTAATGAAAGTTGCCAGCAAACGTGACCACGCCATCGGCTTGCTCATGGTCCAACCAGCTGGTCCAGCCCAGGCGACAGACATTGCGCGCACCGATATGCAGGGCTCTGATTTCACCGGCGGCAAGCACCAGGCGCAGGTCGTACTCCAACGGGTCTCGCATGGTTAAACGCACCAGTGAACACAGGGGCTGGTAGCCCTTCCCCGTGGGCAGGAACGCGTGAAACTGCTGCCAGCTCAGCGCCAGGACATGCACCCTGAACTTTGCGCTGCGGTCGCTGACCTGATGCCCCAGCACCAGGTTTTCACCGAGTTCGCAGCGGGTGATACCGAGGCAATTACGCTGAAAATCGGCAACCTCCACGCGGCGCTCAACCCATTGTTCGATGAACACCGGGGCATGCTTGAAGTAGTAGCGCAGTACGGCCTCGATCAAGGCGGCAGAATGCACGCGCATACTCAACAGCCCCAGGTAAGGCAACAGGCGTTTGCAGTCCAATTGCGCGCTACCTCGTATCGCGTTGCCGCCCAAGCCGATCAGCGCAAACATCTGCTCAGAAAACGCATCGCTCGCGCCAGTCTGGAAACACGCTCGATAGCGATATTTACGCCAGATCGGCCACATCAGCCGATGCAGTCGGTGGTGGAATATGTCGAGGAAGTCGCGAGTGGGGTTGCCACCGGACAGCTCGGCAAACGCCTGCTCTGCATAAAACGCTGGCAGCGGTGACCCGGCTCCGACCAAACCCAATATGTTGAGCCGCAGGCGAGCCCGTAATTGCCCGTGCTCCATAAAGAACGCCACGCGATCGATATCGTGGCCGGCAAACCCCAGACCTGGATTGGCCTGAAATTCCAGCAGGTCGTACAGCGCGTCTTCGTCCATCAGCGGATGAGCTTCGCGCAATCGCTCAATCACCTGCTCAATTGCCTGGAACAGTGTGTATTCACGAATGCCGCAACAGAGCGCATTCAAAGCAGGGGCTGTTGCCCCATGCGGGATGGCCATAGGTACACGTCTCCTTGTGTGCTGATGACTCGTAACTCGTGATAAGAGTTGAGGCTGGCGTAGAGCGCAAAGAACTCATTGAGGACCGAGGCGAACACAAACAGATCGCCCTGACCGAGAAACCCCTGGAGGTCGACTGTCAATTCCACACGTAGGCCGCGAATGGGTAACCCACGGTGCAGTCGGTCAACGGGCTCATGGCGAATGGACTGCAGCGCACCGAGTCTTGTCTGACTGACCTTTTGCGCCTGCCGATCGTGATAGCGCGGCAGGTCATAGGTTTCGAGAATCACCTTCAAGGCGTTGATATCGGTCAACGACAGATAGTTGAGCGACATATTGCTGATCAGCTTCCACAGGAAATCCTGGTCCAGCGGCGGCGCGAAGCTCGCCGTCGGCGCCGTGATGTTGCGAAACGTCAGTGATTCCGGTGCCTGCTCGCAGGGTTGGTTGATGTCGCCTGGTTGCAATTGCCGAGGCAGGTTGCAGTTGGTGCACGTCATTTCGATCGACAACGTTTCCTGGCCTTTACCTTCGCGACTGCCAAACCCCATCCAGGTGTCGAGCCCCCCATGCTGCGGCGAAGAGCGCTGGCGAATGCTGTAGCTGGCCGGCGCTGCAGACCGATCAACGTCCCAGTCATGCTCAAAGGATTCGAACGGCACATAGGCCTGGTAACCCAACCCGCCAGGGCGCCAGCCAGTGACACTGTCGACGGAAAACACAGCGGCATTGCCCGGGGTATATTCCCCCGGCACCAGAAGGTACTCGTCCTCTTTTCCATTCAGGCGAATGGGGACGGCATCATGTTTGAACAAGTTGGCAATGGGCGTGCAATACAACTTCACGTTGTCCAGCGTGGGCTGTTGCAGTTCGTGTCCGTGTGTGCGCAGTTCAAAGCGCAGCACCATGCCGCGGACCTGGCCGAGCCGCTCAGGGGCAAGTGTATGCAGGACACTCAGCCCCTCGATATCGACAAACAGGTACTTCTCGGGGAAGGCGAAATACTCCTGCAGATGGCGGTAACCGCGAAACGTATTTTCTGGATACGGTATCAACGCCTCGTCTTGCGAAAACCCCACCGGCTTGACCTGGTTGGCGCCCAGCCGCAGCGTCATGGGTTGCCCATCGTTACCCGTGACCGGCAACCCCTCGCCATCCAACAACAGCAAGTGGATGCCCTCCAGACGTCGCAGCAAACTGAGATAGAGCCACTGGCTTATATAGCGGTCACCCGACAGGTGCAGTCGCAGTGATTCAAAGGTTAACTGGCTGAAATTACCCTCGACACTCATGTCCACATGCAAATCCAACCATGCCCCGTCACCCTGGCACTTGTAGTCCAGACTTGTGAGTTGCAGTGGCATGACATCCGTGGTGTAGCACGTCCTGAAGCGACACCGCTCGCCTTGGATCAGAACACTTTCTACCGCCGTATCACGGGCAACCCGAACGGCGGGGCCAGCACGTCTCAACGGGTCAAATTGCAGGATGCTGAAGGCGGGTATTGGCCGCATGTAATTGGGCCACAGCAAATGCATCAAGGAATGCGTCAGCTCCGGCAGCTCGTCGTCGAGCTTCTGGCGCAGGCGACCGGTCAGGAACGCAAACCCCTCCAGCAATCGCTCAACATCCGGGTCCTGGCCGCTTTCAGCCAGAAACGGCGCCAATGCGGGATTACGCTCGGCGAAACGCCGCCCGAGTTGCCGCAGCGCGCTGAGCTCGCTTTGGAAGTAACGGTTAAAGCCCATCGGCGCAGACCTCAACCCGCCCGCCATCCACCAGGCGCGCATGGAACACAACGGGCTGTGTAATACCGTTAACGATCAGCGCAGCTTCGATCGCGAACGCCAGGGCCAGAGGATCAGTAGCACGCGGCAGCACTTTGACTTGTACATTTGCCAGTCGCGGTTCGTAGGCACGGATGAATCGCTCGATCAAGGCGCGTGAGCGGATCAAGGACTCGTGCAGGCTAAGCCGCATGTCATTGAGATCGGGCAAACCATAGTCGGGCAGTGTCTGAACACTGCCTGCCCGGGTGCTGAGCATTTTCCCCAGGTGTGCGGCGACGGACGCCACACTGCACCGCTGGGTTGATGCATCGCCTTCGAGGCGTTCGAAAAGGCTTACGTTAGGGGGCATCCGCCGGCTTCTGCTCATTCTTTATCGAGCTTGCCGACCAGGGACAACGTGAAGTCAGCCCCCATGTACTTGAAATGAGGGCGCACGCTCAAGTTGACCCGATACCAGCCTGGCTCCCCGTCGACATCACTGACAACAATGCGGGCTGCCCGCAATGGCCGGCGACCGCGCACTTCGGCACTGGGGTTTTCCTGATCGGCCACGTATTGGCGAATCCACTTGTTGAGTTCCAGCTCCAGGTCCGTGCGTTCTTTCCAGGAGCCCAATTGCTCGCGCTGCAAGACCTTGAGGTAGTGCGCCAGACGGTTGACCACCATCATGTAGGGCAACTGGGTGCCGAGCCGGTAATTGAGTTCGGCTGCCTTACCCTCTTCACTGATGCCGAAGGTTTTGGGTTTCTGGACGGAGCTGGCCGAAAAGAACGCCGCGTTGTCACTGCCCTTGCGCATGGTCAAGGCAATAAACCCTTCTTGCGCCAGTTCGTATTCGCGCCGGTCCGAAACCAGTACCTCCGTAGGAATCTTGGTTTCGATCTCGCCCATGCTCTGAAAATGATGCAATGGCAGGTCCTCTACCGCGCCGCCACTTTGCGGGCCGATAATGTTCGGGCACCAGCGAAAGCGCGCAAAACTTTCAGTCAGGCGCGTGGCAAAGGCATAGGCAGTGTTGCCCCAGAGGTAGTGCTCGTGGCTGTTCACCACGTTCTCTTGATAGGCAAAGGTTTTAACAGGGCAATCAATCGGATCGTAAGGAGTTCGCAGTAGAAAGCGCGGCACGGTGAGGCCGATATAGCGGGCGTCTTCGCTCTGACGAAAACTTTGCCATTTGGCAAACTGCGGGCCTTCGAAATGGTCCCTGAGATCCTTGAGGTCAGGTAATCCAGTAAAGCTTTCCAACCCGAAAAAGGCCGGCCCCGCAGCAGCGATAAAGGGTGCGTGGGCCATGCAGGCAACGCTCGAAGCGTATTGCATCAACTTCACATCAGGCGCACTGGGTGAAAGGAAGTAATTGGCGATGATCGCGCCCACCGGCTGGCCACCAAATTGTCCGTACTCGGCGCTGTAGATATGCTTGTACAGCCCGGACTGGGTAATTTCCGGCGAGTCTTCAAAGTCATCCAGCAGGTCCTGACGCGAGACATTCAGCAGCTCGATCTTGATGTTTTCTCGAAAATTGGTGCGGTCGATCAGCAACTGCAGGCCCCTCCAGGAAGCCTCCAGCGCCTGGAAATCCGGATGATGAAGAATCTCGTCCATTTGCTGGCTGAGCTTGGTATCAATCTCGGCGATCATCCGGTCGACCAGGCGTTTCTTCACTGGCTCAGCGCTGTTATGGGGTTTGAGCAACTCTTCGATGAAGGCCGACACGCCGCGCTTGGCAATGCCGTAGGCCTCGTCGTCGGCGCTCAATAGTGTCTGGGCGATGATAGTGTCGAGGATGCTGCACTCGCCGGTAGCTTGGGCAGGCTGCAGGTTTTGTTGGGTGGTCGTCATGGTGTCAGTGTCCTTTTACTGAAAAGTTCAGGTGGTCGGGCCGCTCAGCCCCAGCTCGGCGAGTACGCGCGCACGAGACTCGTCGTCGGCCAGCGCCTGCTCAATGGCTTTGCGAAAGCTTGGTGTGTTACCCAGCGGGCCCTTGAGTGCCATCAACGCTTCACGCAGTGCCATCAACTTTTGCAATTCGGGTATTTGTTCAACCAGGTTTGCGGGGTTGAAGTCCTTCATCGCGTTAATCCGAACCTCGACGGACAGTTCCTCGATGCCACCCTCCTCCTGCAACCGATTCGGGACGCTCAATGTCAAGCTCAGCGCTTGTTTGGCCAACACCTCGTCAAGGGTGTTTTTGTCGATACCAATGGGCTTTCGATCCTCAAGCTTGCGCGGATCTTCGCGCTGGCTGAAATCCCCCAGCACCAGCAACTTCAGTGGCAGTTCGACTTCCTCCTGCACACCGCCAATGGCAGGTTTGAAGGTGATATTGATACGTTCCTTGGGTGCTACCGAACCGTCTTTGAGCATGGTGTTTCTCCTTTTTCGGTGGGCTCGCGAGCCTAATCAAGTACCGCTTCAAGATCGAAGTGGCACAACCTGCGATGGGTGACTTCCTTGCGTTCGCGCACGGCATGGTCTTGTGGCAAAAGGTCGTAACAGCGATACAAGAGCCGGGAGACGTGAAAGGCCAGTTCTGGCTCCCAGCGCTCCAGGCCCGCCTGTTGTAATTCAAGGTCCAGTTGTTCGAGCTGGATCCTGCCCAGTTCGTGTTTGCCCGCTCGTATGCATAATCGGGCCAGCGCCAATCGCCAATGGAAACGGGTCCGGTCACCGCGGGCGGCGTGAAGTCCTTCTTTGAGCGTGGCAATTGCCGCCTTCAGACCCTCCTTGCGCAGCCTGGACATAACGGCCTGCAAGGCCACCTCCCAGGGCTCGTTTCCGGTATCAGCGGCGGCGTTTAAAGGCTCGGCTTTATGGACGTGGCGAAGGACGTGGAGCGTTATCCAATCGCACGTCGCGGGGTCGGCAAATGGGGTGCCGTCATCAAACCTGAACTCCGCGAGGCTCGGCAGGCGCTGCAACAACAACGCAAAATTCATTTCCAGCTCGGTCATGGCCCACTCTGCCTCCAGGGCTTGGAGGCACTCCCAGGCCATACGCAACCCATCAAACCAGAACAATGCACCAGCCAGACTCGCTTCAAGCTCAAGCAAAAGATCGGCGTGAAGACCTTGGGTGAGACGGCTCTGGTAGCGTTTGAGTTTGTCGTGAGGAAGCCCACGCAAAGCGGTTATCCGCTCACTGTTGGCGTCGGGATAGTTGGTGATCGCAAGCCAGGCCAGGGTGCGGCTCAGGCGCAAGGCACGCAGATCAGTGGCACTCTGGCGCAGCCACCAGGCGCACAGTGGCCGAGCCTGCTCCTGCAACGCCCGCAACAGTTTTTGCGCGTCTTTTTCGTTGTTGACCGGCTGTTCAGGCCTCAACAGCTGCGTCGCCACCTGCTTGACCTGAGCGATGGCGCCCGCAACACCACGCGGCTCGGAACCGCCCTGCAGGGCAAGCGCCAAACGCTCTGACAGTTGTCTACGGATCGGTAACAACAAGGGCGCGTCGTCCCCCAGGTGTTCACGCCACAGCTCGTCGAGGCTTTCCAGGTGCTCCAGGAGCGCCTGAAACAATGGCACTTGATCAGTAAGCGAGAGATGCTTGGTGAACAGGGGGTCAAGCCGCAACACCAGCCAACCCAATGCGGCAATACGCGTACGTGATTTAGCAGGGTAGACAATCGCCCAGTGGTGCTTGCACAGATGAAGCAGTACACCGAGGCCCGCCAGAAGCCCGGGGAATGAATCGCGCTGGTGCAACGCCCAGGTCAACCAGACGGCGACGCGCAGATCCTTGGAGTGCTCACGCAAAACCCGCTCGCCTAGCTCGCTGACGCGCTGCCAGTCCGGCAAGCCAGCACCGTGTATCGAATGTGCTTTGCCGAGTTCGGACTCCAGAGCTTCATACTCACTCGAAAAGCGCATATCACAGCCGGCAAAACCCTCTGACGAGCAGGGTAAGCGTGCAAGTTCAAGGTGATAAGCGTAGAGCGTGTCTGAATAAACCATTCCGGGCCGCACATAACTATTCAAGGCAGGAGCGGCAAACTAATCGCAATCAATATACGCATTAGAAGGCCAATTAATCTTCGTTCAGCACGTGACGAAGTAGGCGAACCTTAGCCATACACGAATCAATCCTCAAGCGGTCAGCCCGCACTTAAGCAATTTCCTACAAAGCTAATAAAAACAGGCCTGCGCAGCTATTTGCACACTTCACGAACTTTAATAAAGCCAAATACCCTGCGCATCCGTGCATTCATTTAATAAAACAGCATGAGCAACTAACTGCGCACACTCGCGCAAACATCCACACTAAAATCGGCACCAACCGACGACAACCTTTATATATTTAAATCAACAACACTCCGCGCCCCTTTATTTCATTGACTCTCGTCATTTCAGGCACGCTTTTTGTTATAGGCCATTGCCCGCCGGCAAACACGCCGTCGGGACTACCTACTCAATCAGGCAAGGAAACCAGTCATGCCAACACCCGCGTACCTCACTATCACCGGTGTCAAGCAAGGCTTGATCACGGCAGGCACATTTACTCAGGACTCGGTAGGCAATATTTATCAGGAAGGTCATGAGGATCAGATCCTCGTGCAGGCGTTTGCCCACCAGGTGATCATTCCCCGCGACCCGCAATCGGGCCAGCCGACCGGCCAACGGGTTCACAAGCCGCTGATGGTCAGCAAGGTCTTCGACAAGTCCTCACCGCTGCTATTCAGCGCACTGACCACGGGTGAAGAAGTGTCATGTCGCCTGGAATGGTTCCGTACCTCCTCGGCTGGTACCCAGGAGCATTACTTCACCACCGAACTGGAAGGCGCAACCATCGTGGACATTCAATCGCGGATGCCCAATTGCCAGGACCCGGACAACGCTCATTTCACCCATTTGGAGGATGTGTATTTCACTTACCGCAAGATCGTCTGGACCCATGAAGTCGCCGGCACGTCAGGCTCGGACGACTGGCGTAGCCCAGTAGCCGGCTAACATCGGCTCAGGCAGAAGCGGCCACCAGGGACGGCGCCGCTCCTGCTTGGTCGGCTAGACCATTGCCAGCGGATGCTTGCGCTTGGGTGCGCCGAACACGCGGTCGATCGCGTCCAGATCGTGCTCATCGAGCTTGAGATTCGCAGCACCGGCATTGAGCCGCACATGTTCGGGCGTCACAGCCTTGGGGATTGCAATCACGCCGTCCTGACGCAACACCCAGGCAAGGGATACCTGGGCGGGCGTAACCTCATGGCGACGGGCAATCTGCTTGAGCGTCGGACTGGACAACAGCTCACCCCCCTGGGCGATCGGGCAGTAAGCCATCAACGGCAAATGGTGCTGTTGCCACCATGGCAGCAAGTCGAATTCGATACCGCGCTCTTCGATGTTGTAGAGCACCTGGTTGGTTGCACACGCCGGGGACGCAAGTTCCTGCAGGTCTGCCACGTCAAAATTGGAGACGCCCCAACGGCCGATCTTGCCGGCCTGACGTAATGATTCGAAGGCTTCGACGGTTTCTTCGAGGGGATACTGGCCCCGCCAGTGCAACAGATACAGGTCGATGTAATCAGTACCCAGGCGTTGCAGGCTGGCTTCGCACGCACGGGGCACGCCCTTGTGACTGGCATTGTGCGGATAGACCTTGCTGACGAGGAAGACCTGATCACGTTTACCGCGAATGGCTTCGCCGACCACTTCCTCGGCTCCGCCTTCGCCATACATTTCGGCGGTATCGATCAGGGTCATGCCCTCGTCGATACCCAACTGCAACGCAGCGACTTCGGCGCTGCGCCGGTCCGGGTTTTCGCCCATGCGCCAGGTCCCTTGGCCGATGACAGGGACGGGAACGCCGGCCAGATCGATGGTGCGCATGACAACCTCCTGATGAGTTCGCGGATTAACAATGTGGCATTGGGCGGACAAAAGGGTTCAATCGAAGTATGGTTGCCCTCTGAAAAGTCGCCAGGAAGGACCTGCAATGCTGTTTGTCGTGATGCTCGGGGGCAAGCACCCGCGGGCCAGAATTGAAGTTCACGATGTGGTGTTCGCTGTAGCGGACACACTGCAAGACACCTACCCGCAATTGCGCGATGCTTGGTTCGGCAGCCCCAAGGGTGTGCACATCGACTCCTGGATGGCGGTGGATGGCGTCGATGGCTGGAAAGTTGAACTCAGCCACTTGGCCCCTGCTACCGACGCGCACCATCTGTACTTCATCAACCTGGGCGGCTACGAAGCCAACGCTTTTGGCGAAGCCCATCACTATTTGTTGGTGGTCGCCCGCGACAAAAAGGATGCGATGAGCAAGGGAAAACAGCAGATGTTGCGCCATTGGTCCCAGGCCCATACCGATGGCGTGATGGATATTGACGACTGCCTGCCCATTGACCTGGTCGACGGTCGCTACCTGCACCTGGTGCAAGGTTCGCACAGGCCGATCGTGCAACAGAACGACTACATCGTCCTGCCCTGAGTTATCCCTACCCGAACGGGATAGGGCGCCCACCCTCGACCTGCCTGACAATGCAATCAGTCCCCGAACCTGATAACACGCCAACTCAAGGTGGGTCCGCCATGCATAGAGCCTTTATCGCCCTGTTCAGCGCCGTATTGCTTGCCTCGATGCCCGTGAGCCAGGCCGCCGACGACCCGGCCAATACCGTGCGCATCTACAACTGGGCGGACTATATCGGCGACACCACCTTGGCCGACTTTGAAAAGGCGACGGGCATCAAGGTGATCTACGACACCTACGATTCCTACGAAACCGTGCAGGGCAAATTTCTGTCGGGCCGCTCCGGTTACGACCTGGCGTTGCTCAAGGCTTCGCTGGTGCCGCTGCTGATCAAGGGACACGTCTTTCAGCCGCTGGACACATCCCGTTTGCCAGATGGGGTAACGTGTTTGCTGACCTTGCATTTCATCCCGGCCGAGCAGCGCCTGCAAGCGCTCGAGGCGCTGTGGCAACGGTTGTTGCCGGGCGCGCCACTGGTCGTGGCACACCACAGTTTCCCGCAGGCAGCGCAGGAAAAAAGGCCCGCTGGTTGCAACGCTACGCCGCGTTTGCCGTGGACTCCGGCGTGCCGGCGGCAGATGCCGAGCGGGTGATAACGGCGATCAGCGCACAATTGCCGGTGCTGTTTCCCGAGGAGGACGCTGCCTTGATGAGCCAAGCCGGCTTCGAAGGCGTGAAGCTGTTCTATGCCGGCTTCAGCTCCAAGGGCTGGGTGGGCTACAAGCCGCGTTAACGGCTTACCAACTGCCCGACGCACCGCCGCCGCCACTGGAACCACCGCCACCGGACGAGCTGCTGCTGGAGCTGGAACCGGAGCTGCCGGAACTCGAACCGGACCCTCCACCCGACCCCGAGCCGCCATCGGAAATGCTCTGGATAAAGACAATGAACGCCACGACCGAGGCCGCCGGTATCGCCAGGATCCAGCCCTGGTAGCCGTGCCCAAGCATAGAACCGACCGCCACATAAACCGCCGCGACGGCCAGCGCACGCGCGAGAAAAAAGCGTGGTTTGGTCTTCCAGGACTCGCGGATGACGAAGAACAACCCCACGTACAGCGCCAGCACCAACGCGCCGCCAAACGGCAACGCCAGCCAGTGTACGAAGTTGACCGTCACAAAGTGGTCCACCACCAGCAACCCGACGATATACGCCAGCGCGCCTACCACGCAGTAAAACACCGCGCGCGCCAGCCACAGGGCACCGAACGTGGCGCCGCCGATCAGCAGGGTCAGCGGAAGTACCAGCAGGTACAGCGGCCACTCATGGCCGCCGGCGTAAATCGTCAGTAACACCGTGACCGCGACGGTGGCGATCAGCGCCCGGCGCCAGTGCAGCTTGCCGGCAGCGATGAACACACCGCCGATGGCGCCAGCGATAAACGCCAGCAGAACCGCGATGATCTGCGGGTTAACCTGCGGCGCGGCCTGCTCTGGCAGGTCGCCGCCGTCCACCAGCACAGTCAAGTCATTCACCGCTTGTTGCACGCCGCCCGCGTAGTCGCCCTGGCGAAACGCCGGCGTGATGTGTTCTTCGATGATGCGATGGGCCAACAGATCGGTGACCGTGCCTTCCAGGCCATAGCCCACCTCGATGCGTACCTGGCGGTCGTCTTTGGCCACCACCAGCAAGATGCCGTCGTTGACGTCCTTGCGCCCCAGTTTCCAGGCGCGGAACAGTTGATTGGCGTAATCCTCGATACTCGCGCCGCCGGTAGTGGGCACCAGCAGTACCGCGACTTGCGCGCCTTTGCGCTGTTCAAGGGCGGCGAGTTGGTCTTTGAGGCGCGTGGTGGAGCTGGCGTCGAGGGTATTGGTGAGGTCGATCACGCGCTGGTCGAGGGCGACGCCGATGGGCGAGGTCTGTGCCTGGGCAGCGCTCAGCAGGCCGATGAACATCAGCGCCAGTAGACTCAACACGGATTGCCGCAGAATCGCCATCATGTTTGATACCTGAGTTTCGTCCTGAAGGCGCCGACTTTACCTTATTGACACGCTCACACGTAGGCCGTGCCCTGCATGATCGGCTGCACGCTGCCGGTCAAAACCACACCGCCCTGCCCGTCCCACTGCACCGTGACCGTGCCGCCGTCGCACTGCACCTGCACCGTGTCATCCAGCAGGCCGCGCCGGATCCCGTTGACCACCGCGCCGCAGCAACACGAGCCGGAACCCAGCGGCACGCCGCCACCGCGCTCCCAGATACGCAGACGAATATGCGCGCGGTCCAGCACCTGCACAAAATGTACATTGGTCCTGGCCGGGAACAGCGCATGGGTTTCCAGCGCCGGACCTGCGGCTGCCACGTCGATGGCGGCGAGGTCATGGACAAAAAACGTACAGTGCGGGTTGCCCATGCTGCACGCCGCCGGATCGCCCTTGATCGGCAAGACAAGAGTCTGCATGGCGACGGCCAGCGGCACTGACGACCACTCCAACGACGGCGCACCCATGTCCACCGCCACCTGCTGGCCCGCTGCGCGTACGCACGTCAGTAGGCCACGGTCGGTGCGCAGCACGATCGAATCGGTGCCGGCTTCGTGCATCAAGCGGTCGGCGACACCTCGCGTGGCACTGCCGCAGGTTTGCAGCGGCGTACCGTTGGGGTTCCAGAATTTGATACGCGCGGCAGCGTCGACGCCGTCGAGGATCACCGCCAACTGATTGAAACCGATGCCGGTGTGGCGATCGCCCAGACGGCGGGCGACTTGCGCGGTGATCGGGTCTTCCTGGCCACGGCGGTCGATGATGATGAAATCGTCGCCATGGGCATGCATCTTCACAAAGGGCAAGGTCATGGGCTGTCCGGTGGGTGAGCGCGATTGGAGGGTGAGCATACGGGAGTTTCATCCAGACCGATTCGTCCGCATGTTAGCGTGTGGGCGTTCTGATCCGGCAGAGCCCGCCATGAAAATAACCCGCTTCGCTTTGACCGCACTGCTGCTCGCGTTTTCCCACGCGACTCTGGCGGCCGCTCAACCTCCCAGCCTGTGCCAGCCGAGCGCCTCGAAGCCGACGGCCACGGCGCTGCTCGCTGCCGCAGAACGGCACCTGGCTGACCGCCCCACCCCCCTGGCCCATGTGCACACCGAAGGCACACTGCCTCACCACGGCATTCGCGAGCAAAGCATTGCCGCCGAAAAAGACTGGCCGGTGATGCGCCAGGCCGCGCTGGCGTGGCGGTTGAGCGGCGACCCGCGTTACCTCAGGCAAGTCGACGACTACCTTGGCGCGTGGGCCGATGTGTATCAACCGGACTTCAACCCGATCGACGAAACCAACCTCGACCTGCTGATCAGTGCTTATGCGCTGACTGCCGATAACCTGCGCCTGGAAACCCGCGCAGCCAGCCGTCGCTTGATCAGTGATCTGGGCAATGGCTACCTCGCGCGTATCCAGCAGTTCCATGGCCAGAACAAAGGCACCCAGACCAACAACTGGCAAAGCCATCGCGTCAAGTTGATCACGGTGGCCGCCGCTGCACTGGGCGACCGGACGATGCTCGAGCAGGCCCACCAGGTCTTCAAGCAGCAGATCGCCGACAATGTGTTGCCCGATGGCTCGGTCACCGATTTTCACGACCGCGATGCCCTGCACTACGTGGTCTACGACCTTGAGCCTCTGGTGCAAGCTGCCCTGGCGGCTAAACCCTACGGCGGCGACTGGCTGAACCTCAAGGCCAATGGCGCGTCCCTGGGTGCCGCCCTGGATTGGCTGGTGCCGTATGCCAATGGCCAACGCAGCCACCAGGAGTTCGTGCACACCCACGTGCAATTCGACAGGGACCGCGCCGGGGTGGGCGAAGCCGGCTACAGCGGCACCTGGGACCCCAAAAGCAGCGCCACGCTGTTCTGGCTGGCGGCGCAACTGGACAAGCGCTACCTGCCTGTGGCAACGCAATTGGCCGCCCACCCGGCCGAGTGGATCAGTGCCTGCTATTTGCCGTAAGCGCGGCTAGACTGGCCGGGTTGCTCTTTCAAGGGATTGACCATGCTTGTTGTATTCAGCGGCCTGCCCGGCACCGGCAAGACCACGATTGCCAGCCAGCTGGCGCGCCAGACCGGTGCCGCCTATCTGCGTATTGATGTGATCGAACAGGCGCTCCGGGATGCGGGCGTGTTGGCGCAAGGTGTAGGCACCAGCGGCTACGGCGTGGCCAATGCGCTGGCGTTGAGCAATTTGCGCTTGGGGCACACCGTCGTCGCAGACGGTGTAAACCCGGTCAGGGAAAGCCGCGAGGCATGGAAAGCGGTGGCGATTCAAGCAGGCGTCGAGTGGGTTGATATTCAGGTGATTTGCTCTGATGAGCGAGAACATCAGCGCCGTGTCGAACAGCGTGCGGGGGATATTCCCGGCCTGACTCCTCCCGACTGGCGGTCCGTATCGGCGCATGAATATGAGGCCTGGGACCCAAAGCCACTGACGATCGATACCGCCCGCGTGACAGCGGATCAGGCGGTAGCGTTGATCATGGCGCACATCAAACCCGTGGCAAGCGCGCTGGCGCCCGGTGGGCGCTGAAGATGTGACGGTGGCGCCGTCCCAGCAGAGCAAGCACCCCTGCCCTGCGTAGGTGGCATTTCTACAGCACGGCGCCCATCGCCTTCATCAATACCGGATCACGCCCATAAATATCCGGTGCGTAGACCAGGCCGCCCTGGCGATCGACTTCTACCGTCCAGTACCCCAGCAACACCGGCACCGGTGTGGCGAGCCTGAATTCATGGGTCACGCCGGTAGCCAGCAGTTCATCGGTGCGGGTGCGTTCGGCCGGGCTCACCAGCAAGTCGCGCAGCAGCAACGGCTGTTCCACCCTCACACACCCCGAACTGAACGCCCGCGGGCCTTTGGTGAACAACGGTTGGCTTGGTGTGTCGTGCAGGTACACCGAGTACGGGTTGGGAAAGCGCATCACGATCTTGCCCAACGGGTTACGCGGGCCGGCCTCCTGGCGCAGGAGAATGTTGCCGGGGCGCGACCAATCGACCTGATCGGGCGCCAAGGGGCGACCCTGGGCGTCAAGCACTTGCAGGTTTTGCTGGCGCAAGTACTCGGGGTTCAGACGGATAGCCGGGAGCTTGTCCTCGCGCATGATGGTGGGCGGGATGGTCCAGGTGGGGTTCAGCGTCAGCCGCGTGATGCGCGACTTGAGCAGCGGCGTCTGACGCTCCGCGCGCCCGACTTGCAGGCGGGTTTGCCACACAGGAATACCGCTCTGGTAAACGCTCAATTGCGCGGCGGCGACGTTGACCAGCACGCCTTCAGGCTCAAGGTCCTGGGCGAGCCAGCGAAAGCGCTCCAGGTTGATACGCAGTTGGTCGCGGCGCATCGCCGGGCTGATGTTGAGTTCGGCCACGGTACCGGCGCCGATCACGCCGTCGGCCTGTAACGAGTGGCTGGCCTGGAAGGCCTTGACTGCCTTGACCAGCTCGTCGCGGTATTGCTTGCCAGTGCCACTGGGCACCTTGGCCAGGTAGCCACCGCTGTGCAGGCGCCGCGCCAGTTCCGGCACGCGCGGGTCTTCCATGCCGGGACGCAAGAGTGGCCCGCTGGCAACCGGGTCCCAATGTGGCAACGGTTGCAGGCGCACTGAGGCATAGGCATTGCGCAGGCTGCGGTACAGATCGGCGCTGGGCCGCGCCTGGTCAAAGGCTTGCGCCATGTCTTGCAGGCCGGCGGCGGCGAAGGCCAGCACTTCGGTATTCGGGTCGCGGGCGGGTGGCTGGGAATGCCACAACGGTTCGAAGCGCGATTGCTGCAGGCGCCCGTAGTGCAAATCCTGCAGGGCTTGCAGGTACTGGCGGCTGGTGTCGATGTCGCTGCACAGCACGTTGGCCGTGGCATCCGCCGGGGGCAGGCTATAGTGGCTGGGGTCCAGGCCGTCGTCGGCCAGCATCAGCAATTGGGTGTGCAAGGCTTGGCGGCGATCTTCGGCGGACCACAGCGGCCCATCACCCTGCTGCTGATAGAACGCCTGCAGGCGCGCAAGGGCTGCGGCGTCGATCTGCGGGGCGAGGCTGGTGCACACACTGGGCAACTGCGCGAGAGCCTGTTGCACCGGGCTTGCGGAAATAACTGGCACGGCGCCCATCGGCAGCTCATCAGCCGTCGCGACCAGTGGTGCAACGAGCAGGCAAATGCTCAAGTAACATGCGTGTTTTTTGAACAATTGACTTGGCTCCAATCCACAGCGGGGGACGCTTTGTAGATGCTGACTTTTATGTGTCGCTTCGGTTTGATCACCGTCACCCTGGCAACGTTGAGCAATTTTGCGCTCGCCGCCAATGGGAATCCTCCTAACTTGTATAGCAGCCTGGCGCGCTCGGCTCCAGAACTCAATCCCGCCGTGCTCAAAAGCGCCCTGAGCGCGGTGCAGTGCGCCGTCAATAACGGCGAGGAACAGTCAGAGCGCCTAGCGGTTATTGACTACTCCCAACCCTCGACCGCCCGTCGGTTATGGATTTTCGATTTGCGCAAAAAGACCCTCGTGTTGCGCGACCTGGTGGCCCACGGTGCCAAGTCCGGGGAAAACTTCGCCACGCAATTTTCCAATCTCGAAGGCAGTCATCAGTCCAGCCTGGGCTTGTTCCGCACCCAGGAAAGTTACCTGGGCGCCCATGGCTACTCGTTGCGCATGGACGGCCTGGAGCCCGGTTTCAATGACCAGGCCCGTGACCGCGCGCTGGTGATTCATGCCGCCGACTACGTCAACCCGGCGTGGAGCAAGCGCGAAGGCCGCATCGGCCGCAGCCAGGGTTGCCCGGCGGTGCGCCCGCAAGTGGCGCGCCAGGTGGTGGATAAACTCAAGGATGGGCAGTTCATGTTTTCCTGGTACCCGGACCAGCGCTGGTTGAAGTCATCGACGTATCTGAACTGCAAGCCCCAACAAGTGGCGAGTAGTCGTACAATCCGTGGTGGTTAGCCTGTCCCACAGATAAAGAGAGCGCCGCATGCTTCTACATACATCCACCTGGATCGAGATCGGGCAGTTTCTGGAACGCAGCCGCACGGTGGTGATTCCCATCGGATCCAACGAACAACACGGCCCCACCGGCCTGCTGGGCACCGACTGGATGTGCCCGGAGATCATCGCCCACGAGGCGCAGAAGAGCGCCGACATCCTGATCGGCCCGACCTTCAATATCGGCATGGCCCAGCACCACCTGGGTTTTCCCGGCACCATCTCCCTGCGCCCTTCCACCTTTATCGCCGCCATTGGCGACTGGGTGCGCTCGCTGGCCGGGCACGGTTTCGAGAAGATCCTGTTCCTGAATGGCCACGGCGGCAATATCGCCACCATTGAAGCGGCGTTTTCCGAGCTGTACGCCGAAGCCAGTTTTGCCCGCCGCCCCGCCGGCTTCGCGCTCAAGCTGGTGAACTGGTGGGACCTGGAAGGCGTGCACGATTTGGCTCAACGCCAATTCCCGGTGGGCCACGGCAGCCATGCCACGCCGTCGGAAATTGCGGTGACGCAGTGGGCGTACCCGCAATCGATCAAGTCCGCCGAGTATTCTCCGCAAATCGCCAATACCGGGCCGATCCGCGAAGCGCTGGACTTCCGCGCCCGCTTCCCTGACGGGCGCATGGGTTCGGACCCGGCGCTGGCGACGGTGGAAAAAGGCGGTGAGTTGGTGGCGTTGGCGGCCAAGGGGTTGGTCAAGACCGTGAACACCTTCAGCAGCGAAGCAAAACCCTAGCCCAGGCCCCTCGCAAATGTGGGAGCGGGCTTGCTCGCGAAGCAGTGCAGCAGTCAATAAATGTATCGACTGATACGCCGCCTTCGCGAGCAAGCCCGCTCCCACACATTCACACCCTCAGGCGTGCCTGGATTATTTGCAGTCCTGCGCCGCCAGCTCCAGCCGCGACGGTTTGATCGCCGACGCCAGTGGCTTGCGTTCGTACACGAACACCTTGGTGCCGTCCTGGGACTTGTAGGCCTCCAGCACATCATCGGCTGCAATCTTGCTGGTCAACACCACCTTGGCGTGGCGCGAGTTCTGCGTCACCGTCGAGGTGATGCCGCGCTTTTCAAGCTTGGGCACAACGCATTGCACATAGCCTTCAGGTGTTTTATCGGTTTGCAGGGTCAAGCTTGGAGCGTTGGGAGCAGTGATACAACCGGTCAGCAACAACGAAGCAAAAGCCAGGGCCGGGACGAAAAAAGAGCGCATAAACATTCCTGAAAATAACCAATAGGGTTCACAACGATCCGCGCGTCATCCCGCGCGGACCAAGGCCTTTAGCGACGCATCAAACTGCTTCAAGGCATCGAGCTGTACATCACGCTGTTGTTCAATCTGCGCGGCAATTTCCGGGGCCGCCTTGTCATGCACCCATACCGACGGCACCTGTTTGTGCACCGAGCCTTCAGCCTTGGCGATGTATTGCAGGTCGGCGTCATAGAACCGCGCCACAAAACGCGCCTCAACCTGATCGTTACGCTGGGTCAGCAATTGATTATGGGTATCGAGCATCACCACCACATCCGGGTGAGCCTGCACCAGCTCATCCAGGCTGCTGTAGACCGTGACGATGCGAAACGTGCCCTGCAATGAACTCATCAGCCAATCAATCGCCAGTTCCGGGTCGGAGCTGTTGACGAACGCCTCGCGGATGCGCCCGTCAAGGGCGTCCCTGGCGCCGCTCATGGCCATGGCGTGGTAGCGTTCAAGGTAACTGAGGTTGTCGCGGGTGTTTTCGCTGTACAACACACCCACCGACTGCGCGCGCTGCAGGGAGTCTACGCTACCGACGAGTGGCAGCAAATGGCCCGTACGCAGTTCATCGGCAAATGCCGGACTGGTCAGGACCACACTGCCGAACATCAGCATCATTAAACCCAGTTGGATAATCGTCCTCATCGCGCATTTCCTTGATCAGCGTCTCGATGCGCTGATTCTGCGCTTTTGGCATAAAAACAGAACTTGCGATGCTTGATGGTGACTATCATTTGAACCGATAGTGTCGCGTCTCCCGATCTCTATAAAACTATAAGGACCACGCCATGAAGCCCCACCAGAAAACCTTCGACCGCATCCGCGAAGCCGTACTGCCGGAGTTTCGCGAGCGGGTCGCCGATTACCTGGTCGATTATGAAGACGTGCTGCAGGACGAGGCCGCCGACGCCGACCAGCGTTACGCCAGCGCCCAGCAATTGCGCGGCTACCTGCGGGGCTTGAACACCACCCGAGTGCTGGGCATGGCGGACTGGGAAGACCTCGACCGGCGCGTGGCCCAGGAATGGATGTAAACCCTTAGAGCGGTGGGCGTTGCAGGTTGACCCATGCCTGCACCGACGGCCGCTGCCATTGGCGTTGCGCATAGTCCACCCATTCGGCTGGCACACTGTCACCGTTGAGGATCAAGCGATTGAGCATCACCGCCAGGTCGAGGTCGGCAATCGACCACTGGCCAAACAGGTACGGTGGATTGCCGGCCAACAGCGCCTGCGTCGCACTGAACAACTTGCGCACGGCGGCTTCGGCGGCGGGCGACAACGGCGGCATCTTCTGCCCGTAAAACACCACCAGCGTCGAGCGCTCCTGACGGATCGCCAGCAAATCACTGCGCAACCACGCCTGAACCTGCCGCGCCCTCGCCCGCTGCTGTGGGTCAGCCGGGTACACCGGCGTTTCGGGATAGACCTGTTCCAGATACTCGCTGATCGCGCAAGATTCCGACAGGGCAAACTCGCCTTCCACCAACGTCGGCACACGCTGGGTCAGCGACAGCTGGGTAAAGTCCGCCGTCTGGTTTTGCGCGGTGTCCAGGTCCAGCGTGAGCAGGTCGAACGCCAGGCCTTTTTCGCGCAGGGTGACAAACACCGACATCGCGTAGGGGCTGGTGAACTGGGCATCCACATAGAGGCGTAACGGGCGCGGGTGCATGGCAGGTCTCCTTGGGTGAAGACCCACGCTACGAGATGCGGCGCCATAAAGACAATGGCGGTTTTTTATGGGGGCATTCCTGGCGGGAATAGCCACGATAGTGGCAATATCGTATCGATTCGCTAGTCTGCGAAAACGCCCCGCCATTCGAAGCTTTCAAGGAAAGATCAGCTTATGAAACAAGCAGTTGTCGTCATTCACGGCATCGGCGAGCAGCGCCCGATGGACACCCTGCATGGCTTTGTGGATGCCATGATTCCCGCCGACACGCCCGACGGCACGCCCTTCTACTGGAGCAAGCCGGATCGGCTGTCACGCAATTTCGACCTGCGTGTCTTGAAGTCGTCCGGCCGCACCAGCACGGATTTTTACGAGTATTACTGGGCCCACAAGATGCAAGGCACCAAAGTCGGCCATCTGCTCAGTTGGCTCTGGGACATCTTCAAGCGCCCGCGCCGCGATATTCCCGACGCCATCGTACCGATCTGGCGCACCACGCGCTGGACGGTGATGCTGCTGTTGCTGCTGGTCGCTACCGGCACCCTCGCCACGGCCTGGGGCCAGTTCGATCACAGCGACAACCCGTTCGCGCTGGTGCCGTTGCTGCTCGGCGCTATCGGCCTGGCGCTGCGTTACTCGGCCCTGTCCTACCTGGGCGACGCCGCCCGTTACCTCAGCCCCAACCCGCAGAACGTGGTGGTGCGCGAGCAGATCCGCGCCGACGGCGTGGCCTTGCTGCGTGCCCTGCACAATAAAGGCGATTACGACCGCATCATCGTGGTCGGCCACAGTCTGGGCAGCGTGATCGCCTACGACATCGTCGGTTATCTGTGGCACGAACATCACGATCAGCTCACCCAAGTCATCCCCAGCAACCGCGAACTCGCCAGCCGTTACGCCAATCACGAAGCGCTGCAACCGGTCATCAAGGACACGCTGCCCAACGCCGGCGCCGCGCTTGACGGCAGCCTGGGCAGCATTTTGAAATTTCGCGAGCAGCAGACCGAAGCCTTTATCGAGCAGCGCGGCCTGGGCAACCCGTGGCGCATTACCGATCTGGTAACCGTCGGCAGCCCGATGGCCCACGCGAGCCTGTTGCTGGGGCGCAGCGTCAGTGATTTCAAAAAACGCATGGAGCGCCGCGAAGCCCCCGCCTGCCCGCCCACTCAGGACGAAAAGGGTTACGGCTACCATGCGCGTCATCCGGTGATGCTCGGCCAGAAACCCTTCACGCCCCAGTATTTGCACCACGCGGCAGCATTCGCAGTGACGCGCTGGACCAACCTCTATTTTCCCGCGCCCTATGGCCTGTTTGGCGACATCGTCGCGGGCCCGGTCAGCCCGGTGATGGGCGCAGGCGTGCTGGATTTGCCGGTGACCGTGGGCTCGCGCAAAGGCTGGCTCGCACGCTCGTGGCTCAGCCACACCCACTACTGGAGCGAGCGCGGCGGTGCCCAAGGTTACCTCGGCGCGCTCACCACGGATGAACACGCGATCACCCAGGGCCCGCGCCCGTCGGCCACTGAAGCATTGCGCTGGGCCGTCGACCTCAAGGGCCTGCGGCGCTTGCGCCCGGCGCGTGCCAAGGAAAACCTGACACAGGCTTAGCCGGCAAAACCGCCTTTATCGAGAAACTCACGCTCTTTCGCCGTGGTGACCCTGGCCAACACCTCGTTACGGTGCGCGAAGCGCCCAAACCGTTCGATGATCGCGGCGTGCTCTTTGGCCCAATGGTAGGTGCTGGCATCCAGCTGCTGGTTCAATACCAACGAGCGCTGCTGATCGGCCGGGTCTTCCGAATGCTCGAACGGCAAGTAACAAAACGCCCGCAGCTCGGGCTCGATCAACTGGTCCAGGCCAGCGTCGACCATCCGCCGAGCGTACAAGCGCGCCAGCGGGTCGGTGGCGAACATGTGCGCGGTGCCACGAAAGGCATTGCGCGGGTATTGATCCAGCAGGATCAGCAAGGCCAGCGCGCCATGCGCCGAATCCAGCCAGCCCTCCAGTTCGCGCCGGGCCGCTTGCATATGCGTGGCATAAAAGGTGTCGCGAAAGGCCGCGTCAAACGCATCGTCCTTGGTAAACCAGCGCTTGGGGCCCGCCTGTTTCCAGAACTCGATCACCGCTTCGGCCGGTTGCCCGTTCATGTTCGACATCATTACCTCCCATTGGCCTGCAGATTTCATCATTGACGCCGGCAGAATCCATTAAGTTTCCCCTCTGGAGCCGCTCCTGCTTCGCAGCGGTCGTGCCATCGCATAAAGGGTTTACCGGATGATCCACCGTCTTGCCCAGGTTTTCAGTGATTCCAATAGCCACGTTCGCACCAAGCTGTTTGGCATCTACGGTATTTTGATCGCCATTAACGTCGGCGCCTGGCTCTGGGCGCTGGTGGCGTTTCATCAGCACCCCGTGTTACTGGGCACTGCCCTGCTGGCCTACAGTTTCGGCCTGCGCCACGCGGTGGACGCCGACCATATCGCCGCCATCGACAACGCCACCCGCAAGCTGATGCAAGAGCACAAACGCCCGGTGGCGGTGGGGTTCTTTTTCTCTCTGGGGCATTCGTCGGTGGTGGTGCTGGCCTCGATTGGCGTGGCCCTTACCGCCGCACATGTCGAGGCGTTCAAGGCGATTGGCGGTGTGATCGGCACGTCCGTGTCAGCGGTCTTTTTGCTGGTGATCGCGCTGATGAATTTGGTGATCCTGCGGTCGATCTACAAGGCCTGGCGTCACGTGCGCGAGGGCGGCGCTTACGTCGAAGAGGATTTTGACCTGCTGCTGGCCGACCGCGGTTTCATGGCGCGAATCTTCCGCCCGCTGTTTCGCCTGATCAGCCGCAGTTGGCACCTGTACCCGCTGGGTTTTCTGTTTGGCCTGGGGTTTGACACCGCCACCGAAATCGCCCTGCTGGGCATTTCCGCCACGCAGGCGGCGCAGGGCTTATCGCCGTGGTCGATCATGGTGTTCCCGCTGCTGTTCAGCGCCGGCATGTCGCTGGTGGACACGCTGGACGGCCATTTGATGCTGGGTGCCTACGGCTGGGCGTACATGAAGCCGCTGCGCAAGCTCTACTACAACATGAGCATTACCTTGGTCTCGGTGGTCGTGGCAGTGATCATCGGCAGCATCGAGGCGCTGGGGCTGATTGCCGACCAGCTGGAGCTCAAGGGTGATTTCTGGGGCTTTATCGGCAACCTCAACGACAGCTTCGGAATGCTCGGTTACATCATCATCGGAATTTTCGTCGCCAGCTGGGCGGCGTCGGTGTTGCTGTACCGCTTGAAGGGCTTTGACCGGCTCGCCTGACGTCGAGAAGCTGTTATGACGAGCAAGCTCGCCATAACAGGCATAGGCTGCAGGCCGGGATGCAGGTCAGCCACATTCGGGACTGACACACTGCAATCGCGGGCAAGCCCCTCCCGATTTGTAAATCGCGTTACGCCAGCTCAGCCCGCAGTTGACGCGCCGCGGTGACCATATGCACCAACGCCGCTTCTGTCTCCGGCCAGCCCCGGGTTTTCAAACCGCAATCCGGGTTGACCCACAGGCGCTCGGCCGGAATCCGCTGGGCGGCCTTGCGCAGCAAGTGGGCCATTTGCGACGCATCCGGCACGCGGGGCGAATGGATGTCGTAGACGCCGGGGCCGATGTCATTGGGGTACGCGAACGCTTCGAACGCGTCCAGCAGTTCCATGTCCGAGCGCGACGTCTCAATGGTGATCACGTCGGCGTCCATTGCCGCGATGGACTCGATCACATCGTTGAACTCGCTGTAGCACATGTGCGTGTGGATCTGGGTTTCGTCACGCACGCCGCAGGCACACAAGCGGAACGCTTCGGTGGCCCAATCCAGGTAGTGTTGCCACTGCGCCCGGCGCAACGGCAAGCCTTCACGGAACGCCGCTTCGTCGATCTGCACGATCTTGATGCCGGCCGCCTCCAGGTCAACCACTTCGTCACGAATCGCCAGCGCCAGTTGACGCGCCTGCACTTCGCGGCTGACGTCTTCGCGCGCAAACGACCACATCAGCATGGTTACCGGGCCGGTCAGCATGCCCTTCATCACCTTGCTGGTCAGGCCTTGGGCGTAGCGGATCCACTCCACGGTCATGGCGTTCGGGCGGCTCAGGTCGCCGAAGATCACCGCCGGTTTCACGCAGCGCGAACCGTAGCTCTGTACCCAACCGAAGCGGGTGAACACGTAGCCGTCGAGTTGTTCGGCGAAGTACTCGACCATGTCATTTCGTTCGGCTTCGCCGTGCACCAGCACATCAAGGCCGAGGTTTTCCTGCACTTGCACGGCGTGCCTGATCTCGCTGTGCATCGCTTCGACGTACTCGGCTTCGCTCAACTTGCCGGCTTTGTACGACTGGCGCGCCAGGCGGATCGAGGCGGTTTGCGGGAACGAACCGATGGTGGTGGTCGGCAACAGTGGCAGGTTGAGGCCGGCACGTTGCTGCTCGATACGCTGGGCAAACCGCGACTGGCGCTGACTGTCCTTGGCGGTAATCGCCGCCACGCGGGCTTGTACGGCAGGTTTGTGAATTCGCGTTGAAGCCGCGCGGGCCACTTGCACGGCGCGGCTCTGCGCCAACGCGGCACGTACATTCGGCGCCTGCGGTGTGTAGACGGCCTGGGCCAGCACCGCCACTTCCGCGCACTTCTGCACCGCGAAGGCCAGCCAGCTTTTCAACTCGGCATCCAGCGTGTCTTCACGGTCCAGGTCCACCGGGCTGTGCAGCAATGAGCAGGACGGCGCCACCCACAGGCGATCACCCAACTTTTCATGTGCGTGCTGCAAGGTCGCCAGGGCCTTTTCCAGGTCGCAGCGCCAGACGTTGCGGCCATTGACCACGCCCAGGGACAACACTTTGTAAGCCGGCAGGCGATCAAGAATGGTCGGGTACTGGTCCGGTGCACGCACCAGATCGATGTGCAAACCGTCGACCGGCAGGTTGGCGGCCAGGCCGAGGTTTTCTTCCAGACCACCGAAGTAGGTGGCCACGAGCTTTTTCAGCGGGTCGCGCTGGATCTGGTTGTAGGCGCGCTCAAAGGCATTTTTCCAGTCTTGTGGCAAGTCCAGAACCAGGATCGGCTCGTCGATCTGCACCCATTCAACGCCCAGCTCAGCCAGGCGCTGGAAGATCTGGCCGTACAGCGGCAGCAGGCGGTCAAGCAGGTCAAGTTTGTCGAAGTCGACACCCTTGGCCTTGCCCAACCACAAGTAGGTCAGCGGGCCGATGACGACCGGCTTGACGTTGTGGCCCAGGTCACGGGCTTCCCTGACCTCTTCAAACAGCTGCTCCCAACCCAGGTGGAATTGCTGGTCAGCACTGAATTCAGGCACCAGATAGTGGTAGTTGGTATCGAACCACTTGGTCATTTCCTGGGCGTGGGCACCGCCGCAGCAGTTGTCGCTGACGCCACGGGCCATGCCGAACAGCGTGTGCAATGTGGCGTGGCCGTCGGCTGGGCGGAAGCGCTCAGGGATCACGCCGAACATCAATGAATGAGTCAGGACCTGGTCGTACCAGGCGAAATCACCGGCCGGTAACAGCTCGATGCCGGCTTGCTTCTGCAACGCCCAGTGAGTTTTGCGCAAGCCACGGCCAACGGCGCGCAGGCCGGCTTCGTCGAGTTCGCCCTTCCAGAACGCTTCCTGCGCTTTTTTCAGTTCACGATCGCGTCCAATGCGCGGAAATCCCAGGGAATGAGCGACTGCCATGACTTACAACTCCAATGTCGATATTTGATGGCAGCCATTGTCGACACCCACTCATCGTGAGACAAACTCATTATATTCCAGATGATCACAAGATCCGCTCATGTTGAAATCAGGTGAACATAGAACGCGTGAAACATGAAATACGCACAACCGGCCAACGCCAGGCCCATGCACCGGTTGAACACGGTGAACGCCGACGCGCCGTTGATCCGCCGCCCCAACACCGCGCCCAGCAAGGCGTAAATCCACGGCGCGCCGACCGCGCCCAGCCCCAGCAACGCCGAAACCCCGGCAATGGATGCCCCGGTGATATGCGCCGCCGGCAGCATCACGCTGGTAATCGGCAAGACCGCCACGATGCCCTTGGGGTTGAGCAACTGAATCACCAGGCCATTCCAGAACGTGAGGGCCTTGCCCGGCGTGTTTGAAGATTCTTCAACCACCGTGCGGGCAGTGAACACCTGGTAGGCGAGGTACAGCGTGTACACGCCGCCGACCAGCGAGATATACGGCAGCGCCGCCTGAGAAATGATCGCCTCGCCGGTGTAGCCAAACAGCACGAACATCAACAGCATCGCGCAGCCCACGCCGAGGTAGAACCCGCTGGAGCGACGGAATTTGCCGGTGAGCCCGGCATTCAGCCCCATCAGGTTCACGGGGCCGGGGCTGTACATGACGCTGAAGGCGTAGAGGAAAATGTCCATGGAGAAACCTGCAGTAGAAGAAGTCCGGCGAGTCTACTGAGGCGGTTTGCGCTGGATCTTGTACGTTTGTGGTTCAGCGTTGCGCCTGGTGGGCGAACCACGCCATGACCACGCCGCAGCCTGCGTGGGACGCCGCCTGCGGTTGCACGCACAACGCGTAAACGCCGCCCGTCACCAACGGTTCGCCCAACGGCACAACCAGCACACCGCGCTCGATGGATTCGGCCGCCAGGGTCAAGTCAGTCATTGCCACGCCCAGCCCGCGCGCGGCGGCGTCAAGCGCCAATTCGTCAAGGTTGAAGGGGATGTGCCGGTAGTCGTCCAGCGTGCCGGCGCTGTTGGCGGCCAACCATACGCGCCAGTCCTGCCGGTCGACTGAACGGTGCAGCAGCGCCACGTGCCGCAGGTCTGTAAAGGTTGATAACGGGCCAACTTGAGGTGCACACACCGGCACCAGCTGTTCCTGGAACAGCGTCAGGCACGCCGGATCAGTGGGCGGCGTGGGCAGGTACTGAATGTAGGCATCGCTGTCGTCGGCGGGCTCGACCCCTTCGGTGGCAACCGTCTCGATGGCCAGGGAAATGTCCGGGTGCAACCGGTAGAAATCACTCAGCTTTGGCAGCAGCCAGCGCACGGCCAGCGACACGTGCAGGCGGATGCGAAACGGGCGTGTGTGCGGCGAAATGCGGTCTTCCAGCACTTTGAGTTGCGCCAGCATACTGCGCGCGTAAATCAGCACCTGCTCGCCTTCGGCTGTCAGCCGCAGGCTGCGGCTGGTGCGTGTAAACAGGGCCACGCCGAAATGGCTCTCCAATTGCTGGATCTGGCGACTGACAGCGCTCTGGGTCAGGCACAGCGTCTGCGCAGCCTGGGTGAAGCTGGCGCTGTCGCTGACTTCCACCAACGCCTGCAGGCCCTGCAGCGACGGCACGTGACGAAGCTTATCCATGCGATTTCCGAATAGCTGGATGATTTTATAACGTTGGTTGTATCACCCAAGCCCCTATAGATTCCAGCCATCGACTTAAATCATTCATGCGAACAACGCATGCAGCCGAGGCACACGTGGACAATATCTGTGGCTGGATAGCCCAAACCAAACCCCTGCCCGCTCGTAGCGCCTTGACCGGCACACAACAGGCCGACTGGCTGGTGATTGGCGCCGGCATCACCGGGCTCTGCGCCGCCCATAGCCTGACAACCCTGCACCCCGAAGCGCGCATCGTGATTGTTGACCGTCAGTGCGCGGCCCAGGGCGCCTCCGCGCGAAACTCGGGGTTTGTGGTGGCGCACGAACACCCGGCCGAAAGCGAGTTGCTGGGCACCGCAGGCTTCGAGGGTTTTGAAGTGGACACCGCGATCTCACGCGCGGCGAGTGACGAGGTGCGCCAACGCATCGCCGGCCATGGCATCGACTGCGATTTTCGCGACGACGGTTACTTCTTCGCCGTGCATGACGCCGACAAGCTCGATCACGTCGACCACACACTCGCCACCCTGCTCGCCCTGGGCGCCTCTGCGCAATGTCTGCAAGGCGAGGCGCTGCGCCAGAAACTCGGCACCGCGCATTACCAGGCCGGCATCTGGTGCGGCAACGGCAACGCCCTGCTGCAACCGGCCAAGTACGTGAAGGGCTTGCTGGCCGCGTTGCCAGCCTCGGTCAGCCTGTTTGAAAACACTGACATCACCGGCCTTGAGCGCACGGGCAACGGCGCCCTGCGCGCGACCAGCCGTGCGGGCAGTATTGAAGCGCGACACGTGCTGGTGTGCCTAAATGCGTTTATCCCGCGTGTCGGACTGGACCAAAGCGCCACGTTCCCCATGGAACTGAGTGCCAGTCTCACCCGCCCACTCACAGAAAAAGAATGCGCCGCCGCGCCCTGGGGCGTGCTGTCGACGCGGCCACTGGGTGCCACCGTGCGGCTCACGCCGGACCGGCGCGTGATGATTCGCAACACCGCCGAGTACCGCACCCGCGACTTGTCCAACGCCGACTTGCTGCAGCGCCGCCAGCGCCATGTGCTGGGTTTGCAACGGCGCTTCCCGTGGCTCACCGAACAGGACATCCATTACACCTGGACAGGCCACCTCAGTGCGTCGCGGTCCGGCCAGCCGTACTTCGCCAAGGTCCAAGACAACCTGTACGCCATCGCTGGCTGCAACGGTTCCGGCGTCGCGCGCGGCACGCTGTGGGGGCGGTTGATGGCGGAGTGGGCCTCGGGGCACCAATCGCCGCTGCTGCAATCGGTGATCCAGCGTGCGCAGCCCGGTTGGTTGCCGCCGCGCCCGCTGTTCGACCTCGGCGCCCTGCTGCGCATGCGCATCGAAGCGGTGCGTGCCCGATCAGAAATCTGACAACAACAAAGGTGAATGCAATGCACATCAAGCAATGGTCCGTGGCGGTAATGCTCAGTGCGTTTTCGGCGGCCGGCTATGCCGCTGAAGAGGTGAATATCTCCAACTGGAACGGCTATATCGCCGACGACACCCTTACACGCTTTACTCAGGCCACCGGCATCACGCCCACTTACGACATCCATGACAGCAACGAAGTGCTCGAATCCAAGTTGATGACCGGCAACACCGGCTACGACGTGGTCAGCCCTTCAAACCACTTTCTGTCGCGGCTGATCAAGGCCGGCGCGATCCAGAAGCTCGACCGCAGCCAGTTGCCGAACTGGAAAAACCTCGACCCGCTGCTGATGAAGAAGCTTGAGGTCAACGACCCGGGCAACCAGTATGGCTTTCCCTATATGTGGGGCACGGCGGGTATCGGCTATAACGTCGAGAAGATCAAGGCACTCTTTGGCAGCACTGACGTCACCCGGTCCTGGAAGATGTTCTTTGATGAAGACACGATCAAAAAACTCAGCACCTGCGGCGTGGCGATCATCGACAACCCGACGCAGATCCTGCCCATCACCCTCAATTACCTGGGCCTGCCCCATCACAGCCATGAGCCGGCCGACTATAAACAGGCCGAACAGGCCCTGTTGAAAATCCGCCCTTACATCCAGTACTTCCACGCGTCCAAGTACATCAGTGACTTGGCCAACGGCAATATCTGCGCGGTGATCGGTTTCAATGGCGACGTGGTGCAGGCGGCCGCGAGCGCCAAAGAAGCCAAAAACGGTATCGAGATTGCCTACTCGATCCCGCAGGAAGGCTCGACGCTGTGGCTGGACATGGTGGTGATGCCCAAGGCCGCGCCGCACGAAAAGAACGCCTACGCCTACATGAATTACCTGCTCGAGCCCAAGGTGATCGCCAACATCAGCAACAGCATCCACTACGCCAACCCCAACAGTGCGGCAGATGAGTTCCTCACGCCGGCCGTGAAACAGGACCTGGCGATCTACCCGCCGAAAAGCGTGATGGACAGCCTGTTTATCGTCGAGGACCTGCCCCCGGCGATAGCGCGGCTGGCCACCCGGCTGTGGACCAAATTGAAGACCAACACATAAGCGCGCCTGCTGCTGGCCGTAGCCCATCCATAACGCATACCATGGCTCAAAATAAACACTCAAATGAGCCCCCATGATCAAAGCCAGCCTGCGCAGTCACCTGACCCTATGGTTTGCCGGTTTATCACTGGTCACACTCCTGAGCGTGGGCCTCTATGTTGGTCATATCGCCACCGAGCAAATGAAGCAGGCCAGCGGCAACTCGCTGCTCAGCACGGCGCGCTCGACGGCCGCGCTGTTGGCCGTGCAACTGCGCGAGCGGCAGCTGGAAGTGTCGCTGCTGAGCAAGGCCCCGATCATGCGCAAGGGCGACCTGACCGCGCCGGATATCCTGACGCTGATGGAACTGCGCACCCAATCGCGCGCGGAGTATGCATGGATGGGCGTGGCCGATGCTGACGGGCGCGTGCGCCAGGCGGTCAACGGCTTGCTGGTCAATCAATCAGTGCAGCAGCGGCCTTGGTTTCAGGCCGGCATGCGCGCCGAGTACACCGGAGATCCCCACGAGGCGGTGTTGCTCGCCAAGCTGCTGCCGGGAGCGGCGGACGGTGAGCCACTGCGCTTTATCGATTTCGCCGCACCGATCCGCAATGCCCAGGGTGACACGATTGGCGTGCTGGGCGCCCATGCCCACTGGAGCTGGGTCACCCAGATCGTCGATTCCGCCGTGATGCAAAAGGATGCCATCCCACAGATCGAGGCGTTGATCGTCGACATTGACGGCAAGGTGCTTTACCCGGAATTGCTCGCGGGCGAACAAATGCCGCTGGACCAACTGCACACGCCCGCTGGCTGGTTCACCGGCAACGGCTACGTCACGGCATCGGTGGCGGTGCCGAGCCCGTCGAATGCGAAAATGAACTGGTACATCATGGTGCGACAACCGTTAGACGTCGCACTGCAACCGGCGCACAACCTGTTGTACAAATTACTCATGCTGGGTGTGCTCGCGGCGTTCATCTTTGTGCTGGCCGCTTACTACCTCGCCTCGTCACTCAGCCGCCCCATCGAGCGCCTGGCCAGGTCCGCCAAACAGGTGCAAGACCAGCAGCCCGGCGCCGTCTTCCCCCAGGAGCATCCGGTGCTGGAAATCGCCCAACTGGGCCGTTCCATCAGCAGCATGACCCAATCCTTGCTGACCAAGGAGCGCGAACTGCAGGAAGCCAATGCCTCGCTGGAAGCCACCGTCACCCAGCGCACTGCCGCCCTCACCCAGGCCAATGCCGACCTGCTGAAACTGGCCACGCACGACGCACTGACCGGCGTTTACAACCGCCGCCGTTTCGACGAAAAACTCGCCGAGAGCAGCCTGTTGTTCCAACGCACCGGCCGCACCTTTGCCTTGCTGCTGATCGACGCCGACTATTTCAAGCGCGTCAACGACACCTACGGTCACGCCGTCGGCGATGACGTGCTGTGCCAACTGGCGGCGCTGATCGAGAGCACCACGCGCGCCACCGACTTTGTCGCGCGATACGGCGGTGAAGAATTTGCAGTATTGCTGCCGGAGGTTGAAGAGCCGGACAGCCCCGACGTGGTTGCCGAAAAAATCCGTGCGGCCGTGGCGGCGGCAAACTTCCCAACAGTGGGCCAGGTTACGGTGAGTATTGGTGTGAGCATCGCGCAGCCCTCGGACCGCGATTCTCTGGGGCTGCTCAAGCGGGCGGACATGCAATTGTATGAGGCCAAGGGCGCAGGCCGGAATCGGGTGTCGTAAGCGACACTGATGAACCACTGTGGCTTGCTGTGTTAAGTGGGCTTCCTGTAGCGAGCGGGCTTGCCCCGCGTTGGGCTGCGCAGCAGCCCCACTAAGAGCGCCGCACCCATTCAGGCACATCGCGCCAGCCGGGTTCAGGGCGGCTTCGCCCCCCAACGCGGGGCAAGCCCGCTCGCCACAAGAGGCCTGCTCGCCACTCGATGTCGGTTTGCCGCAAGCGCCCCGTTCGCCCCCAAAACTCGTTCACCCTAGGCGTTGCGCGCTGGAATAAACTGTGGCGGTACTTACTGGGAGACACACAACCATGGATGCAGTGACCCAAGGCAGTTGCCTGTGCGGCGCTATCAGTTATCAGGTGTCGACCCCTTTGAAAGCGGTCACCCACTGCCACTGCAAAAAATGCCAGAAAGCGCACGGCGCGGCATTCGCCACGTATGCCAGCGCCCCTCGGTCAGTCGTCAATATCAACGCCGCTGAGGATGTGCTTCGAAGCTATGAATCTTCAGCAGGCGTCACCCGCCAATTCTGCTCGCGGTGTGGATCATCGCTGTTCTGGTCTGACGCCCGTGGACAGTTTCCAGAATGGATGTCCATCGCAGTCGGCACCCTCGATAGCCCTTTCACTGCGCACAAACAGGCGCACAGCTGCATTGAATCCAAAGCTGCGTGGTTTAGCGGGGCGTCTGAGTGACCCACGCCCGCGAAGACGTTGCGATACGCAAACTGGAAGAGCTTCCCGAGCAGATCCACGCGCTGCGGGCGCAGGCTGTCGCCGAAGGGTTCAGGTTCCTGACGCGGCTTATCAGCGAATGGGACAACCGTACGAATCGGTTTGATCAGCCGGGTGAATGCCTTTTCGGCGTGTTTCGTCACGGCCAGTTGATTGGCGTCGGCGGTGTGTCCTGTGACCCCTACGCAGGTCCCGGAGTCGGTCGGCTACGCCGGGTGTACATCGCGCCCAGCCTGCGCGGGCAGGCAATTGGCAAAGCCCTGGTCAAACGGCTATTGGAGCACGCGGCGGCGCACTTTCAGGAAGCCCGGCTCACTACCGATACGCCGCAAGCCGCGCAGTTCTATCTGCGCTGCGGTTTTCAACGCATCGATAATGACCACGCGACGCATGTAACGTCGCTGATCGCGCTGAAAGCGGGGGCCTCAAAATCGCCATGAGGCACCGCGCATCGCGCTCTTACAGCAATGGAATCGAATAACTCACAAACACCCGATTCTGATCCTGGTCGCGCGCCACTTCACTGCGCGACACGCCGTTGCGCCAGCCAAACCCGACGTTTTTGAACGTGCCGCTTTGCACCACGTAATCCAGGGAGATGTCCCGTTCCCATTCGCTGGCCGTGTTGCCGGCGGTGGTGAGGATATGGTCGCCTTTCAAATACATCACCGACGCCTTCAGGCCAGGCAGGCCCAGCGCGACAAAGTCGTAGGCGTATTGCGCAAAGGCGGTGCGTTCGCCGGCCTGGATGAAGGTTTGCACGGTGCGGTCGGTGTAAAGGTACAGGCTCGAACCGCCCTCGCCTTTGTTGACCAGGCCACCCTGGTTGAGTTGGGCGAAGTTACTGTCATCGGAGACTCGCTGGTAACCCGCGGTGATCGCGTGCGGGCCCAGCGAGTAGATGAACGCGGCGCTCCAGGTGTTGTTGTCGATTTCGCCGTTGCCGTTCTGGGTGTAGCCGCCGAACTTATACCCTTCGGCACGCCCGGCCGCAGTGCTGTTCTTGCCGTCGGAAGTCGTATTGAAGTAACGCAGGTCGGTCTTCAATGAACCGTAGTCACCCAACGGCACTACATGGATCAAACCGGCAAAGTGCTGTTGGTAATAGTCTTCGAGGTTGGCGTAGTAATACTGGACCAGCAGGTCCTTGTTCACTTGGTAGTCGAAACCTGCGTAGTTGAATTTATTGCTCTCTTGCGTGCCACCCGCGGCCGCCAGGCCACTGCGGTCGCTGGAGCCACGGCCGGTGGTGTGCTGCAGCTGGCCGCCAATCAGCGTCAGGTTGTCGATGTCTTTGCTGGTGACCTGCGCGCCCTCGAAGGATTGCGGCAACAGGCGGCCATCGTTGCTCACCAGGATCGGCAGGTTCGGGCGCAGGTAGCCGTAGCGCAGTTCGGTCTTGGCGAAGCGCGCCTTGGCTGTCGCACCACCGCGCGCCCAACTGTCGGCTGCCTTGCCGTCATCGGTGGGGATCATCGAGCTGCCCACGTGGCGGCCAGCGCCGCTGTCGAGGGTCACACCGAGCATGCCGACGGCGTCCAGACCAAAACCGACAGTGCCGTCGGTAAAGCCCGACTGGTAGTTGAGGATAAACGCCTGGCCCCATTCTTCGGTCTTTGACGGTGCGGCGGCGCCGTCGCGGTTATCGTTATTGAAGTAGAAGTTGCGCAGGTTCAAGTTGGCTGTGCTGTCACTCAAGAAATCAGCCGAGGCCAAGGGGCTTAGGGCAATGCCCAGGCCGCCGGTTAATACGCTCAGTACATTCAAAGTGGCTTTCATCAGGACGAACTCCGGCGCGGAATCCAGATTCCGTGCGCGTAAAAAGGGCAGCAGGATGCACGCGGCCAACTTGGGTTGGCCGCCGCGTTAACGAATATTCAAGTGCTTAGTTGAGTGAAGTGAACCTCCGTAAAACCTCAGTCAATCAATCCATGAGCGTCATAAAACGGATACGGCCCCGGGTAGTCCCCGAACACGCCGTTGTGGCTGATCAGCCCGTGCTGTGCATCCCAGCGGTGCAGCACAAAGCCTGCCGGTTCCAGGTTGAAATGCGCAGGCGCGGCGTCTTGCAGGTCGAGCACGATCTGGTGCGAAGTGCCAGGGCACACGCAACTCAGGCTGCCGCCAAAACGCCGCTGCATCGGGCGGTGCAAATGCCCGCACAACAGGCGCTCCACTTGTGGGTGACGAGCGACGACGCGCTCCAGGGCGGCGGCGTTGCCAAAGGGCTCGCGGTCCATATGGCCGATGCCGCTGCTGAACGGCGGGTGATGCAGGATCAGCAAGGTTGGCGCCTCGGGACGCAGTGCCAATTGCGCGTCGAGCCACTGCAATTGGCTGTCGAGCAGTTGGCCGCCGTGACCACCGGGAATGGTCGAGTCCAGGCCGATCAAGCGCAGCGGATGCTCATCCACAACCCAATCCAGCGGGCCATCTGCCGACGTCGGCAGATAAGCGTGATCGCCGAACGCATCCAGTAATGGCCCGCGCGTGTCGTGGTTGCCGGGCACCAGGTAGCACGGCATGTGCAGGCGTGCCAGCTCCGGGTGCAGCACGGCGTATTCATCGGCGCGGCCAAAATCCACCAGGTCGCCGCTGATCACCACGATATCGGGCCGAGGGTAGCGGGCGTTCAGGTGGTCGACGGCGCGGCGCAGTGCGCCGAGGGTATCGACCACGCCATAGGTCAGGCGGTTACCGGCTTTAAGGTGCAGGTCGCTGATCTGCGCAACAAGAAACGGACGGTTCAAAATAAGCTCTCACGCATTCAGGGTGAACACCATGTGCGGCGCAATCGCCAGGGCAATCGGCGCGCCGACGCGGTGCAGTTGGTTGTCGCTGCTGTCCACCAGCAGCGGTTGCGGGCCGCCCACATCCACCAGCAGGCGGCTTTGTGCGCCCTGGAAGAACTGCGCGACCAGATGGCCGTGCAGGTGGCCTTCGTCTTCCATCACGCGCAGGTGTTCGGGCCGGCAGTACACGGTGCTCGGTAAACCGGCGCCGTGCCACGGCAGTTCGCCGCCGCAGACTTTGAGGCCGTGGGCAGTCCGCGCCAGCACAGAGAAGGCATTGAGGTTGCCGACGAAGCCTGCGACAAACGCATTGGCCGGCTGCTGGTAGATCTCCCGTGGGCTGGCCAGTTGCGCGATACGCCCCTGCTCCATCACAAGGATGCGGTCGCCCAGGGCCATGGCTTCGCCCTGGTCATGGGTGACGAACACCGAGGTGATGCCAAGCCCGCGCAGCAGTTGATCCAGCTCGCTGCGCAGGCGCTCGCGCAATTGCGCATCCAGGGCCGCCAGCGGCTCATCCAGCAACAGCACGTTGGGACGCGGCGCCAGGGCGCGGGCCAAGGCCACACGCTGACGCTGGCCGCCCGACAGTTCATGGATGCTGCGCTTGCCGTGGTGCTGCAAGCCCACCAGTTCCAACAGTTCCTCGCAGCGCTTGTTGCGCTCAGGCGCCGACATGCCGCGAATCTTCAAGCCGTAGACGATATTGCCGGCCACATCCAGGTTGGGAAACAGCGCGTAATTCTGAAACACCATGCCCACATCACGGCGCTCGATGGGCAGGCGGGTGACATCCTGATCGCCGAAAAACACCTGGCCGACGTCCGGGCGTTCCAGGCCGGCAATCAGGCGCAGAGTCGTGGTTTTGCCACAGCCGGAGGGGCCGAGAATTGCCAGGGTTTCGCCGCCTTCGACGCTCAGGTTCAGGTCATGCACGGCCACGGTGCCGTCGGCGAATGCCTTGCGACAGCCTTGCAGGCGGATAGTGATAGCGGTCATCGACGCTCTCCACGGGACAAACGAGCACTGATGGCCTGCAACGCAATCAGCAGCGGCACGATCATCAGCAAAAAGATAAGGGTGTAGGCGCTGGCGATTTCCAGACGCGCCGAGGCGTAGCTGTCGGCCAACCCCACCGGCAGCGTCTTGGTCATCGGCGTGTGCAGCATCCAGGTCAGGTTGAACTCACCCAGGCTCAGGGTGACCACCATCAGCACGCCGGCCAGGATGCCCGCCCGGCAATTGGGCACGACCACGCTGAAAAAGCGCTTGATCGGCCCCGCGCCGAGGCTGGCGGCGGCCTCCTCCAACACCGGCAGTTGCTGACGTTGCATCACCGCCATTACCGGGCGCACCAGGAACGGCAAGGTGAACAACACATGGCCGACGAGGATGAACAGCCAACTGCTGCGAAAGCTGCCGAACTGGCCGTAGGTCAACAGCAACGCCAACGCACTGGCCAAACCCGGCATCGCCACCGGCAGCACCATCAGCTCTTCGAAGGCGCGGCTGAAGCGGTTGCTCATACGCACCAAGGCATAGGCCGCCGGCACGCCGATCACGCAGACGCACACTGCACAGGCCAGGGCCAGCTGCAGCGACAGCCACACCGTGGGCGAATAGGCCTGCCACACCTGCACCAGCCAGTCGAAGGTCAAGCCGCTGGACAGGCCGACGAAGAAATTACGCGTCAGCCCGGCCAGCAACGACATCAGCACCGGCACCAACATGAAGGCGCACACCAGCAGGGTAAACAGCAGTTGCATCACAAACAGCGATGAGCGCTTCAAAGGACCGTCCCCGCGTTTTTCACCAGGCGACGCGTGAGCAGCAACACCGCCCAGGTCACTGCACCGAGCACCACCGACAGCGCGGCGGCGACGGCAAAGTTGGCGTAGTTGGTGAACACGTTGTAGATCGCCACCGGGGTGACGTTCAGCCGCGTGCCCAAGGTAAAGGCGGTACCGAACGCGCCCATCGACGTGGCAAAACAGATCGCCCCGCAGGAGGCCAGCGCAGGCGCCAGCCCCGGCACGATCACGTCGCACACCACACGCCAATGCCCGGCGCCCAGTGAGTGCGCGGCCTCTTCCAGGCTGCGGTCGAGGCTTTCGCACGCGGCCATTACCGTAAGGATCACCCGCGGGATCGAGAAGTACAGGTAGCCGACAAACAGCCCCGCCAGCGAGTACGCAAAAATCCAGCGCTCACCGGCCAGTTGCAGGCCCAGGGCCGCAAACAGGCCTTGGCGTCCGGCCAGCAGGATCACCAGAAAGCCCACCACCACGCCGGGAAACGCCAATGGAAAGGTGAGCAATGCCACCAATGCCGAACGCCCGAAGAACTGCTGACGTGCGAGAAACACACCGCTGATGCCGCCGATCAGTAACGCCGTGAGCGTCACAATCACGGCCAGCACACAGGTTTGCGCCAGGCTGCCCAGGTACTGCGCACTGCTGAGCACCTGCCAATAGCCGCTGCCGTTGCTGTCGCGGCTCTCGGTGCCGAGCACCATCAGGTGCGCCAGCGGCAACAGCCAGAACGCGAACAGCACCGCCAAGGCCGGGGCCAGTGCCCAGGCTGCATGCTTTGCCGATGCGGCCACTTACTTGACCTCGTTCAGGTAACGGGCGGCGAAGGCTTCCTGCACAGCGGCCATTTTTTCGTAGTCCACCACGCCAGCGCGGGCGTAGTCGCTGTCGGGCAGGAACTGCGCGGCAACGTCGGCCGGCATTTTCATTGGGCGCACCGGACGCAGGTAAGCCTTGGCCCAGAGCGCCTGGCCTGCATCGGAGAGCACGAAATCGAGGACCTTTTCAGCGTTAGCGCGGTGCGGCGCATTGGCCACCAGGCTCATCACGTACGGCACGCTGATGCTGCCTTCTTTGGGGATCACGAAGGCAACGTTGGCGTTGTCCTTGTAACGCGCACGGTAGGCGTTGAAGTCGTAGTCCACCAGAATCGGCAGCTCACCGGACAGCACCCGCGCATAGGCGGTTTGCTTGGGCACGATGGGTGCGTTTTTGGCGAGTTTCTGGAAATAGTCGATGGCCGGGGCAAAGTTATCCAGATCGCCGCCCAAAGCGCGGTTGATCGCCACCGCCGAGACGTAGCCGACAAACGCGCTGGATGGGTCGAGGTAACCGACCATGCCTTTGTACTCAGGCTTGAGCAGGTCGGCCCAGCTTTGCGGCACGGGCAAGCCGCCCAGCGCATCGACGTTGACCATGATGCCCAAAGTGCCGGAGTGAATCGCAAACCAGTGGCCGGTCGGGTCTTTCAGGCCGGCCGGAATCTGCTCCCAGCCTTTGGGCTTGTAGGTGCCGACCACCTCGGCTTTTTGTGCCTGCAAGCCGAAGGTCACGCCGTAATACACCACGTCGGCCACCGGCGCGGCCTTCTCGGCCACCAACTGCGCCAGGGACTGGCCGGAGTTCTTGTTGTCCAGCGGCACCTGCACGCCGGTAGTGGCGGCGATGGCCTGGAGTTGGCTGCCCCAATCGGCCCAGTCGGGTGGGCAGTTGTAGCAAATCGCGGTGTCGGCCGCCTGGGCAAGGCTGGCCATGCCGCACAGCAGCACGGTTGCCAGGGTTTTACTGAACGCGCGCATCGGGTGTCTCCTCAAGGGGTTGAGTGCTGTCGCCAGGCCGGATATGGCACGGCAGGCAATGGGAAATTGGGGCGTTGCCGGCGATCTGCGCCAGCAATTGGTCAATCACCGTGCTGGCCAGCAGGCCGATGGGCTGCACCACGCTGCACAGCGTCGGGTGCATCTGGGTGCCGAGGGCGATGCCGTCAAAGCCCATCACCGAGAGTTGCTCGGGCACATTCCAGGCGTTGCGGCGCAGCTCGGCGATCAGGCTGATCGCGAGGAAATCGTTGGAACACACCAGCGCAGTCGGCGCCTGGGGGCCTTGGAGGAACGGCTCGATCGCCGCGAAGGCGGCCTGGGTGTGGGCCGGCATTTCAATCACTGCGCGGCTTTCAAGCCCGTACTCGCGCATCGCATCGCAATAACCGGCGTAGCGCAGGCGCGCGCGGTCGGACTGCAACGCGGGGCCGGCGACCATGCTGATGCGCCGGTGCCCCGCTTCGAGCAAATAACGCGTGGCCAGGGCCATGCCCGCGCGGTTGTCGACCGACACGGCGCTGTAGCTGGGGTTGCTGGGTTGGTGATAAGCCAGCACGAACGGCGTTTGTTCGCTGGCGAGGCTGTTGAGCACGCTATTGCTTTCGGCGTCGGTGACCGTCAGCACCAGCCCGTCGACGCGTTGGCGTAGCAACTCTTCCACAACGATGCTTTCGCGTTCGCTGCTGTAGTCGGTGGTCGCCAGCAACAGGCTGTAGCCGCGCAGCCGCGCGGCACGCTCCATGGCCTGGAGCTGTTCGGCAAACACCGGGTTGAGCAGGTTGGGCACCACCACGCCAATCAGCTGGGTGGTTTGCAGGCGCAGTTGGCGGCCGAGCAGGTTCGGTCGAAAGCCCAGCTCGCGGGCGGCGGCGAACACCTGCTCACGGGTGGCCGGGCGCACTTGGTCGGGGGAAGCAAAGGTGCGGGCGGCAGTGGCGCGGGATACCCCGGCCAGCTGCGCAACGTCTTTCAGGTCAGTCATGGTCACTCGCTTGAGATCGATCTCATTGGCGAGGACAGTAACGAGGGAATATGGCAGTAGCGTGGTGCCAAGATGACGGTTTGATGGCAGCGCCCCCGTGCTCAATGTGGGAAGGGGCTTGCCTCCGACAGCGGTGGGTCAACAAAGAAAAGGCTGGCTGACACACCGCAATCGGGGGCAAGCCCCCTCCCACATTAGATCGGTGTATAGCCACAGATAGTCATACTGCGCGGGTATGCTTGAAAAATCGGCGCAGTAAAATCCGCCCGCTAACCTTTCGATCTGATCCAAGTGCGGGCACAATGCGTGTCCTTTTTTGGCAGGCACCGCCGCAGGCTCTCAAAAATGATCAAAACGCCGTACTACCTCATCGATAAACAGAAACTTCTGGTGAACATGCAGAAGATTGCTTACGTGCGCGAGCAGTCCGGCGCCAAGGCTCTGCTGGCGCTCAAGTGCTTTGCCACCTGGTCGGTGTTCGACCTGATGCAGCAATACATGGACGGCACCACCTCGTCGTCGCTGTATGAGCTCAAGCTGGGTCGCCAGAAGTTCGAAGGCGAGGCGCACGCCTACAGCGTGGCCTGGGCCGACGATGAAATCGAAGAGATGCTGGATAACTGCGACAAGATCATCTTCAACTCCATCAGCCAGTTGCAGCGTTTTGCCGACCGCAGTGAAGGCAAGACCCGTGGCCTGCGCGTCAACCCACAGGTGAGCAGCTCCGACTACCTGCTGGCCGACCCGGCGCGCCCGTTCAGCCGTTTGGGCGAATGGGACCCGGTGAAGATCGAAGGCGTGATCGAGCAGATCTCCGGTTTCATGTTCCACAACAACTGCGAGAACGGCGATTTCAGCCTGTTCGACAAGATGCTGGGCACCATCGAAGAACGCTTCGGCGCGCTGCTGCACAAGGTCAAGTGGGTCAGCCTCGGCGGCGGCATCCACTTCACCGGCGAAGGCTATGCCATCGACGCGTTCTGCGCCCGTTTGAAGGCGTTCTCCGAGAAGTACGGCGTGCAGGTCTACCTGGAGCCGGGAGAAGCGGCGATCACCAACAGTGCTTCGCTGGAAGTCACCGTGCTCGACACGCTCTACAACGGCAAAAACCTCGCCGTGGTCGACAGCTCCATCGAAGCCCACCTGCTGGACCTGCTGATCTATCGCCTCAACGCCAAGCTGGCGCCAAGCGAGGGTGAACACACCGTCATGGTGTGCGGCAAATCCTGCCTGGCCGGGGACATCTTCGGCGAATACCAATTTGATCGTCCGCTGGCCATCGGCGATCGGCTGTCGTTCATCGACACCGCGGGCTACACCATGGTCAAGAAAAACTGGTTCAACGGCCTGAAAATGCCGTCCATCGTAGTGAAACAACTCGACGGTACCGTCGAGGTGGTTCGTGAATTTGGTTACGACGACTACCTGTCCAGCCTTTCGTAAGCTGGCGGATAAAGGAGAGATAAAGCAATTGAAAAAGAACGTTCTTATCATTGGTGCAGGAGGTGTCGCCAAGGTGGTGGCCCACAAGTGCGCGCAGCACAACGACGAACTCGGTCGTATTGCTATCGCGTCGCGCAACATCTCCAAATGCCAGGCCATCATCGACAGCGTCAAGGCCAAGGGTAGCCTCAAGGTTCCCGCCGACATCCAAGCCTTCGCGCTGAACGCCCTGGACGTGGAAGCGACCAAGGCCCTGATCCGCGAGACCGACTCGCAGATCGTCATCAACGTAGGTTCCGCCTTCCTCAACATGTCGGTGCTGCGCGCCTGCATCGATACTGGCGTTGCTTACCTGGACACCGCCATCCACGAAGAGCCGGGCAAGGTCTGCGAGACCCCGCCGTGGTACGGCAACTACGAATGGAACCACCTGGAAGAGTGCAAACAGAAGAACATCACCGCCATCCTTGGCGTGGGCTTCGACCCGGGTGTCGTCAACGCGTACGCCGCGCTGGCGCAGCAACAGCATTTCGACCGCATTGATTCGATCGACATTCTCGACGTCAATGCCGGCAGCCATGGCAAATACTTCGCCACCAACTTCGACCCGGAAATCAACTTCCGCGAATTCACCGGGCAGGTGTGGAGCTGGCAGAACAGCCAGTGGACCAGCAACACCATGTTCGAAGTCAAACGCACCGACGACCTGCCGGTAGTCGGTTCGCAAAACCTGTACCTGACCGGCCACGATGAAGTGCACTCGCTGTCGAAAAACCTCGACGTGCCCAACGTGCGTTTCTGGATGAGCTTCGGCGAACACTACATCAACGTGTTCACCGTCCTGAAAAACCTCGGCCTGCTCTCCGAAAAACCGGTCACCACCGCCGAAGGCCTGGAAGTGGTGCCGTTGAAACTGGTCAAGGCCGTACTGCCCGACCCGTCTTCGCTCGCCCCTGGCTACACCGGCAAGACCTGCATCGGCGACCTGGTCAAAGGCACCAAAGATGGCCAGCCGCGTGAGATGTTCATCTACAACGTGGCCGATCACGAAGAAGCCTTTGCTGAAACGGACAGCCAGGGCATTTCCTACACCGCAGGCGTGCCACCAGTGGCCGCTGCGCTGCTGGTAGCACGTGGCGAGTGGGACGTGAAGCACATGGCCAACGTCGAGGAACTGCCGGCCGAGCCGTTCCTCAAAGCGCTGGACGTGATGGGCTTGCCGACTCGGATCAAAGACGAGAACGGTGACCGTGCGTGGGATGCGACTGCCTGAATAGGCGGTAGTTGACCGAACAAAAAAATGCGCCCTCAGGGGCGCATTTTTTGTGGGTGTAAATAGATAGTCGCAGAACAGTGAGGATCTAAATGTGGGAGCTGGCTTGCCTGCGATGGCGGTGGGTCAGCCAACACATCCGTCACCGCGCGACCGCAATCGCAGGCAAGCCAGCTCCCACACTTGAATCCTCAGCGTCACTACTGCTCAACCGCCCGGCTTGAAGTGGAGTCATGCGGCGGTAGCAACCAATGCTGCGTGGTTGTCCATCCCAGAAAGACTCTCGCGCCATCTTCCGCTGGAGCCTGCTGAGGCAACACTTCGCCGGCGAAAGCCTTGCGCAAACCGCTCATGAGCGGCAGGAATCGTCCTCGAAAAGCCAACGGCTGAGTGGCGAAGTACGCTTCGACAGACGCCAGGGCATCTGTGCGCGCAGGATCATCAAGCATCGTCAGGTAGAACACCATCTGGCGCCACGCATAAGCGGTATTTTTGAGCATTATCAACCGAGCATGATGGTGCTCAATCCGCATCTGATGCCGTTTGCAGATCCACTCAAAACACGCCTGCACCATACTGCCCAGTCTCGGCTGCAGCAAAACCTTCAACCCAAGTTCTTCAAACAGTAACGCGAGGTTTTGCGTGGTTAAAATTTGCTGTTGCTCAAGAATGCTGCCATTGGTTGCCGGGTGCCACGTGTCCAGCTCAGCTCCTGCACGCTTTGCGCACAACTTCGCGAAGGCATCGCTTGCCACTCGCGCACGTCGTCGCCCTCGGGTAACAAGGCTCGCCAGCTCATCGGTATCAATGGCGTAATAACGTGCATAAAGGGAGCCTGCCAGCACCGGGCCTGTTCGCCTGGCGGCATCGGCAAACTTATCGGAAAACTTACCCATGAAGATATCGGCAGCGACCTCCTCCACAAAGGGCAGGTCCAGTGCCGCAGTGTCCGCCAGCGCTGAAAACTCCTGGAGAAGCTTGTTCGGCAAGATGGCGTAGGGGAAGGCAGAAAGCGTCAACGCCGATGACTCAACCAGCGCCTGTTGGGCCGCTTGTGCCACCGCAGCACCGGACTGTCGGTCGCCTTCAATGACGGCAACCCAAGGCAACTCACTGAGGCCAACCTGACGCTGAAGGTTCAACAGTAATAACGACCGCCGCCGGCAGAACGCGCGATAGGTCGAGGCGTATACCATCCTTAGCGCTTCATCGCGCAGCCCGTAGCTACTCAGTTGCGCGGTCATCGCGGGCAGCAACCGCGCAACGGTATCGCCTGAAGTAATCAGCCCATGCTCGATCAATTCGCTGATCGTCCCACTCCGGCATCGCTGAAGGCGGCGCTGGACCGCCGGAGGAATGGCAATGCCCTCGCCTTGCCCAAACGCCGATGCCTCCTCAGCGGTGATCGGCGCTCCCAACTCAGCAAAATCCGCGAGACCGCCTTGCTCGGGATAGGTTGAAAGACGCTTTGCCACAATACGGGCAATGAGGTGATGCTCCGGCCCCGCCACCTGACTACGTTGATTCGCACGCGACGCACGGTGAGCGGCTGAACCCGGCTCGCCATGCTTGCGCACAAAATCATCGACGATTTGCCGTATGCGACCGACTTGACGCCCAGTGAGCGATTGCGAGTCGCGCGAGCATTGCCCAAGTAAAGAAAACAGTTCCTCCACGCGACTCGAAGAGCGCCTGTCGATACTGAGCCTGTTGAAATGCGCCGCTAACTCGGCTGCCTGCTCGTGCCACTGACGTGGGTAATAACGGCACGGCCAACCAGCCTCATAGGTCAGGAGGAAATGCGAAACAGCTGAATCATAAAGCGGCAAACGCGTTTCGATCGTCTGTTTCTGCACAACCATCTGAGCCTGAGGCGGCAAGGTTGTAAGCAACTGCTTGATCTGGCCAGCGTCCACGATGTGAACCTGCGCGGCTGAAACCGGCAGCTGCGTAGAGATCGACGGAAAGAAACGCAGCCGGTCAAAGAACGGCCCAATCACGTCTATCAGCGCACGCGCTTGCTCGGTGCGCTGCTGCCCGACTAGCCAGGCGACTGTCAATAACGCGGCCTCTTCCGGCACATCGACCGCATAATCACAGCGGGCTAAACGTGAATGCAGGGCCTCAAGGCCGTCATCCGTGAGATGCCAGGCATTGATATCGAGCCGTTCAAAGCCTGGGCGAATACCCGGAATAGAGGCGGCGAGTTCACGCTCGTACGCCGTCAACTCGCCACCGGCCAAAAAATTGCCGGTCGCAAAGCCGCCCGTAACGACTTCCAGGGTAACCCAGGCGGGCATCTGCGCAATCGGTGTGCGCGAGCCATACTCGACTGCGCCTTGTAGCAGGTTCTCAATGACCTGTTGCCAGCGTGAGATACGTCTGCGGGCGTTAAAGCGCGCGATTGAGCCGCCACTCAAATCGTGCGCGAGCAGCGCTTTCGACAGCTGGAAGACTGCATAGCCTGCGTGCATGCCAGTCACTCCATGTGATCCGGAGCGATGTCCAGATTGCAGTGTAATGTGATGGGTCCGGAGGCTGGATTCGAACCAGCGCCCACCCGGTCCAGAGCCGAGTGTTCTACCGCTGAACTACTCCGGAACAGAGCGCGCATTGTCGAGCAACGCCTGAAGAATGTGAAGGGCCACGGGCTTCATTCAGTTTTAACTGAAGACAAAGTGCTTTTTTCCTACCTGCTCCATCGAATCGATGTCTGACTGCGTTGTTGCATGGGATACAGCAGCTCTAAACAGGCATCGGTTCGTTAAGCCGCGCAACGCCTAACCAGCAAGGGGATTTCAGGGCATCAACCCTGAATCCCCAGGCCATCAAAACACCGACCACCCAATCCGCTCGCTCAACAACTCCAACGCCTTCATCCCGGCCAGCGAATTGCCCGCCGCATTCAACTCCGGCGACCACACGCACACGGTGAACTGGCCCGGCACCACCGCGACAATCCCGCCACCTACCCCGCTCTTGCCCGGTAAACCCACGCGATAGGCAAAATTGCCCGCCTCGTCATACAGCCCGCTGGTGGCCATGATCGAGTTGACTTGCTTGGTCTGACGCGCAGTCAAAATCTGCTCGCCGCTGTGGGCACTCACGCCCTCGTTGGCGAGGAAACTGAAGGCCCTGGCCAGGTCCAGGCAGCTCATTTGCAACGCGCAGTAATTGAAGTAGCTGTGCAGCACTGCGTCCACGTCGTTGTGGAAGTTGCCGAAGGCTTTCATCAGGTAGGCCATGGCCGCGTTGCGTGCACCGTGTTGGGCTTCGGAGTCGGCGACGACGCTGTTGACCAGGATCTGCGGGTTGCCCGACAGGCGCCGCACGAAGTCGCGCATCGACAGGATCGGCACGGCAAAGCGCGACTGGTTGATGTCGCAGATCACCAGCGCGCCGGCGTTGATGAACGGGTTGCGCGGGCGGCCGCGTTCGAATTCCAGCTGCACCATGGAGTTGAACGGTTGCCCCGACGGTTCGTGGCCCAAGCGTTCCCAGATGGTTTCGCCGCCGTGGTCGATGGCCTGCACCAGGCTGAACACCTTGGAAATGCTCTGCACCGAGAACAGCGTGTCGGCATCACCGGCGCAGTAGGCCGAGCCGTCGTTGCCGTACACGGCGATACCGAGTTGATGGGCGGGCACATCGGCCAGTGCGGGGATGTAGTCGGCGACTTTGCCCTGGCCGATCAGTGGACGAACTTCGTCGAGGATCGACTCGAGCAGCGCCTGCATGTCTTGTCCGGTCATTGTTTCTTTGAATCAGTGATAAGCGGGGCGCGCAGGATACCTGAAACGCGCCGCTCAGGTGGCGCAGTAGAGAACGTGAAGCCCAGCAGGGCGACACAGCGTTTACATAGGGTGTGCATGGGTCAACTTCCAGGTAGGGATCGCTCGTCAATCAAAGGAGTCCAATAGCCCGTACACTGCACCGCTGCGCTTACTCCACGAGGACTTTTGCATGAAATTGATGATTGGTTTGGCCGCCCTGTTACTGGTATCGGCCTGCTCGACCCACTCGCCCATCGCTGCGCCGGCGCAGGATTCCGCCGCATCCACCTGCCTGGCGGGCGGTGGCACGATGAGGCAGGTCGGCAAGTTGCAGAGCTGGAAGTGCATCACGCCGTACAGGGACGCGGGCAAGGCTTGCACCGATTCGAGCCAGTGCGAGGGTGAGTGTCAGACCAGTGTGACCACGCAATCGGGCAACGGCCCTGTAGCGGGTACGTGCCAGGTGGATAACAGCCACTTCGGCTGCTCGGCGACGGTGGAGAAAGGCAAGCTGGGCCGGGCGATTTGTGTGGATTGATGGGCGCCGCCAAAACACTCCAGGAGCGGGCTTGCTCGCGAAGGCGCAGTGTCAGTCACTGGGTGTGTCGCTGACCCGCCGCATTCGCGAGCAAGCCCGCTCCCACAATTTTAACTGCGTACACCTAGAAAGTGCGCGACGTTGGAAACGGGTTCATCCAGCACCGTTGGCTGAACGGTGTGCGTGAACCAAAGGGCGCCACCGAATAATGTGGGAGCGAGCTTGCTCGCGAAGGCGCAGTGTCAGTCACCGGGTGTGTCGCTGACCCACCGCTATCGCAGGCAAGCCAGCTCCCACCGTTTTTACTGCGTACACCTAGAAAGTGCGCGACGTTGGAAACGGGTTCATCCAGCACCGTTGGCTGAACGGTGTGCGTGAACCAAAGGGCGCCACCGAATAATGTGGGAGCGGGCTTGCTCGCGAAGGCGCAGTGTCAGTCACTGGGTGTGTCGCTGACCCGCCGCATTCGCGAGCAAGCCCGCTCCCACAGTTCTTACTGCGTACACCTCGAAAGTGCGCGACGTTGGAGACTGGCTCATTCATCACCGTCGTGCCGAGCGGTTTGCGTGGGCTCCTGAACGCCCCCTAACCCCTGTGGGAGCTGGCTTGCCTGCGATGAGGGCGTGTCAGCTGACATCAATGTTGCTGACCCACCGCTATCGCTGGCAAGCCAGCTCCCACCGTTTTGACTGCGTACACCCAGAAAGTGCGCGACGTTTGAAACTGGCTCATCCAGCACCGTAGGCCGAACGGTGTGCCTGAACCAAAGGGCGCCACCGAATAATGTGGGAGCGGGCTTGCTCGCGAAGGCGCAGTGTCAGTCACTGAAGGTGTAGCTGACCCACCGCCTTCGCGAGCAAGCCGCCCCCACCGTTTTCAATGAGCACACTTCAAAAGTGCGCCACGTCGGATATCTGCTCATCCAGCACATCCCGCGCCAGCGCCCATGCCTGGTCCTTGGACTCTACGACCAGCAGTGGGTAGCCCCAGGCTTTGCCGAACATCGCGGCAAATGGCTTGAGGGCCAGGCGTTGGGCGGCACTGGGTTCTATCTGGATCATGCCTTTGACGAAGGTGCGCAGCGCCTGTTTGTTTTTCTTCATCCAAATCGAGGCTTGCCTGCGCTCCTCGTGAGAGTGCTCGTGGGCGTTTTCGTCCACAGACTTTTCGTGCAGCAGCAAGAAGGCCTGCTCTCTGGCCAACAACCCTTCAAAGACCACAAAGGCATCTTCCGGGCCGCTTTCATTGGGCGCGTCGAAGATGATTTTCACCACGGGGAACGTTGTACTGTCGAGTCGCATGGCACAGCTCCTGAATGAGAGTAGGTCTCACTATAGTGACCACGCCACTGGACGGCATTGCACAGAATAGCCAGACTGTTTCGCAATTCAGCCAAGCTGCGAACCGGATATGAAGCACCACCGCCTCGATCTGCATCATTCCTCGATGTCCAAGGATGCCGACGTATTCCCGCGTGCGGTGGTGGCCGTGAGTGCCAGCAGCACCAGCGAACGCTGGGAGCACACGCCGCATTCACATCGCAAAGGCCAACTGATGTACACCCTGCGCGGGGTGATTCACTGTCAGATCGAGGCCGGTATCTGGATCGTGCCGCCCCAGTGCGCGCTGTGGATTCCCGGCGGCCTGCCGCACGCCGCGAGGGGTTCAGGTGAGGCCGAGGTGTATTGCCTGTTGATCGACCCCGACGTCAGCGGCGCCCTGCCCGCGCAATGCTGCACCCTGGCTGTGTCGGGCCTGTTGCATGAGTTGATCGGCAAGGCGGTGAGTTTCCCGCAGCTGTATGACGAAGACGGCGCCCAGGGACGTTTGATCAACACGCTGCTCGATGAACTGGCCCAGGCACCGGTCGAAGCCCTGCATTTGCCCATGCCCCAGGACCCGAGGCTGCGACGCCTGGCGGAGAGTTTGCTGGCCGACCCCAGCGACAAGGCCACCCTCAGCCAATGGGCCGTGCGCATCGGCATGAGCGAGCGCAGCATGACGCGCTTGCTGTTGGAGGAGCTGGGCCTGAGCTTCGGTCGCTGGCGCAGGCAGTTGCATGTGATCCTGTCCCTGCAACGCCTGGCCAAGGGTGAAAGCGTGCAGCGCGTGGCGCTGGACCTGGGCTATGAAAACGCCAGCGGTTTTATCACCATGTTCCGCAAAGCCGTGGGCCAGCCACCGGCGCGTTACCTGGCGGACCGCGCCGGGGCGCGAGTACCACGCCTGCGGCCATTTCGATGCACTCGGGCGCCTGATCAGCGCTGCACCGGGACCCGAATATCGCCGCTGCGGCACTGAGTCTTGACGCTTGCGGGGCAACCGGCAAAGCGCAATTCCTTGGTCAGGCACACGCGCACTTCGGACAACACCTTGCCCTTGCAGATCACAGCCATGCCATGGTCGCCCATGGCCGGGTTGCTCTGGCGAAACAGGTGTTCGATGTCGCGCGCTTCCAGGTAGTTGGGCACATTGAACGGCTGCAACTGCGGCGGAATCTGCACTGTCGCCAGCGCCGCATCCGTCGCGTCCAGATAGCGCGACGCATCCAGACCGCTGCACGTGCCGTGCTTGGACCATTCATGTTTAAGCAGCGTGCGCGTGGGGAATATCAAAGCGCCCTTGGCCAGTTCCTGCGCCGACAACCGCGATTGCGGATCACACGATGCCGGCCACCCGCCTTTGGCGTATTGCGGCCATAGCCCATGCAAGACAAACCCATAGCCCTTGCCGGAGCATTGTTGGTTGTCCGGGTGCGTGAGGCAAAACGTCGGCGACCACGACAGTGACAGCAGGTAAAAATCAAAATCTCCCGCGGGCCTCTGCTCGCGTGGCGCCGCTTGCGCCACCATGCTGGCCAGCACCAGCCACAGCGCTATCCAGGCTGTCTTGTAGTTCATCCATCTGTTCCTTGAAAACATAGGCGCCGCGCACCGCAGGACGGTTACTCGGGGCGGTTGGGATTGCGCTGCAGTACCTTGTCCAGAACCCGATCGGTCTTCAACGCCTCGATCGCCAGCGAAGGATGCTCGGCCTCGCCACGAATGTGGGCGTTCATCGCCAGCACATGGTGCCACTGGATATGCGCATGGCAAGGTACTTCGAGCACTTCGTCGACTTCGCCTTCAAGGCGCAATGGCTGGTCTTCGAACACGGCAAAGGTGATGCGGCCGCGGCTGCCGATCAGCTCGACGCGGTCTTCGCGGCGGTCCGCAACGAAGTTCCAGCAGCCCATGCCCAGCGCGCCGGAACCGAAGGTCCAGCAGGCCGTCACCGCATCTTCGGCGGCATATTCCCCGGCTTGTCGGGCGGTAAACCCGGTGACTTCGACGATATCGCCGGCCAGAAACTGAAACAAATCAAACCCGTGGCTGGCGAGGTCGGCAAAGTAGCCGCCACCGGCAACAGCCGGGTCGGTACGCCAATTGGCGGCACTGGCGTCCGCGGCGGCCAGTGGTTTGCTCAAGGTCCAGATCACTTGGCGCAATTCACCGATGCGCCCGTCTCGCAGCCAGTCACGCACCTGCTCAAAGCGCGGTAGCGAGCGGCGGTAGTACGAAACAAACAAGTGCAACCCGGCGCGTTCGAAGGTGCGCTGCATCAACGCGCTTTGCTCGGCGTTGAGGGCCATGGGTTTCTCGACACAGCAATGTTTGCCGGCGGCCGCCACCATCAGGCTGTATTCAAGGTGGCTGTCAGGCGGTGTAGCGATGTACACCGCGTCCACTTCAGGGTCGTCGATCAGTGCCTGAGCGTCGGTATAGAAGCGCGCAATGCCGTGGCGTGCCGCATAATCGCGCACCGCCTCCTCGCGACGCCCCATCACGGCCACCAGTGCCGAACCTGGCGCTTTGTAGAAAGCGGGTCCACTCTTCAATTCAGTGACACTGCCACAACCGATCATGCCCCAACGTACGGTAGTCATCTGTTCTCCTCGTCCGTTTTCATCAATCGGTCAGTATCCACATCCCCACCCGTGCGCGCCATAAGCACTTAGCATGACAATTGCATTACACTTTTATGACATTCATCCCGCTGCGGGGGCACACACGATGAAAATAAGGGCCACGGTCATTTGTGAACACGAGGGGCATATCCTCTTCGTGCGCAAGGCCAGATCGAAATGGGCATTGCCCGGCGGCAAGGTCGAGCGCGACGAGCGCCCGGTCGGCGCGGCCGAACGAGAGTTGGAAGAAGAAACCGGATTGAACGTGGACGGCTTGCTGTACTTGCAGGAAGTGAAGGCCCGCGACACCGTGCACCACGTGTTCGAAGCCTCGGTGGTGAATATTGCCGAGGCACGACCTTGCAACGAGATCGTCGATTGCCGCTGGCACGCCTATGCCGCCCTGGACGAACTGGACACCACCGACGCCACCCGCCACATCGTCAAATCCTTCCTACGCCGCTTGTAATTCCGCGCTCTGCACGCTCACCACGCCATTCGCTTTCTGCCGTTCGACAAAGGATTTGACGAACGCGGCAGCGGCCGCATGCGCTACCGAAACCGCGCGAGAGTCGCCGAATAGGGCATCTTCGAAAGATGGGCCAGTTAGCCTAAGAGCCTTGCGCGGTGAAAACTGTGGGAGCGGGCTTGCTCGCGAAGGCGGCATGTCAGTCAATGAATTCGTACCCGACCCACCGGCTTCGCGGGCAAGCCCGCTCCCACATTGGGTTTCCCTACCGTCAGGTAACTTGCAACCCGCCGCCGCACAGCGAAGAAGCGCTTTTGTTGTAACCCATCAGGGCGCGGTGCTTTGCTTTTGATGGAGACTCGGCCCCAAAAAGGTGACCGACACTCGGGCTGTAGTGCCCGCACTGGCGCCTTCGCGGCCTCGCTAAAGCTCGACGGCTCCCCCACTGGATCTGCACAGGAACGTGAACGCTAAACCACCACTTCCCGCTCCAACACCAAGGTAATCCCGGTGTGCCCATACGCCTTGGACACCCCATTCATGGCCTTGAAGTCGGCAAAATCCTCACCATCATTCGGGTCCATGTACCCACCGCCCGGCCGCTCCATCACATAGTGCAGGCCAATCAAAAACGTCGTCACCACGATCAACGCACGCCGGTTCGCCGCCAGCGCCGGAGGTTTGCCATGAATCACCGGGAACCCGGCCTTGATGCATTGCTCCTCGCACTGCGGGTAGAGCACCGACAGCGCCGTGGCCAGAAACCCATCCATGTAGATCGTCACATTCAACCCCAGCGAACGCGCCGCCAATGCCACGTTATGCGGGTAAGAGTAACCCGCCTTGGTCGGGTCGAAAGGCTTGACCACTCCGCCCGTAATGGCGCCGGAGGTGATCTTGTACAGCTCGACTTCACACATGTTGGTGCGCAGGGCGTCAGTCGCCGTCAGGCCTGCGGGCAAGGTGCCGCCCAGTTCCACGGCGGCGCACAGCAAGGAGGCCGCCCCACAGGAAAATCCAAAGGCTTGTTTCTTTTTAGCAGCCGGCATATGCAACTCTCGAGGGTGATCGTGAGTGCATAACAGCTCAAGAGCGCGGTTTATTCCCCGCGACCTGGGGAAGTTTCTCGCGGCTTTTGGCCTGCCCGCGCTGGTACAACGCCTCCACCAGTTTCTGCCGTTCATCCTGGGGCAGATTGCTCGCGAACTGCGCCAGTGTCGTGTCCACCAGGGCCCGCAGCGCGGCGTCGGCCTCGCGCGCCTTGGCCAGCTCCGTCACCAGCACTTCGCGATCAAGGGTCGGCGCTTCCAGCTGTTTGATCACGCCCAGCCGCGCTTCGCGACCGGCCATGATCAGCGGTTGGCTGTCGGCACGGTTCTGGCGCAGTAACTGGCGCAATTCCTTGCGCCGCTCTGGCGGCAATTTGATCATCGCCTGGCGCAAACCGTGCTGGTTGACCACCGCTTCGGCAGGCCGGGGCGTGGCCATCCAGTGGTAGAGGCCGCCACCCACGCCGCCGATCAAAAACACGTTGAGCAGCACCGAGACAAGCAACCACGGTTTAAGGGATTTTGGGGTCATTGCTCGGTTTCCTCGGCGTTGACGGTGAAGACGACGTCGGCATCGCCCTGATCGAAGACGCTGGGCAGCACGTCGGATGACAGCATCGGCAACGGCACGCTCAGCGAGGCCACCAGCACCCCGGCGGCGATGCCGGCAATGCCCGCGCCCACCAGGCCTGCCGGCGACAGCCAGTGGGCGTAACGCGACCAGAACGACGCCCGTCGCGGTGCAGACTCACGGATCTGGCGCGCCAGCGCCGGGTCTGCGAATGCCAACTGATGGCTGTCCAACTGCCCATCCAGCCAGCTGGCCTCACGCAATGCCTCGCGGGCGTGGACATTGCCGCTGTCGAGCAGCGCCTGGGCGGGCGCCTGCTCAGCCAGAGGCCAGCGGTGCAGGCTGGCCCCGTAGGCGTCAGCCAGGTGCGCAAATCGTTCAGGTGTCATGTTTTCCCCTTCCTGGGCGGGCGAGCCCGGGTGTGTCGGCAAGTTGACTGCGCAACTGGCGTCGGGCCCGCGACAGCAGGCTCTCCAGTGCCTCGACGCTGATGTTCATCAGGGCCGCGGCGTCGATATTCGACAGCTCCTGGTAGTACTGCAACACGATGGCTTCGCGCTGCCGCTCGGGCAAGGTCGCCAAGGCGGCGGCCATCCTTGCGCTGCGGTCGGCCGTTTCCAACTGTTCATCAAGGGCCGGCGCGCTGTCCGCCAGTTCCAGCACCTCGTCCTCATTCAACGGGCGCTCCTTGCGCCGGCGCAACCGGTCGTGGCACAGGTTGAGTGCCACGCGGTGCAGCCAGGTGTCGAAACGCGCTTCGCCAGGCCGCCAGTTGGCCGCCTGGCGCCAGATGCGCAGGAAACTTTCCTGGGCCACGTCCTTGGCCTCGTCGGCATCCCCGAGGATCCGACTGGCGAGCGCGAGCAAACGCGGAAGCTTGCGCGTCACCATTTCGTTGACGGCAGCAGGCTCGTTGTTGCTGATACGCGCCAGTAGCTCAACGTCCGGATCAGTGTCTTTCAATCGGGCAGTTCTCAATGCACTGGCTAAGGTTCAGGGTTCAGCGGATCCAGTGGCCTTCGCGCCAGTACCAGTTCGGGCCACGGGATTCCCAGTGCCCAGGTTCCCAACGGGCATTGCGCACCACCTCCTGCCAGTGGCCCGGCACCCAGGCATACGCGCCGTGCATCCATTGCCAGTGGCCACGGTCCCAGACAAAGCCTGGGCGTTCGGCGGGAATCACTTCAACACGTTCCGCCGGTGGCGCCTGGCGGATGATCACTTCGGTTTGGGCAAAGGTCGGGGTGCTGACAAGCGCGGCAAACGCCAACGGAACCAGCAAGGCGTAGCGCAATTTGGCCAGTGGATTCATGGCAACTCCTTCATACGGCGGACGAAAATGTTCGCTGCTGATGGGTTGAACGGCGGGGTAGGAAAAATCCGTCGCGATAACGACAAAATTTTTCTCGACGCTGGTTAAGGCGAGTATTACTCAGGGGATGGCGGCGCTTGATGAAATGTTTGAAAGCGTGGCGACGGATTTGCGCAAGTGGCGGCGTTCAAGGTGTAACGCAATGCACACCTTGAGGAAATAACCATGTCTCGTCGCCTGACTCTGCTTGTCGCCGCCCTGCTGATCGCCAGCCTCAGCGGCTGTGTCATCCTGCCGGAACACCGGCATTGCTGCTGGCGCTACTACGGCGCTGTGTCCACGCCCGGCAGCACCGTGAATAGCTAACCGACTGCCGCAAAGCCACGGCGCCCGGCCTTGATCTCGGTGCGCAGTTCGCCAATCAGGTTTGCGATGGAACGGACGCTGTCCAGACCTTGGGGCGACACCCGGGTCAGCAACAGGTCGACACGCCCGGACGCCGGTTCAAATACGCTGATGCGCAGCGAGCCGTCGCTGTTGAGGCTGCACTCACACACAAGCGGCAGGAAGCCCGAGGCCATGATGCGGTTGAGTTCGATGATCGACATCATGACAAGCCCCCGTCCTTGGGTTCTACCCTGTAGGTGTGTTGCATCCAGCATAGATAAGCTTTTGCCGAGCACTGAACAATTAATTCAAAAGTGATACCTGAGCCGCATTTTGCCTTGTGGACGCTGGCGCCCTGGCGCCAAAAACCCAGCACGCGACCTCTCGTCCGCTGCCTGGGCAAGCGCTTGACTCTACACGGCGTTCACAAGACGCTCTTGGCTCTTTGCCATCATCCAGAGCAGCCCGCCATGAGCATCGATCCCCCAAGACTGCCCGACAGTGATGTATACAAAACGCTGCTGGAGTCGACCAAGGCCATTCCCTGGCGCATCGATTGGCAGACCATGACGTTCACTTACATCGGTCCGCAGATCGAAGCGTTGCTGGGCTGGACCCCGCAAAGCTGGGTCAGCGTGGACGACTGGGTCGAGCGCATGCACCCGGATGACCGTGAGTACGTGGTGAACTTTTGCGTATCGCAATCGCGCGCCGGCGTTGACCACGAGGCCGATTACCGCGCGCTGACGGTAAACGGTGACTACGTGTGGATTCGCGATGTGGTGCATGTGGTGCGCAAGGGCGATGAAGTCGAAGCGTTGATCGGCTTCATGTTCGATATCAGCGAGCGCAAGAAGACCGAAGAACACTTGATTCGCCTGCAAAAACAACTGGAGGAATATTCCTTCCAGGACGGCCTCACCGGCATTGCCAACCGCCGCATGTTCGACACCGTGCTGGAACGCGAATGGGCAAGCGCCCAGCGCAGCCAGTTGCCGCTGTCGTTGATCATCCTCGATATCGATTTTTTCAAGCAGTACAACGACCACTACGGCCACATCAAAGGCGACGAAGCCTTGCGCCAGGTAGCGCGCACCTTATCGCTGGCGGCTAACCGTCCACGGGATTTCATTGCGCGGATCGGCGGCGAGGAGTTTGTGTGGCTGCTGCCAGAGACTGACGCGGCGTCGGCCAGGCAAGTGGCGCGACGCTGCCTGCACCTGATCTGCCAACAACAGATCGAACATGGCTTTTCAGCGGTTTCCAAACTGCTGACCCTGAGCCTGGGCGTTGGCACGCATCTGGTGACGCCCAACAGCAACCTGCTCGAGTTTGTCGAGTCCGTCGATAAGTTGCTGTACAAGGCCAAACATAACGGGCGTATGCGGGCAGAGTTTGCCGACGGTGAACTTTGACGCCGCAGTCAAATTCCGGGCAAAAAAAATCCCAAGTAGCTGATGGAAACTTGGGATTTAAAAGTGCATAAACCGTGGGAGGTGAACGCCCGGCTATAGTACCGATTGTAAAAACCTGTAACAAGACGATTTTAATCCTTTCGTCGGATTGAAAACGCCGTAAGTCATTCAATAACCACACATTTTTTAAGGAGGACGGGATTATAAATGCCACTTTTTGGTGCAAGTTACGCCTCTATTTCCTTATATTAAAAAGGGTTATGAATCATAGAGGTGCAGCACTGTTGGATGATTGCCCGTTTAATTGCCGGCATGTATCGCGAAGTTCCAGGCTGTTGGACGACGCCGCACTGGCGACACGCTCTACCTGCCTGCAAAGTGCCAACCGCTCGGCCGCCTCGACGCGCGCCCGGTCGACCTGGGCATTGAGCCACATGAAATAGCCACCCAGTAATACCGCGACGCACAGAACCCCGATCGCAAAGTAGCGAAAGCCGTAGGACGCTGGGGGTTCTGTCGGGTTCATGACACTAAGGCACCCTGCTCTTCTCGTACCGGACGTCGTCGCCCTCGACCCGAGCGACCATCGACCAGCCCAACCGCTGGTAAAACCCGTTGGCACGGATTTCATCGCGGCCATCGGTGATCAAAAACAACCGTTCATGCTGTTCAAACAGTGCCGCTTCAGCCACCGCCATCAAGCGGCGGCCCAAGCCCAGGCCTTCGTAGCCAGGCTGTACAAACATCGCAAACACCTCGCCTGCGGCCCGGTCGACCATGGAAAAGGCGACAGGCCGGCCCTCAACCTCGGCGATCCACACACAGGGCGCTTCACGAATGCTGTCTGCCAGCACCTGCGGGGTAATCCCCAGCGCGGTCATCTGTTCGCGGCTCAAATGGTTTTGCACCACCGAGGTGCGAATAGCGAAGAGCGTGTCGATATCGTCCGGCGTCGCCACGCGTATCAGCATTTGCATACGGGCCTCCTGTTGAAGGGCGCAATTGTATGCACATAGAAACATAAGCATTGTCGTGGATTTGTAAAAAGCCAGCCTGCAGGTGTATGTGAGCGCTGTCGAGCCCCACCGACATGCACGCGCTTTATCTACACCGCATTCGCCTGCTGCTGGCGGCGATACTGCCCCGGCGCCATGCCATGCGCCTTGCGAAAGCAGCGCGAAAAGTACGCCTCATCGGTAAACCCGCAGCGCTGGGCGATCACGCCGATCATTTGCGCGCTGTTGAGCAACAAGGTGCGCGCCAATTGCATGCGGCGATCAAGCACCAGTTGGGAAAAGGGTTTGCCGGTTTCCTTGCGCAACAAATGCGTAAGGTAGTTGGGCGAGAGGAAGGCAGCGGCCGCAGCCTCAGTCAGGTTGAGGGTTGGCTCGTGCAGATGCTCGCGAATGTAGCCCTGCACCCGCGCCAGGGCGTCCTTGCGCCCGCGCCGGGTCGCGTTATTGGCGGCAAATGCCTGCAGCGGTTCGGCGTACTGCTCGCAGACCAGACCGATCAGTTGGAAGAGATAGCCTTTCAACCGCTCACGGGCGCCGAAGGTGCGCTGGGCGTCCAGGGTGCGCATGTGCGCCAGCCAGGATTTCACGTCGTCGAAGGCCGCGTCGTTGAGGATGAAATCCAAGTGCTCCTGAAAACGAAACGGCGACAACTCCGGGGCTTGGCCGATGGGAATGTCCTCCAGGTCCAGCGGGTCGCAGGTCAGCTGCGGCAGAAAAAACGCCTGGCTGAAGTTGATCAGCATGAACTCGCCGTCTTCGGGGTGGGGAATCACATGCAGGCGATGGGGCAGGATAAACGCCAGCGCCTTGTGCGGAAACGGCCGCACCGCGCCGCCGATATGCTGCACGGTGTCGCCGCCCAGGTTGATCTGGATCTGGAAATATTCATGCCGATGCGGGCTGGTCAGCGCCGCCCGCCCGCGCTTGTCGCGGATATAAAAGTCGGGACGGTCGCTGCGTTGTTCCATGCCATAAGTGGTGACGCGGGTGCCTGGCATAACGAAATCTCGGGTGGCCTGGGCACCACTGTAGCCTCAACCCTGGCTGAGGGTGAAGCTCAGCTCGCCAACGCCGTCGATGCCGGCAGTAACCACATCGCCCGGCTGCAGCGCGCCAACGCCGGCAGGAGTACCGGTAAAGATCAGGTCACCGGCCTTGAGTGCGACGGATTGCGAGGCATCGCTGATCACTTCACTGACCGACCAGATCAAGTCGGCCAGGTCGCCTACCTGGCGCTGTTCGCCATTGACCTTCAGCCAGATTTTGCCGGTAGACGGGTGCCCCACCGCACTCACGGGCTGCAACGCGGTGCTGGGCGCCGACTCATCAAAGGCCTTGGCCCATTCCCACGGGCGTGAGAGCTTTTTCGCCTGGGCCTGGAGGTCGCGGCGGGTCAGATCGATGCCGACGCCGTAACCCCAGATGTGGGAAAACGCATCCTCGGGAGTGATGTTTACCCCGCCCTTTGCGATGGCCACCACCAGCTCCACTTCATGGTGAAGATCGGCGGTCAGCGGCGGATAGGCAATCACGCCCTCGGCCGGCACCACCGCGTCAGCCGGTTTCATGAAGAAGAACGGCGGCTCGCGATCCGGATCATGCCCCATCTCGCGGGCATGTTCGCTGTAGTTGCGGCCCACGCAGAACACGCGGCGCAGCGGAAAACGTGCCGCGCTGCCGTGGATGGCCAGGGATGGGGTGGGTTCAGGAGTAATTACATAATCAGTCATGGCCTGCGCCTCTTGGTTTGCCTGGCGCCAGTATGACGAGGCGTGCCAGGGCAAAGTTGGACAGGCTGACGCAGATTTTGCACTGGCCGGTGCAGGTTAACGGGTTATTTACGCGCCACCTTATAGCGCAGGCAATCCTGATAAAAGCTCTGACGAATCGCCTCAGGCTTGAGCCGGGAACGGCTGTCGTAGGTCTGCTCGGTGATGCCCATGGCCATCATGCGCATCCATGACTTGCTGAACGTGATGGTCTGGATTTTTTGCCGTGCGGCATACAGCGACACGCCCGACAGTTTGAGTTCCTGGGCCCTGGCGGCAGTGCCGGCACCCCAACTGCACATGTACTTGTCACCCTCGCGCAGCTCCCGTGCCTGCACGGCAGCTGCGCCGCCCGCCAACGAGCAGGCGATCAGCATGATTCCAACAGTGCGCATTTGCTTCCTCACCTAACCACCTGAAAATAAAAGTGATTCTGGCGAGAATTTTGTTACAAAGGGGCCATTAAATTGCCTTATCTGCCGTTCACCATTGATAGGTCGCACTCGCCTGCACCGTACGCTGCGAGCCATACCAGCACCACGAATAGGAATAACAGGACGCCACGTATTCCTTGTTCGCCAGGTTAGTTGCGTTCAGCGCCAGGCGCAGGTTGTCCATGGGGTTGGCGATGTTCGGGATGTCGTAGTGCACCGCCGCATCAACCAAGGTGTAGCCCGGCACTTTCAGGGTGTTGGCGGTATCGCCCCAGGACGAGCCGACATAGCGCGCCCCCGCGCCGACGCCGAAGCCCTTGAGCTGGCCGTCGTGGAAGGTGTAGTCGGCCCACGCCGAGGCGGTGTGGCGCGGTACACCGTAGGTGGTGGTGCCCTCAACCGGAATCGCCGGACCTATGCCTTTATCAGTGAGCGGCGCGTACTGCACGGTGCTGTTGGACTTGCTCGCGCGGTTGTCCAGGTAGGCGTAGGCCGCAGTGATGTCGAGGTTATCGTTGAGGCTGGCCTTGCCTTCCAGTTCAAAGCCACGTGACTGCTGCTCGCCGTCCTGGACGCTGCAACGGCCGTTGCCACACAGATGGCTCGGGTCCGGGTCCAGGGTCGGCACGTTGCTCTGGCGCAGGTCGAAAATCGCTGCGGTGATAAAGCTGTTGCTGCCCGGCGGCTGGTACTTGATGCCGATTTCATACTGCTTGCCTTCGGTCGGCTTGAACACCGACCCGCCATAACCGGTGCCCGATTGCGGGTTGAACGACTCCGCATAGCTGGCATACGGCGCCAGGCCGTTGTCGAACAGATAGACCACCCCGACACGGCCGGTAAACGCCTTGCTGTCCAGGGACGACTTGCTCTTGGCGCCGGAGCTGATGGTTTTGGTGGTGCTGTCGGTGCTGGCCCAGTCATAACGACCACCGAGCAACAGCACCCATTTGTCCCACTTCATTTGCTCCTGCAGGTACGCCCCGGTTTGCTCGCTGCGAGAGGTTGCATCGGTGGTGAAGGCCGGCGTGACCACAGGCGCGCCGTAGACGGGGTCGAAGATGTCGAGGTTCGGCCCCTTGCCGTAACCGGCCTTGGTGTCGGTGCGGGTGTTCTGGTAGTCGAGGCCCATCAACAGCGTGTGCTGTAACGGCCCGGTGTCGAATTTGGCTTGCGCTTGGTTGTCGAGGGTGTAGGCGTCCATGTCGACATCGGTGGCGATGGTCGACCGCGTGGATGTGCGGTAATCGGCCTGCAGGTTGCTGTTGTAAATGCTTCGGTAGATGCCTTCCGCGCGCAGGTAACGCGCGTTCTGGCGCACGGTCCAGACATCATTGAAGTGATGCTCGAAGGCGTAGCCGACGGAGTAATACTCGCGGTCGCTCTTCTCGAAGTTCTTTTCGCCGTCGTAGAAATCCACGTCGATCTTGCGCCCGGTGGGGCTGCGCAACACCGAACCCCAGGCGGGCACAGAGCCGTAGGACGCGCCTTTGGGGTCCTTCTGGAAATGCCCGAGCAAGGTCAGCGAGGTGTCCTCGTCCGGGCGCCAGGTGAAGGCGCTGGACAGCGACTGGCGACGGGTTTCGGTGTGTTCGACCTGGCCATCGGCATCATCGAACAACCCCGCTACGCGGTAGGAATACACCCCCTGATCATCCAGCGGGCCGCTGAGGTCGAAGGTGGTGCGCTTCTTGTTGAAGGTGCCGTACTCGACGCCGACTTCATGAAACGGCGTATCCAACGGACGCTTGGTGACCATGTTGATCACCCCGCTCGGCGTGCCCTGCCCGTACAGCACCGACGCCGGGCCGCGCAGCACTTCGACGCGTTCCAGGTCAAAGGCATCTTTTTGCGGCAGGGCATCACGGCTCGATGGCATGCGCAAGCCATCGAGGTAGGTGGCCGGCGCAAAGCCGCGGATGGTCAACTGGTCGAGACGCGAGGCCGTGGCACCTCGGGTTTCCGGCACCACGGCGGCGCTGTAGCGCAGGATCTGGTTGAGGCTTTCGGCGTTCTGCGCGCGCATCTGGTCCTTGGTGACCACAGAGATCGATTGCGGGGTTTCGATCAGCGCGGTGTCAGTCTTGGTGCCCGACAGGCTGCGGGTAGCGACATAACCGGCGACTGGCCCAGTGGGGCTTTCGCTCTGGTAGCCGCCGCTGATCGTGGTGGCCTGCAACTCCATGGCGCCGCCGTTATCCGGGATGGCTTCCAGGCGGTAGCGGTCGGCAGAGATCTTCAGCGCCTGCAAGCCGCTGCCGGCGAGCAACTGGGTCAGGGCCACGTCGGTGTCGTACTGCCCGCTCAAGCCATTGCTGTGCTTGCCGCGGGTCAAACTTGCATCGAATGCCAGTACCAGGCCGGCCTGCTCGGCCAGGCTATTGAGGGCCTGGCTGAGGTCGCCGGCGGGAATCGAGAAACGGCGCAACGCGCTGCTGCTTTCTTCTGCGAACGAGGACTGGACGCTCAGCAATGGCACGGCGGCAAAGGCAAACGCCACTGACAGGGCCAGTGGATGCAAGGGACGAGCAAGGCGCGACATGGGAAATCCTGCGTAATAGAGGTTCTATTAACCATGACGGCCATGTCGGAAAATCGGGCAAGGATGAGAGTGGTTTTTATTTGCTGACGCTTTACGCAATGAGCTTGATCGCTTTTTTGTGTAGGCCTTCGGGCTAGTTCTTGGCGGTTTTTGCCTGCTTAAAGTCGTCCCTTTCTGATTTTTCCAGCCGTTCATCCAGGCGCTTTTTCCTGCGGCATGCTTCGACGCCTTGCCATTTCGCCGAGACGTCACGGATGACCCACGCCGCCCACATTGCCTTTATCGAACATGAGCTCAATGGCTTCCATCAGAGCCTGGCGGAGTATCGCCAGCAGATGGGCGCCTGGTATGCGCGGGCGCTGGATGCGGTCAGCCATGCAGCGGACATGCCGTCGTTGCTGGGGATGGACCGGGTGTTGCGGGTGGGCGACTCGCAAGGGTCTTTCAGTATTTCCGATGCGGATCTTTCCACGGTTACGCGCTGCCCGGCGGGTGGCGAGCTGAAGATCGAGAGCAAGTTCGAGTCGGTGTACGACGTGCCGATCGGCGAAATCCCGGTTGAGGTTATTCGCTTGGAGGACGGCAGTTCTACGGTGGTCATGCTGGATGAACAGGGCAAAGGTTCCCACACCTGCGTGGCCGGTGGGCGCTATCAGGTGCGGGTACAAGGCGGCGTTTCCGCGCAGCAGGTAGACGCGTTGTTTGCCTCCTACGCCGGGCTGACAGCCGACCTGGAGCAATGGCTGCGCGAGCAATGGAACGGCTTCAAACCCTTTTGGCAACAATCGACCGCCAGCGCGATTGGCAGTGGTGTGCTGGCGGGCAGTTGGGCGGCGATCCGCGACGTGTGGGACAGCATCAAGCTGGTACAGGCAATTCTTGAAGACCCGTTGAAGTACGTCGAGCAACTCGGCACCGAGGCTGCCAAGTTGGCGCAGTTGGCGACCGACGCGCCGCAGGTCATGGAAAAAGCCATGTTACTGGCCAGTGACGAGGCGGCGCTATACCTGATGGTACGCACGGCGATGCTGTGGCTGGACGCGTTGCCACGCGGCGAGATGGCCGAGGCGGCGGCGGGGTTTGTGGTGTCGTTGTTGATCGACCTGGTGATTGGCGCGGTGTTGATGATCGCGCTGCCGGCGGCGGGTGTGGCGTACCTGAGCTTACGGTTGGTCAAGTATGGCGCACGGATTCTTGATGCCGCGATTGGCTTTGTGCGCGGCCTGCTTGGGATTCTGACCAAGTTCATGCAGGCGGTGAATCGCTACAAGGCCGTGGCAGTTCGCGGGGTGGTCGGTGGGCTGAAGCAAGGCACGATGCAGATGCGCTGGCGGGCACGGCATAACGCGGTGCTGAAGCAGAAAGAGCGTATCGATGATGTGCCTGTCGCTGCGAAGAATCCCCAAGGAGATGCGGCGGCGCCTGCGGATAAAACCGCCACCAATGGCTGCCCGGTGTCGATGGTCACCGGGGAAGAATTGCTGACCCTTACCGATGGCGCGCTGGACGGGATTTTGCCGTTTGAGTGGACGCGGTTGTACCGCACCAGTGCGGTGGATGTGGATTGCGGGTTGGGGTTTGGCTGGAGTCATTCGCTGGCGCAGCGGTTGGTGGTGGGCGGTGATTCGGTGGTTTGGACGGATCATGAGAATCGCTCGACTGCCCTGCCCTTGCCGACTGCGGCTCGTCCCGCGATTACCAACAGCTTGGCCGAAGCGGCGATCTACTTGGGCGATTTGCCCGATGAGCTGGTGCTGGCTCAGGCATCACGCTTTTATCACTTTCGCGACGGTGTGCTGACAGCGATCAGCGATGCGTATGACAACCGGCTGCGGGTTATTCGTGATCGTTTGGGGCGCATTGAGCGGCTGGATAACGGTGTCGGCCGGTCGTTGTTTTTACGCTACGAACTGGGCCGCATTGTTGCCGTGGACTATCAGGTCCATCGCGCTAAAGGGCGTGAACCCTACGTCTGGGTGACGGAACAGAACGTCGTTTCCTACGCCTATGACGATGCTGGCCGACTGGTTTCGGCGACCAATGCAGTAGGCGAAAGCGAGGTTTATCGGTACGACGATCAGCACGTCATTCTTGAGCGGCAGTTGGCCGGTGGGGCGAGTTTCTTTTGGGAATGGGAACGGGCTGGCAAGGCGGCGCGCTGTGTTCGGCACTGGGCCAGTTTTTCGCAGATGGATACGCGGTATGCGTGGGAGGACGGCGGCAGGGTCACGGTTCATAACGCTGATGGCAGTCAGGAAGTGTATGTCCATGACCAGCGCGCGCGGCTGGTGCAGCGGGTTGATCCGGATGGCGCTGAGCACTTCAAATCCTACGACGACAAGGGCCGGCTGACGGTTGAGCAGG
>NZ_CAWNZA010000045.1:0-239 GCF_963878885.1 Pseudomonas sp. R9.37 | reverse complement strand
TATCGCAGGCAAGCCAGCTCCCACACTTTTTACCGTGTTCAGGCGGTGGTTTTGCGCCAGCAAAAGATCAATGTGGGAGCGGGCTTGCCCGCGATGAGGGTGTGTCAGTCAAGCTGTTGGGCACTGGTCTACCGTTATCGCAGGCAAGCCAGCTCCCACACTTTTTACCGTGTTCAGGCGGTGGTTTTGCGCCAGCAAAAGATCAATGTGGGAGCGGGCTTGCCCGCGATGAGGGTGTG
>NZ_CAWNZA010000044.1:0-255 GCF_963878885.1 Pseudomonas sp. R9.37 | reverse complement strand
ATCCGTTGCTGCGGTAACGGCCACTTAGGGTTCCGCTCTTACAGCGGGTCACTTTTGGCAAACGCCCGGAATGCCGGCCCAGCCAAAAGTAACCAAAAGGTCTTTGCCCCACCACTCGGTGCCTCGCTTAGGCTCGGCATGCCCTCACTCCGGCTTGAATCCGTGGGCCGCCGTGACGGGCCATCCATGGCCCAACACGGCTAACCCGGCGTCCTGCCGGGTTACCCACGGATTCAAGCCTGCGTTCGGCCAGCG